>JBHEQT010000001.1:0-240057 GCA_046530785.1 Arsenophonus sp.
AACAATTCTTACAAAGTAAAGTAAAATGTTCTCACAGAAATGAAATAGAAAAAATTGAGTTATTAATTAAAAAACGAAATGATGCACGAAAAAGTAAACTATGGTTGGAGGCTGATTCGACACGTTATGAACTTACTCAAATGGGTATTATATTAGAGGATACTCCGAAAGGAACCATATGGCGACGTAGATAAAACTAAAAATAAAATATTAGGTTAACTGTTATTATTAGATTAATTTTTTAGTAAAATCAGTTTTATATATTAAAATTAATATTTTTATAAAATGAAATTTTTAATTTATACAAAATAGATTTTCAACGATATTTATTATTTGTATTAGTTGTTAATAACTCATAAAGATAAAATTGAGTTCATCATCGTTAAGAAGGAATTAGAAGTTATTAAAAATAGGATACTAATTGTATAATATTTATATCTATCAAAAATTAAAGATATCTAGAAATCATTAAATCTCGAAATTTGACTGTGATTAGTCATTTTACAATCGATTAGTGCTTAATAAGGATGTTCTTCTATTATAATCTACATAACATTTAATATGATATACTATATAACTAATATTCAGCTTATTTTTAATCGTAAAGTTATTTATTAAGTATTTATAAAATGTAGATTATAGAAATAATTCATTCAAATTCCTTTTCGTATTAATTCGGATTTTATTACTTAAAATTCTTTTTTTTCAAAAAGACTGGAGGGGTTTTTATTAAAAATAGTATTCCGTAATTGGAAATAACTGAATATCTAATTATTATAAGTTTTACATAAAACTTCAAAAAAATCGATTAAAATCGAATCATAGATTCGGATCTTATCAAAAAAATTCAATAATTTAGTACAGATTTACTAAATAATGATAATTTTTAACTTAAAATATTAAAATTGAAGTATTTGATTAAGATAATATAGTTTTTATTAATTTAAAAATTAATTATTTTATTTCCTTTAAGTAATTAAAAGAAATTTTCAATATTAAATTTCAACTTATATTTTCCGAAAAATTTAAATTTGTAATTATCTAAAGATAATATTATTTAATAAATTGAATAATATTAATTTTTTAATGAAAAAAGAATCAATTAATCTCAAACAAATTAACTTCACTTTTAATCAATCTTTAGATTACCTAAAGAAAATCATATTATTCATTTAATTTAATTGTTGAAACTTATTAGATTAAATATTTATTAAGATTGAATTTCTTAATAAAATACTAAAATTTTATTATAAACCCTATGTAAGTGTATATTTTTGTTTAATAAATTAAATATATGTTAAGTGTATTATTACACTATGTTATTTTTAACTAAAATTAAAGATTGATGAATAGTAATATTACTAAATTTTTATTAATTAATTATAATTTGATCAATAATATTATTTATTTTAAAAATATTTAAATCTTAATAAAAACAAGAAAATATTATTATTAATAATATTAAAAAAGTAGAGAGTATCTAAATCTATTTTCTAATTTTATTATTTATAGTTGATACTTGTATGATACAATATCAAAAGATCGATTAATATAAGAGATATAATTAATTATATCTACCATCCATTTTAGTAAGTAAAATCTATATATGATTAACCTAATTAGTTATAAAAATATTTATTTTGATAAATATTAATTTAAATAAATATGGTAATTTTTTATTTTATAGAAAATTTTCATTACGGATTATAATAATTAATAAATAAAGTAAAAAAATAATTAAGAATTATATCAATTTAGCAATTTTAAAATGATTTCGAAGAAAGATTATTTAATACAAAAATAAACAAAGGGCTATTAAATAAAAATCTAAAAGTGAGTTAAATAATAGATATTGATGAAAAAAATTATAAATAGAATTCATAAAAATCTTTCAAATTATTTGTATAATTACATTTAATAAATAATAGTAAGATATAATCTTTTTATTTTAATTAAAATTATTAATATTATATTTATAATTTATATCCATAATTTAATTGATAAAAGAGAAAAGGAAAATATTTTTAATTATTTCAATATCTTTTTTTATAACTTCAAATTCAATAGAAAAAGTTTAATATTTAGAAATTTTAGTCCTAAAAATGTCGGAAATCTATCTTTCTAAAAGAAAAGATATGAAAACCTTTTTAAAAATAAATTTAACTTAAAGATTTATATAAAGATTATTATCATTTAGAATGATCAAAGGATAATGGATTGTAAAAATTCTAATATATTTTCTTACTTTATTTATTTAATTTTATAATTTTACTGTTATTTTATATTTTTATATAATTAATTATTAATAATAATTATCTATTTAATTAATAGATAGATAATAATAGATAAAACTTAATATAAATTCTGTGATTTATATCAATTTTATTGTATATCAATTATTCACTTTCTATATTAATAATATACGGATTTTTGTAAAAACATAAATTTTTTAAAATTTTATTCTTTTAATGATATAGGTGAGATTATCATATTTTCTTTTAAATTTTTTGGATTATTTAATAGTTTTCATAAAATCAAAGATAGTCGATGACTGAGTATTCCACTTTTAAATAATTTCGTAATATTCTTAATATTTTAGATAATTAAATTATTAATTATTGTAATTGTAATCATAAAGTTTTTATTATTAATCTTAATTTAAGTTATTTTAATCAAAATTAAATATTAAGATTTATCAGCTCTTTTCCAAAATTAATAATTACTAAATTTTTATTATATCATTAATTTAAATTAATTTCTTTATTTTATAATCTTTATACCAAATTTAACTTAAGAATAAAAATAAATAGCAATAAAAATATTACTAAAAAGATAATTATCTTAAAATAATTATTAAGGACTAAAGAGTAAAAATAAAGTAATATGATTATGAAAATTCTTAATAACTTCCTTTCTAGTTAAAATAGATGATTTTAAGTTATTTTAAACAAATAGCTTTATGAAGCATATAACCTGATGGAATCGAATTAAATTTCTTGTATTTTAAATAAAAAATTTACGTTTTTATCAGAAAATTTTCTTAAAATATATCTTCTTTTTTGTAGATTTATTAAAAAATTTTATGAAATAGTTTTATTATAAAGGCTATTTTTTATGATAACTATTCTATATAACGAAAACAAATTAGAAAAAATCTTAAAAGATATAATACAAACTGTATTTAGGAGGATAAATATTTAATTAAATCGATCTTTGCAAGAAATAGTAGTGTAATTTAAAAGAGAAATATTTTACTTATTATTATTCTTCTTATGATGGAATCATGATGAAAATCAGTTACTAGCAATAAAAGATAGAACTAAAACCATTGACAATAAATAGTCAATATAATATTACTTTACTTCAAAGATAGTTTTATCTAAAAATCAATAAGATATTTTAAAAATATTAAAAATTATCTTCACTAATATAAATATTTATTAGATTAAAATAATTAATAATATAAGAAATTTTTTTACTTCTCATACTCTAAAGGAGAAACTTACCTTTTAACTATTTTTATTTAACTAAAGCTAAATATGAAAATATAATAAAAATTAAAATTTTTCTTCTATTATATTAATAATTTAAAATTTTTCGAGATAAGATAAATAAAAATTATCTTACTTTTAATATTTTTAAAAGCAATAAATAATTATTAAAAACAAAACAGATTTTATTTTTAATGGTTAATTATATAGTGTTGGTTGGTATTATGCTGTAAAATAAAGGTAAAGAACAAAAGATAATACTATTGAAACTAGTAAACTGAAATTTATATGATTTTATCTCTGTTTATTATAAAACTAAAAATAATATTCTTAATCTCACAATTAAGGTTACTAAAAGATTGATAAAGTTAAAATTGTAAGACATAACATATTTTCGTTTGGTTATTTTAATAATAAAATAAGGTTATTTTGTAACTTTATGTATTAATAAATACTTTTCTAAGATTAAAAATCTAAACTTACTTTAGTGTATTAGTTATTAATTTTATTAAATAAAATAATAAGTTTTTAGTTTAAATTTTTCTTTAAATCCTTAAAGGAAAATTTTTGATAGTCTTTTATTGAAAATTATTTAATTTTAGCTTCTCTATAAATTACATACTTACGAACAACTGGATCAAATTTTTTTATTTCCATTTTTTCAGGCATAGTACGTTTGTTTTTTGTTGTAGTATAGAAGTGACCTGTACCTTCAGAAGAAACCAGTTTAATTTTATCACGAATACTCTTAGCCATTTTTAAGCTCCCTAATATTTTTTACCGCGAGTGCGGAGTTTGATAAGAATTTCTTCAATCCCCTTTTTATCGATTATACGCATTCCTTTTGCTGAAACATGAAGCTTTACGAAACGTTTCTCATTTTCAACCCAAAAACGGTGAAAATGAAGATTTGGTAAAAAACGACGTTTAGTTGCATTCATTGCATGTGAGCGATTATTTCCACTTATGGAACTCTTACCAGTAACTTGGCAAACTCGTGACATTTTTTCTCCAAAAATTAATAAAAATAAAATTTTTATATCTAGAGTAAGTTTCAAATTAAATTTTTTGACCCTATCTCAAAAAATTTTAATAAAAAATTTAATCTTTATTAGATATCAGTAAAACAATTATTTCTTGTTAAATCTATTAAAATCTTAAAAGTTAAAAGATATAGAAGTATCAATCTTTTATTGAATTTATTCAAGACTGTTATAATCAAATTGTGTTTTTAAAAACACAATTTGATTATAACAAATCAACTTCAAAAAATAAAATATATTTATTGGTAAGAAAAATAATTAAGTAATTTTATATTTATTAAACGAATAATCTTTGTTGATTTTCGGTGAAAATTTTATTTAGAAAATAAAATTTTTTATTATTTACCAAGTGAATTAATTATACCTTAATATAATTAATTATTATATTTACTTTTTAAACTATCAGTTACCAAAAAATTCTTTTTGATTTTCTATTTACTATCTTTTTACTATATTAAATATTTTTATAGAAAAATATAGTTTTATTTTTTACGAAAAAAATAGACATTTCTATATTTAATAGAAGTTAAGAAATTAAATTCATTCTAAATAATCTACTTTTTGAAAAATAAAATGATAAATTTAATTTTCATACTTTTTACTTTATGAGAAAATGATTTATAGGTAAATTTCATATAAAATAAAAGTGTAAATTAAATTTTTAGATTAGATATTTTTATTTTTGATTGTTTGAAATCGGTTTCTCTCCTCTTTAGAATTGATTACTTCTTTTAATTTAGTTAACTATTCTTTTATTTTAATCCGATCTTCGCAATAACTAAAAATATGATCACTATATAAAATAAATTCCTAAAACTAACATTATAAACTTTTTTCATCAATTCAAAATTTTGATATTATTGATTTTAGTTGATTCTAAACTAATCATAATAGTTTTTCGATAGTAAAACTGAATATTTTCAATTAAAAAATCCATAATATTTAATATTTTAAAATTTTTTCTAAAAAATAGTGATATATTTAAAGAATTATTTCTTTTTAAATTAATATTTATTTTCTATTCTTATTTTTTTCTATGATCACTAATAATAATTTAAAAAATTATATAATCCATTCCCCACTATAATGTCACAGTTTTATAATGATTATTGAAAATAATAATATATCGAATAACTATAAAGTGTAATGTTTTGCTGATAAATTCATATTATTTTGTATATATTTAAAAAATCTAATTTTTAGGGATATTAAAATTATATCTTTAAAATTAAAAATATTCATAATAAATACGAATGTATTCATTATGAGATAAAAATTTAAATTCAGTTATTTATAACTTTTTAATCAATAATGTATATTTTGATAAAAACGGGGGGAAGTTATTGCTAATTATTTTTTAAAAATTTCTACTAATTATTTTTATTTTTTAAAATCCTCCCACAAATTACAAAAGAGAATATAAAGGTCTTAATTTCTTCATATTTTTAAGAAGAGGGAAATAAAACGAATAAAATTTATTTCATCTTTTTGTTAACGCTAAAATGAATTAACTATATAAAAAATAAGATTTTTAAGTAGTAATCAGTTTTTTTAAAATCTACTAAATTTATTTGATATGGTAAAAATAATTTGTTGACAATTAAATTAAGGTGGAGTAGATATGCATTACTTTCTTTCCAACTCCTTCAGTATATTTAAAACGTAAAAGAAGTTGGAATCTTTTAGATTCATATTTTTAATAAAAGATTTTTCGTAAAAAAAATCTAAGGTAATAATTAATTAAAAATTTTTTATTTTCATTATAATTCTTCTATACAGAATTATAATATATAATTTATAAAAAAGTTATTTTTAATATAAAATATTTAATAAAATTCATGTTTAGATGAATAATTTATTTATTAATTATTTTTAAAAAATAGTTTTTGAAGGGTGAGAAATATATTTATCATCTATCCTTAATGGGATTTAATCTTTTCATTAAATTTTATAGAAGTAACTATATATCTTTAAGATACGGATAGAATAGATACTTTTAAATTATTAGAATTTTTCCTAATAATTTTTATTAATAAGTTCTTATATATAACTTATTAATTATCATTGTGAATACTTAAAATTATAATTTATTATCCTTTAAAAATTGTTAATAAATATTAATAGTTTTATGAAAAAAAATTTTTAATAAGTTTTCTATTAATTTTAAAATTAAAAATTTCTATTACTTTTTAGTAATACCAATTTATCACTTAATAACAATAATTCCATAATATAAAAATTTTTCTATAGATTGAAATATAAAAATTTATTTCTTCGGTAGTTTTCCATAACTTCCTATGGATTTGATAATTTAGAACTCTCCCAAATGGAGGATAGCCAGTATTTTGGTATAGTATATGGCATAATATTTTACAAAAAAGTTTTTATTAATAAAATTGATGCTATTCTTACTGAACTTTAGTTCATGGTAGTTTTAAAAACTCATCATTTAAATTTGGATATATGTGATGGAAAATCTTACAGGTAAACATATCATACTTGGCATTAGTGGTAGTATTGCTGCTTATAAAACACCAGAATTAGTTCGTCGTTTACGTGATCATGGAGCAATTGTACGTGTAATAATGACAAGATCATCTAAATCTTTCATTACACCATTGACACTACAGAGTATTTCCGGTTATCCAATTATTGATAATTTATTGAATTTTTCTGTAGATGGCGAAATAGGTTATATTGAATTAGCTAAATGGGTAGATTTAATTATTTTAGCTCCTGCAACTACAGATTTGCTTGCTCGTTTATCTATTGGTATGACTAACGATATATTAACAACGGTATGTTTAGCTTCAGAGGCAAAAATAGCTGTCGTTCCGGCAATGAATAAGAAGATGTATGAAGCTAATATTACTCAAAAGAATATTGAAATACTTAAAGAGCGACATGTTTTAATTTGGGGTCCTGATGAAGGTATCCAAGCTTGTGGTGATATTGGTCTTGGTCGAATGTTAGATCCTTTAACTATCGTTCAATTAGCTAAAAATATTTTTCAACATAAACAAGATATGGTAAATATAAATTTAGCAATTACGGCTGGGTCAACTCAAGAAGAAATTGATCCAGTTCGTTTTTTAACTAATCATAGCTCTGGGAAAATGGGTTTTTCGATAGCGCAAGCAGCTGCAGAAAGAGGTGCTAATGTAACACTTATTACAGGTCCAGTTACTTTATCAACACCAACAGGCGTTAAACGTATTAATGTTATCAGCGCTTTAGAGATGTATGAACAAGTACATAATATAATTGATAAACAAAAGATTTTTATTGCTTGTGCCGCAGTTGCTGATTATCGACCAAAAGAATTTATAAAAGAAAAAATTAAAAAAAAGGATGATGAAATTAATCTTATCTTAGTAAAAAATCCTGATATTGTAGCAAGTGTTGGTAAGTTAATTAATAATCGTCCTTATGTTGTTGGATTTTCAGCAGAGATACAAAATATGGAAGAATATGCTTATAATAAACGTATCCAAAAAAGATTAGATCTTATTTGTGCAAACGATGTTTCATTATCTGATCATGGATTTAATTCAGAAAAAAATGCTCTGAGTTTATTTTGGAAAGATAAAGTTACACATTTACCATATAGCCATAAATTAGAGCTTGGTCACCTTTTGCTTGATGAGATACTTCAGCATTATGAAGAAAAAAATACATATTAAAATTCTTGATTCTCGTGTAGGGAGAGAATTTCCTTTACCAATTTATGCGACAAAAGGATCTGCTGGATTAGATCTACGAGCTTGCTTAGATCAAGCTATTCAATTAGAACCAGGTCAAACTAAACTATTATCTACAGGATTAGCAATCCATATTGCAGATCAAAAATTGGCTGCAGTTATTCTTCCTCGTTCAGGTTTAGGGCATAAGTATGGTGTGGTGTTGGGAAATTTAGTTGGTTTAATTGATTCTGATTATCAAGGTGAATTAAAAGTTTCTCTTTGGAATCGTAGTGATACAAATTTTATTATTAAACCTGGTAATCGTATAGCTCAAATGATTTTTGTATCAGTTGTGCAAGCTGACTTTGAGATTGTTCAAAATTTTGAAATAACAAAACGTGGTACTGGTAGTTTTGGTCATTCAGGGTATCATTAAGAGATACCTGTTACTTATAAACTATTATTAATTTACTAAATATTTAATCTTAATAAATAATAAAACTTCAAGAGTTTCATAAATTATTTTATGAGTTTATCGGAGATTTTAGCATAAAAAAGATAGAAAATAGCGTAAATTTTTCAAAATGTTTCCGTAAATTTTATAAATAAGTGAAAAAATTTATCACTAGTGGTAAATTAGTAATTTATTTTAATATATCTAAAACAATACTATTACTGATACTTCTTTAACAAAAAGTAATGTTTAATAATTTTATTATTATATTCAAACTTCATCCTTTCAACTATTAATATTAGTTTAATATTAATGACTTCTTAGAAGAAATATTCTATTAACATCAATAATAACGGTATATATTTAATCTTCTAAAAAATTCACTACAATATAAGTGGTAGGAAAAATTTAGAAAACTAAGATCTAAAGAAAGATATTAAATGGGAAATTTAGGAAGATTTTAAAAAAAATATTTATAATAAAATCTTTAATATTATTAAAGTTTATTAGTATCTCAATTATTATTTATTTTCTAATGGAAAATTATCGTATTTTATAGATTTAAATTTTCTATATTACTTAACTAAAGAATTTAATATCTATTGATAATAGATTATTTCAACTTCAATAAATCAGTTATACTTCTTGCTCCTCCCTAATGTTTTAGTGGAGTTTTTATGCTAATTTTTTAATAAAATTACTTATTTTATTCGTTGAAAGGAATAGTACAGTAATCCTTACAATATGATTTCATCATAAGTAAATTGGTTGACATACTCGAATTTTCACTTAAATAATCAATTAAATCATTTAAAGTAACAATAGAAAATATCTTGCATTTTAATTTTTTTTCAATTTCTTGAAGTGTTGATAAGTTCTTTTTACCTTTCTCCTGACGATCAAGACATAATATAACCGCAGTAAGTTTAGCTTTATTCCTTTTAATTATTTCTGCTGATTCTTTAATCGTATTTCCTGCTGTAATAACGTCGTCAAGGATTACAACATTTCCTTTTAATTGGCTACCGATTAATTCTCCACCTTCCCCATATTTTTTAATCTCTTTACGATTAAAACAATAAGGTTTATCAAAATGATAATATTCAGATAATATAACTACCGTTGTTGTTATGATTGGAATACCTTTATAAGCAGGAGCAAAAATAACATCACAAGCAGGTTTATAATCCATAAATGCTTTAGCATAAAAATGACCAAGTGAAGCTAAATCTATTCCTGTATTAAAAAGGCCAGTATTAAAAAAATAAGGACTTTTTCGACCAGATTTTAAGATAAATTCACCAAATTCCAATGCTTTTTTTTTATAGCTAGTTTAATAAATTCGCGCTGATAGTCTTTCATTAAATTTTCCTCTTTAATTTATTTTTTAATTTAACAGATATAAATATCTAAATATATAAACTTTATCTATTTTAGTGCTTCTTTCTGCACAGTAAAAACACTTTCTAAACCATTTTTTGCTAAAGAAAGTAGCGATAATAGTTCCTCGTAACTAAATGGTTCACTTTCGGCAGTACCTTGAATTTCAATTATTTTTCCATTGTCCATCATAACAACATTCATATCGGTTCCTGCTATATAGTCTTCACTATATTCTAGATCACAAATAATTTTTCCATTTACTATTCCAACAGAAATCGCAGCAACCATTGATTTAATAGGATTTTTTTTTAATTTTCCTTCTAAAACCATTTTGTTTAATGCATCAACTAAAGCAACGCAACCACCGGAAATTGCAGCGGTACGAGTTCCTCCATCAGCTTGAATGACATCACAATCTAGTGTAATGGTATATTCACCTAATTTTCTTAAATCAACAGCAGCTCGTAGAGCGCGTGCAATAAAGCGTTGTATTTCTATAGTGCGACCTGCTTGTTTACCTTTTGCTGCTTCACGTGTATTACGAAAATTTGTTGCCCTTGGTAACATACCGTATTCCGCTGTTATCCAACCTTGTGATTGCCCTTTTAAGAAACGGGGGATATTGTCTTCTATTGAAGCGTTACATAATACTTTGGTGTCACCAAATTCAATTAAAACAGAACCTTCTGCATGTTTAGTGTATTGTCGAGTGATTTTTATAGGGCGAATCTGATTAGCCTCTCTATTCTCTGGACGTATACGCATAATGTTATCTCTACTCTAAAATTAAATAATATTAATTGCATATTATACGGTTTTCAACATTGAATGGTATCCTATTAGTTTCACTTAAAGTTAAAATTTAATTTTTATTTATAGGAATGAAATATGATTCATAGTATGACCGCTTTTGCACGACGAGATATGAAAAGTGAATGGGGAAATGGGGCTTGGGAGATTCGTTCTGTTAATCAACGTTATCTTGAAATTTATATTCGTTTGCCAGAATGCTTTAGAAATATTGAAATTATTATTCGTGATCGGTTACGTTCTAGATTAACAAGAGGAAAAGTAGAGTGTAGTTTATATTTTGAATTTATCTCAAATCAACAAAATGAATTAGCACTAAATGAAAAGTTAGTTAACCAATTAATTAAAGGTGCTAACTTTGTAAAAAAGAGTACTGGTGAAGGAGAAATCAATCCGATAGAAATTCTTCGTTGGCCTGGTGTTATCTTATCTCAAGAAAATAATTTAGATTGTGTTTCTAAATATTTACTTAACGAAATAGAATTTGCTTTAGCTGATTTTGTTTTTAATAGAGAACGCGAAGGGAAAAAAATAAAAATAATGATTGAGAAACGTCTAAATGCTATTTGTAAAGAACTGAAAAAAATTCGTCGTAAAATGCCTGAGATTTTTAAATGGCAGAGTGAACGTTTAAGAAAAAAAATAGAAGAGATAAATATTCAAATAGATAATAATAGATTAGAACAAGAATTCCTTATATTAGCTCAACGTATTGATGTTGCAGAAGAGCTTGATAGATTGGACGCTCATATTAAAGAAACACGTAATATTTTAAAAAAAAAGAAGTTGTTGGGCGTCGATTAGATTTTATGATGCAGGAATTTAATCGTGAAGCAAATACTTTAGCATCAAAGTCTATTAATACACAAATAACCAATTCTGCTGTTGAATTAAAAATATTAATAGAACAAATGCGTGAGCAAATTCAAAATATTGAATAAATTTTAGATGGATTTGTGATTTTTCATAAAATTATATATAAATTTTATATAACAATTTACTATTTTCGTTCTAAATGTTAGATAGAATTTGGAGTAATGCTAAGTTTAAAAAATATATTAACTAAAAAAGTTAGTATTTGAAATATATTATATAACAATTTAAAATTAAATAAAATTAATTAAATCATGATTATTATTAGCTGAATAAATTTACATATGAGATGTTATGAAGGAAGAGTTAAGATCAAATAGAAAAAGATTAATTGAATATTGGTTTTCTAAAATATATAATTGGAGTAGTATTTAAAACTTAATCATGATTTATTATTGGTTTTATGGTAAAACTATAAATTATAGGTAATTATCTGGAATCTTTTTCTATAGAAATTTTATAAAAATAAGAAAAGTTCTTATAATCTAAAAATCTTAGATAGTTAAATCTATAACTTAATTAATTTTTATAACTAAATTGAGAGATAGATTAAAAGATTTAGGATGAAATATTATTAGTAATTCTATTATATACTATATAAATAGTATTTATATTAAATTTTTTTAAGAAAATAAATTTGATTGAATAATTTTTCAAAAATTAATATAAGTTACTATAAGATCTATAAATCTAGTAGAGATATCTTTTATGTTAACTATATAATGTATATTAAATCAATAAATAAAATTTCGTTTAAGATTTTATTTATTGATTTAAATTTTAATTTCTTTAATACATTTTTAAAAGATTTTAATATTATAATGACTATATCTTATATTATATTAATGATATCAATCTTTAATATATTATCAATTTATTATAATTAGTTTAGAAACTGTAGAAATACAAAAAGAAAAAATTATAAAAACAATTTATTATTTATTTTTTTTTGAAGTTCATGAAAAATAATCTTCTATGTTTAGAAGAAGAATTAGATAAAATTATCAAAATAAAGAAAGTAGAAAATTATTCTAATATAAGAAGAATAATTTTCTACTGAGTAGTTAATATAAGAAAATTTATACTTAAAATTATAATTATTTTATATGGAGATTAAATATATTAATAATTTTAAATTTTAATTATAATTTTATAGATAATTATAAAAATTAAAGGTTATAAATACTAAGAATATATTAAAACTTAATATTGAATAATGTTTTCATAAATTAAATCCTTAAATTGATGAGGATATCATTTTTTTTAAAATATTAATAAAATTTATAATAATTATTTCTAAAAAAATATCTCAATAGTTAAAATTTTTAATCTAATTTAACTTTTTTATTTTTAAATAATGTGTACCTATTTTAAATAATTAATAATCTAATATCAGCTCTTTTTAAGAGAGATGTAAATAATCGTTTAAACTTGGATGGCATAAAAGGTTATATATTTATAAAAATATATTTTTCTTTGTCCTTTTGTTAAATTAAATCATTTTAATTCAATATATTTTTAGGAAAATAAAATATTTGAAAATATCTATATTTAATTTCTTAATCACATTAAAAGAATAATAATTTAATAAAATCTAATACTGCCATATGATTAGTGTTATTTCAGAGTAATACAAATGATTAGGATTTTTCTATTTATCAAATTTTATAAATATTAAATACAAATTTATTATCAATTTTAAGTTAATTTTTTTTTAAATATTTTGATATAACATTTTTTAAATTTTAAGTAAAAAAGATTTTTAGTTTAATTAAAATTATTTAATTTTAATATTTTCTTAATTATATTTTTATTTATTTTGTTTACTTTATAATAAAATTATTAAGATATTTTAAATCTAACGAAATTATTTTCGATTTTCACTAAATTTTATAATATCTATTATATTTTTCTTATATATAGTTTTTCATATAAAGATGTTAATCTATATATAAGTTTTAATATAAATAACTGATTTATAGAAAATATTTTATATACTATTTTAAATAGTATATTTAATATCTTGATATATTTATATTAAGATATATTAAAACATATACTAAAAATTTTAATTTTTTAAAAATTTAATATTTTATTTTAAAATTAAAGTATATATTAATATAATAGAATATTTTAATAAAAATTTAATAATTGAAATTATTTAATTTATTATCAAAGAAAAGTTAATAATTAAAAATTATATAGTAAATTTTTATCTTTTAGTATAATTAAATTAATTGATTTAATTTATGTAAAACTATAAATAAAATAAACAAAATATAGTTTTATACTTATGATAAAAAATCATATTAGAGATTACCCATGAATAAAAAAGGAATAAAAAGAATTGGCATTTTAACTAGTGGTGGTGATGCTCCAGGAATGAATGCTGCTATTCGTAGTATTGTACGAATGGGACTTTCTGAAGGATTAGAAGTTTATGGTATTTATGACGGCTATATGGGACTTTATGAAAATAGAATAAAAGAACTTAACTGTTTTAGTGTTTCTGATATTATTAATCGTGGAGGTACTTTCTTAGGTTCTTCCCGGTTTCCTAAATTTCGGGATAGTAAAAAAGTAAGAGTTCAATCTATTGATAATATGAAAAAAAATAATATTGATGTTTTAGTTGTTATCGGTGGAGATGGTTCTTATCGTGGCGCAAAAAAGATTACTGAAGCTGGATTTCCTTGCATAGGAATACCAGGAACTATTGATAATGATGTTGCTGGTACTGATTATACAATTGGGTATTTTACCGCTTTGGATACCATTGTTGAGGCAATTGATCGTTTACGTGATACCTCAACTTCCCATAAACGTATTTCGATAGTTGAAATAATGGGACGCCACTGTGGTGATTTAACTTTATCCGCAGCTATTGCTGGAGGATGTGAATTTATGGTATTGCCAGAAATTCCTTTTGATAAAGAAGAACTATTGAGAAAAATTCAATTTACATTATTAAAAGGTAATCGTCATGCGATTGTTACTATTACTGAACATATTTATGATGTTAATAAATTAGCAAAATATATTGAAAAAGCGACGGGACATGAGACACGAGCAACTATTTTAGGTCATATTCAGCGTGGCGGTACTCCAGTAGCTAATGATCGTGTTCTAGCATTTCGTATGGGAGCTTACTCTGTTCAGTTACTTTTACAAGGATATGGTGGTCTCTGTGTTGGTATTCAAAATAATAAACTGGTACATCATGATATTATTAATGCAGTTGAAAATATGCAACGTAAATCTAAACAAGATTGCTTAGATACAGTAAAAACTTTTTAAGTTATCTTTAATTTAATAAATAATATTATAAATAATTATTATAAAGTTATAAACCTTTTGTTAACTGATAATTATTTTATTCATTCATTTGGTGTTTATTATTTTTAAGAGTAAATAAACCGGTATTAGACTTATTTATTTCTACTAAAAGGTAATTTCTCCATATAAATTATATTAAAAATTTCCTATAAATCTGATAATAATAAATAATGTTTATTTTAAGTTTAAATTTGATGTTATTAATATAATTAATTAAATACACCTATTACCTAATATATAATATACTCTGTTTTTAATAATTAGTATCTTTTAGATTTTGAAAAAGAAATTCTTTTATTATTGAAATACCAAACACAAATTGTGTAAAGATAAAAGTTTCTTTTTAGTATTTGTAATATTCTAATAAAGAAAAATAATTGATTTCGCATTATATCATGCGTTGTTTAATAAAGATAGTTAGTCGAAGATTCAGTCGTGTATCAATCCAATTATTTGAAGGATTTATATATAATAAAAATTAACAGTAATTTTCCAGAAAATGAGTAAATACCTATGAAGATTATATAATAAGATATGAATGGTTGATAAGATAATCGAAAGATTTATAGAAAAGTAATATGGAAGAAAAAGTTAAAAATCTTTTACGATCGAAAATTATTTTACAATAATTAAAAAACAAAATTTATTTTATTTAATAAACTTTGTTATAAAATAAGAGTTATAACTAAACTAAAAAGATGCACTAAGTAAGATTTAAAAATCAGATAGTAATCTATTGTATAGACAAATAAATAGTATTAGAATTAAATAAGAGAAATATTTATAAATAAATTAAAATAATTCAATATATTTTCTTTCATATTTTTTTTGATTTTAGCAAATATGAATTTAAATGTTAAGTGTTTATCAAGCGAAAATTATTGAATTTAATATTATTTATTATTTATTTATAATAAATATTATAAATAAATTAATTTTGAAATAGTATTAATCTAAAAAGAATTATAAAATTATAAATAAAGAGTATATTCAAATGATAAAATCAAGAAATGATAAAAATTTATTGCGATAAAAAATATTAAATATTGAATTTAATTATATTAATATTTTTAATAATCTTTAAATACTTACAGAATTTACTTTTTTCAGTAAAAGATAATAAAGTTATCTCCATATTTTTATGTTAACTATTTTATTACAAAAATTTTAAATTACTACTAAAAATAGTATTATTAAAATCTAAGAGAATTTATAAAAATTATTTTTCATTCACAGATTATTTATTTAAAGTATTAATAATAAAGGAATTAAAATAATATTACTAATTATAAAATTTTCTATAGCATGGAATGGATTTCTATCTAGTATATAAGAAATTCTTCATTAATAATTCCTATATTATAATTGAAACTTTTTTCTGTTAGCATTATATAATCAAAAAAATTGTTTATATTTTATAAAGAAAATTTGAAATTATAAAATTATTGGTTATAATGGTTTTAAATTTTTATAATTCAATAGCTAATATGCTACACATCCTTTAAATATAGGATTAAATATCCACAATTAATAGTTTGTACTTTTATTGAGAATTTATCAGATCAAAATATTAGAAAATTCATTCTTTTCATTCTGAATATATTATTTTATTTATGTAAATCTGGTAGTAGTATCAAAAAGAACTTGAAAAAAGTGAGATACCTGTCCTGATATATTTAAATTCTTATCTAGTTCATTTAAATTATAGAGAATAGTTTATTAACTCACATTAAAATAACTTAAAGAACCTTCATAAGTTAGAAAATATTAAATACAGAAAAATTTAATGATAAGATCATAGCGTTAATTTTTTATAAAATATCAAATATTATTATATGTATTGATTATGTGTATTATTTGTTTTATATTTATTATCCCATAATCCCATTAATAATCCAATAATCAATCCGATTGTGTGTGCTGTATTAGCTATTTTTATACCAAAAATATCAAAATAACCAATAAATAACCATAAAACAGAAAATATTATTAATCCATTTGAAACAAAAATATTTTTTGATGGATAATGTTTACTCGTTATCCAAACGTATCCAATTAATGAAAAAATTAATCCGGAAAGTCCACCAAAAGCAGATCCGCTAAAGAAAGATTGTCCAAAGTTAGTAAAAAGAGATGATATAATAGAAATGGAAAATAGCTTGCTTGTACCAAATAGGCGTTCTACATGACCAGCTAAATGCCACCACCACATCAAATTAAATAAAATGTGCATCAATGAAAAATGAAGCAAAGAAGGAGTAAATATTCTCCATATTTCAATATATTGAGTACTTAATGGCCAAGAAAGATAATTCATTACTTTATAATTACTGAAAATTAACATACAAATATAAATAAAAATAGATAAAAAGAAAATGATAATGGTTAGTGGTCCAGATTGTTTTTTAAAATAATTGAAAGTGAGATAATTTTGATAGTCAAATTTTTTATCAATATTTCCAGTTTTCCAACTTGCATTTTGATAACGAGAGTTAAGAGGATCTTGCATAAAAATCTTTAATTCTTGTTGTACTTGATCAAATTGATTTTTATTTTTTAACCAAAGATCAAAGAATTTTCCTTGTGGTTTAGCACTCATTTCAATAATGATATTTTGCATTGCCATATAGTCAATAAATGCTTGTGCAAATCTAGGATTTTCTATAGAAATTAAATGGATCATAGCCTAATCTATCTCTTAAAAATAGAGAGGGTTAAAGAGGTATATGGATTTTTTCAAAAATCCTTTAAAATTATTTTTCTATCTTTAACTATTCTATCTATAATAATATTATCATTAATTACCAATATATTAAAGTTTATTTTATTTATTTAATAAAGTTAATTTAAGATATCCTATATAAGATAATAATCATTTTTAATTTATACTAAATAAACCTTATATATCATAATATAAACTATAGTTTGATATTCTCATTTTATTGATAAATTTTATATATTTATCAAATATAATTTATTAGAAATTATATATATAGTATTTTATAATATAATGTTGTATTTGTTTAAGTATACATCATTAACAATAATTAAGAATATTGTTAATAAAAAGACTGATCGCCACGCTTATGCTCGGTTAAATCTTTTACCCCTTTTAATTCATCTGGAAGCATCTCTAGTAATTGTTTTTCAATACCATCTTTTAAGGTAAAATCTACCATTGAACAACCATTACACCCTCCAGAAAATTGTAGAACTACATATCTATCATCAGTAATTTTTATTAACGAAACCTTTCCACCATGTGTAGCTAATTGTGGATTAATTTTTGATTGAATAATATATTCAACACGTTCAATTAATGAAGCATCATTAGGAACTTTTGGTATTTTAGCATTAGGCGCCTTTAGAGTAAGTTGAGATCCTAATGAATCTACTAGAAGCTCGATTTCAGCTTTCTCTAGAAAAGGTGCACTAATTTCATCAATATATGCTGAAAATTTATTAAATTCAAGTTTAATATCAGTCGTTTCAATAGTATCAGGAGTACAATAAGATACACCACATTCCGCAGAATGTGTACCAGGATTAATTACAAATACACGAATTTGTGTACCAGGTTTTTTATTTTCCAATAATTTCGAAAAATGAGCTTGTGCTTCTTTAGTGATATTAATCATAATTCAATATCGATGCTCAATGGTTGATCATTTTGATATAATCATACTACCATCTTTTCTTATTTTATACAAGGCATTACACATTATTTCCTATATATAATAGAATAAATTTATTTAAAAAATGAATAATATAGAGAAGTTTTAGTTATTTATCTTTCATAATGAAATCCTTCAATATCAAGAATATAGCGATGTTGAAATAATTTCATCATTAGATCTTTAAAATTTGTGTACATTTGTAGAAAGTTGAATTTTCAATATTATATTATAAAAAGAGCGATTGAATTAGCTAAAATAGCTATTCTTTTCAAGAAGATAATTTAACTATCATTAAACTAATTTAATTAAATTTGAATTATTATATATTTTATAAGGAATAGAATAGTAATTCAGTATTATAATCTTTTAAAAAATATTAGAGAAATTATTATTGTTTAAAAAATAAAGTTTTTCCTTTTAGAATAAAAGAGATTTAGAGAATTTTAAAAAATTATTACTGTATTAATATTCTTAATGGTGTTATATAAGGGAGGTAATTTTGATAAAGTTATGGTAATAATGTAAATTTATAAGAAATAAATCTAAATTTGAAGAGAGATATTTAACGTTATATAAGAATAGAAACAACAATCTTCTTAAGATAAAGAAGATATTTCAAAAGTAATAAAATATTATAAAAGCAGAATATTTTACTATCTTCTATCTAGTTAAGATTATCAATAGTCCTTTGTTTAATATAACAATGTCTTTTATATGAATAATTGAGAGAATAATTATGACAAAACTGTCTTGGAGACAGCAACAGTTAGATAAAGAAAAAAAACATATTGTACTATTGCATGGATGGGGATTAAATGCAACAGTTTGGGATACTATTAAAAAAGAATGCGCTTCTTATTTCTATCTCCATATTGTTGACTTACCTGGCTATGGTTATAATAATTTTTTTCCAGAGATGTCGCTAGAAAAAATGGCAGAATTAATTTGGAAAAAAGCTCCTAAAAAGGCTATTTGGGTAGGTTGGTCATTAGGAGGATTAATTGCCAGTATCATTGCACTTAACCATCAATCTGAAATATCAGGTTTAATAACAGTATCTTCATCACCATGTTTTATTCAGAAAGAAAAATGGCCAGGTATTAAATCTGAGCTTCTTATTAGTTTTGAGCAACAATTAAAAACTAATTTCCATCGTATAATAGAACATTTCTTAACATTGCAAACATTGGGTACAAAAACAGAAAATGAAAATATACAATTATTAAAATTATTAATATTAAAACAACCATTACCTTCATCTTCTGTACTGAAAGCAGGTTTAGAAATTTTGCGAACAACTGATCTACGACAATCTTTATTAAGAATAAATAAACCTTTTTTACGTATTTATGGTGATCTTGATAGTCTAGTTCCTAGAAAAATCGCATCCATAATAGATGGATGGTTACCAAAATCTCGTTCAGTAATAATAAAACATGCTGCCCATGCAGTGTTTATTTCTCATCCTAAACAATTTATTACATTATTAGTTGATTTTTCTCTTACAGTTAGTACGTAATAAACTAGAATAGTTAGAGTAAAATTAATATTTTCACTACACTAATAAAGAAAAAATTGATTTATTAAAATAATTTATTGATATAAAATCAAAGAGAAATAATTTGATCAAATTTTAGATTTTATTTTATTTCGATGAATTACTTATAATTTTATCCTCTGAAATAGGATAAATGATCAACTTATTTTAACTTTTTCAAAATAGTTAAAATATCTTATAATATTATTGAAATCATAATTAATGAAATAGATAATTTTCTAGTAACTTTTTAAGGATTCCATTTTTATTATACTAAATATCTTTAACTTAAATAAACTTGATTATTTATCGATTTTGATAAGAATCGCCTTCTTACACGCTTATTAGATGTTTAAGATGTTAGCTGAATTTTAATATTCTATATTTATCTGAATATTGTAAAAATTTGTTTATCAATAAGTTAAAGAAGATAAAAATCTAAATAATCATAATTATATATAAAATATATATTATGAACACTTATTTTCTCTTAAAATAAGTGAGAGAAAAACAAAATAAGTTATATCCAATTTTTTATTGTCAACAAAAAATTTATGCAAGATATATAAGAAATTTAAAGAGAAATATATATAAATAACTTAAGATAAAATCTTAAGTTATTTTAATTATTTTTCCCTAATAATATATATACTGGATGTAATCTATATTACTACTATTATTTTATTTATTTTATAAATTTAAATACAGTTAAATTTTAAATTTTAGTTCATCTAAGTTTTATTAATTAATCTTAAATTAATAACTTTAGCGATATATTATTTAATTATTATTGTTCTTCTTGATAAATATTAGTAATGGGTTTATGGTTTATTATCTGATTTTGATACTAAATTATTAAATTTAGAAAAAATTTAAAAAATAAAACTATTAAGTTCCAAAATAATTGGATTAACTATAATAATAATTTTCTGATTTTTAATACTAAATTCTTACTCTTTTCCATTATTATAATGGTCCATATATGGACTCTATTTTAAACAGGTAATTCTATAATAAAGAATTTTTCTACTTTGTAAAATATCGTTTGTTAATAAAAACTATTTAAAATTATGATGATGATATCTAATAAAAATAAAAACTATTCTTAATATTATTATTGCTAAAAATAATAAAATAAACAATGTTATAAAACAGATAATTAAAGAAATAAAATTTATTAAATGGGTTTCTCTGTTGCTTCTTATACATTCTAATCCATAAAAATTTCCGGTTTCCTAAAAAATCTTATTCTTTCGATAAATAAAAGGAAGAGATACATTAAATAAATTTTAAGAACTAGTAATAATAGAATCTTGATTCTTATAATTAATTTATATTATATCGTTATATATTCTATAGAATTAAAATTCATTAAATATATTTTAATTAAATAATATATAGGATCTTTTTTTATTTTAAAAAAAGATTATATTTTTAAAACTATAATAATTTTATAGAAAAAATTGTTAAATATATAACAAAAGAAATATATTATTATCATAAAGGTAATAATTAAGAAATATTTAAAATATTAAATTATATCGGGTTTAAGTATTGATTGTTACTTTGAAAACAATTGTACTAAGTTATTTTCATAAAAACGTATTAACAGATATTAATTTAAAATTATTTTTATTATTTATATTATAAATATATTTAGATATTTATTTAAATATTAGTGAATAAGTATATATTCAAACTTATACATTATCTTTTATATTTTTTAGTGCTGACAAAATATAGAGTTATTGATAACTGAATTTATTCATTTTCGATAATTTGAATTGAATTTCCAATTCAATGAGTAAATTATCGAAATAATAGTGAAGAAAATTATAATAAATTATTAATTTTTATTTTTATTAATAGATTATTTGTATTAGTAATGCATATCATAAATAAATATTATGAGTATTTCATATTAAGTATAACTAATGTCTATTAGTTATCAATTAATCTTAATATAACTATATTAACATTTAAAATATTCAGCATACTAAGGTCTACGACAAAAGATAGATCTTACTTCAATAAAGTTATATCTATATATAGATATCGTTCAGATAATTATTGAGATGAATGGATATTCATCAGTATAATAATTTTTTAAATAATCAAGATGAGATAATATAAAATTTATTTATTCAAAGAGATTTTCTCTGAAATACTATTTAGTAAATAATTTTCTAGATAAATCAGGTAATGAATAAAATATTTGATTCCAAAATTTACAAAGTTAATAATTTTCTCTCAATTCTGTAAAAAGAATACTTTATACATTATTAGATTAACAGAAACTGGATATTTTATTAATTAAAAGTACCATTTTATCGGATTTAAAATTTTTAATAAAACTAATATTTAGTATTTTTATAATTATAATGTAATAATAAGTTGCTAAATAGCAGATTATTTATTAATAATAAAAATATTTAATAACTATTTTCTTCCCGAAATCTAGTTTATCTAATGAATAAAATCTCTTTTAAATTAAGTTAATATAGAAAGTTTCTATTTAGTAGATCAAGAAAAAAGAATCGCTACATATAAAAATCTAAAAAATTCAAGTAATATCCACTAAATATTTTAACTTATCTTAATAATCTAGATATATTTTTATATAACTTTAAAAGGTTTATATCGATCATTAAATACAATTAAGATAGGTATATTCTATGTAAAAAATAAAAATATTGTTAAATATATACCAATATGAATAAATAAATATTAATAAAAGATATAATCTTTATAAGATAAAGATTTTTAATTAAAATTAAGATTTCTATTAAACGAATAGATTTGTCTATTGGTTAAATTAAACAATAGTAATGTAAATTATTATTGTTTCAATAGAAAGATAAATATTTGAAACAAATCCAATATTAATTTTTAATTTTTATAAATTATTATAAGCAAATAATTTTAAACTATAGAATATTAGTATTTTATTAATCTCTGATGCTCAGAGACTTCACTAGCTATAATTATATTTAATATTATAAAGTATTATTTTTTATATTTTAAATTAATAAAGCTCTCTATTTAAGAGAAAAAATTTTTATATATGTTTTTAATGTAATCTATTTTATATTTTATCCAGATTATATTTAACATAATTTTTTAAGATTGAAATTTAATATAAAAGATTTTAACAGTTATGATATCTCCTTTTAATTGAACTATTTTAGTAGAAAATAAATATAAAAACGAAGTAAAACTGGTCATATTAGTTTCTGAAATCTTCATAATATTCCTATATATATTTTTAATATCTTTCATTTCTCAATGTTATCTAAAACATGATTATTTTAAATTCTAATCATTGAATCTTATGAAAATTTTTTTAAATATCAGTTAAACGACTAACATTAAAATTTATCTAGTAAAAAATATTCTAATTTATAATATTGATTATAATAACTACTTATTAAGTAAGATTTTTTATGATTTTAGTGTAAAATAAATTTTACGATCGAATAAGATTTAAGATAAATCGTTTGAAAAAGTATCGAGAATATTATCCTTCTATTATAATACTTATTATATATATAAAATCTCGCTATTGATTAAAAGATCTTTTTAGAAAATAAAATAATTTTAAATAATTTATTTTTTGGTATTAAAAATCCTTATTTATTTGACCAATTAACTATATTTATAACTATTTTTATTTAGTTTTGCAAATAAGATATAAAAGAAGGATAATAAAGACGTTATTTAGATCAGTACCAATTACTTTTATACAATCTTCGAATACAGAATTCGTTTTAGATAGCAAAATTTACTCACCATAATGGTGGTATTTTTTATAAAGAATTGATTTTAAATAAATTAAATTTCCTATAGTTACTAATGATGTCTTTTAGATAATTTTAAGATACTTAAAAAACTGTAAAAAAGAATTTTTCTTCACCTAAAATAGTAAACTATTATTAATAATAACTAAAAATTTTGTATCTTGTAAATAAAGATGTAATATATGCTATTATAGATTTATTGTTTCCTTAATTTATTTAAAAATATAAATGATATAATTAGTTATATTTTTATTGTATCAATAATAACTTTCAGGGTAGTGTTATTTAAAAAAGATTTAATCCTATTTAGGATAAAATCTCAATCATTTATTTCTATTAGAAATATAGATAATTATATTTAAGAATATAAATAAAAGTTTCCTTCTTTTAATATAAGAAATCTATAAATTCTTATTTAATCTTAAAAATATTTTTTCTCCTTATATTTAAAATAATAAAGGATTTTCTATTTATTTGTTTAGTATAATTTACCTCCTATGACCTAAAAAAATACAGAAGAATAATTTATTTAAAATAATTTCCTTTATTAAATTAGTACGTAAATAACATTTTTATTTTTGTTTAATATGAATTAATATTAACAGTTTTAATCTAGTAAACATTAAAAATTAAAAATAAATATGTTTAATTAGTGTATTATTAATACTTAGATTAAAATCTAACAGATATAATTTACTGATGTCAATAGCAGTATTTAGTTCATTTTATTATTTTGATATATTGATAGTTTAGCAATAATATTTTGAATATTAATATTACTTATACCAATAATATAAAATACTAATTTTAAAGTTTTTATATTAATAAATTAAAGTAAGTTTTATTATTAAAACAAAGAGATATAAAGGTCATATCATTTTTTGATATTCTCTAATTTTATTTTGTTTTAAACCAATAACAAAATTACTATTTTAACAAAATAAATCTTTAATAAAATTAATTATAAGATAATTGTATATTACTATAATTTTTTTAAATTTATATTTCTTATTGAAAGTTATTAACTTATAGTCAATATTATATAATAATAGTATAATTATTTATTAAATGAATAAAGTAAAATAAAAATAATCATTAAATAATCAATCAATTATTTAATGATTATATAGTATAATACTAAGTTATATTTGCTTTAAAGATTAAAGCTAAATGATAAAATTTTACTAACTTAAATAGATAGAAATATAGTAATAAATATTACAATGAAAGATTATTATTTTTTTAAATATACTAAAATCTATTAATAGACTAAAAATCTTATAAAAAATTTTCTCTTATAACTTTATAAGTTGGTGATAATATTTTTATACTTTCTATTAATTTTAATTTAAAGGATAACTCTTATTTTATATAATTTATGAATATTATATCTTTTATATTTTGATTCTAGAATAAAATTCTAATTGATTTTATTAAAAAATTTCCAATAAAATTACATAAATCTGATCATATATATTATTAATTTTTAAGATATACTTATCTGTTTTGAAGTTTTTTATAATTAAAGATAAATTACTAGCATTAGATTTATTTAAAATTTAACGATAATAATTATATAAAAAATTTAAAAAAGCAAATTTCTATCATATAGATTTTAATAATTTTCTAATCACTTATTTTTTAAAGTTTTAAACTTTATCAAGTAAATATTCAATTATATTTAAAATTCATTATTATAATTATCCTATCTATTTAATTAATTTAAATGAATATTCTTTATTTAACATTAATTATCTAAAATATATTTTAAATTATTTAAAATTAGTCTATGAGATACTCCTCTACTACATCAAACATACTAATTAAGCAGATATAATTTTTAATTTATTTTTAGGTATGGTGAATAATAGTTTCATATCCATTAAATTTAATAAATTAATCTTAAACATATAAATTTTGTAAATTTAAAAAATATTCTGGATTTTCTTTTTACATATCATTGATGATCAGTATCATAAAAATACTCTAATTTCAATTCATAAATTATTTCCTTTTAATACGTTTTATTACATACATATTAAATCTTAAAAGTTTTTAACCAAAAAGTAATATTTTGTTAGATAAAAATACTTATAAAAAAATGCTAAAACGCGTTACTACTGTATAGTAATAATACAGTATATAATAACTATGCAAAATCTTATTTTTTGATTCTAAAAATAAGATTTTATTTAATATTTATTGAATGTGTAAATCTATATTTATTTCAAAATATTTATCAAATAAATATTTGATTCAAAAAATATTATCATAAATTCAGATCGAAATTGAAGTTTATTTTTAAAAATCCCTTTGTTATTATGATAATTAAGATAAACATATTATTTATTAATAGAATATTATTAATATTCATGTAATAAAATATTCACTTAATAAATATTACTGAGTGTATATATCTTATTAATATTTATTAAATATATATAAGATGGTAAATTTATTAAGTGCACTTTAAATAAATAAAAAATAAACTATCTTGATATTAAATAACATTTAATGAAATATTTTTAGAATAACTTTAATCATAAATTAATTTCTTAAATTAATTGTTGTCAGATAATATCAATTATTAAAATATTGATTTAAATATATATAAACAATCGATAAATATGTTTCAAACTAATTGATAGAATTTTTAGAATAGAAATATTGAAAACTAATATAATTAAAAAAAATTGATAATTTTTTGTTAAAATTCTTTATTCTTAGAATTAATTAAAAAATAAAATAAATGAGAATAATATCTTTTATCAAAATAATTATTAAGATACTGATTAATATTCTTTGATAATAATTTTAAAATAAAAGATTTTAAAATAATTTTTATTAATTATTTCCTATTTTCTAGTATTAAAGAATAAATCAGCTAACGAAAAATTATTTCGCACAAATTCTATCATGTTTTTGATATTAAATAATCATCAATATTTATATAATACAAGAATATCAATTTTCAGGATAACTAAGAAATTTTGTTTATTTTATTTTAATATTTATTAAAATAAAATAAATTAATTAATAACTGATGATATAAAAAATACCATTAATGCAACAAAATAAAATTTTTTCTTAAAAAGTAAAGATATACAATCGATGATACAAATATCTGTCAGAATTTAAAATTCTCTATTTAAATTTGATATTATCTTTTAGATAATTAATAAATTACTACTCAAAAATCTATCCCTACAGTTAAATATATAATAAATATTTCACTGGTTTCATTATTAGAATAATATCTTGTATTCTGTCGAAAATTTTTATATAAATACGAGAAGAATAATTTTATAAAGAGAAACTCATAGGATTTAACATTTTCAATTTTTTTATATTTTTTATATATTAAATTAATACATCAGTTATACTTCTTTATTATAATTCGTTTTAATAAAGAATTTTCTTATCTTTTAAAAACTAAGATTCAACGCATATTTCCTACATTTTTATTAATTTTAAACAAACTCAATCCTTTTATCTTTAATAATAAAACGAGCTCATTTGTCATATTTATATTTATATCTTGATATTCCTTAAATATATGTTTATTTCTCCAGAATTTTTTTATTAATGATTTTGATAAAATTAATATTAATTATAAAATCTTATTTAGCTTATTGGGACTTATTTATTTTACTGCATCATTTAGGATCTTTATTTTTACCATATGAGTAGATTTTATTTAAATTTCACTAATAAAAGAAGTAACTATATTATATATATTATTTGCTAAATCATTCAATTTTTCTGATTATTCTGCTATTTAAAATATTCTTTCCAGATCTTTCTTTGCATAAGAAAGATTATTATTTATATGAATTTATTTTATAAATATTAGAGATTATTTAACTTTAAAATTAAATGTTATATAATAAATAATTTTCTTTTAAATTAAGGATTTTTTATGTTCTAATATTCTTAGAAAGAATATATATATTTTCTGAATATTAAATTTTTTTTATAATAAAATACAACTATCATCAATTATGAATTTAGAAATTTTATAATTAAGAAATTTCTTTATTACATTAATTAATATAAATTACTTTATAATTTTTAATTTAAATATATATTATTTTTAGAGTTTTTTCTACTTTCGTAAGTAATAAAATTATAGTGCGATAAAATCGTGAATAATAAAAATATGAGTATAGTTAATTTATTTTATTTTTATTATTATTAATTTCTATTATTAGATTCCCTATTTTGAAAAAATTATTTCTTTCTTAAAAGAAGAAATAAGTAGTTTTATATATTAGTAAAAATTATTGTTTTTAACATTCACTTTAATAGTGAAAAGATAATCCGAATTAAATAATTTAACATATTATTTAATTAAAGTAAACGATCGATAATTCACAGTACTTATATAAAACTAAATAAGTAATAAATTATATGAATATTAAAATTAATAGTTTTCAGAAAATTGATAATTATATATAAGTAAAGATAAAGAGTAAATCCAATATATTCAATAAAATTAAATTATTATTAAATATAAATATTTTCAATAAACCATAAATATTATTTATAAATAAATTCTAATTTTTAATATTTATTATTAATAATATAAAATAATTGTATTTAAAAATACAAAATAAACACTAAGTTTATTTTATTAAGTTATTTTTAAAGTTTTTTAATAAAAAATTATATTTATAAAATATATTCAATAATAATTTTTATATATTTAACTTCAATAATTTTATCAAGTTGATTAATTTTTTATTAATTATTCATAATATTAATGAATATATAGAATTTGAATAAGAAATAATTGTTCTATAATAATTATTAATAGTTTAAATTTCTTTAATAAAATTTTAGATTATTTTAATATTTATGGTTGTTTTATTTATAGCATCTAAAATAGAATAGAGGTGGATACTTGTTTAAAATATTAAACGTTTAAATTAAAAATTACTTTAAGTTTTATTTTAGTATGTAATACTTTATATAAACTTTACAATAAGAGAAGACAATTAGAGCAATTAATTATTTGAAAATATTTATATATATTACAATATCTATAAATTTTATTAAATATCTATTCCATAAATATAGGAAAAAATATTTTCTGGATAACAAATACAAAATCCATATTTTTGGAATAGTAGGTTTATTTTATTACTAAGTAATATTCTCTTGCTAATTATTTTATAGATTAAATAAATCTATATTAAGAGCCTCTTCTTTTATTTTTACTTAGTTTTTAATTTTTTACTCAAAAATATAAATTTCTTTTAAAATTAAGAATTTATAGAAATAAAATTAGGTTTAATCATGATTATCTAATCTATTAACAAGTAGTAATTAGACTAAATTTTAGTATTTTCTGAAAAAACACTCTAAGTTGTCATATTTATTTCTTAATCAATGATTAACAAAGTCTAGATAAATTGTGTAACTAATTAATAATTATAAAAATATTAATAATAAAACAAATAAATTTTTATATCTCTGTTGCTTTAAAGTAAATTACTTACCTCTCTATTCTAAGAGCTTGAAAGGATCTTTTATTTAGTATTTTTAATAAAAAATTTCATTATATTTTTCTATAAAAAAGATATCTGTAACCCCCCTTTCCCAGAAAATCGTTATAGATAACTTAAATTTATAATAAATTCCTGACAATGGTTTAAATTATTATCTACTATTCAGTAGACTTCAACTATTATTATAAGTAAATTAATTAAATATTTAATTAATTTAATCAATTTTTCTAATAGAATTATTTGGTGTTAGTTTTAATTAATTAAAGATATAATTACTCTATAATTATTAGTGATTTAATTTTATTGCAGTTAATTTTAATAACTGATTTTTAATTGTTATTAACCTTATATTAATGCCATTAAAGTTTGTTTTCAGTGAATTATATTATATAAAATTTTATTGAACATAATTATAAAATTAATTTTTCCGAAAAATTAATAATTATGATAAATAACTCATTATAAAAAGTTTAATATCTTCATTTTATTTATGAATTAAGAAATAGAATTTGTTATAAGAAATAAATGGATTTAATTTTATAAAATATCTATTTTTAATGGGGAATATAGTGTAAATATTTTAAATTTTTAGTATTTAATGATATGATAAATATCAGTATAAAATATCTTCTGGTTTCTGTAAGATATTTTTTAATTTACTCAAAATAATTTGAATTTTAATTTTATTAATTAAAAGATAATTTTTATTATTAAATCAATAAACTAACAAATATAGGAAGTCCTATTTATCTAGGATATTGATTTATATTAAACTAATAAAATATGAATAATGTTATGAAAAGTTAAAATATTGAAAATAAAAAATTCCTTTTATAAAGGAAGATGTTTAAATATTACTTAAACATCAAATTAAATTTTAGAGCAGGAATTAATTTATTTTAATCTCCACATGGATTTCAGAGTTACACAATTTATTCCTAAATTAAAAATTTATATTTACATAAAGTAATAAAAATATAATTTTTAGAATTACTAAATAATAGTAAACTTTAATTTATACAATATCAGTTAAAGTGAATAAAAAAATAAAAAAATAAATCCATTATTATCAGGAATTAATAAAACTAATAATTTATGAACGAAATTTTTGGTTAAATCATAAGAAAATTAAAATATATAAATCTCTTGAAAAAAAATTATTTATAAGAGAAGAATTCTTAATTATTTTTCTGATCAAGAGATCGGATATTTTTAGATCGTGGTGAAAGATGATACTTATTTCTGGTTAACAGTTTTAGAGAAACCATATGATATGATATTTAAAAAGTGTTATAATATTTTATATAAAATATTATTTTCATAATAAGAAATAAAAGCATAATAATTCTATATTATTTTAATTTTATTAATCCTATTTTTCATGTTTGATTATTTTATTTTATCATCTTAGTACATCCGTTTAAAAGTTTTTAAATATTTTTAGAATTAATTCATAAATAAATACATCTTTTATTTTAGTAAGAAATTTTACTTTTTATCTGTTAAGTAAATTGAATTTTATTTAGTTAGAATAAACGGTTTAATTCATTTAATGCAGAAACCCGAAAATGTTTCTTCCATAGTTTGGTAATTAAATGTTAGTATTAACGAAATATTTAATGAAATTACCTTACCTTTTTGTTTCATAATTGCTTTCCCAACTATGAATAATTTCTGCTGCACCTTCACCCAAACAAAATGAATACCTAAAATTTTTAATGTTTCACGATGAAATCGGATCTTTAAACTCCCTATATTTTATCCCTGCTATTTTGTGCTCTAGTTAAATCTTTAAATTGAGCTTCTCCCAATTTCATAAGAGATTTTCATTGTAGTCAATTCTTATTTTGTTTTACTAATAAAATTAATTTCTAAAATATTATGATAGATTCCAGTTGGAATATCCTCAATCAAACGTATATCTCTTTTCAGTTGTTATAGCTCTTCGTTCAACGAGACGACATTGATATCATAAGCTGCTTAATCTAAACTCTGGGATAACCAATAATATCACCGATAGCATAAATATTTTATTATGTGTACAATAGGAAGAATTAAACTTTAATTAATTCCATTCTATCTATAATATACCGGTATTCTTTAAATTTAGATTATCGGTATTTTCTGTACGGTTATTAAACATATAACAAACAATCGGATTTTATATTTTTATCTGATTTAAGATGAATAATTATTCCATCATTTATTTCCTTCAATTTTATATATTCTTCATTATGTCAAATAACAACACCATTATTGCAAAAATGGTATGATAAATCCTCTAATATTTTTTGATTTAAAAATGAGAAAAGGTAATTACGAGTATTAATAAGATCAATTTTTATTCCTAATCCTCTGAAAATTGAAGCATACTCACATCCAATTAGGCCAGCACCAATAAATAATCATATGATTCGTTTTGATAATTAAGCGTTAAAATTGAATCGGTATTCAAAATTTTTTAATGTTGAAAATCAACATCGAGTGGAAAAATAAGGTCGAGAGATCCTACTGCAATAATAATTTGTTCACCATACAAAATATCGTATGTTCCCTTTATTATAAAGGAACTTTTAATGTATTTCGTCAATGAAAAACACTTCACTAGTAAAATATATTATAACTATTTTCTTCGTAAAATTTTTGTCGTATATTTTCTTGTTGATTAATTACAATTTCAATTTGTTTAAGGATTTAGAAAAAAGAAAATTGTAAAAGCAATGATTTATTTCCTGTATAATGAATTTTGATTAAATTTTCGATAAGGCGGACTTGAATGCATGTCAAAGTGTTTTAGAAGGTATAGTTTCCCCCTCGGTGAGTATGCAATTCCCACCTCCGATTTTGTTATAACGTTCAATTACTGCAACTTTTTTCTTTGTTTTACTAAACTCTCATTACTGCTCCTTTCTCCACCAAAAATCGGAGCCAATAATGATTATATCAAATTGAATCTTTGATATTCTTTATATAATCTACTATTTTATCTAAATATAAATAAAGAATTCACATTGATATTATCTTTTTAATCAAAGTAAAATGTAAGATACATATACTTTAAATTATTTAATAAATAAACAAAATTCCCTATATACTAATTGAAACTAAGATCACTGTAAATCTGTTAAAATTTGGTATTGATTAATTGCATTATTATTGAAGAGATGTATTAATCACTGTGAGTAATATCACAAGGATTCAGAGAAAACCCAAAAATAAAAAACACGTTGTTTTTTAATAGAATTAGACTTCAACAAATTGAGTCCTAAGGGTAGTTTTTAGTAGTCTGAAATTATGTGAAGTTGTTAGAGAAGATTAGTTATTACACCGATTTATTTTCATCGAAATTTTCGAAGTGTTGATGAATTAGGAATTAAGAGGAGAGGGGGGGTGATTGATGAAATTAGTATTATTCTTCATCAATTAATTTATCAAGCATGATAGTGTATTGTAAAAGGTTAGCATTGTCATTAGAATCTTTGTTTCTACTTTTATAGAGTTTATTGTTAATAATCCAAATATCTTTCGATTATTCATAGATGAACGTTCAAGTACATCTTCTAAGTTTCGAGCTGCAATTTTCAAAGAAATTCATCATTTTATTCCCGAATAATTTGATTATTTATAATAGGAAAGTAATATGTCCTCTATATTCTACTAAAATACAAGTAGAAGCTATTGGTTACTATTCTATTTAATGTAGATATAGGAAAAATTAGATATTGATCAGAAAATTTTTTTGAAAAATGGTTAGTTTTATAACTTAAAATGATCGCTTAAGAGGAAATTATTATTGGTTTTATCTCGAACAAAAACATTATAATAAGTTATAAGTAACTTTTTAAAATAAAAACAAAATTTATAACTATTTATTTCTATTTATACATGAATTTAATATATTTAAATATTTTATTATAAATTATATTATTATAATATTTAATCTTCTTTAAAAGATAAATAAAAATTAGATCTGGTTAAGAAAAATTTTTTTATTATGTATTATAAAATATCATTTAAATGATATTTAAATTTATTAAATATATTTGTTTTATATTAAAATAATTAGATTCAATATTATTGGTATAAACAAATTTTCAAAGTATTGAACTCAATTTTTATTAATAAATATTTTTATTATGATAAACTATATTAGGAATATAGGACATATAAAGAATAACTATATATTTATAACTTATTAAATCGGATATCTTAAATATATTTAAATTGATTTTCTTCTTATTATATTTGTATATAAGTTATAAACTTTCAAATGAAATACGAATAATTTTCAATTATTAATTCTATTAGGTCTAATATATATTAAGTAGAAAATACTAATTATTTTATAAATTTTAGTTTTTCAATATAAGATTAAAATCTTTATGATAGAAAGATATTTTTTTTCATAGTTCTTACAGTAAAAATCCAAGTAAATTTTTCTTCTTTATTTTTAGTATAATTAGTATTAATTTTTGATATTTATCTAACTATTGATATGAATGAAAATATTTTTAGTTTTTTATAATAAAAAAAATAACATATCTAAAATAGATATAATATTTCATTAAAATAATCCTGTTTTACATTAGAAATATGAAGTTATCAGGAATATTTTTCATTAAAAATATAATAGATATTTATTTCTAATTGTATTTAAAAAATACTTTCTTATAAAGTATATTAAAAATGAAAATCTAAAGAAAATTTAGATAAATTTTTCTATATTCTCCTATTAATATTCATCAGTTTCTTTGAAATTGATAATATTGTGTTTTATACTCAGTAATTTTTAATCTAATTTTTAAATAGCTAAAATAAATTCTATTGGTTCATAAATAAAATTGATATCAGTTAAACTATGTCATCTCTTCATCAAAATCTAATTTTACGAGATTATTTTTTATAAAAATGACAAATTTTTCTATAAGAAAAAGAACGCTTTTCAGTTAAAATTGCAAATATTTAATTTACGTTAAATTATTCATTCTATAATATACCCAGATATATCCTTGTATTATTTTCTTCTTAACCTAATCACTTGTTTTCTATTCTAGTTACATTTTATAATCACAATAATAAAATAAAACTATATCACAGCTTGTAATTTCACATCTTTTCTGCTTGCATTATAAGTTTTCTTTAAAAAATTAACTTATTATAACTAATATTTTGTCAGACATTCTCTTTTTTAAAGATATAGTTCCCAGTAAATGATGAAAGTAAAGTTCTAAGAATTAACATCATTTTGATAATCACGTTACATGCTATCCATAATCTGATGAAATTTAATCTAACCATTTTTTAGAATTTATAAGAAAATATAATTTTAATTTGATCCTCAGTATTACTGAATCACTTTATTTAAGAAAAAATTCTCTATTATTTTTGTTACTTTAACCATTTATAAACCAAGAAAAGGTGATGTTAGAATTTTAATTTCAATTTTCTCTATAGTTGTGAAATGCTCTGAGAAACATTTTAATTGATCTAATTATCTTTCCTCATATTAGAAAAATATTAACTAGAGAAAGATAAGATGTGAGTAATTTAAATTTTGAATAAAAAGATAACAAAATTATTCAGGATAACCCTGAAACTAATCTGTTTCTATGATAGCTAAAAAATGAGTATCTTTTTTATTTTTCATTTCCCAATATTTTTAATATCGGGCTCGATACAAGATATTATAAATTTAAACGTTAATAAAATCTATTTTTCTGAAACCGATCAAGAAATAAATAATTAAGTATATATCCTAATGCCATTACTGATATACCGAAGATAATATCTGATCTATAAGGAATTATATCCATCCCAATACAATTTGAAGAATATTAAATAAATAATCATTCGATTTTCTCTATTTAAAAGAAGAGTTTTTTGGAATAAAAAATATACACCACATATAGTGAATAATATTCTAGTATTAACGTTGTATTAGTAATATTTTAATTAATAAAAATTTTAAAGTCCTCTTAAAAGCAAGTCCCTATATTTAATAAATATACCTTTCATCATTCAATTTTTGCAAATTAATAAAATTATTACATTATTAATTAATTTTAATTAATAATTTACTTAAAAAGTATTTATAATAAAAATCGAGTTTTAAGATTAGATTTAATTAATAAAATTAAAAATTTATTATTTAATTAAATTATCTAAAACCGATTAGATAATTAATCAATTTTTATATCTTGTTTAATTTTTTAATCAAAATCATATAAAATAAATCGTTGGTTACTCTAAAAAGGAGAAATTTATTGTGCATTTTGTAATAGTAAGAAATTTCTAGTTTAAGTGCGTTAAAAAAAGATACAAATAAATATTTAATATATTTATTTTTTAAGTAACGGTTGGATCTACGCTGTATCCTATTTAATTTTTTTAAATTATGTATATATATTCAGATTTATACTGATAAAATTTTTTGTAAGGTTTTACGAAAAAATATGTCTATTTTTTAATTCAGAATTTATTGATTTTAATTAGGATTATTTTTAAAATATATTTTTAAATAATTCAGAATTATAATTTTAAAATTTATAAAATCTATATTGAATATTGAACATTACTTCAAAAATAACAAGTAATTTTTTAAATTAATTTTAAAGAAATGATAATTATTATAATTTCAGATGAATTCATTCAATTTATTATTAGTTTAATAATAGTTCATTACTATTTTAGTAAAATTCTCTTTACTAATATATTGGAATTAATATCGTGATGGAATAAATGAAAAGTAAAATAAAAGAAATAATTCATGATCAATTGAAAATTAATTATCCAACAATTCTGATTTTTGATTCTGGTGTTGGTGGATTATCTGTTTATCGTGAGGTTAGAAAATTATTACCAGATTTATGTTACATTTATGCTTTTGATAATGATGCTTTTCCTTATGGAGAAAAAAGCAAAGAATTTATTCTTGAACGTATTATTCATATCTTTAATAAAATTCAACAAAAATACATATTAGCAATAGCAATTATTGCTTGCAATACAGCAAGTATAGTTAGTTTGAATGTTTTGAGAACGTATTTTAAATTCCCAATTATAGGGGTTATTCCTGCAATAAAACCAGCAGCTAAATTAACTCGTAATGGTATTATTGGATTATTAGCAACTAAAATGACTATTAACGAAAACTATACTAGAAACCTTATCGAACGATTTGCCGTTAATTGTAAAGTTGAGATGATTGCTTCATCAGAATTAGTAGAATTAGCAGAAAAAAAACTTCATGGTCAAATGATCTCGAAAGAAGTACTAGCGAGTATTTTAAAACAATGGTTAAAAATGAAAGAACCACCTGATACTATTGTTCTGGGTTGTACACATTTCCCGTTATTATTATTAGAATTAAAAGAAATATTACTTAAAGGAATGAGAATCATTGATTCTGGTGCTGCAATTGCTAGACGAGCGGTTTGGTTAATTAATAATCATCATAATTTAATTTTAACAAAAAATAAAAATATCGCTTACTGTACTAAAATGGATCTTAAAATTCAAAACCTTATCCCTGTACTGATAACTGAAGGTTTTAATCAGTTAGAAAAAATTTCTATTTAAGAAAAATGTTTAAAATATAAATTAATTAATAATCTTTAAATAACAGTTGATAGAGATATAAATTATCCTATAATGCTTTCCTAAAATAAACAGTATAAAATAAATCGAATGAATTTGATTTTACTGATTAGCTGTAAAAAATAACTACTTGACTTTACAGATAAAAATCTGTATTATATATAAAATGATATTCATGTTTTAAGCTCTTTAACAATTAATTAGATAATCTGTGAGGATACTTACAAAGATATCTTTAAAAGATATCTGAAGATTAATTTTTGAGTAAAAACAAAATAGTTAATTTATAAAAATAATACTCAAGTATTTCACCAAAACTTTTTAATTGAAAGAATTTCATTCTATTTTAAGATAAAATACTAGCGAAAACTCTAAGTCATATAAATTGAGAATTAGATAAAATCGAGAAGAAAATTCGATTTTCTCTTAATTAGAGATCTGAGTTGATAAAATATAGAGATCTGATAAAAAAATTACTCTATTAGAACAAATAGTTATTATCATATAATCTTTAAGATAGGATCCTCTGTAATCCTCTCAGATAAGGAGAACCAGTTAAAATTTAGCTACTTTGTGAAGTAAAAATTTATCTAGTAGATAATATCTATATCATCTAAAGGATGATTAACCATAATAAGGAGATTGTGAACATCGCTATATCCTGTAAAGGGTTAAGTGGAGAATATCAAAAAATGAATTGGGGACGAACGCAAAATACTATGTAGTTTTATACAAAAGTGTATATAGAAAAATTTTTTCTTTTTAAATGAAGAAACTTTAAATTATAAGAAAGTATTAATATTAATTATTTTTTAAGAATTGATCCTCCTATATAGAGAAGGTCTTTCTAAATTCGTCTTACAAACAAAGAAAATAGAAAATTACGAGTATTAATAATAAGAAAAAGTATTCTTTCTATAAAGAATTAAAAAAATATTTAATTTAAGATAAATTTTAGAAGTTCATTCGAGTTAACTTTAAGAGAGTTAAGATTTTTAAATTAGATAGGGTGAGATAAAATCTCATCGATAGAGTTGTAATTCGTAAAGATTTTTGAGAAAAAATAATTATATAAAGTTAGCTCGTTATCCAATAGAAAAATAAACGTTCATCTTAAAAACTTGCTAAAGAAAACAGAATTTTACATATTCTTTTCTTACTTCGCGCTGTAAAGGATTTTGATTTAGAGATTTATTATGATGAACTTATATCTTTCAGAACTAATATATTATAAATAGATTTTCTATTATGAAGATCAATTATTTTAACTTTTCCATTTATAAAGTTAAAATTCAAATAAATTGACTAAAGAATCTTCATTTATGAAGATAATGGTGTGTAGTTTATTGAATAAAATTCAAAAAAAATCTTCTCTAATTTTTAGATTTAAAGCATTCTTATAATTAGAAGAGTGGCGCTTCGAATATTCAGGTAAATATTAAATGAAAATTTTTATTTTTACTAATTGTTAATTTTTAAATTAAGTTTTGTAGTAAAGCATAAAAACATTTTGCTTACTGTAAATAAGTAAATTATGAAAATCAAAAGAGAATATTAATAATAAATTAGAAAAAGATAAAAATTACTTCAATTAATCATGATCATTTAAAAATAAGAATAAAAGATCCTATAATTTCTTACAGAGAAAGTAAAATTGAAAAGAAAAGATAAATTCAGAAAATATATTGAAAGTTAAATTAAAATTTAAAATTCAACTTTATAAATTTTTAAATTTCATCTTAATCCTTTATGGATTAAGATCTTAATACGAATATCTTATTAAATTTTAGAATATTCTTCATTTATGATATTTGATTATTTTAGTAAAAATAGTAATTAAAGACTTTCAGAATTGTTCCTATCTAGTCTATAATTTTTTGATAGAGTTTTAATATGATAAAAGCTTATCCGTTCATATAATAAATTGATGGGTTTATTTTTTTACAGGTTGTTAGTAGAAAAATATTTTCTACAGAAATTTTGTTTCTCTATAAAAATAAAATTATTAACTGGTAGAAAAATTTATGTCCCCTTCGTCTAGAGGCCTAGGACATCGCCCTTTCACGGCGGTAACAGGGGTTCGAACCCCCTAGGGGACGACCTTAAAAAATATTTTTAAGTGGATTTAAAGAGTTTATTGATTAATATTGTTCTTTAATAATCTAAAAAGTTGAATTAAATCATAAATTATTTAATAAATAATATAGAAAACTTTCAAAATTTAATCTTTAGTTTTTAAACTTACATCTTAATGGTATTACGTTCTTACAGTAAGACGTATGGAAATTTGTAGATAGCCTTATATAGATTAAGAAGTCTTTTATAAGTACATAAGTATGATAAAATAAAGAAACTTATTAATAAATTAACTTCATAAGTCTAAAAGTAATAAAATGACATATCTGAGAAGAAAATATAGAGTTTATGTTTGAAGTTAATCTAAAGTAACTACAAATATAAATTTCTTTTAGAGTGTTTAAGAAAAGGAAGAGCGGTAGTAATACTTTTTAAATAGTATCGCCAAGATTTAGTATTAAGCGTAAGCGTTAGATTTTTAAATGAGAAAGTTATTTGAATAAATGCACTATTATTTAATAATCTAAATCTACAATTAAAAATGAAGCAGTAATTGGAGATAAAAAGGGAGAGGATCCATTTCCTTTTACTTAAAGAGGAAAAATCGAATTTTTTTATTAGGAAAAACGCATAGAAAGATCCTATATTTAATGTTCATATTAATATCTTGAAGAAGAGTTTTAGTAAAATTAACAATTTGAAAAGGGGTGATAGTAACCACTACCCTATCTAAAAGATAGATTATTATTATGAAATTTGAAAATAAATTGAAAATATCTTCTTTTTTTCTGAAGAAATTAAATACTTTCAAGTTTAATAATTATTTATTAATTAATACTAGATTATAGTGTAGTGACGGAAAAGAAAGATAAAAATAGATAATGGAAGAAAACTTATAACTATCTATAGAATTTTAATTCTTGAAAGAAGAGATTAGAATTAACTTTCTAAAAGAAAGTTTACTTATTGAATGCTAAATAGTATAATTACATTTATTATTAATAATTTTTTCCGATTTAAATTTATAGAATATCTAATTTTTCTAAACAATACACGTTAATACTTTTCCTTGAAAAAGAAAATTTCTACCAAAAAGACAACTATATAGATTTTAAAAAAAGTAATTTTTTATGAAAATAAAGAGATAAATTTTCTAGACAATTTATCTTTATAGAATGGAAAATAATAGAAAAATTAAATTTTAACTTGGTATTAATTTGCATAATATGCACAAGAAAATTATAATTTATCTATTAAAAATATGAAGGTTTAATAAATCTTATTAAATTAAGTAAACAAGATCATAATATTAAAATTATCAAAGTAACTTGTAGTTTCATATTTTAATTTTATTAAATTTATATGAAAACCGTATTTTTTCAAAAATACTTAAATATAAAAAATATGACATTTATTTTATTAGATAGAGAAATGTTTCGAATATAGATTATTTTATTTATTATTCAATATAAATTCTAAATATTGATAAATTTTATTTGAAAAGAATCACGAGCACGAAGTTCAATATGGCTTTCATTAGAATAAATACAATCAAAACTGTAACTTCTGAACTAAACTTATAAAATTATATTTAATTTGAAAGAAAAGATGGGGAAAGGATGGCTCAGAGAAACAATTTTTTAACTGCAAGAGATAATAGAATTCTAAAATTTTATAATAATTCACTAGTCATCTTTATCTCCTAAGAAGGAATGTGAGATAATCTTAAGTTATTTGCTGAATCTTTGATAGGGATAAAATCCCTATAATTAATTGAACTAAAAAGTATTTTATAAATACTTAAGAGTAGAAAATTTTTATAAATAATTAACGATAAATCGAATATGAAATAAATTCGAATCCATAAAATATTAAAAATTTATTTGATAGGTAATAAATTACCTCCTATACTTAAATATTATTAAGAATTAAATAAAAATTAATCTATATCTAAATACCAGATATTTACTTTTTAAAAGTAATTTTATATTGAAAAAAATCCTTATTATTGTAATAATAAATTATAAATAAAAATTTATAATTATTGATCATACTTTAATTTAAATAGTAGTTTTAATAAAAATGTTAAATTGATAAAAAGAATTATTTTCTGTGAAGAAAATAGTCAAAATGATGATTTAAATTTTTAATGGTTAGATTAGTCTTAATTAAAAACTATATGTTCAGAACTGAAATTAGTCATAGATATTATCGATAGAATGAAAACTATTCAGTTTTGAAAATTTCATGATTTTAGTTAAATTCATTAGAAGAAAGTCTAAATCAAAGCTAATATAAACGATAAATCTAACTATTATAATTACTCTTTTCTTAAATTTAAGAAGATTTTTGTATGATAAATTTCGAAATTCATAAATGGTATAATGATAGATATTCAATTCTTAAAAACCGACAGAAAAAATTAAACTTCTTGTGAATAAGAATTTTTGTTAAGCTCGTAAAAAGAAAGATTCCTGAACATTCATTTTATAATCTTAAGATTGAACACTAAGTTTTAATATGCAAGATAAGCGGGCGAGAATTGGAAGATTAGATACTAATTTATATTTGGATAATTTTTTCGAAATATTATTTTTAATATTTTACGGTTTTAATAAACATCTTTAACTTAATTTTTAAAATAGTGTTTTTATAATAATTTAATTTATAGGTAAATTTTTTCTAATGTAAGAAGGAAAGAGTAGAAGAATTTCTTGGTTATACAAAGTTTCTTATGATTAATAAAATATCTATATTTAGATGTAGAAAAGAAATAATTACTAAAAATATAAATAGAAAATTTTCTGATTATAATATCTAAAAAGTTTTAAGATTAGGAGATAAATATAAATAGTCTTTAGAGGATCTATAATCATAGTTTTCGTTAATCTTAATCAAAAATTAATGAACTTTTTATAAGGTAACATATAACATTAAAGATATTTTAAATTAAAGAATAATAGTTTTATTTTATTCAAAATTTTTTCTTTATAAAACTTTTACTTGAGTAAAATAAAACAATTCTATAAAATTAAATACCTATAAATAAGGAAAATTCATCATATTTCATATATTCTAAAAACATAGCTCTCCAATACTTGACTTTATATTAAACTCAAAAGTGAATATTATAGTGTTAGATAAATGAATTTTGAGTTTCTGGAGAGATAAAAATAGATATTAAGTCTTTAAATTTTATTTAATCTATAATGAAAAATTGTTAATAAAATTAATCTAGTGGTGCGGTAGTTCAGTTGGTTAGAATACCGGCCTGTCACGCCGGGGGTCGCGGGTTCGAGCCCCGTTCGCACCGTCATCTTCTTAGGGGTGTAGTTCAATTGGTTAGAGCACCGGTCTCCAAAACCGGGAGTTGGGAGTTCGAATCTCTCCTCCCCTGCCCCATCTACTTGTTTATAAATATATTAATTAATTATTATTTTATATGTTTTTATATTTAATTATTAAATTTGATAAATACATCCTTATTTCTATAATTTTATTATAGAGTTTATATATAAATACTATTACTATTTTTTTTAAAATTTTGTTAACAATAGTACTTCTAAATAAAGATATATATCTTTATTTAGAAGTACTTAATTATTTTGAATAGGTATTTTTACCATTTCGTTAATAAACGACTCTTGTCTATTATTTTGTAACCAAATACCATAAATTGGTTTTTTATAGATAAATTTTGATAAAATTTCTAATTCATTATATTGATGAAGCCAATGAACTGGCAAAACTGCAGCAGATTGTGTTGGATATAACAATTCCCGTGCAAGATTAGCTGATGTTGTTAGTATTGCGGGAGAATTTTCGACTAAAGATGATTTTTCATTTGTATTGAAATAATTACTCCATTCAAGTTTAATAAGATTAAATCTTGATAAGATCAAGTTTTTTTTATTTGTTATCAGTTGTAATTTTATTTCACCAATAATAGCACTTTTAAACTCATCCATTTTGGGTGGTTCTATTGCAATAAGTAAATCAAGTTCGTGTGAATGAAGTTGTTTTATTAAAGATTCTCGTGTTGATATTCTGCATTCAAGATGTAAATCTTTATATTTTTGATATATAAGTTGTATCCAATTTGTTAAATATCCTTCCCATAAGGAAATTATTGATCCTATTGAAAATTCTATATGTAATGATTCTTGAGAAATTTCTTTTTTAGCTTTTGCCCATGTATTTATTACTGATTCAGCGTATGGGATTAATTGTTCACCTGACAAAGTTAAAAGAATATTATTGCGATGACGGGCAAATAAGACAGTATTTAACTGTGTTTCTAATTGACGTATTCGAAAACTTACCGCTGATTGTGTAAGGTATAACGATTCAGCTGCACGAGCAAAATGTCGAGTTTTACTAACTTCTAAAAAAGTTTTTAATAATTCAATATCCACAAACAATCTCCAAAATTTTTAATTTTAATGATTTAAATATTTTGTTTTACAGAATGTAATTGCTAACTAATACTCCGATCCATAATAAATATGGAATTAGAAAGGCAGGGAGAACATTAGATGGCAGACAACTTTATTATAACTAATTATTTTTTTTGATAATAAAAATTATCATCGAGGTTTTTTCTCGTTATGGTGATTTTACTATTAAAGAAGCTAAGTTGTTAGAATATTTCAGTCAAGATTTCAATGAACTTGATTTAGGTAAGTATCAACTTCAGATAAAAGAAGAAAAACTCTTTGTTTCTATGTATCTAAATGGTGAACAAAAACCTGCGAACAATAGAAGAAAAGTATGATATAAATATATAACACGTATTAGTCGACTTAAGCGTTTTCATACCTTTATCTGTAGGTAACCTACAACTTGTATCCTTTAGAAGATTATTCTGATATTGATGATTAAATATCATTATAGATTCTATAATAGTTAATACTTTTTTAGTATTTTAATTATTAAATAAATTAAATAATAAGTTTATTTATTCTTCTTTAGATAATTACTTTTATAATATTTATTTTTAATCTCTTGTTGTTTTTTAAATTAATATAAGTTTCTATAACTATAATATACAATCTAAAGTTTTAATTGAAAAGTCAAGTTTATTTAATGTTTTTAAATGATTTTTCAAAAAATTTCTTTTTTTATAGGTATTAAATAGTTTAATGGTTACATAATTGATAAATAGTCGTATTTCTATATAAAATTAAAAGGTCTGAAAAATTCTAAAAGATATCTTTTAGATTATAATAAAAAATCTTTTATTGACTTATTCATATATCCCTTTATACTTAACTATTGTTTTTCAGTATTTAAAGTAGTAATTATTTTAATATTATCCTAAAAATTAATCATATTCTTTTAAAGAAATCATTTCATAAGAATTTTAATTGATTTCTCTAATAAAATGGCGTTTTAAAAGTATTTTCGAATTTATAGAATTAAAGATACTATCTTGATAGATATATTTTAAAACGTAATATTGATTTTTTTATTTTCTCTTTTCTATTAATTAAGAAATATATATATTTACTGGTAATCTCTTTATTACGCCTTGATATAAAAATATAATTTCTCTTTTATTTTAATATATGTATTATTTAGATAAAAGAGATCCAATATTATAAATATAAATAATGAATAAATAATAAAGTCAATCAATATTACATTTCTTTTCTAGATTATTTCTTTTACTTTAAGAAATAATTTAATAACAAGATAAATATCAATTGTAAATAAACTAAATATTATTTTTCAATAATAAAAAATGAGAGTTCATTAAAGATTTATTTAATAAATAAATTATGATGATTACTTTTTTAAAAAAAATCTATTTTTATCAAATAAAAATTCTTAATATGAAAAACTAATATTTTACTCATCTTTAATTTAATATTAAAGTTATTTGGTTATTTTTTGTTCAGAAAATTATAGTAATAATATAAGAAGAGAAGTGATATACTATCCCCCGATCTATAATATCTAGTTTTTCTGATACTTATTAAAAGGTAATAATCTATCAATCTATATATAACATGGGGTTAAAGAAATATTTCTTTACTGAAAAACGCTTTTTAGAAAAAATAAAATTTTACATTTTAAAACTGATAATATTCATAATAATTAAATATATATTTATGAATAACAATCGATTAAATATATCATTTTATAACTTTTCTCAGTAAAATACTTATATCTTCTTGTTAATAGCAGAATTAAGTAATGATTCGTTTAAAAATTTTATCTATTTTTATTACTTAATCTTTTCAAAATTATAAAAAGATAAATATGAAGGTGTTGATTTAATTTTTATTATAAATGTATACACAGAGTTAAGAATAAACTAATTATAACTCCGGTTTCGAAAAAAATAAAAATATTAACTAAATAAAAAATAAAATACTTGAATAAGTAATTAGTTATCATTTTAATGATATTAAATTTATTTAAAATGTTGATGAAATAATCTGTTTTAATTTAAATAGTCAACCAAAAGAATATGTACCTTCTCTTTTTTGCAAGAATCAACAAATTTAACCTCATTAGAGGAGATGGATGAACCTTTTATATTTATATATTTTGGTAAATGTATTTTTATATGAAAATAATCAGATTCTGAAAATTTTTTTCATAGATATTTTATTATACTGTATGTTAATATTCTCTCAATAAAGAATTTATTCACTCTTGTTATGTTTATGAAAAATTATTTATATATGAATAATTATTTTTTTCTTTCTCTAGTCGAAGAAAGTTTTTTAGAATGGAGAGAATATATAGGAAAAATTATATTTCATTATTAATATTAATAATGAATCCTATCAATAAAGCTTTCTATTCCCAATTTCGAAAAATGGTATTTTATCCGTTAACAACAGAAATTTTTTGTTAGCAGATTTTTATTCTGGTAGACTTATAGAGTTTTATGTTTTCAGTTTCTATTGAAAAATTTTCGACAAAATTTGCAAACTATCCCAGTAATATATAATTAAAAGAATTGGAATTTTAATAATTTACTAATTTATTATTCAAGTAATTTTAATTCTACTTACAAATCGCTAAATTTTTTCTTTTCTTAAATTTCAATTAATACATTAGCATTAATTGGCAATAATTAATTGAATTTTAAATAAAGAATTTTTCCATAAACTTATCTAGAATATTATATAAATGACTATAGATAGATAAGCGAATGAAAAGAATTATAATTAAGTACTCAAAATTAATGTGCTTTATAATTAAGTAAGTAGAGAAATTTCTGATATTAAAACAATATAGTTGTTTATAAAACTATTTAAATTATTCTTCTCTCTTGTAATTAGAAAGTTTTATTTATTTATAAAAATAAAATTTAACGGGATTTTTTTCAGGTTTTATTTTTAAAATAAAACTAATAAAGTTAATATGCATAAAAATAGAAATCGTATAAAATAACAATTATTAATAATATTCAAATATTTTTGAAATGAGAAAGATCTATCAGACTTACTGTGATAAAAAGTGATAAACTAATTACTTATATATTAAATAAAGAAATTATTAAAAAAATAATTTTTATTATATAAAAATATAAAAATGATTGTAGTGTTTTATTAGTATTTATTAAAAATAAATTTTACAAGAAGATTTAGTTATTATTTTAATATAGAATAGAAATATCTTTCTATCGTAATTTTTATTTAATTATTAATGAAAGTGATACTATTAATGTTATTCTCATATTTTCAATATAATTAATATTAGTTGAATTTATTTTTTTTAGAGAGAACTATAATATAAATTTTAGAAAATACTGGGAATCCGGAAGTATATTAAAGATATATTAGAAATTTTCCTGTCAATAAGAAAATATAGTTCTTCTTTGAAAAGTGAACTGTAATATGAATCGGTAAGTATTACTAAATCATAAGATTATTCTCACATTATAGAAGTTTTATTATAATTAGTGATTTGTTGGTCTGATTAAATTTTTATTTTTTGTTAATAAAATTAATATAAATGAGATGAAAAGCTATCTTCTTATATTAGATTTTAAAATTGAGATATTTTGCTATTTTATAAAAATGATTTTAGAAAAAATAAAAAATAATTGTGCAGAAAAATCATTTCAATATACTTTCAAAGTAATCACCCAAATTCTTAATAATCGCAATTATACTAATTTTATAGATTATTTAATTCAACTAAATTTAAGTTATTTAGGTAAAAAGAATAACTGAAATTTATTTTTTCTATGATTTTAAAAATATATTTAGTTGAATATTATATCAAAAATTTGAAATACAATAATGCTAAATTGAATTGAAATAATGATGATAAATATTACTAATTTATCAACTAAAAAAATAAGAAACTATTTCTAAAAATTTACTAATTATATTGAGGTCGAAATTTTAAATATTTTAATTATTTTAATTAAGAATTTTAAATATCTTTCGATATTAGTGTTACATATGACGGATTAAGATAGTTTATAAAACCTATACTCTGCAAAAAAAATATTTTTCCAGAATATATTTATTATAATTTCATTATATGAAATATCATTAATTATAAATATTAATTGAATATAAACAAATAGAGATAATTATTCTGTTTTATTATATAAAAATCAATTTTTATGGATTTATGTTAGTTTTATAGTTATATGATTTAGCAAAAATATTGCTTTTATTTATATTGTATTAGCCAAATAGATAGTTACGTGATATTAATAAAAGGGATTATAATAATTTAATAAAAATTACAGTGAAATTTTTCTAATTATTTCATCAATATGAAAATATATATCTGAATAACTAATTTAATTTCAATATAATTTTTTTACTTACTTATATTTTTATCAAAAGATATTAATCTTTAATTATTTTTACTATTTTTGTAAAGTACCTGTACATTTAAATTTTAATTTAAAGCAAATTAATTACATAATATTTTATGTAATTTAATTACAGTTAATAATAAAATTCGTTATATATTTAGTTCCCAGACTTTTCTTTAGGATAATTTTATCGGAAAGATTAAAAATTTTTTATTACAAATAAAATTTGTTACTTATTTTGTCATTTTTCAACAAAGTTACTAGAAAGATGAAACACTGGAACAAATTAAACACTAGTAAAAAATAAGAAGTTAATTATTTTAACTTTTCCTATCTTAATAATTAAAAGTCATAAAACGAAGAAAGATAATAAATTAGAAAAATTTTAGTTCTATAAATTATATCAAAAATTAGTCACTTAAAAAGTTAATCTTTAATTCATTAAAAATAATATTTTTTATATATCTATCTGTAATCAATAGTGGTTACTAGAATATAAAATAGAATATCTACATATTAGTTTTCAAAAAATAATAAAGAACTACTGTTCTAATGAAATTCAGATTCTTCGTAATGTTAATTACTAACAATAATAAATTTTAGTGTTTTAGTTAAGTTCATTTCAAAAAAATAATTTTGTTAAAACATATGAATTATTAACACTAAGTGTAATTTTCATTAATTTAATTATATTAAGTTAATGAAAAGAGAAAGTTTCTAGAAAAATAAATTTCTCTGTTTAATTCTATAAAAATAAATAAATTGATCATTGGCTAATAACGAAACCATGTAGCTTACTAACTAATTATTTAACCAGTTAATATTTAATTATATTAGTATTTGAATTTTTATTTATCAAAAGATAATAAATATTTTATCAAAAGAATTCTGTAAGATCATTTTTCGTTAGTATCTAGTAAACGAGTTTCTTTATCAAAAGTCATTAAAGTAATTAGATATACCTCAATAAATCTATTTCATAATGATGAAAACATTTTTAAACACTACTATTTAAATTTTACTTTACTCATAACTTTGAGTAGTAGTTAATATATTACTTTTCAACTTAAAACTTAAGTGTAGTTTTATTTTTTATATTTAAAATTAAAAGATATAATTATAAGTTATTTTTTAGATATTAATTAAATTCAAATTATTATAATGTTAACTTGGATTAAAATAATCCAGAAATAAATAAATATTTTTGTTAAAATTTCTTAACGCTAACTTTAACATAAAGTTAAATTAAACTTTAATTCTAGATGTAGTTGGAATGCTATCCCATAACATTTTAGATATTTTGTTAAGGTTAAGGTAAATTTTCAAATTTGCTTCTAACTGCAAATCAATAGTTTCTAGTCATAAACTAACCTATATAACATAGATTATGAAAATTAATTATACAAAATATTGAATTATATAAAGAAATTAATATTAGAATAAAAACTCAATCAACTATTTTATATAAATAAAATAGATTAATAATAATGGATAATCTTCGATTAATGGATATTATTATCGTAGGTTATATAAAGTTTTTAAATTATGAGATATATCTAAAGATAGAAAAATCTCGTCTGAAAATTTAAATTAGTTCAATCAATAAACTGATATTTTTCAAATTTATGCAAACCTCTGGCATATTTAGAGGTGAAGTAGGAGAAAATTTTTTCATTAAAAACCAATATTAATAAAGATAAGATTAATAAAAAACATCGTATTTCTTATATATGGATAAGCAATACTAAAAGAGTACTATTATTATTTATTATCGGAAATCTTATCAAGATATACTTGGATTATTTGATGAAAAGATTATTCATTTTTAGATAGTTTAGTATTAAAATAATTTAATTTTTATGTACCTTAGTACAAAATAGTGAAAAAAGAAAATAGAAAGTTAAAAAATTTTCTCTGGATTTTTATCCTTATAATAAGATCAATTTTAAATAAAAATATATTATTAGTATAATAATATACTTTAATTGTTTAAAATTAAAAATTTTAATATTTTTAAGTTTTTAAATCAAAAATCTATTCATGATTAAAAGTGGATCTTTCAATACTTATATTGATAAATAATATAAATATTAATGTTTCTCTATTCCCGTAAAATGTAATAAAGGAACATTTCCAATATAATGTACGAGACTAAAATAATGATAATTATAAAAAACTAAAAAAAAGAAAACCATGATTAGTTAGAAAAAGATCATATTTATTTGATTAATTTTATTAACTCAATTAGGGATTCAAGTATTACTTTTTAATACAGTAAGTTAATAAATGTTTTTCATAAATCTGTGACTTAAGATTTTAAGATAATCGATAAATATAGTCGTGATATGTATCCGTATAATATATCAAGAATAAATATTTAAAATAACTTAATACAAAGCGAAAGATATTTTAATAACGTATCAAACTATTGATTATCAAAATCAAAATATTTCTTTAGGTACAAGGAATATACTAAGTTATCCATTTTTAGTAGATACTATTTTCTTAGTATTAAATATTAAGAACGATGTTGAAAATTATAGAGTATAATTTGGAATATATTTTTTCTATTTTTGAGATAAATAATAAATAGAATAGATAAACCATTTATATAATATTTTATTTAATAATATGATTATATCATAAATGTAAATTTCAAAAATATATAAATTAGAATAAAAAATCACTTGAAAATAATGTATATTATTTACTTAAATTTTTAGTTTTAAATATTTCTAATTCTCAGAATTAAAATGGATTTATTTTTAAAATTTTAATTTAGTTATTTGAAAATATTTTATTCATTACTATTATCAAAGATAATTTCTTAAAATCTATATTATTTTGTAAAATTCCTAAATAAATTTTTAATTATTTTAAATAAATTTCTTTTCTATGAATTTAATAATTATACTTTATGGTATTTGATCTTTAGTAAAAGATTTTGCTCAAATTACAACTTTTAAAATTGTATTTAATTAATAGATATAACTAATATTAAAAGTTAGTAATTTAACTACTTTTAATATGGATTTCTATAATTATTTAACTATTGGAAAAAACTGTCGATATCTATCATAGTACTCGTTTATTTAAAATGATCTTTTTATTGGATTTTACCATTTATAAATGAATTATATCTCTTCGTTCAGATAGTATCTTATAGATAGATACTATTTTAAAATATCTTCCTTCTTTAATAAGAAGAAGGATATTTCCTTATATTAAAAAATGTTTCTGTATCACTAATTTTACTTATTTCAGTAAAAATAATTTGTAAATTTTAGAAAGTATATCTAAATACTCTCCCAAATATAAGCTATTATTTTATTGCAATGATAATTATTGATATTAACATCAATAATTATTATATTTTCAATTTATAAAAACGAAAGTTTGTGCATAACTAGAAATCTCTCTCACATTCTCAATATTTATAATAGATCTTAGAACCAATTTTTATTGTTATGTAAAAAATAATATTAAGTTTAGTATATATATAAATTCTTCATTTACGATTATTTTGAGTTATTCTTCATGATTTTAATACTATATGTTATTATATTTTCATTACTACCCAAATTTTTTATGGCGATATTATTTTTCTATAGTACAAGATCTATCTTGTCTCCCTATTATAATTTTTAAAATTTAGATTTTTATCTTAAACATAATTTTCAATAGCAGATAAATTTAAAGAAAATTTTTCATAAACTAAAACTAATTAAATAAATAGTTTCACCAATTTTCTTTTATTAGAGAAAAATAATGAGAGATATTCTTCAGAATAACTACAAAGAATAACTTATGATTAAATATATCAGTGATTAAATTGAATATATAAAACTCTTCTTGAGAAGAAATATCTCTTCTAACTAAGAAATTTAAATAATCTTGATAGAAATATATAAGAATACATAGCTATTTTATGCTTGATATTTAATAGTTTAGCATAAGAGATATCAAGAGTGATAATCAGTTTAAAGATGGATACAAATATTTTCAAAATGAAGTTTGATATTAATAAAAAATCATATATCTTTTTCCATTAATCTTTTAGATTATAACTGTAATAAACAGTATTTTCTTTTTTTTTAAAAAGGAAAATTATTCTTTAGATATAAAAATTTTTTATTTATGTTTTTCTCAATATATTCTTTAGTATATTTATTTATATTAATACCATTTCTTTTAATATGAAAAGAAAAAAGTGTTGAAAAGATCAAATTTAAACGGGGGTTTGATGGTTCCTAGGATAATGGTTTCAAATGAAATAACTAAAAAACTTTTTAATAAAATTAAACATTCTGTTAATTTCATCAAGCAACAACTACTGGAATGAGATATAAATAAAGTTTTGTTTAGATAAATCGATTATTATTTCACGTGATTCGCGTGGGGGTATCCGATACCAATAAAATATCCACTTTAAATTATAGAGTCAGATAAAAGTTATTTCTTAAATTTATTACTAGAATAAATAAGGATTATTTAAAGTTAGTTTTATATAATTTATTGATTCTTTTTACTATATATTTAAATCACTAATTTCTGTAGAAAAACTTTATGATCACTAATCTAATTTTATTAATTTGAAGTTTTGATATTATTCATAAGTAATAAAATCTTAAAAAATAAGAAAAGTTAATATTTTAACCGTTCTATTTATACTCTCTCCCTTGTAATGTCATTTCTTTTGATAGAAAAGAAATATTGACCAAGTTTTAATGACGTATAATTATAAAAAATGTTTTACTAATAAATCATTTCAATAATTTATGATATATAAAGAATCTATAAATTTCTTCATTAGAAGATATGGTTTTCTTATAGAAAGAGAAATTTATTAAAGTTTAATCTATAAAGATTGTTTTCAACAAAACAAATAATCTTTTAAGGTTGTATTAACCTAAATAACATAAAATTAATCCCTTGGGGAGGGGCTCGAAATGATCGAAAAAGTTATCCATCTATTTGATAGGAATTTTAACGAAAAAACCTTATTGGAAAAAAAGGCAGTATTAGTTGATTTTTGGGCAGAATGGTGTGGCCCTTGTAAAATGATAGCTCCTATTTTAGAGGAAATTGCTGATGAATATGCAACAAAATTAATAATTGGAAAATTGAATGTTGATGATAATCCTGAAATAGCAAATAAATATAATATTCGTAGCATTCCTACTTTAATTCTTTTTAAAAATGGAGAACTGATTAATAAAAAAATTGGTCTTTTAACTAAAATTCAATTAAAAGAATTTTTAGAAAAAAACATCTAAATTTCTTATTAAATAAATTTATTATTATACGTTTAATAGGATTATATTTTTTGATGTTCTATTAAACGTTTGCTTTTATGTAATTTATAGCTAGACGTCTGTTTTAAAGCATGGTAATTTACTCCACTTATTTAATATCTTACATTTTAAGATAGAAATGTATATTTGAAAATATTATTTCAGAGATATATTATATATATAAGAATATATTTCTTACAAAAATTGTATTATATTAATAAGAAAAGATATAAATAATTCTTTAATGGTAGAAATTACCCATTTATTATTTACTTGATACTATTTATCTTAATGAATTAATGGTTATAAAGTTAATATACTTTTAATTTTAAAATAATTCTTATTAATTTTTATTATATCTTTATTATATAAAGAATGTTATCTAAGCTATTAGATTTATTAAATTCTTACGATGTAAATTAATTTTTAATGAAATTGATATTTTCATCAAAAATAGTTAATGTTTTTTATTTTTTTTTCAATAGGAATTTAAAGATTGCTATATTATTATTGTTTATAGTTCAAAATATATCCCAAGTTTAAGAACCCACCATTATGAATCTTACCGAATTTAAAAACACGCTAGTATCTGAATTGATTACTCTTGGCGAAAGTATGGGACTAGAAAATTTACCTCGTATGAGAAAACAGGATATTATTTTTTCGATTTTAAAACAACATGCAAAAAGTGGAGAAAATATTTTTGGTGATGGCGTACTAGAAATATTACAAGATGGATTTGGATTTCTTCGCTCTGCTGATAGCTCTTATTTAGCGGGTCCTGATGATATTTATGTTTCTCCTAGTCAGATTCGTCGGTTTAATTTGCGAACAGGAGATTCTATATCAGGAAAAATTCGCCCTCCTAAGGAAGGGGAGCGCTATTTTGCTCTATTAAAAGTTAATGAAGTCAATTTTGATAAACCTGAAAATGCTCGTAGCAAAATCTTGTTTGAAAATTTAACACCGCTTCATGCTAATAACCGTCTACGCATGGAGCGTGGAAATGGGTCAACAGAAGATTTAACAGCTCGTGTTTTGGATTTGTCTGCACCAGTTGGACGTGGACAACGCGGTTTAATTGTTGCCCCTCCAAAAGCAGGTAAAACCACATTATTACAAAATATTGCAGCTAATATTGCTAATAATTATTCAGATTGTGTTTTAATGGTGTTGTTAATTGATGAAAGACCAGAAGAAGTAACTGAAATGCAACGTTTAGTAAAAGGTGAGGTTATCGCATCAACTTTTGATGAACCAGCATCTCGTCATGTTCAGGTTGCTGAAATGGTAATAGAAAAAGCTAAGCGATTAGTTGAACACAAAAAAGATGTTATTATTCTTTTAGATTCGATTACACGTCTTGCTCGTGCTTACAATACAGTAGTCCCTCCTTCCGGAAAGGTATTAACTGGTGGGGTGGATTCAACTGCTTTACACCGTCCAAAACGTTTTTTTGGTGCTGCACGTAATGTAGAAGAAGGTGGAAGCTTAACGATAATTGCTACAGCTTTAGTTGATACTGGATCAAAAATGGATGAAGTTATTTATGAAGAATTTAAGGGCACAGGAAATATGGAGTTACATTTATCTCGAAAAATAGCAGAAAAACGTGTTTTTCCAGCGATTGATTATAATCGTTCCGGTACTCGTAAGGAAGAATTATTAACCTTATCGGATGAGCTACAAAAAATGTGGATATTACGTAAAATTATTCATCCTATGAGTGAAATTGATGCAATGGAATTTTTAATTAATAAATTAGCAATGACAAAAACGAATGATGAATTTTTTGATTTTATGAAACGTTCTTAAGTTACTATTTATTTAAAATTTATTGAAAACGCTACTTTTTTATGTGGCGTTTATTTTGTTCATTTTATTATCTATAGGATTTATTTTTTATAAAATTTTATTAAGTAAAAGTGCAAAATGATAGAAATTTTTTGTTATTGTTACATATATGCTAAATTTTAATAGACATATATTCTATATGTAGAAATGAATTCATGGAATGATCTTTAAAAAATAATAAGAGAGTATATATTGTGCACACATTAAATTTATTAATCAATGTTTTTTTGGTTTTCTTATTTTCTTTGATCTTTATATTTATTGTGCGGAAAGTAGCAAAAAGATTTGGTCTAGTAGACGAACCTAATTATCGGAAAAAACATCAAGGAGAAATTCCTTTAGTTGGTGGTATTACGGTTTTTTTTGGTATTAATTTTGCATTCATAATTACAGACGAATTTATTCCATATAAATGGTTATATTTGATTTGTGCTGGAATTTTAGTATTTGTTGGTGTATTAGATGATCGATTTGATATTAGTGTTAAAGTTCGAGCAACTATTCAAGCAATTATTACATTTATTATGATTTATTTTGCAAACTTAACATTAGATAACTTAGATTATACTTTTGGTCCATGGAAAGTAACATTAGGACCTTTAAGGTATTTAATAACTTTATTTGCTGTTTGGGGAGCAGTAAATTCTTTTAATATGGTTGATGGTATTGATGGTCTTCTTGGTGGAATTTCTTGTGTTTCTTTTGGCTCATTAGGTATTTTGCTTTATCAAAATGGAAATATAGCTTTAGCATTTTGGTGCTTTTCTATTATCGCTGCCATTCTTCCTTATATATTTTTGAATTTAGGTTTACTAGGAAAGCGTTACAAAGTTTTTATGGGAGATTCTGGTAGTACATTAATTGGTTTTACTATTATTTGGTTGTTATTAATGTCGATACAAGGAGAACAAAGTTCGATTAAACCAGTAACTGCCCTTTGGATTATTGCTATTCCTTTAATGGATATGATTGCCATCATGTATAGGCGTCTTCGTAAGGGAATGAGTCCTTTTTCACCAGATAGGCAACATATTCATCATTTGATGATACGTTCAGGTTTTACTCCAAGTCAAACTCTTATATTAATTACTTTGGCATCTTTTATTTTAGCAGGAATAGGTTTTGTAGGTGAACGTTTAAATTTTATTTCTGACTGGATAATATTATTATTATTTTTTCTTATATTTTTTATTTATGGATATTGTATTAAACGTGTTTGGAAAATGGCTCGTTTTGTTAAACGTGTTAAACGTAGGATGCAACATATAGTAAAATAAATAAATGCTTAAAATAAATTTTAACAATAGTGAAAATTAGAAATACAACAAAACATAATTCTCACTCACAATTTCTTTAAAACGACTTAATATATTAAGATGAATATCCATTATAATACGAAAAATATTTGAATTATTTCTTTACTATTTATTTTTTCAAATGTTGAATTGACCTTTTTAAGAAATGAAACAAATATGGTAGTAATATTATTACTAATTTATCTAGAGTTAATAATAATTTAGGTGTATCTTCCCGGAAGAAATTTTTGAAAATTTAAATTTGTATACTAATAATCACAAAAGATTATAAATCTCTAACAATTTCTAATCAAATTTACCAGAGATTTACTCATAAAATTAGGGATATATGGGATATTATACAAGAATTTTAGGTAAATAATGATTATTATAAAATAAGTATGTAAGAAAATATTAAGCTTAATTCAATATTAAATAATAAATTAATTGAAAATATTCAATTTATAGATCAAATTAATAACAAAATAATTAATAATAAAATATTTGTTGAAGAAGTTTCTTAATATAAAGCAATTTTACATAAATATATTTTTTGTTAATAAAGGAAGTTACCTTTAATCTTAATCACTAAATTAAAGTAGATACATCGGAAGAAAGAGCAGTTTTTAAAATCACTAATTAAACGTTAAAGAAATGATCGTAAAGAAAACTTATGAACAAAATTTGAAATAACTTTCAACAATCATTAAAAATTTCTCAAAAAGAAAGCATTATTTGTAATAAAGTAAATGTTCCTGATAAATTCACCAGAAGATTCAGAAATGTTTCTATATAGCTAGTTTTCTTATTACAATTGCAAATTAAAAAAATTAAAAGACTAAATAGGGGTTACTTATGATGAAAGATATAGATTAAAATATAGAGGGATATTATCGATGTTAAATGTTGGAGAAAAGGGATATCTATCGCTCTCAAAAATAATTTACAAGTTTATCAATATGTTTAAGAACACCAGAAGATCTAATTAAATATTGATAGTCCTAATAGTAGGATTAATGATAGCTATTTTATAGATAATTATTTATTTAAATTTGATAGAGTTATTCTTTAATTAAATAAGGAATTTCAACAAAATATTAATATGTTAAGTAAAATTATTATTGATAATATATCTTATTAATAGATGGATCTTAAAATAAAAGAGAATCACTGTGAAAGTCTTGATTGTGTTTGGTACTCGTCCTGAAGCCATAAAAATGGCTCCACTTGTACATGCTTTGATAAATGATAAGGATTTTGAGTCAAAAGTTTGCGTAACTGCTCAACATAGAGAAATGTTGGATCAGGTATTAGATATTTTTAAGATTACGCCTGATTATGATTTAGATATTATGTCTCATGGGCAAAATTTAACCGATATTACTTGTCGTATTCTTGAAGGAATAAAACCTATATTATTATTTTTTAAACCAGATCTAGTATTAGTTCATGGTGATACAGCCACTACGATGGCGAGTACTCTAGCTTCTTTTTATCAACGTATTCTAGTTGGTCATGTTGAAGCGGGATTACGTACTGGTAACTTATATTCTCCTTGGCCAGAAGAAGCTAATCGTAAAATTACCAGTTATCTTTCTATGTATCACTTTGCTCCTACTGAGCATTCACGAAAAAATTTACAAGATGAATCGATCCCATCTCATCGTATTTTTGTTACCGGTAATACCATAATAGATGCATTATTTTGGATTCGTGATAAAGTTATGAATGATCCTAAAATACTAGCAACTCTTAATGTTCAATACCCTTTTTTTGAAAAAAATAAAAAGACCTTATTAGTTACAGGGCATCGGAGAGAAAGTTTTGGTAATGGATTTAAACGTATTTGTGATGCATTAGCTGAAATTGCTAGAAATAATAGTAATGTTCAAGTTGTTTATCCAGTTCATCTAAATCCTAATGTCAGGGAACCAGTACAACGAATTTTGCGGGGTATTAATAATATAATCCTAATTGATCCACAGGATTATTTACCTTTTATTTATTTAATGAATAACGCTTATTTGATATTAACAGATTCAGGTGGGGTTCAAGAAGAAGCTCCAGCTTTAGGTAAACCAGTCTTGGTGATGCGTGATACTACTGAGCGACCTGAAGCGATTGAAACTGGCGCAGTACGTTTAGTAGGTACTAAAACAGAAAAAATTGTTCAAGAGGTGGAACAATTACTAACAGATGAATATGCATACAAAAAAATGAGTCGAGCACATAATCCATATGGTGATGGTAAAGCTTGTCAACGAATTCTTCAAGCACTGAAAAAAATCAGGTGATATTTATGAGCTTTGAAACTATTTCTGTTATTGGTCTAGGGTATATAGGATTACCTACCGCAGCAACTTTTGCTTCACAGCAAAAAAAAGTGATTGGAGTTGATATTAATCAAAATATAGTTGATACGATTAATCAAGGTAAAATTAATATTGTTGAACCTGATTTAGATATAGCTGTAAAAATATCCGTAGAAAAGGGATATTTGAAAGCGTTTACTATACCTCAAATCGCAGACGCTTTTTTAATCGCGGTTCCTACACCATTTAAGGATGATTATAAACCTGACCTCTCTTATGTTATGGCCGCAGCAGAATCAATTACACCATTATTAAAAAAAGGAGATCTGATTATTTTAGAATCAACTTCTCCCACTGGAACGACTGAAAAAATAGCACAGCATTTAGCAGTCATGCGTTCTGATCTGACATTTCCACAGCAACAAGGTGAAAATTCAGATATTGATATTGCTTATTGCCCAGAACGAGTTTTACCAGGAAAGGTTATGGTTGAACTGATCAAAAATGATAGGATTATTGGTGGTATGACACTGAAATCATCCAAACGAGCTACTGAATTATATAAAATTTTCCTTTCCGGTGAATGTGTGATTACTAACGCAAAAACCGCTGAAATGTGTAAATTGACAGAAAATAGTTTTCGAGATGTAAATATTGCTTTTGCTAATGAACTGTCCTTTATTTGTGCTGAGGAAGGGATTAATATTTGGGAGTTAATTAGCTTAGCAAATCGTCATCCTCGTGTGAATATTTTACAGTCAGGTCCTGGTGTTGGTGGTCATTGTATTGCGGTTGATCCCTGGTTCATTATTTCTAAAAATCCAAAACAATCTCGTTTAATCCATACATCCCGTTTAGTTAATGATAGCAAACCAATTTGGGTTGTCGATCAGGTTAAGGCAGTATTAGCTGATTGTTTAATAGAGACAGGAAAACGGGAAAATGAAATTAAAATCGCCTGTTTTGGCCTTACCTTTAAACCGGATATTGATGATTTACGGGAAAGCCCTGCTATGAAAATTACTAAAATGATTACTGATTGGGATACCAAAAACACTTATGTAATAGAACCAAATATTGATGAATTACCAAAAGCATTAGATGGTCTCTGTCAACTAGTATCTACTGAATTTGGGATTGCTAATGCAGATATTATTTTATTATTGGTTGATCATAAACAATTTAAGGAAATTAATGGTAACCAAATTCGACAAAAATGGGTTGTTGATACCAAAGGGGTTTGGCGTTGAAACGTATTTTAGTGACTGGTGGTGCTGGATTTATTGGTTCTGCAGTTGTTCGTTATATCATTCAGAATACTAATGATTCTGTAATAATCGTTGATAGTTTAACTTATTCTGGCAACATGAAGTCATTAGAGTTAGTTGTAGAAAATCCTCGTTATGCTTTTGCTAAAATAAATATTTGCAATCAACAAGAAATTAATAAAATCTTTCAACAATATCAACCTGATGCTGTTATGCATTTAGCAGCGGAAACTCATGTTGATCGTTCGATTGATTCTCCAACAGAGTTTATCAAAACAAATATTATAGGTACTTATCTCTTATTAGAAGCTGCTCGTACTTATTGGAATAATTTAAACCAGCAAAAAAAAAATATTTCGTTTCCATCATATTTCTACTGATGAAGTTTATGGTGATCTTCAAGATAGTAAAATGTTGTTTACTGAAAAAACACCTTACTTTCCGAGTAATCCTTATTCAGCTTCGAAGGCTTCTAGTGACCATTTAATAAGAGCTTGGTATCGTACTTATGGATTACCGACATTGGTGACTAATTGCTCAAATAATTACGGTCCCTATAATTTTCCTGAAAAATTAATTCCTTTGACCATCTTAAAGGCAATAACAGGCAAATCTTTACCTGTTTATGGTAAAGGTGAACAAATACGTGATTGGATTTATGTTGAAGATCATGCGAAAGCATTATATTTAGTTATTAGTAAAGCAGATTCTGGTAAGACTTACAATATTGGTTGCCATAATGAACGTAAAAATATTGATGTGATAAAAATAATTTGTAATCTTCTGGAGGAATTATGCCCGGTTAAACCTAAAGGAATCAATTACTATCGTGATTTAATTACTTATGTCACTGATCGTCGAGGCCATGATATACATTATGCTATTGATGCTAGTAAAATAGAAAAAGAGTTAGGTTGGAAGCCAGAAGAAACCTTTGAATCAGGTATTCGAAAAACAGTTGAATGGTATTTGAATAATGAATCTTGGTGGAGTAATGTGAAAGATTATTTATAATTAAAGTGAATATTTATAACTACAATCAATATAATAGAAAACAAGGAAAAATGATGAAAGGCATTGTTTTAGCTGGTGGATCAGGAACTCGTTTGTATCCTATTACAGAAGTAATCTCTAAACAACTTTTACCTATTTATGATAAACCGATGATTTATTACCCGATTTCTGTTCTAATGTTGGCTTGTATCCGAGAAATATTGATCATTTCGACATCTAAAGACTTGCCTTATTATCAACGTTTATTCGGAGATGGTGATGCTTTTGGTGTTCATTTCAGTTATGCAATACAAAGTTCTCCAGATGGATTAGTGCAGGCGTTTTTGATTGGTAAAAATTTCATTGCTGATGATGCTTGCTGTTTAATATTAGGTGATAATATCTATTTTGGTCAAGCTTTTAGTCCTAAATTAAAATTTGTTGTATCCCGCCAATTTGGAGCTACGATTTTTGCTTATCAAGTTATGGATCCTGAACGTTTTGGAGTAGTTGAATTTGATAAACAATTTAAAGTTTTATCAATTGAAGAAAAACCTCAAAAACCTAAATCTAATTGGGCGATTACAGGTCTCTATTTTTATGATAATCGAGTTGTTAATTTTGCTAAACAAATTAAACCTTCATTACGTGGGGAACTTGAAATCACTTGTCTAAATAAAATATATCTTGAACGTGGTCAACTGAATGTTGAGCTATTAGGACGAGGATTTTCTTGGTTAGATACCGGAACTCATGACAGCTTGGTTGAAGCGAGTAGTTTTGTGCAAACTATTGAAAAAAGGCAGGGATTTAAGATCGCTTGTTTGGAAGAAATAGCATGGCGTAACGGCTGGTTAACTGAGCAACAAGTTAGAAAATCAGCAGAAAAACTGACAAAAACTAGTTATGGTCAATATTTAAAGGATTTACTGTATGTTTTTCCACGCTAATATCGAAATACTCACTTGGGAAAGTGATTTCTTTAATCGTAAAACGGCAAAATTAAATTTTTTACCTAATGCACCGACTATTTCATTAAGTCAATTAGACGAATACGATATTATAAAGGCTAAAGTTACTACGGGTAATACTAAATTAATTGATGCAATGACGACTATTGGTTTTTTTTTGATTGAAGGTGAAATCGATTTTTGTTTAAATGTTGCTGGAAGAGTAAAAAATAAAAGCTTAGAGTTATCTGTAGCAGATGAAAAGGATATTGAAGAATTGAAAAGTATTGCTGCTACAGCGTTTTTACATAGCCGTTTTCGCTCTCCCTGGTATCGATTAGAAGATAATATTCGTTTTTATTCTTTTTGGATTGAAAAAGCTGTTAAAGGTACTTTTGATGATATTTGTTTGTTATTAAAAGGTGTTCAAGGAGATATTCATGGATTTGTAACGATAAAGAAATTATCATCAAAAAAAGAGGCGAGAATTGGTTTATTAGCCACTGCTGCTCCTTATCAAAGAAAAGGAATTGGAAAACAATTAATAACAATATCACGTCAATGGTCTGAGCAAAAAGGAGTAGATCGATTAAGAATAGCAACTCAAATCAGTAATATTAGTGCTATACGTCTATATTCAAAAATGGGAGCACAAATTGAAAGAACAGATTATTGGTTATATAGAGGACGACATGATCCCATTCAATAAAACATTGAATGTAGGTACTGAATTAAGTTACGTAAAAGAAGCGATAGATAGTGGAAATTTATGTGGTGAAGAAAGTTTTACTAAGCGTTGTCAAAAGTGGATGGAAAAGTATTTTCAGTGTTTGAAAGTGATGTTAACACCTTCTTGTACTTCATCTTTAGAAATGGCGGCGATTTTACTTGATATTAAATCTGGTGATGAAGTTATTATGCCAAGTTTTACATTTGTTTCTACTGCTAATGCTTTTGTACTTAGAGGTGCAAAAATTGTATTTATTGATATACGCCCTGATACCATGAATATGGATGAGAATAAAATTAAATCTGCGATTACGAACAAAACTCGAGTAATTGTACCTGTTCACTATGCTGGTGTGGCTTGTGATATGGATCCTATTATGGAATTAGCAAACAAATACCATCTTTATGTTGTTGAAGATGCAGCTCAAAGTGTTATGTCCACTTATAAGGGAAAGGCACTTGGTACGATAGGGCATATTGGTTGTTATAGTTTTCATGAAACAAAAAATTATTCTTCCGGCGGTGAGGGTGGTGCTATATTAATTAATATTCCTTCACTTATTGAACGAGCAGAAATTATTCGGGAAAAAGGAACTAATCGAAATAAATTTTTTCGTGGTCAAGTTGATAAATATATTTGGCGAGATATTGGTTCCAGTTATTTAATGTCAGGTCTACAAGCGGCTTATTTATGGGCACAATTAGAGCAAGCAGAAAAAATTAATCGGCGTAGGTTAGATTTATGGAAAAACTATTATAAGTTTCTTAAACCTTTATCTGAAATAGGTAAGATAGATTTACCTGTTATACCTTCTTATTTAAAACATAACGCCCATATGTTTTATATTAAACTAAAAGATATTGAACAAAGAACAATATTCAATAAATACATGAAAGAAAAAAATATTTTTTCAGTATTTCATTATAGTGCATTACATACTAATCCAGCGGGATATAAATTTGGTCGTTTTCATGGTGATGATCGTTATACAACAAAAGAAAGCAATCGTTTAGTTCGTTTACCGATGTTTTATAATCTTACAGAAGAAAAACAGAAACAAGTTATTAATCAAATTCAATGTTTTTTTGTTTAATATGTCTTTAGCTAAATCTTCTATTTGGACAGCGATTTCAACTTTGGTAAAAATTGGTATAGGGTTAATTATTATAAAATTATTTGCTGTTTCTTTTGGTCCTAGTGGAGCTGGGCAAGCTGGAAATTTTCGTCAACTGATTACTATTATTGGTATTTTATCTGGAGCAGGAATTTTTAATGGTGTTACTAAGTATATAGCTGAATATCATAAGATACCAACAAAATTAAATCTTATATTAGGAACCTCATCATTAATTATTTTAGGATCTTCAATTTTATTAGCAATTATTTTTTTATTTTTTAGCTCATTTATCAGTCTTGCGTTATTTAACGATATTCAATATCAAATTGTTATTTTTACTCTAGCAATAATACAAATTGGAATCGCTTATTCTAATTATTTTCTATCTATATTAAAAGCTTACCGTGATGAGAAAGGTAATGCTCTATCGATTATCTCAGGTAGTTTAGTAGGAATGATTGTTTACTATTTTTGTTTTAGATTAGGTGATTATCAAGGGGCTCTAATAGGATTAGCTTTATTTCCTGCCTTAACTGTTGTTCCAGCGGCAATCATGCTTCTACGTCATAAGCAATTGAGCTTCTCATATTTTAAACCAAGATGGAATAGTGATATAGGTCATGATTTTGCTAAATTTACCTTAATGGCACTAATAACATCAGTTACATTGCCGTTTGCTTATATTATAATAAGAAATTTGTTAGTTGAGAAATATAGTTGGGATGAAGTCGGTATTTGGCAGGCGGTAATTAGTGTTTCAGATGCTTATTTACAATTTATTACAACATCTTTTACTGTTTATTTATTACCAACCTTAACTAGATTACAGAATGGATATAAAATTAGTATAGAAATTTTTAAAGCTTTAAAGTTTGTTTTACCAACGGTAGCAATAGGTAGTTTTACCATATGGTTATTACGAGATTTAGTGATTTTGTTGCTTTTTTCCGATAAATTTATGAAGATGCGAGATCTTTTTGCTTGGCAGTTAACTGGTGATATTTTCAAAGTAGGAGCTTATGTATTCGGTTATTTAGTTATTGCAAAGGCAGAAATACGATTTTACTTTTTAACAGAAGTAACACAATTTATATTGTTAATAGTATTTTCTTATTGGTTAATACCTAATTATGGAGCTTTAGGTGCTGTTCAAGCTTATATGGCGACTTACATAATTTATTTTATGATTTGTAGTACCATATTTTATTTTTACCAAAGGTGAACATGAAAACTTTAATCCATGTATTAGGATCTGATATTCCACATCATAATCAGACAATATTAGAATATTTTAATGATATTTTATATTTATCAATACCATCAGTAAAAAAAAGACGATTTATGGTTGTTAGTCTTGATCTCAATCTAGCATCACGTTATCTACATTTACAGATTAATCAATTTGATAATAAAAAAGAAATTGCCAATAGTATTATTAAACAAGCAAAAAAAGATAAAAATTGCCAATTCTTTTTTCATGGTCAATTTAATTTAACTATTTGGTTTGCATTATTATTTGGAAAAATTCGTCGACAACAATGTTTATGGCATATTTGGGGGGCTGATCTTTATGAAGAGTTATCTGGATTGAAATTTAGATTGTTTTATTATTTTCGCCGTTTGGCATTTAAGCGAGTAGGATATGTTTTTGGTACAAAAGGTGATTTAAATTACTTTTCGAATTTAAATCCAGCTATACCAATATCTTTGCTCTATTTTCCAACCAAAATGAATTTATCCTTAACCGACTGTAAAAAGTCGGTTAATCAAACAAATAAAATGATAATTTTGGTTGGTAATTCGGGTGATAAATCTAATCGACATATTGAAGCGTTAATGGCGATTAAAAAGCAATTTTCTGATCAATTAGTTAAAATTTTTATTCCTATGGGATACCCAAATAATAATCAAGTATATATTTCAGAAGTTTCTCGAGCAGCGAGAAATTATTTTTCTGATGGGGAAGTAATAATTATTAAGAAAAAAATAGTTTTTAATAATTATCTTACCTTACTTCGCTATTGTGATTTAGGTTATTTTATTTTCAAACGACAACAAGGTATAGGTACGATATGTTTATTAATTCAGCTCGGAATTCCTTTTATTATTAGTCACAAAAACTATTTTTGGCAAGATCTTGTTGAGCAATGTATACCTTTTTTATTTTATAATGAAAAAGTAGATAAACAAAAATTGTTTTTTATTCAACAAAAAATGATATTGCTGGATAAAAGTCAAATAGCTTTTTTTAATCCTAATTTTATTGAAGGGTGGGAGAATACGTTGAGATTGATAGGAGAGCAATAGTGACTTTATTTGATTTTGGAAGCCTATCGATTGTCTATTTTATCTCTCTGATATTAATCTTAGCATTAACGTATTTTGAATTTCAAAAAGTATGCTTCAATTTTAATATTTTTTTTTCTTTAGTTTATTTATTAACATTCTACTTTGGTTTTCCATTAACGGGATTACTTGTTTTTCATTTTAAAGTCGATATCCTACCTACTAATATATTGTTGAATGTGTTCCTATTATCTATTAGTTTTTATATTATTTATTATTTTACTTACAAAATCCATTTACAGAGTAATATTAAACAATCGTTATTCACTATAAATGAATTAGAAACAAAATTAACTTGTTTTTTATTGATCCTTATTAGTATTGTGACAATTGGGATTTTTTTCTTAAAAAATGGTTTTTTACTATTTCGTTTAAAATCTTATAGTCAGATTTTTTCTAGTGAAGTTTCTAACATTCCGTTAAAACGTTTTTTTTATTTTTTCTTTCCGGCAATGTTGATTATCTTTTTTTTAAAACCAACACAGTATCGATGGTTATTTTTTCTGTTTAGTACACTTTCTTTTGGGATATTCACTTATTTGGTTGTTGGCGGAACACGAGCTAATATTATTCTTTCCTTTTCACTTTTTTTATTTATTGGAATCTTCAGAGGATGGATTAATTTATCGATGCTAATTATCTCCTTTATAATCTGCATTATTGGTGTGTTTTGGTTAGCATTAAAACGTTATGGATTGAATGTTAATGGCGAAGAGAGTTTTTATACTTTTCTTTATTTAACACGTGATACTTTTTCTCCTTGGGAGAATTTAGGAAAGTTATTAAATAATTATGAAAAAATTAAATTCCAAGGATTATCTCCTATTATACGTGATTTTTACGTTTTTATTCCAAAGTGGCTATGGCCTGAACAACCAAATACAGTATTGAATTCAGCTAATTATTTTACCTGGAAAATACTTGATAATTATTCTGGTTTAACTATATCCCCAACATTAATTGGTTCTTTTATTGTAATGGGTGGTGTTGTTTTTGTTCCTTTTGGTGCAATTAGTATTGGCTTTATTATTAAATTATTTGATTGGCTTTTTGAAAAAAGTAAAATTGAAATAAATCATTATAAAAGTGTTATTCTGCAATCTTTCTGTTTTGGCGCTATTTTTAATATCATTGTTCTTGTCCGTGAGGGTGTGGATTCTTTTGTATCACGAATGGTGTTTTTTTCTTTAATATTTTTATTTTGTTTATTTATAGCAAAACTTATTTATTGTTTTTTTTTAAAAACAGGTTTAATTCGGATATATACCACTAATGTTTCTAAAAAATAGGAAAAATAATAGTTTTTTGGAGTAACATATGAAGAAACAACTGATCCAGAAATATGATATTCGAGGTTATCTTATTTGTGGTTTTTATGATAGAATTCATTTTCTTAATTATCTTTTTTTAGATCAACAAGTTAAGAGTGGATCATTGGTAGCGATTAATGCGGAAAAAATCCTAATTGCAGAGAAAAATATTGATTTAAATGAATTGTTAATTCAAGCAGAATATCTTTATGCAGATGGGATTAGTATTGTCAGAGCAATTCGTCGTAAATACCCAAAAGCTAAAGTTTCACGTATTGCAGGAGTTGATTTATGGGAAGAATTAATGAAAATCGCAGGTCAAAAGGTAATACCCGTATTTCTTCTTGGTGGAGAAAAGGAAATTCTTAAACAAACAGAGACTAAACTTCGTACTCAATTGAAAGTAAATATTGTTGGTATTCATGACGGATATTTTAAACCTGAACAAAATGAAATATTATTCAAACAAATTAAGGATAGTAGAGCAAAAATTGTTACGATGGCAATGGGTTCGCCAAGGCAAGAAATTTTTATTCGTGATTGTAGGAAAGTTTATCCAGAAGCACTTTATATGGGAATAGGTGGTACATATGACGTTTTTACTGGAAATATAAAACGCGCACCTAAATTATGGCAAAAATTAGAATTAGAATGGCTATATAGATTATTTTCTCAACCTAGTCGTATTAAACGACAGGTAAAATTATTACGCTTTCTGAAGTATTATTATAGTGGTAAATTATAGTTCTTTATTAAAGAAATAATATTTTTATTAAAATTACTTTTTAAATGAAAGTAATAACATTTTACATTTTATTTATTATTTATTAAAAAATTCTTTAGTATAATTCTTAATATTAAAAATTATCATTAAATTATTAAATTTATTTTTTTAGAATAAAGATTATATTAATCATACAATACTTATATTTTATCATTTTGATAAATAAGCGGTAAAATCCTATTAAGTTTATTATTAAATGATAAAAATTTATATAAGATAAATGAAATAAAAATATAGTTTTGGCCTTCAATCTTTCTATATATGTTTATATTTGCTTTTATTAATCATCAGTATGATTATTGTTTTTACTTTATAGATTTTAGTAGTACGTTAAACATAAATGAAAAATTTATATTATTAATTTATATTATTCCTGGATTATTTATTTTCATTAAATATCCAAATTAGATAGAAACTATTTATTAAGTAAATTAAATTAAGAGATTTTTCTTTTATTATAAATATTTAAATCCTTATTACTGGGGATTTTAATAATATTTTGGTTATTGGTTTATACAAATAGTTATTGGAGTATTAGAGATTACAAAAATTTGTATCTATATACAAATTTATTTTTCTAATTTTTAAAATAAATTTTTCAAATTTCTTTTATTTTTTTATTTATTCCATTATTTAATTTTGTCTATAACTGTATCTTTTATATCGTGAATTAAAATTCATATTTTCCATGAGTAAAGTTAATAAGAAAATATTATTTTAATTATTTTAATTATTTTAATTATATCATGGTGGATTTTATTATTGATTGTAAAGATTTTATTTTCTATAGTGTATAATACTAATCTATTAATATGTTGAAGTAATCTATACTATTAATTTAGTATAATTATTACTATTCACATTAAAATATTATTAATGATTATTTAATAAAGTAATTTATTTTATATTATTTTTATTTATTGTTATAATATTATATTGGTAGATAGGGGTTTACTAAAAATGTAGTTTACTTAACATTTAAATATATTCTACTTATCAAAGTAGAATGTATTTCTAAGAATAGATTCGTGATTATTTTTTTAGTATTTATAACTAATATTATTAGACGTTATATGGTATAAAATCTTTAGTGATAAAGTATCATTTTAATTCTTTTAAGAAAAATAAACTTCCGTAATCTTTATTAAGATAATAACAGGTGTTTTGTATAAATGCTGTTTTATATTAAAATTGTTACTTTTTATTATTAATTCAACAATTAACTATATTTCGATCTATTGAAAAGAAAACTTCATTTATTTTAGTCTGCCAGTATATCACTTTATACAATACTCTTTTATTTTTTATTTCTTCAGTCGTTTTTAGATAAAATATTAAATAGTCAAATTATTACTAAATATATTTTTAAATCTAGTACTTATTTCATTTCTGGAATAATTTTTTATTTTTATATTTTTTTATCATAAAGAATTTTTAGTTACGTTTTTTTGTTTATCATTAATTCTTTTTGCTTTATTTTATTAATTTATTTCTGTTATCTATTTTAATTATCTTATTTTGAAATAAACAAATGAACATATGATTAACAATGCTCTCCTTTAAAAATTTAAAGAAAGTAAAAAAATTTTATTTTTATAATTGAAAATAGATAAGGATATAAATTTTTATTTAAAATTACTAGACAGAATATTATTAAATCCGTACTATTTTATCTATAATTGTGTAAAGCGCCCGTAGCTCATCTGGATAGAGTACTGCCCTCCGAAGGCAGAGGCATCAGGTTCGAATCCTGTCGGGCGCGCTATTGTTATTGATCGTTATAATTAACTGCCACGAACAGCTAATTAATATTTTTTTATTCAAAAAATCTTAATTTTAGAAATTTTATGGTGGCTATAGCTCAGTTGGTAGAGTCCCGGATTGTGATTCCGGTTGTCGTGGGTTCGAATCCCACTAGTCACCCATGATATATTTATTTAATTTATTGAGGAGAATAATAGAAATTGGTAATTATATTACTAGTTTAAAACTTTAGTATTTATAGTGTTTTTAATCTTTTATTCTCATATAATATAAGTTTTTAAAACTACATAAACTACATAAGTATCATTAAAAATGATTTTTAGTAAAAATAAAGAAAACAAAATAATTTTTGTTAAAATACTGAGTTGTGAATTTAATTCTTCTTTTATCGGTAAAAATTTTAATTTATGGGACTTTTTTGGTTTTAATAGTATTAAATTTATCTAGAAGTAAATTTTAATAAATGAATTTATGATTAATTATTTAATAATTTAAATTATCTAGTTTATAATAAATTAACATAAATTCTTATTTATTATCTTATTTACATATTTAAAAAAGTTTATATTATTTTAATAATATATTAATAATTAATCTATTAATATAAAAATATACTTTTATAAAGGATAAAATTATTTATATAAGATTATATTTTTATAACGATAGAATCCTTTCATTATTTTATCATATTTCTTTTAATTAAATAAATAAAATTATTATTAAATATAAAGTAATAATTAATTAATGAACTATTTTTATTCAACAATTAGGATTAAAAATCTGAATAAAATATTTTATGAATTCTATCTATATTTAAATATAGATAGTTATTTAAACTATTAATTATTAAGAAATTGAATTCAGAAAGAATATCTATTTATTGAATATTCTAATAAAGAATTTTATTTCAATCTTATTCTTTATAAGAAAAGATTTTCTATAAAATTTATTAAAATAAAATATAAAAAAATTTTATTTCAAACTTCCACAAGAAAATTTTGAAAAGATATCTATTTTTTAAAATTTATGATGTCGTTTAATAATTAATTTTATGATTTTAATCATAAATTCTGTATATATAAAATATATATAAGTTCATCATAAGATGAATAAGTAAAAAAGGAAATTGATATTGATGAATTGTTTTATTTTAATTATTATTAAAAATAATTTAAAAAATTTTTTTACTTTGATATTTTAAAATCATAAAGATTCAACCAATAAAAAGTTAAACATTTGAAAATAAAAAATAATATCTAATTATAAAAAATCATTTATAAAAAATAGTTAATATATTGGTCTGACTATTTCTTCTTAATTTAATTGCTTGTTTGGTATTTCTATTATATCGAGTAACACATAAGTAATTGATCTATAAACTTACTACTATCAATATAATTTCAAACTTTTTCTTATTAAAAGAATATAAACTATCAATCTATATAAAAACTTATATTTTATAAATTTTCTATGTATTTTGCAAAAAATAGAATTTTTAAGCGAAATAGAATTTCCCTTATAAAAATTGAAATAACTCTCGATAACTATATATTGTTTTACAAAGCTAAATTCAGCGTTTCGTAACTTTTATTAGAAGAGTAATTACTATTTAATTTCAGTATTTCTAATTATTTTTTTTAAAAAAATCTCTACTAATTATTTTGGATATATAATCAGAAGTTATAAAATAATGAATATTATGATTTCTAATTTAACTTTTATCTAGCATGATGAAAATAAATATGTTTTCAGTGAATTATAAACAAAATATGCATCTTCTTTATTGCTAAATTTTTAAAAATGTTCACATAACAACTTCTATATCTTTTCGTTTATAATTTTGTCAAATTTATTTATATAAAATACTAGGATAATAATAAAAATATTTTCTGATTCTTATTTCTTTAATACTGAAACTGTAATAATATTAATTTATAATAAATTTATCTATTCTTTTAGAATTTAATTTTATTCAAATAAATAATTATTTTATTCCCTCTTTATTTAATATAGGTTTTAAAAAAGTCAGTATAATTTTAAAACAATTTATTCAGGAATAAAGTGTTTTAAAATAGAACACTATGGTTAATAGATATCCGAAGAAGGATTCTTATCTTTTGATACTTGATATATAAGAACATTAGTTTTATAAATTATAGGATAATGCAAAAGATAATTTAATCAACTTTATTTTACCAACGTTTTTATAAGAAAAATATTCCTTATTAAGAAAATTCAATATTGAATGAACAAAGAATGACTTATATTTATAGCATCTGATTTGTACTTAATTCTCCCGCCCTGGTGCTAGTGACTGTTTTGATTTTTTAATTAATTGATGAAATTTATTCAGTTAAAAACTTAGTCAATAAGTAATTAATAATTATATTTTTTATGTTAGTAATATTTTCTTAAGATGAAAAGTTCATTTATAAAAAATAAAAGTATATAAAAATTATATAGATGAATAAAAATAATAAAAAATATTCATTAATATTTTAATAAAATATTTAAAATTAATGAATTTACGTAAATTTTTATGTTTTATGTTTCTTGTCTAATATTTATTAAAAAAATTATGCAAAATGATAATTACCAGGAGATTATGAAAAAAGAATATTTAAAGTACTTTTATTTTTATCCATTTCCCAGGTGTATTCTATAATACAATTTAACATAATATATTGTTAGTAATATGCTTGATGTCATCATTTAATTATTTTGTTTATATTATTCATAATTTTATTATTATTTTATTAATCTTGATTTGTAAATAAGAAGCAAGAAATAAAAGATATTTATAATTATAAGAAATTAATTTAATCCTATTAAAAATAATTTTTTCTATTTTATCATGATAATATTCAATAGAAGAATAAAACCAATCGATTATATCAACCAGATTTATGACATATTTTATACTTCTTGAAGCTGTTAAACCAATATTTTAAAAAATTTATGCTTCCATTTCCTTCAATTATGTATTAATTGATCAGAGTATTATAGAATTCTTTACATAATTTATAATCTCTTCTAAGTTATATAACTTTTTATATAACAAAAAACTCCAATAAGTGGATTTATAATTTAAGTTATTGAATACTAATAAACTTATTCTCCTATTCTGAACACTTCAATATTGTAATTCTTATTTTAATTCAAGAGATTAAATTTCATCTAAGATTTATATTTAATTTTGAGGAAAAGTATAAGATAATTAGAATGATTTTTCTGGTGAAAAAAATAAGATCCTAATTTATTTATAGATCTTGATATGAGGGGAAATCCATATAATATACTTTTATTATCAAAGTTAAAATGGAAATGAAAAGCCTATGATCAGTATTTAAAATACTATTCTAATATTTTATAAGATAATTTTTAATATACGAATAAAGATTTTTTAAATAAAGAAGAGTTTTTAATACAGAATTTTATGTTCAATTTTAAAATAAGTTTATTACTTTTTTATTGTTTTAAATGCTTTAATATATATTGAAAAATGTAGGTAGATTTCTATTTATTATTTCAGAAATCTCTACTATAAAGGTAGGTTTTCAGTAATTATTTCTTTTTTTAATGAAGAATACTTTTTATTATATAATTTTTTGATTTCTCTTCTTTATTTTTGATTTTTTAGATAAATTAAAATTTTAATCTAGTGAAAGTTTAAAAAAATTAATCAATTATTTACTTTCGATTTTTATTTATTTTCTTTAATTTTTATAAATTATTTAGAAGGAGAAAATATTATTAGTTGACGTTTATTTAATAGAGAAAAATTTAGTAAGGATTTAGCTTATATATGATCGCGGAATTCCGGGATAGTATTGCATTGTTTTGTATTTTTTCTAATTGCTTTTATTCTGATTCAACTCAATTTTATGAAATGAAAAGATGATTGATAAATTTTTTATGTTCAGATAATAGTATTATCAACTAAAAATATAAGAATTAAAGTTATCAATTTTTGTATTTTTTAGAAAAACTAAAATTATTTTGTAAAAAACTAATTTGAATCTAGAAAAATTAGATATTTTTTTAAAAAAGATTTTGTATTTTTATCGGTTCATATTGAAATATTAAATTTTATTAAATTAAAATTTAATATTTACTTTTATTAAGTTTTTGATTATGGTAAATTTTTCTATAAAAATATATAAATATAATATACCATATATTACTCTATATATAGTTTATGATAAGATCATACTACAAGATCTAATCTAGATTTAAAAATTATAAATATGTCAAACATAGTTTATTAGATAGTACAAACTTTTAATGTTAAGATAGAGTAGATATTCACCGAGAATATCATAATAATTAATTTTTAATTATTAATCTATAAAAGAATAGTGATCAAAATACACAAAGATAATTTGGTCTCCTTATCTAGTAATTTATTAATATTGTGAAACTTATTTTCATGAATTTTATTTTCAATAAAGTTTTATACAAATTCTTGTATAGAATCAAAATTGATGATTATTATTTTTTATTTTTTGTTTAAAACATTAATCAGTGGGAATTTTATAAAAGAATTATTTTAATAATTACTATTAGAAATAGATAGTTAAAAATAGATTTCCTCTAAACAGTTAGTACGAGATACTAAATAGGTTTCAACTTTTAAAATTACATTTTTATTTTTACTAATAACTTTTGCGTTTAACTATCTTAATATAATGTATTTACGTTTTTAGGAAATTATTAGAAAATGATTTCTTCCCGAACAAATCTCTCGATAGAGAACGATAAAAGAAAATAAATCTTTAAAATAATAAAACAAAAATGACTTAAATCTATTATAAGTGATTTCAATATCGTAGTTATCAGTTTAGGTAAATATATAATAGTTATAGCTATTTCGAGAATGGAAGAAATAATAATGGAAAGTATTTATTTCAATAAATTAAATTTAAATCATTATAATACTCAATTTTTTTTAAAAATTTTATTTTCTTTATCAATTCTTTCTTAGAAAAAATCTTTGTTTTATAATTTTTCTTTTATTTATTTGATTTTCATTTAGATTTTATATTAATCGATATTAAAAAAGAGATTTTCTTTAAATCCTACGTTTTTGTAAAGTTTCATAAAATAATAAAACTTTTTATTCGGAACGAATATTTGTTGTAATAAATTGTGTAATTAGAGTTTACTAACTTCAATAGAAAAGATTTTTATTGCCTTTTATATTATTGAAATATAGATCCGAATCTAGGTTTAAATCTTCCTTTTAATATTCCTTATAAATTACTCTTGATTATGAAATATGAATTAGAAAGAAATTAATAATTTACGGAAATGATCCGTCTAGATAAATATATTTATTCTTTGAAAAAGAATTTCATAAAATTCATCTATAATAAATAATATATTTTATTTGAAAGTTTTATACTATTTCTCATCTAAATTTCTATTATTTATTTATAAACTACCAATTTAACTATTAAATTGATTAATTCTTAAAATAATTATGTCCTAATCATTTTCCAAATCTCTCAATTAAATTAGGATTATTTATTTTATTACTTCTTTGAATTTGTACTTTTTAATAAAAGAATTATACTAATTGGATCGTGGTTATTATATGAAATTGTGAATCTACTATTTTATATAATAAATCAAACGCTGAAAAATAATTAAATGTTTATATCTGTAATTAAAAGTATTGTGATATTCATTTTTAATTTTTAGAAACGTTATTTAATTTGTTTTATATTATTTAATTAATCTAAAATAGAGTCAGATATTGAGATTCAATTAATCAGTTAATTTCTTTTTTATTAATAAAATATTAAGTTATTTGTTATTATATTTTATTTTATTTTATTGATTAGTTATTAATAACTTGGATTAAGATAATCATAGAAACTACCAATGTAATATATTATTATATATGACGATAATCGTATCAGTAAATAAGATAAAAATAATTCTTCTTATTGTGAGATACTATTTTACTGTAAATTAAATTGGTTTGAAGCATTCGATCTATTTTAATTACCTTATTATATTTATAATAATCGATCATATTTAGTATCTCAATATTATTGATTATATCAATGCTTGAATTAAAGAATCATTATTAGCACTTTTAGCAATTATTATTGATTTCCATCCCAATTGATATGCGGTATTAGCTAAACGTTCACTAACAATAATCAAATGACGAGAAAGTAACCAAGGCTTTAGATCATCAGTGATTAAATTAAATAATAAATGCAGTATTTCACCACTTGTAACAATAATTATTTTAATATTTGCCTGTTTCCATTGCAACTGGAAAGTTTGTGGATCATATTTTATTGGGTGACGTTGATAACACTCACAACAATCAATATCACTTCCGCGCGATTTTAATGTTCTAAAAAGTAATTCACGTCCACCATTACCTCGTAATAATAAAGATTTTTTTCCTAAAAGTGATTGTAATCCAGGTAATTCAAGCAATTTTTCACTAGTTTCACCTTCTTGAGATAATTGAATAGGCAAATTAGTTAATTTCTGAAAAACTGATGCTGTTGAATATCCTATACTATAATAGTAAATAGTACTAGGCCATTTTTTTCTCTTTAAATAAAGAGCTTTATTAGCATGCAAAACTGCGTTTTGCGATAAAAAAAAACCCTATCACCATTAGCTAGATTGGCTAATTTGTTCGGTAAAATAGCTAGTTCATTACCTGGTATAATTTTAATGAGTGGAGCATGAAAAGCTATTTTTCCTAATGACCTAATATGTTGAACTAGTTTTTCACCGCTAGGATTTGGTCTTGTTACTAATACACTCATCGAGAAAATACCCCCGGATAAATTTTTTTAATAATTTGTTTTGCACCCTTATTGAGTAACTCTTCTGCAAGTTCAATACTTGCTTGTTGAACTTCTTGAGGGAAAAAATATTTTTCTCCATAAATAATTTTACTGCCATCTGGCATACCAACAAACGCTCTAAGCCAAATTTGTTTATTTTTCCAAATAGCATAGCTTCCTATTGGAAGTTGGCAACCACCTTCTAATCGATTATTTACGATTCGTTCAGCTTGAATGCAGATAGCAGTATTATAATGATGTAACGGCAATAGAAAATCTTTCGTAAGATGATCATCGAGACGACATTCAATACCAATAGCACCTTGTCCAACTGCAGGTAATGAGTGCTCTGGTAAAATAGGAGTACGTATACGTGTTTTTAAACTAAGACGTTTTAAGCCAGCTACAGCAAGAATAATACCGGTGTATTCAGCATTGTCTAATTTACTCAGTCGTGTTTCGATATTACCACGCAGATCTTGAAAAACTAAGTGGGGATAAGTATGACGTAGTTGGCATTGGCGACGTAGACTTGATGTTCCTATAACACTTCCAGCTGGAAGTGTATCAAGAGAATCATAGTGATTAGATATAAAAGCATCACGAGGATCTCCTCTCTGGCAAATAGCTATTAATCCTAAATTATTAGGAAAAATACTAGGGATATCTTTTATGGAATGAACAGCGATATCAGCTCGATTTTCTAGTAATGCATTTTCTAATTCTTTTATAAATAGTCCTTTCCCTCCAATTTTAGATAATGGAGTATCAAGTAAAATATCACCTTGAGTACTAGTTGGTATAAGTTTGATAGTTAGTGCTGGATGATATTTTTTAAGTTGTTTTTTTACAAAAAGAGCTTGCCACATTGCTAATGGGCTTTTCCTTGTTGTGATACGTAGTTTTTGTATTGACATATTTTATTTTTTTAAGTAAAATACTTTAAAAGTAAATTATAAAAAAAGATAATTAATTTTACTATTTTGATAAATTTTCTAATGATGTTATTAATCCCTTTATAAATATATCTTAAAATGTATAACGTATAATTACAGATGAAATAGATTTATAACATTTGAAAATAATTTCATTTTTGAATAAAAGTAAATATATATTAAATTTATTTAAATATCAAAATTAATAGTTATTCTTATAATTATTAGAGAATTAATCTATTTTATAATAGAAAGATATATTTAAAATTTTTAATAAATAAAAAGGATTTCATTCAAAAAATAAGAATTATTTTTATTGAAGGAATAAACATTTAACTTAATTCTAAATTTTTATCATTTTGATAAAAACAAAGATATTTATTTTTAAGAAAATTTTAAAAGGTATTTCTTTTGTGATTTTAAAATGCTAAATAGCAAATATCGTATTATCTTAATATTAAAGCATTAAAATAAATATTAGATTTAATCAATCAATTACGAGTAAAACGATTGTTCTCTTTTATGAGAAAATGATTTAAAGATTTATATAAATTTCTTCCAGTTTTATTAAATTATCATTTTCCATATTATTCGGTTATATTAAAAATAATGTACCTACTTATTATCTTTTTTTTCTCCTAATGCTCAACAGATTAATTGATTAAAGAAATTTAAGATTTACTTTTTTCTGAGATTTTATTCAGAATCAGGCAATGATGATTGATCTATTGAAGGTACTTACTCCATGGAGAAGTTATAATCCTTCAATCGCTCAAACTTATTTTTTATTTAGATATTCTATTATTTCATAAATGATCATTAGATCAAGAAGAAAGAGAATTTTTTTTAAAAATGTATATTAATTGAACAATGAAAATTCACAATTCTTCTTGAGGTTAATTCTTAATTGATGGAAATTGTTTTCGCTATCATAAGAATAGTAGTTTAAGTAGAGAAAGATCTCAGGAAAATAAAAACATATTATTAGATAAATTTTATCATACAAAAATTATTATGGATTGAAAATGTTTATTGTGAATGGATGGTATTTCTAGAAAAGAAACCGATCATGATAAATATATTTTATTAGTGATTTACTCACGGAAAGTTTTAACCTAAAATAAATGATTAGATTTAGATAGTTTAGATGAATTATCAGCTAAAAAACATTTCACTGGTAGTTTATAAGGAACTGTGTAAATATTTAATTCTAATTATAAGTTAGTATTAAAAATATTTTAGTAGTTGAAAAGCTTATTCCTTCTGAGTTCCTCTCCAAGGAATAGTACTGGATATAAAATTTAAAAAATTTGGATGTAGAAAAGATAAAGCAATTGTTTTTATAGTATAAATTCCTATTTTTTAATATTAAAACCATATTAAGTTTTTATTTAATAAAAGAAAGTTACTTTAATAATCTTGATTATAATTCATCTCTATTTTATCTAAATATTTTTCAAAAATTGACTGGCAAAATCATACTTCTTTTAATGAAGATTAGCAATGATCTATATGATCATAGATAATTGCTTAATAAAATTGGAATATAGAGGAGGATTAACTTTATAGACAATTGAAATTATTGGAAAAAAGAATAGATTCAATATTCAAGTAATGAATTACTTGATACTAAGATTTATTTTTATAAGAATTTAATTTTTTATTATTCGTAATAATAATTTAGAAGGTTAATGGAACACTAAAGGATTTTGGAATCTTGATATGCAAGATATATAAGGACTTTGAAAGTATTAGTAGGAAAAATATATTTGTTCATCCGAAAATATTTTCAAAAGCTATCTGAAAAAAAATTCACTTTTATTTATATGTCTATCCTGCTAGGAACATCATAGTAATTTCTGCTTATCTAATAAGCAGAAAACGATAACTTTTATTTTTAGATATTATAACCATTAGAATATAATCGTTATCGTAGTAAATTACTGGAATAGGATTCTTTTAATTATTTAATGATAGAGCAATCTCCAAATAGTTATACTTATAACTGTGAATATTCAATATCATAATAATAAATTATATCCAATTTATTAATTATGTAATAAAATTTTTTTATTATTTATTAGAAGTTATAAAAAAGATTTATATAATTCTTATAAAATTTACTATTTATAAATTATTGCTAATTTAGTAATAGAATCTTAAAGAAATATTATCTGATAAAATTATTTATTTTGATTTACTTAAATTAAAATATTGAATTTTTATAATAAATTCACTATACGATTCTTAAGTCAGTAGACATTGATTTTTGTCATATTAAAATTTTTTAAATCAGGTGAAAATATTTTATTTTTTCAAAAAAAATATAAGTTTATATATTAAAACGATTTTTAAGAAAATGCAATTAGGATATATAATAATATATAGAATTATATTTCAAATTTTTATTATAAAAAACATAATATGAAAAATTTTAATTAATATATTCATCTAACAGATGAATCCAGATCTATTTTAATTACATCTATTAATTATTTATAATAAATTAGATTTCATATAAAAGTATTACGTATTAAAAGGATGATTAAAAATCTTTCGGTTTATTTTTCAATCTCTTAAATCTTTTAATATGGAAAATTTTTAATAAAATTAAATTTTAATAGTTATTATTTTTAATAGTAAATTATATTTTTTATAATAAAAATTAAACATTAAAAATTTTTTATTTTCTTTTAATTTTGATTGTTATATCAATTTAATTATATATATTTATATATAATAGTAAGGGATAAATTTCTTCTATTTCTTTTAATTTGAAAAATAGAAATTTTAAGAATTTAAATTCTTTATCAATATCAAACTTTTTGTAATTACTATTAAATAATAATTGCAAAAAAATAAAAATAAATTTACTTATTTAATTTATTAAAAGATAAAAATATATAGATAAATGCCATTGGAATAAGGAGAAATATAAATTCTCTGTTTTATATTTAAAGTAGTATCTTATCTAAGTGTATAGTTAATAATTTTTGATTAAAAAAATTATTCTGAATTAATAATAATTTTGATATTTTTTAAATATTATTGCCATAATGACAGATATATATTTCCTCAATCGAGATATTTATATAAGACACATTTTATCAAATTAATATTTAATTTATATCAATTAAGTTATTAACTAACTAAGTTAATAACTTTTATTTATTCATTAATCCCCTATTTTTCTTTTCTATTCATAACTATAATTATAAATTATCAAAAAATGATAATTTAAGAGTGCATCAGACTTTAAGATAATGAAAAAATTAATTTGCTTATTTATGATTTCGATATTATTAATCATTCTTTCTTCTTGTGGTTTGAAAGGACCACTTTATTCTTATCCAAAAACAATTAGAGGAGAAAACAACTATAGAATCTCTTTTCTATAAAAAAAATCCAATTAATATAGATGAAATACTTCACAAATCGATTAATAAAATAGTTAATTTATTATTATAATTTGGAGAGTAGAAAAATGCAATTTTCTAAAATGCATGGTTTAGGTAACGATTTTATAGTGGTAGATGCTATTACTCAAGATGTTCATTTTTCTACTGAACTTATTTGCCGCCTATCTGATAGACATAGGGGAATTGGATTTGATCAGCTTTTACTTGTTGAAGCACCTTATTATCCAGATCTTGATTTTCATTATCGCATCTTTAATGCTGATGGTAGTGAAGTAGATCAATGTGGTAATGGTGCTCGTTGTTTTGCTTATTTTGTTCGTCTTAAAAAGTTGACAAATAAACGTGATATTAAAATAAGCACTCAATCCGGTAGATTAATACTATCAGTAACAGAAAATGAAGATATTTGTGTCAATATGGGTATTCCTAAGTTTCATTCAAATAAATCATTATTTAAAATAAAAAAAGCTAAGAAAAATTCTATGATGAAAAATCAACAACAAACAATATTATCTGGAGTAGTTTCTATCGGAAATCTTCATTGTGTATTAAAAGTTGAGAATATTGACAGTGCTGAAGTTTCTTTATTGGGCTCGATATTTAAAAAAAACATTCATTTTTTCGAGAAGGTTAATATAGGATTTATGCAGGTTATTGATCATGAAAATATTCGATTACGTGTACATGAACGGGGTGTAGGAGAAACACAAGCTTGTGGAAGCGGTGCCTGTGCGGCTGTTGCTATTGGTGTTCAGCAAGGTTTATTAGGAAACAATGTCCGTGTTGATTTACCAGGTGGGATGATAAAAATATCTTGGACTGGATTGGGTCATCCTTTGTTTATGACTGGTCCAGCAACTCATGTTTATGATGGCCTTATTCATTTATAAGTTTTAACTATTTAAAAGTTTTTATTATCGATAATAAAAACCATTTTCTTTTTAACAATTCCTAATTAATTAAGTTTCCTGGACACTTTAAAAGAAATATTTGTTTTATTTTGATTCTATCTATTTTTTAGATTGATAAGGTTTTCTCTTCATCTTGGTTTATTACAGTATTTTATTATTTAAATACTCTGATCTTTAATATAAGATATCATACATTTTATGATTAAAATTTTAAAATAAAATGAAACTATTGTTTTAGTAGAAGTTATAATTATTTTTTAAATAATATTAATCGACTATTAAAATAATTATTCTTTTTTTTTAAAAGAAAATGATCTTTCGATTTTCAATAACATTTATATTATTTAATCAAGAAATTTTAACTTGAAAAGTTCTTAATATTCTCGTTTATTTAATGATTATTCTAAGGAATAGGTTTATATATAAATACTTTATTTGTATACTTTTCTTATAAAAAAAATTTAATTTATTTTAAATTCAATAATTTTTTAGAAAGATCAGTATTCTGATATGGTAAATAAGCAAAAAATATTATTGTTAAAATTAATGCTATTAATTTATCTTTAATTGAGTATTTTATAAAAATTATTCTAATTAGTTATTATAGCTTTAGTAGTTTTAATATTCTATATTGTTAAGTAAAGTATGGAATCAATAATATCTAATTATTTATTCTCAATTATTATATAATTTTTATATTGGCTATAATATACATGTATAAATCTAAAATAGCAGGAACATATTTAGTTATAATAAGTTGTGAAGGTTATTAACTATTAATATTATTTAATCTAAGTTAAAGTATATAGATTATAAATATCACCACATCTAATCATTGGATGTAGTTAGAATATAATATTTTTGTATAATTCTTACAAAGATTTTAAAAAAAATTAAAGGTAAGTATTCATCTTTCATTAAGTATTTAATCATTAAAAAGTTTTTAAATTGATTAGTTTATTAGGACTTGATAAACTAATATCAGTTATTTATAATACTAAAGTAAATAATTATTTAAATAAATAATTATTTACTTTCAAATGAAGATAATAAGTTTTTAAAAATTAATTTTAAAAATCTATTACTTAATATACGCGATATAATAAATCTTAAAATTTACATATAGTTATAATATTACGTTTTTCTAAGATTCTTAATTTGAATTAATAACATATAAATCTAAGGAGTGATAAAGTTTTCATTACGAAAAAATAAGAAGAGAAAGAAAAAATTTCATTAAGATATATAAAACTGTAAATAGTTAAATCGTTTTTTAAATTTATTAATAATATATTAAATAAGGAATATATTTCCTCTCTTAATATACAAAAAAAATAATTTTTACTCTTTTTTATTGGGTTAAAAATATTTAATTTTTTATAATTTTCAGGATATTAGAAGGAGTCCATATTTACTCTTACGACCTTTATCACTTTTTAATATTCATATCTTGAAATAAAGAGAAGATTTTAAAAAATAGAAAAGTTATTTAGAACATATAAATCTTTCTACAATTAATACTTTTATATTTATTTATATTTCATAATTTTAACAAGGTTCATATATTCCTTATCTAAGAGTAAAATGAAAGATACTTTCTGAATAAATTTATTGTTAATTAATATAGATTAGAGATCTTATCTTTTATTTAGATAATATATACTATAAAATAGAAAATAAATTTGATAAAATGGAGCTATTAAAATTTAATTATTATGATGAAAATCACTTAGTAAGTTTTAATTTACAAAATTTAAAACTACTTAATCTTTAACTATTAAATAAGTTCTTCAAATTTATTATTTTACATACAGTGGCATTTCTTAAAAATAAAATCGGTTAAATTACCCTTATTATTATGATCGAAAATATATACTAATGGATCTTAATTCTAGATTAATAATACAATTTTTGTTGTGGTGATTAAATTATAATAAAAGAATTAATCCAAAGAAATTTATATATTTTATTATAACTGGAAATTATCATTAATTCCAATTTAGAGCATTATACTTTCGAGTTAAAAGAGTGTTTCAGTTTCTTTGAAAAAAAAGACTCTAAATGAGAATAAATCAAAATAGCTTAGTAATATCTAATTACCTTTCCGTGCATGAATTTAATATTTCATTGAATTAGAATTCATATTTAGATAATGATTTAACAATAAAATATTTAAAATATTATAGAATACTAAGAAATCTTTATAGAAAAATAAAAAGAAATTTATTAATTTTTTCAATGGTTTAGGGAATGTATTGATTTTCATATTCAGTTAATCAATTTATCTCCTATTTATTTTCTCTGATATAATCTTTTTATCTTTTTAAAATAATAAATTGAATTTATTAACAACTTTCTTAATTTTAATGATAAACATGAATATTTCAGATTTACTTAAAAACTTAAATGATAAGCAGCGTAAAGCTGTTTCTGCACCTAGGATGAATATCCTAATACTTGCTGGTGCTGGTAGCGGTAAAACACGGGTACTTATTTATCGAATAGCCTGGTTATTGGAGGTTAATAAAGTTTCTCCTCTCTCTATTATGGCAGTAACATTTACTAATAAATCTGCAAATGAGATGCGTCATCGCATTAATACATTATTAAACACTGATCAAGATAGTATATTAATAGGAACTTTTCATGGGTTAGCGCATCGTTTATTGCGAGCTCACTATTTAGATGCCAATTTACCAAAAGATTTCCAAATATTAGATAGTGATGATCAATATCGTTTAGTGCGTAAAATTATTAAAGGAATTAATTTAGATGAGAGTAGGTGGACAGCACGTCAAGCTATATGGTACATAAATACAAAAAAAAATGAAGGATTACGGCCGAAGTATATTAAGAACTATAGTAATTCTACGGAAGCGATTTTTTTACGAATTTACGAAAGTTATCAAGAAACTTGTGATCGTTTTGGATTAGTTGACTTTGGTGAACTTTTATTACGTGCTAATGAGTTATGGTTGAATAAACCATATATACTACGATGTTATCGTGATCGTTTTACTAACATTTTGATTGATGAATTTCAAGATATAAATAGTATACAGTATTCTTGGATACGTATCCTCGCAGGAGATATTGGTAAAGTGATGATTGTTGGCGATGATGACCAATCAATTTATGGTTGGCGAGGAGCACAAGTAGAAAATATTCAACGTTTTTTGCAAGATTTTCCAGAAGTGGAAACTATTCGGTTAGAACAAAATTATCGTTCGACTAATAATATCTTAAAGTCTGCTAATAAGCTTATTTCTAATAATAATGATCGATTAGGAAAAAATCTATGGACAGAAGAAATTGATGGTGAACCTATTTCTCTTTATTGTGCCTCTGATGAATTAGATGAAGCTCGTTATGTTGTTAATTGTATTAAGAAATGGAATAAGAAAGGAGGAGCCTTAAAACAATGCGCAATCCTTTATCGTAGTAATTCACAATCTCGTATAATTGAGGAAGCTTTATTAGAGGCTTCAATTTCTTATCGTATTTATGGAGGAAAAAGATTTTTTGAGAGACAGGAAATTAAAGACTCGCTCTCTTATTTACGTTTGATTGCTAATCGTAATGATGATGGATCATTTGAAAAAGTAGTTAATAGACCAACTCGAGGAATAGGAGAACGAACATTGGAAACTATTCGTCAGACGGCGAACGAAAAACAAATCACTCTTTGGAAGAGTTGTGAATATTTATTATGTGAAAAAGTTCTTGATGATAGAGCAGAAAGAGCAATTAAACGGTTTCTTAAATTAATTAATGGATTGGATAAAAAAACTATAGATATGCCACTATATGTTCAGATTGATAAAGTCATTCGTGATTCAGGTCTATGGGAGATGTATAAAAAAAAGGAGAAAAGCGAAAAATCGCAAATACGTATTGAAAATCTTGAGGAGTTAGTTTCTGCTAGTCGTCAATTTAATTATCAAAAAAAAGAAAAGGATTTAATGCCTTTAGAAGAATTTTTATCTTATGCTTCGTTAGAATATAGTGAAGAGAAGATGAAACTAGATCAAGATACAGTTCAGTTAATGACTATTCATTCAGCAAAAGGTTTAGAGTTTTCATTAGTTTTTATTGTTGGTATGGAAGAAGGGAATTTTCCAAGTCGTATTAGTGTAGAAAAAACTGGAGGATTAGCAGAAGAACGAAGGTTAGCTTATGTTGGATTAACAAGAGCGATGAAAAAATTGACACTAACTTATGCAGAAAGTCGCCGAGTACATGGTAAAGAATTTTTTTGTCTTCCTTCTCGTTTTATCTCTGAGTTACAAGCAGAATATATTAAAGAAATTCGTTCATATGCACCAATTTCACGGTCTATTATTTATCAAAGAATTGATACTATAATCAATCAAAATAATACTGTTTATACAATAGGAAAACAGGTTCGTCATCCTAAGTTTGGTAAAGGAACTATTATTAATTTGAAAGGAGACGGTAATCATTCCTGTTTACAGGTAGCCTTTCAAAGCAATAAAATTAAATGGTTTCTTGCGATTTATGCAAAATTAGAATTGCAGTAAAAGAAAATATCATTGTTTGAAAGAATAAGTATCATTTTATTTTAATTAGTTTTTATTTTATTTGTAGTTTTAAAAGAGGCGGTAAAAACTACTTATTTCTATTCAAATTAAATAAAAATCATTTGTATCTTCTTAAATTTGATGAAGATAAAAATGACAAATATGGCTATATGAGTCTATTTAATGGGAGCCTGGATGGAAAAGAGACAAATAGTGCAAACTGAGAATTAAAACAATTATTAATAATTCTATCTGAATTAATCAATATTGAAGTATCAGCTCTTCTTTAAAGAAGGAAGTTTTACATATTCATTTATTTTATTATCAAGATATTAATAAACATGTTGGTGTAGTTCCTACGGTTGCTTTCATTTTTTTGTGATGACCGATTATGCATGTTAAATATAGTGTGATTTTTTTGATTTTCATTTATATTATTATATTCGTTCAAAAAGTTAAAAGTTCATCAATACTAATTGCTTACAATTCATTTTTAGTTCTTTTTAAGCAAAAATTGAACAACTCTTTCTTATGTGATAAAAATATTTATAGCGTATATATTGGAAAATTAGTAAGTCGGATTATTCCCTCTAATGGGTAACCAAGTTAGGATCATTTTGATGATGAGCTTTCTAATTTAACAAAAAAAAGATATTATCTATAAAATACGATTTTATTTGATGGATACTCAACCAAAAATTAAATTTTTAATTCGAAGGGAAAAAATTACCTGAAGATCAATTAGATCAAACAATATGTATTTTACGTGATATTGAATTATTTTTACTACATAATGAATCGCTATATCAAAAAAGTAAACTTACTTATGAAAAGAGAGCGATGAGTTTTATTAACATTGAACAGAGTTATAATATTATTAAAATTTTCGTTGGATCTATTTTCTTTTATACCATCATCAAGCTTGATAGCGTCTACTTACGGTATAAATTTCAAATTCATGCGAAAATTAGGATTAAATTTTAGATATCTTGTAACAATTGTACTAATAACTATTGCCGGTTTTATTTTAACTCATATCTTTACTTTTAAATGTAAGAACTGTTTTTGAACCTATGAGATAATTAAATAATTAAAAAATTAAATTTATCAAAAATATAAATATATATTTATTGGAAATAATGTAACAATCGGAAATCTTATTCGCTCATAATTTTTATGAAAAAATTCATATAAAATATAAACAAATCAACTTTAAAAATTTTTTATATAGATTTTTTTATTTTTTGACTATTAGAAGTCATATCTATTTTAGAATCAATAATCTCATTTAATTAATAATTTTTATATTTAATTTTATCTTTAGATAAATAAAATAATACAAATCATCCCATAAAATGGGATTTTAATATCTAATATTGATGAATCGTAGGTTTCATCTCTGTAACAAAATCTTTTTTGTGAGCTTTATTTTTTAATTCGTTATATCATTATAAATTTTCTATAATAGAAATAAAATATCTTAAGATTTAAAAAAATAAAAAATTTCAATATATAAATTATTATTTAGATTCCTGTTCTAGGAAACAGGTATTATATATTGTTCAATTATTTTTTTTTGACTTTAATATTTTTTTGTTATATTTTTATATTCTCTAATCATGCTAATGATATGTAAAATACATCACCAATGTTTTATATAATACTTTAGTTCTGATTCTTCTTATTGAAGTTATCATTAAAACTATTAACTATCTAACTTTGATATTTTTACAAAATATATCTCATTTTTAAAAAATGTACCTTTTCAGAATACTAAAAGCAAATTTATAAATATTAATGCTATTCTTAGTAATAGCATTAATATGCTCATAGTTAAAAATCAGTTAATCCAATTTAGGAGTTTCTTATTTAAGTAAATAATAAGATGTTTATCTAAATATTCTTAATCATTTTTAAAAATTTTCACTGATTGTTTCTGTTTAACTCTCTTATTGAGTCAGAATCATGAGAAGATGAATATGAGGATACTGATTTAACTTTAGCTATAATTTTATAGAACTAAGAACATTTAATTTCAACCAATATATTTTTATCAAAAGTAAGAAAGTAATTAACTACATAAAGAAAATATTATTTTAGTGATTAAATTTTATTTAAAAAGCACTAGACTTTATTTAGAGATATTAAGAATAATATTTTGATAATTATATTTAAAGATTTGAATTTATTTTTATTTTAACTACTTATTCAGTATTAGAATTCTATTTGAAAAAAATATTTATATGTTTTCGGAAAAAGTAATATTAATTTTTAATATATTTATAATTTATTTAATGTTAATTTGAAGCTGTATAACTGAATGGTTCAACTAAGTTAATTCCTTAAAAATAAAAAATTAATAAATAAAACTTAGTTTATTTGTAGAATGAAATGTACTTCAAATACTAAAAATTAATACTATACAATCTATTTATTTTTTTTTAATAACAAAATTTTAAGATTAAATTAACATAGAATATGTATTTTTAACTCTGAAATAAAAAAAATATCAATACTTTATATATTTTGAGATTATTCACTATTTATCTCACTTAATTTTCTTTCTATAAAAATAAGAAGTCAAGGAAATAATACTTACATAACATATAAAGTAAAATGTATTATCCGATACAAAGAAAATAGATTTTTAATTATAAATTCTAATCCATAATTAATAATAACTTAATCTCATTTATTCTCTATTAAGAGAGAAATTTAATATTACAATACATATATGGTTTTCTTAACTGAAAATATTAAAGATGTAGAAGAATTTAATTTTTAAGGGAAATTAAAAATATTATTAATTGTGAATCCAATCCCAACTTAGTATACGTAAGAGTTAAATTTATATGAACATAACTTTCTTATCTTCGGTAAAAACTATCGATTACATAGACATTCTTCGTAATAATTCTAAGAAGTAAAAATGGAATAATATAGAAGAAAATATGCTATATCGTATAAATATAATAATTACTATTAATTGTAAGAATAAAAATCCAATTTTAAAGTTAATGAAAAAAGAAATGCTAATAATGTTTGCTTATTGTGTAATAAAATTTAATTATTGTAATATACAAAGAATAAATAAGTTTACAGTCAAGACTAAAATATTAGTCTATAATAGACTAATCCATATTAAAAATTAATAATAAAATAGAACTTTTCTATATAAATATGGGAATAAGAAATTTATAAAGCATCAGAAATATGATGAATTAGTATTTTTTACGATATTAATCGGAAATGGAACATGAAATTATTTTCAAATTAATTAAAAGTAAAAAATATAATATTGAATATTTTTTAAAACTCAAAATTTTTTATTAAAATGATGGTAATACTCTATAGGTTTGGAACGTGTATTAGCTTTATGTGATTTAATTGTATAAAAATTAAAAAAGATAAATTTTGAGAATTCTATATAGATTACTTGAACATTTATAAAAAAGAATGACTAGAAAACTTTTTCTTATCAGCAGAGAGATTTATCGATTTGGTATTAAACTGTTTAATGTATTTTTATTTAAATCATCAGAAAGATGGAAAAGTTATATTTTAAATTTTAACACAATGTTAGAAACGGATAAGTATCTATATAGATACTTATAATTTAAAAATAGATTTTTTAGAAAAATAAAAATTATAAATTATAATTTAGTACTGAAATTAGCAATAATACAATAAATTAATAAGCTTCAAGTTCATTTAAAAATCGAATGTATTTTTTATAGCTATTTAATTTATTGATTATATTTGATTTTTATATGTTTTTTCTAAATTATATAAATCAACTCGAAAGCTATTATCAACATTTAATTCTGAATAAATTACACCAAACACCTAATATTTTCTTTTTAAAGTTTTTCTCAATTTCATATTATTATTCAAAAGAAAGTTGATCTGTATTATTATTAAAAATAATACGTTAAAGTTAATAATTATTTGAACAGCATTCTTATGAATAAGTTTTTATTTGTAAATTTATAATATCGATAACCTAAATTCATAAGCATACATATTTCATAAACATTATCTTATTTTTAGATAATATCTTTAATTACTTATTAAAGTATTGAGTGGCCTCTCCCTATTAATAGTTTTTCATATAGAATTAAATAAATTTTTATTTAAAAAAGATTAATCTTTAACGTTTTATTTTTTATAGAAAACCAAATGAAATTCTTTGAAATTTATCAGACTTATATGATACATTATTTACTTTCTTTAATAAAATTGATTAATTATTTTTATTAAGTGGATAGCAATATTTTTCTTTGAAAGCATTCATATTATATATTCTACTTGATAACAATCAGAATATATTCTGATTGTTAGAAAATTTGGTTAAATTATAAGAATAAATTAAGATTTTTAATCTTAATATTAAATAAGGAAAAGAATATCTCTCTCTCATGAAATATCAATATTTACCTTACTCCTCTTAAATAAAAGTTATTATTTACTAATTTATTAATAAAAATCATGTTAATTAATTTTTAATCTGATATTTAAAACAAATTATTTTAATTTGAGTTAATATTCTCAATAATAAAAGTAGTTAATTCAGGATTGTTGATAAGAAAAATAAAATTATTTTAATATTTAACATTAATCTTATTATGAATAAGTTTTTTATTAATTTTCGAATTAATCTTTTTATTATTCTCGACAGATAAAGTTAATTCCATTTATATTTAAGAGCGAAGATACTAGGGGTAATGATTTTTATTTTTAATTTAAAATATTATAGTAATTTATGATCTCGTTTTTTTATTTATCTATTATGGATGAGCTTTAACGATCTATTTCTTGTAAAAGAAATAAATTTTAATAGATAATATTTTATAACTTTCTAGTACTCTCTAAAAATAATTTTTATATTAATAACTTTTAGTAAAAAATAATATAAAGTTTATTTTTCACTAGAAAAAGTATGATCAGTTTGATCATAGATAGGATTCCTTATTAAAAGCATTTAAAAGTCATAGTAAAATTATTGATTGCAATGACGTAGTAAAATAAAAAATGACTGATTATATAAATCAATTTTAAGTATATTAGTTTATTATACTATTATTAATACTATATAATGATCCAAAACATAAGATGTTTTTTAAAAAATTATGTAAATATACTACTTGTAAGAATAGAATTTATATAGTGGAGATTAATAAATTTAATATTTATTATCTCATCAATTTTTATTTTTTGTAAAAAGAATTTTTTATTAAAAATAATATTTTTTTTGAAAAGTTTAATTATAAAGAAATTATATTTTAAAATTCTGATAATTTACCTTGATTTCTTTCTTTTTTAGAAAAATCTGTCAGTTAATTGTAACTGATTAAAAATTGTAAAATAAATTTCATTAGCAGCGATGGTTTTTGGATTATTATCGAGAAATAAATTTATTACCGTATAGTATTTGTTGAATTATTTTTGTGAAAATTTAAAGTAACTTTTTTGATAATTACAATATCTTTTAGATCTATTAAAATGATATGGTACACCTTAATTTATATTAAAAGCAATTCCTTATATTTATCAAATAGAAAAAATATTTTTAGTATTGTCTATATTATTATTATTTTAATTAGTAGGAATTTATCTCTATAATTCTGATTAGAGCAAAATAATCTTGTTAGTTTATTTCTTAAATAAAAGAATATGAATTATAAAGATTATAAGTTAATCTGTATGAAAATTTTATTCATATTAACTTATTAATTGATAAAATATTTGATATTTCAATATTATAATTAATAGAAAAACAGTTTCGTTCTGATATTTTTTGTGGCGATATATTTTACAGAAAATTATCGGAAAGTTGTAATTATAAAAATAATTACTAATTAAAAAATTAATCTTTTATATTTTTAACGATGATACTTTAATAAAATGATAAGTAAGTATTCTATTTAAACAAATAAATCAATATTAATTAAATGAAATAAATTAAAAAAGTTAGTAAAATTTTGAAAATATATATATTAATCGTATTAAACGTTAATCATTTATTAAATTTTAAGTAAGTTCTAAGGAGTAATTAGGATTTTTAAAATACTAAAAGAAGATTTTATATAATAAATTAATTTCAGTTTTAATTTTTTCTATTTGTTATTTTAGATTTTTGAAAAATTTCTAATATAATAGAATTTATTGATAGTATATAATGCTATTACTTATCGTTAGATAAGCATTTGTTTTTTCTGTAGGATGAAATCCTATTGCTTTTTAAGTGGTAGTTAAAAGTATGTAAAATACCACAAAATCGATAATTATTTTATCATTTTGTTTATAATATTTTATTATAAATATTTTTAGAAAAAAGTTATCTGATATTAAAAGTATATACCTTAAAATTTATTAATTATATTAATAATATAATTAGATTTTTAATCTCTTAGAAATTAAAATAAAACAACTATTTATTTTTTCATTATTCTCTATCTTTCCTTCAAGAGAAGGAAAGGAGCTTTTTATTACTTATTTAACTTAGAAATAATTTAACTTTTAATTTTTGTTTAACAGATAAAAATTAATTTCTCTTTCTTAATTTTATTTAATAAATTTTATCATTTCTTTTTTCTTATAAATCTCTAAATACGTACGATGGCGTATAAATTTTTAATAAATAAATAAATTAGTTATTACCATAAACTATTAATCTATTGATAATAATACTAATTATATTAATAATATTATTATATAATGATATTAATTATCTTGAATTCTATTATTCATAAAATGAATTATTATTGGATCGAAAGAAAGTCTATAGTTTTTAATATTAACTAAATTGAAAAATTAGGGAAATTATAATTTCTATTATTTTATTGTAATTTACATAATGGTAACATAATTATAAATCCGGTATATTTATAATTTTATGCTATTTTAATAAAAATCCAAAGAGACTGGAGAAAAACTACCTTTAACTATATAAAGAAAAGGATATTAATTGAAATTTTCAAAAAAAAATGAATTACATTATGATATAATTAATATAAATTTTTTATTGTTAACTAAATTTAAATAGTCAACAAAATAATAAAAACTACATTTATTATTTCATATTTAAATAGACGCTTTGCTTGTTTTTTTTAACGAGATTTTATTTTTTTATATAAAAACTTTTAAATTTATTAGCAGAAATATTATTTTATTTTACAAATATTAATAATATTGAATATTAATTAAAATCCATAATAATTAATTAGATATTAATGCTTTTATATAAATATCTATAATGCTAATTCATGTCGATAATATGAATAGATAAATTACTTTAAAGAATGATGTTGGTATTGATATTATATTCTAAGTTCTATTTAATAATAGTTAAATAATCTGAATTTTTTATAAAGAATCTGATTCTCTTAAAAATTTTTTATTGTAATAATTTTTCAATGATGAATATTAGTAAATCTACTTTATTTGTAAAGATTATATAAATTTCTTTTATTAAAGTAATAAATAAGAATTTATTAATGATAGTTTTTACTATCAAGTTATCTAGAAGATATAAGAAATAATATTTCTAAAGAAATATTCACTATAAAGTATATAGAGAATTTATTGATTTTAGTGATAAATAAATAATAATGAAATATTAACGATAGCTAAAAGATTTAATTATAAAAACTTACATTCAATTATTTCAGTATTAGTATACCTTATATAGAATTCTTTCTTTTCAATAAAAGCTCATTTTTATTTTTATAGAAATTTCTAAATATTTTATATAAACTATAAAATAAGATTACAAAAACTTATTTTTATAAATAATAAAATTATTTATTATTAATATTCTGGATTATTTTTATTTTTCAGCTTAACTAATAATTTAAATAACTATTTTAAAATTTTTTATCAATTTATTGAAATTATTAGAAATAAAACTGCTTGAACTATCTTTAGTTTTGTGATCTTAATAGCTTTTAATAAAGGATCTAAAATTAAATACTTATTTAAATATAATTAAAATACTTAATTATAAAAAGTAATTAATAATATAAAAATTAATTTTTATATTTGTACTAAAATAATGAATAATGGTTTTTAGTATACTTCTGATCTAGATATATAAAATATCTCATAATAATAAAATTAAAAAAATTAACTATAAAATAGGATACTTAATCTAATACTAAAAAAGATAAAATCTTTCCATGGAAAAGAAAGATATTTCAACTTTAAATATTCTTTCATTTTGTATTTAAAACTTATTGAATTAATTAAAATATCTATGAAGAATTTAATTCTATATTAGCCTATATAATAGGCTTTATATTAGGAACAATTATAATTAGATAATAAAATTATACCACAAAAGGAATTTATTCAATAATATTTGAGTACGAAAAGAAATAATAAATTATTATCTATGCTTAATAGATTAGTGAAAAATTCAATTTCACTGGAAATATTAAATTATTCTATGAACTATAATCTTAAAGGATGATAGACATTAGAATAATTTAGGATTATATAGGAATTTGGGGAATATCCTATAAAATTTTATAGAAAAAATTGTTTATTTCTTTAAATAGATAGAAAAATAAGAAAATGGTAAAGAGGGGAATTGTTTAAATATTTTATATAGATAAGGAAAGGGAAGTTAACTTTGATAATATAAACTTAAATTATTTTAGATTTATAAATTTGCTAATTATCCTCTATAGATCGGAAAAATCCTAGTCTATTTTTGTATTTATAATTATAGTTTTAAAATTATTCAATCAAAAAGAACAAGATTTATATTGTTCTTTCTCAATTGAACAATGAACATCAGGAAAACTTTTAAAATAATTAGAATTTATAATTTTTTAAATTATATTTTTGAAAATATTAAAAATTTGAAAATATATACAACACAAAGTATGTTTTCCCAATTTATTATTATCTATCTTTACAAATTATATTAATAATCTTAATAACTTTTCATATTTCAAATAGATAGCTCCTTATAGTATAATAATATAAAAGTTATTTTTAGACTAAAAATGTTATTTTAATTATTCTTAGATAAATTTTCCTAAATATAATTAATACTTTTTTAAAAAGTTTAAAGATAATAATCTTCATGAATAATTAGCTATAGTAAATTTTAATGATTAAGATCGATAAATCTTTTCTTATAAAGAAGTAAAAGTAAATATAGATATATTATTTGAGGATTATAACTTTTAAAATAGTCAATAATAAATTTAATGTATTAAATTTATTATTGACTAAAAATTAAATTTATTTTTCCTAGCTAGTATTTATTTAAATAACGAAAGTTTTTTAGAATTTATAATTCTTTAACTTTTCTTTTCTGGTTTCGGTTTTATTGTATTTTTTATTTTATTTTTTAATAAATTGTTAGTATTTATATCAATTTTGCATTGAAATGGAGAAAATGGTAACGTAATTCCATGTTGCGCAAAATTGATTAATATATTTTGATGAATTTCATGACGAGCAGGCATTCGATGTCCCATTTCTGCTACATAAATACGTAATTCAAAGATTTGAATACCTTGCTGTAAATCAACAAGATATACTTCAGGTGCCGGATTAGTTAAAATCATCCTAGTTTTTTCGATAGCATTCAGTAAAATTTGATTGATCTTATCACTATCTATTTCAGCAGGTGCTGGAATAGATAAAACAATACGAGTAATTGTATCAGACAATGACCAGTTAATAAATTGTTCTGTAATAAATGCCTTATTAGGAACAATAATTTCTTTTCGATCCCAATCTGTTAACGTTGTTGCCCTAGTATTAATTTTTGTTATGCTTCCTGTTAATTCACGAATAGTAACGGTATCACCAATACGAATTGGTTTCTCAAATAAAATCATTAAACCAGAAATAATATTAGCAAAAATTTCTTGTAGACCAAAACCTAGCCCAACACCCATCGCAGCAATTAACCATTGTAATTTTGACCATTCAATACCAAGCATCGAAAATCCGATTAAGCCACCTATAAGAGAAATAGTATATTTAGTTAAAGTAGTGATTGCATAGCCTGTTCCTGGAGTTAAATCAAGGTGCTGTAATAAGACAAGTTCTAATAATGCTGGTAAATTTCTAATTAATTGTGTAGTAACTATAATAATAAAAATAGTAATAAATAAAGAGCTAAGGGTAATGGATTGAATGGTATCTACGCCATTGACAGAAGTAGTTACATTCCAAAGTTGGATGTTTTCCAGAAAAGAGAAAGCTGAATGTAGTTCGGACCAAATTAAAATTAATGAAACTAACGCTATCATGGTTAGAATGGAGCGAACTAGCCCAAGGGATTGTGCGCTTATTGTATCTAAGTCAATCGTAGTTTCTTCAACATCAACTAATCCTTCACCACTACTATTAATATTAGTGTCACCTTCATCTTTTGCTCGTTGAGCGAGAATATTAGCGCGACGCTGTTTTGCTCTTTCAAAAGCAATTTTTCGCCGTTGAATAAACATCCATCGACGAATAATGTGATAAATAATCAGTAAAAAAAACCATATTGCAACAGAAGTTTCTAGTCTAACTAAAAGTTCTTGAGATGTTGAAAGGTAACCCAACAATGATGCAAATGCAGAAAAAATTGGAGCTATAATTAATAATAACCATAATATATTATTAATTTTATTTTCACCCGAACCATGGCGATCTAAATAAAGAGGCACACCTACCCGTTTGAGATTATGTGTAATCAAACTTAAAGCAATACAGAGTAATAAAAAGCATAATCTACCTAAACTTGTTGCAAATTCACGATCGTTATAATATTCAAATGTAATCAAAGCCATCATCAATGGTACTATGACAAAAATTGATAATTGATAATAACGCATTGCTTTTTTTACATTTTCTTCTAACCAACCAAAATGAGAAATAAATAATCCGTTTGGCATAGCAAAAGTAGCACTAATCATAAAAATCCATAAAACTGGTGTTGTCGCTCTAACTCCAGATCCAATAGCAGTAGCCATTGGAAATTGCCAAACGCTTTGTAGGCTGAAACCAATTGCTGACCATAAAATGGGTAAAGGAAGTGCGATAAGAATTGACCAAAATACGGTTCGTAAAGTTAGAGCAAAGTGATCCTGGGTTACTTTACCAATTCGTGCACTAGCGCGAAGAAGAAAATTATTATAGTGTTGATGTGTACTAATGCTAAAAATTACAATAATAGCAGAAGAGAGGAGATATAACAAAGTATTCTGAGTAGAAAAGATAACTTTTATTGCGCCACTAAGTTGAGATAAAGTATCTAATGATAGTAAGCGAGTCAAATCTTTTACTATCATAATTGGATAATTAAGATTTATAGGATCAGTATCGGCAATCCAGAACATATAACGATGAGTCGCATCTTTAATATCTGTTAATGCATCAGTTAGCTGAGTTACCTCAACATTAAGTTTAGTTAATTCCAATATTTCAACATCATAACTAGAAATTATTGAACTTAATAATTCTTTTTGAGCTTGAATAAGAGAATTATAAATTTCAGTTTGTTCTGACGTAAAATCTTTTATTTTGGATTGTTTTTCCTTGCTCTCTTTATTGTAAGAATTTAAATTCTCTAACATATCTTGATATTTAAGGCGATCAACTCGTTTCTCGATAATTTCTCTTTCAATTTGCTGATTTTTTGGAATTTCTGGCAAATGATATAACTGTGCTCGTAATGCTTCACCCAAAGCACTTGAACCGCTTAACCATTGAGCTTGCTCACGAATCATCCAAAGCGCTTGACGAACAGTTAATATATCGTTAGAAGTTTGTCGTTGTCTTTTTTCAATATCATTTATTCTATATGCTTGTTCATTAAGTCTTTGTGATAAATTACGATTTAATTGCAATTGTTCTGTTAAAAATTTTGGAAGTTCCCCTCCTCCTTGAGAGGCTAATATTTCAATATGTTTAAGTGTTAGTTCTGCTTTCTGTTGACGTTGAAAATTTAGATGATCTCGTAATTGTTGAAGTTCTTGATTAATTCTCTGATAACGTTTTTTAAAAAGTTTAATGCGTAAGCGTGTAATTTCTTGGCGGTTATTGGCTGAAAGTTGTGCTATTTCTAATTCATTAGTTTTTGATTTTCTTGCTTTCACTTCTGTTTGTGCTAAATTATATTGTGCTTCAGATAAAGGAGAAATCGGAACATGAAGGGATTGTAGTCTTGCAATAGAGCTAGCAAGTAGTCGACGAGCTTCTAATAATTCTTGAGGTAATGTTACAAGAGAATCGTTGATTTCCCGATTTCTATCCTGTTCTTTCTGAAGTTGTCTATCTTGTTCAAGTAATTGGCTACTAGCTTGAATAATACGTTGTTCAAGTTCAAGAGTAGTTATATTAACTGGTATACTAATTATTTTGTTAGTTTCAATAAGAAATTGTTTTTGTAATTCTTTTATTATTTTAGGAAAATTATCAATTGCTTCCTGATAATCACGGATTTTTATCTCTGATTCTTTAATCTCTGATAACCAATTTAGAGCACCTTGTAATGTTTGAATAATCTCTATATTTTTTGCATTTTTATTTATTTCAAGTTGTTTAATCTCTTTTTTAATTTGTATTTCATTAAGATTAGTAGCTGAAAATGCAGGTATAGTGATAAATGAAAAACTAAATAAAATGAAGGCTATCAGGTGCACAATATAATTCCTAAGATAAAATTATTCAGACGAATATGTTTAATTTTTGGGATTAATATATTACTAAATATTTTAGTAAATTGATTCTGCTAGTAATTCACCTACTCGAGTAACGATTCCTTGTTCTAGAGCAGAATTAAGTTTTATATAGTTAGGTTCAAATAGGTTAATAACGGTTGAACCTATTTTAAACTTTCCCATTTCTTCACCTTTTTTCAAATAAACTGCACCTGTATTATTTTTTTCCGGATAAGTCCATCGTTTAATAACACCTTCACGTTCATAGTTAAAACAACCAAACCAGTTAATATCTATACTTCCTACAATTGTTGCACCTATTAAAATTTGTGCCATTTTTTTAACCGGTGTATCAAAAATACAAATTAGACGTTCATTACGAGTAAAAATATTAGGAACGTTTTTTACAGATGATTGATTAACGGAAAAAAGATCACCAGGAATATAAATCATTTCAGTTAAAAATCCGTCACAAGGCATATGGACACGATGATAGTCACGTGGAGATAAGTAAATGGTTATAAATAATCCATCACGAAAGTTATTAGCCAGTATATAATTACCTCCTAATAATTTTGTTAAACTGTAAGAATAACCTTTAGCTTGTAAAATTTGATCATCAACAATTAATCCTAATTGGGTTATTACACCATCGGCAGGTAAAGAAAGTTGTTTGTCCTCTTTAACAATAGGACGAACATTTTCTTTTAATGAGCGAGTAAAAAATTCATTAAAGGTAGAATAAGATGAAAATTCTCTTTCTTTGGCTTCTGTCATATCAACTTTATAAAATTTAGCAAAGATCTTAATCATTAATTGAGTAAATGCACCCAATTTTTGATTCGAAATCCAACCCGCTAATTGTGTTAATAGTTGTTTTGGTAACAGATATTGTAATTTAATTTTTATTTTTTTTAGCAAAATAACCTCTATCTTAAATTAGAATTTAATTGGTTATATTAAAAATAACCATCGTATTATATCTATAAATTCCTATAGTTATGTTTATAAGAATTTTACTATAAATAAGTCCTAAATATTTTACTTTTCTATATTTTCTAAAATTCTAGAATATTATTGCAAAATTAATTTTTTATCTTTCCAACTAATTACTGTTTTGATAATAAATTATATTTAGTAGAGTATATAAATACTTACAATTCTGAAATTTACAACATCCAAAATATTGTCTAAATTTAATAAAACATTTAGTTATTTCTTTTTTATATAATATGATCAAAAATCCCTGATTTTGGGGGAATTAAATAAGATTTCCTCCATTTTAATAAATGGTAAAACTAGAGTTTTTTGTGTCTTTGACCTAATTTTTGAATTATTCAATATTTAATTTATTAAAAATTTCTCTTCATTGTTATAACTATTAAGTTTTAAAGTAAGATAAGACACTTACCAAAACCAAATTATCCAACAAAATAAATATTTTCTCTATTAGGGATCTCAATCAGTATTTTATCCATTTTATTAATTTTGCTAAAGATTTCTGAAACTACATACCCCTTATATCATAATAAATTTCATTATTTTATTTACTTCATTTTTATTTTTTTTATTGAATAAATTCAATTTTATTCAAAATAATAATTGTTATAATATTAAATATTTCGAAGGAAAAAAGTTAAATTATAATCAATAATATTTGATTATAATTTAGTTAAGATTATTGAAACAATGATCAAATGATTAATATTAGTAGAATTAGAGATGAGTTCCTGATAATACAATCAAGGGAGAGTTCAATATTAATATTTTTCATAAATTATTTCTATATTACACTTCTAAATTTTATATAAAACTTTTATGGTTACCAGTAAAGATTATAAATAATACGATCACCTATTAGTTATAGGTGATCATTCAAAGAATAATACAGTCGTTAAATATTATTTTGATTTATCTTGATATCTAGATAATTACAAAAAAAGATAATAACTAATCTATTTAGAGAAATAAAAATTTCTTCATAATTACTTTTGATAATATTGTTTTTATTTTAATTTAATGGATTTGTATCTATTTCAGCTGTTGTTGATCTTTTATAATTTTTTTAATCACCTAATCTCTACTTATTTATTATTTTATTAACATAATTCATCATTAATGAACAATTTTCAATTGTGGTTTTAAAAAAATATTATACACTAAATGTTGTATTTTATAAGTTTAAAATTAAAATCAGGATAAGTATGCTATATAGTGAAAATAATTTGATTTGGATAGATTTAGAAATGACTGGATTAGATCCGGAACAGAATCGGATTATTGAGATAGCAACAGTAGTAACTGATTCTAATTTAGATATCTTATCTGAAGGACCATTGATTGCCATTCATCAATCTCAGAAACAGTTACTTATGGATGAGTGGAATGTTAAAACTCATACTGAGAGTGGATTGATTGATAGAGTTAAATCTAGTCAATATGATGAAAAAAAGGCAGAGTTAGTTACAATTTCTTTTTTAGAAAAGTGGTTGCCTATAGGAGTTTCACCTATTTGCGGTAATAGTATTGCTCAAGATCGTCGTTTTTTATTTAAATATATGCCTAAATTAGAAAAATACTTTCATTACCGTTATTTAGATGTTAGCACTTTAAAAGAGTTAATACGACGATGGAAACCTGATATATTATTAGGTTTTACAAAAAAAAATACACATCAACCTTTAGAAGATATACAGGAATCTATTGCAGAATTATCTTATTATCGTCAACAATTTATCAATCTTTAAATTCTATTATGATTATACTTATCATGAATAATTAATAATCATAATTATTATATAATTAACATTTAAATTAAAAAGATTTAATACTTAAAACTTTTCTAATTAAAATTTTCAGATAGATTCGAAATTTATAATTTGATTGAGTAATATTATTGTTATAAATATTAGTAGAATAGCTATCTCTTTATAGAAAAGAGATATCTTTCTAATCTTAAGAGAAGTCAATCTCATTTTTATTTTAAATTTTTTTTTAATATCATAGTTATTATGAATTAAGGTGTTTTAATTTTATTCTTTTAAGATTTTCTTTTAGCTTTTCATCACGAAATCTTTCCTGATGATCCATTGGTAATAATTTATTAGAAAATTTTATTTAATTAAAAGAATAAAATGATTTCTTTTATAAAACTTCCTATTTTAAAATAGGAGAGTAGATTTTTAAAATAACTGAAACTTTTGATTTATATATAATAAGATCATAATTTTTAAGGATAAAGGAGGAGATCCCTAAAGCTTCCTTAATCTTGATAGATTTTATATCATTTTCTATTTTTTTAAGATGAAAAATCTTCACTCATTTTTAACAGAAAAATCCATTTTTGCATTAAAAATACATTTAAGATGAATTAGTATTTTTTACTTATATATAAGATTATTTATCTTATATATAAAATATTATCTTTTATTTGCTAAAAGATTTAATAATTTACTTATTTATAATTAAATATTTATATCTAGAATATAATATTTGTTTTAACTCATTTTGCAGAAAAGTTATCAGAGAAGGTAAATATATTTTTATCTTTAATAATTAAAGATAATTTTTTATTAAATTTATTTAACTTTATTGAAATTATCAAATATCTTCGATAATTAATTATATAAGTTACTTTATAATAAATATATTTTTATATTATTCATAAGTAAGATTATAAAGTATCTAGTAGATAAGATCTAATCATTTATAATGAATTAAATGCAAAGGATTATTCTTTTTATAAAATTATTAACTTACTAATAAAAATATTTATAAAATATTCAAGCTATAAGAATTTTAGATAAAACATTTTTAATTATTGGATATTTATCTATCACTTAATATGATATAGCTCCTTATTGGTAAGTGTATCAATTTTATTAATAAAATAAGTTTTAATTATTTAAAAGAAATTATTCATGATTTTATTTAAAAATAAGTTTTATTTTATTATTAATTATTAATTATATTATATAAGAAAAATTAAATTTTGATAAAAATAAGAACAAAAGATAAAAGATTATCTAGATAAATAATAAGAATAATTATAAAATTCGTTAAGAACAAATATATTTTTATATGTTTAGTCAGTAATAATTTTTTATGATTTTAATTCATAAATTAGAATATTAAATAAAATTATAAAAGTGGTTCTTTTATGAAAGAACTTATATTCTTTCTTGGTAATGAAAAAGCAACAATAAATTTAGGGAATCGTTTAGGGAATCTTTGTAATCAAAGATTTATTCTTTATTTGTATGGAGATTTAGGGATTGGGAAAACGACTTTTATCCGCGGTTTTTTACAAGGTTTAGGTTATAAAGGATATGTAAAAAGTCCAACTTATACACTAGTTGAACCGTATTTACTGGTTCCTAATCCAGTTTATCATTTTGATTTATATCGTTTAACTAATTCTGAAGAAGTTGAGTTTATTGGTATTCGTGATTATTTTCATTGGAAGGCTATATGTTTAGTGGAGTGGCCAAAGAAAGGTAAAGGAATTTTACCATGTCCTGATCTTGAGCTCTATTTCTCTTATAAGAATAACAGAAGACAGGCGCAATTTCTCGCGTTATCAGTATATGGAGAAATATTATTAGAAAAGTTCTCATAATAAGAATCTTAATAATAACAATTCTTTCATAATTAATATAAATAAGCTTAAAATTTATCAGTTTTCTTTTGTTAAAAAGAAAAAATTATTTCTTAGCAAGGCATTATTTTCTAATAGATAATTTCAATTATTATTTAATATGCCATGTTAAAAGTAATTTGTACAAATAAAAAGTTATTTTTCTTTCCCTATATAGATGATCCAAGAGCATTATTCTTCCCTATGAATCTTAATATTTAGTTTAAGATTTTCATCAAATCAATTAGATATCTGAATTTAGATTGTCAATAAAATTTATAAATAAAATTTAATTAAATTCTTTCGTTCCAATAAAGTCTGAAAATATTCAGTATCAACGTATTATTATCGAACTTCTAAATTCAATAGTATAAAGTGTTAATAGTTAATCAAATAAATCATCAATATTAAAATATTTAATATTAAAAAATCATTTCCCCAAAACTTATGTTTTGTTTATTAGTCTCATGCATTTCAAGAGTTAATAACTAAAATAATTTAATAAATCTCTATTAATTAATTCATGAATTGAAAAAATAACTAATTACTCTATCTACAAAATCAATCAGTAAATAAAATTTACTAAAAATATTTGTTAATTTATCGTAGAAATTAATACTTAAAGATGGTGCTAAAAGATCCAAGTATAATTTAACATAATAATTATTATGAAAATATAACGATGAATATTTCTCATAAATTAAAAACTATTCCTACAAGAAAAATTTGATTTTTAAAAAGTAACAATAAACAATAGAAATTATTTTATTTCTATAGTTTATCGGTCCGTTCGAAAGTAAGTTCGATAAAAGAAATTGATATTTCTTATTTAAATCTATTTAAATGCAACATCTAATAATTTTGAAAAAGTTCTTTTTATTTAAATTTTTTCAATCGAAAAAATAGTAAATTTAATAATTTTCTTGAACAGAATTAAAAAACTAAATTATTAAGTGATATCTTAAAAATAGAACAATATTTTATTCAATCAAGCTGTTTTTATTTTTGCAATTTTTAAAATCTCAATCATTTAAGTTGTATTTGTATTAGTAAAGTGCGGAGAAAATTAAGGAAAATTGCTAATATTCATAAATAATAATACGGAACATATTCCCTCTAGAATTGATATAGTTCTGTTCCTCCAGATATTTCATTCATTCTTTGTAAGAATTATTTTTCTTCTTAAAAACTCTTTTATTTTTTGATAATTATTAAGGAATATTTACAATATATATTCATAGGGAGGATTACTAAAATTATTTTACAAAAGTACTTAATAATTAACATCTCCAGAATGTATAGAATCGAATTTGATGAGGTGCACATTACATATTATTAAAACTAAACTCCTTCTTTTCGAAATTAACTAAGAAAATAATTACGTGAGTAATATTGTTGAATATAAATCATTAGTTGTAAAAAATAATTATAATGGTCTTAATTTTAGACGCTATTTGTATTGATATTGAAATTGAAAATTGTGATAAAACTCATCTGTATTTATAACAAATGATATTGGTACATCTCCAAAGAAGATTTCCTTCTAATATTTAGAGAGAGATATTTTTCTAGAAAAACTATACTATAGATCTTTTTTATTATGAATATAATACTTAGAAGAGAAAAGTTCCATTCAGTATTTTCTTTTATCTTTTTTTAACATTAATTTCTTACTTTAAGAAACAAAAATCTTGGAAAGCTCTGTAACTGGAAGAACACATGAGATAAGTGTTATATTAAAAGAATATCTTTCATCTAACAAAAAAAATTATTGGAGTTCTTTATATATTTTTTAGTATATTGGGAGGGAGAGTTCTACTAAATTTTTACGAACAGAAAAAAATAAACTTATCCTATATTTATAAATGATCACGTTAACGTCCTACTTCTGGTAATATTTTATGAAATATATGCTTAAATTATACTGAAAAACATTAATTTAGAAATTAAAGAGATTGGATAATTAATTCTTATTTTATATATAATAGTACTAAAATTCCATATTCTTATGTTAATGGAGCGCATGATTCAACAATCAATTGATCAATAATTTAATTCCTTAATTTTATACTAAATAACACACAAAAAATAGAAATTTTCTTATCTTCTTTAATTTAAATATTAATCCTAATATGATTGTGATGTCAATGTTTATCTAAAAAAAACAAAAAACCTGCTTTATCAAACAAATTTGATTAATTATTTTTTTATATATTATTCTCTTATATAAGAGAATTAAAGTAATAAAAAGTAAAAATAATTTAATCAAAATACTGTCAATTTAAACTAGGATACTTTTTACTGTTTAGTATTGGCAAATTTCTTAATTTCTAGTGAAAGGATTTTCTCAGATAATTTAATAGAATATCTAATTATATAGAAAGTAGAGGTAAATAGAAAATGAAGAGAAAATATTTAAATTTTCAATTTAAAACTACATCATCTTTTCTATAAATAATTGAAAATAAGTAAAATTATAATAGAATTAAGGATGAGAGATTTTCAATAATCGATTAAGTTTTAAACTTATAGAAACAAAAAATCAATTTTTCAATAGAAAATACTTTAAAGATGAAAGTCTAAAAAATCTATTTTGTTTAAAACAACAAAATAAAATTATACATTTGGTAAAAATATTAATAATTTATTCTAAAAATTTGCATTTATTAAATTATCATTTAGAGTTAGATTTGTTATAATTATTGGAAATTTGAGCGATATCTAAAATAGATTCCAATTTATTCCTACGGATAAAGGATTAAAATCTCAACCATTTCACTACTTATACTAATAAAGATAAATTAAGAGAAAAAATTGAAAATTTTATTAAAAAAAAGGTATTATTTAAGTATATAAGATTTTAATGTTAGGCATTTTTTATGTGAAATATTAGCATTAGTAGTATATCTTATCCATTAAGATCTAAAAATCTAGTTGAATCATTTTTAAGTCTATTAATTTTTTTTAAAATTACTTCTTTTAAATGAAAAAATAATAGTTGTTTAATTAGCAAATTATTTAATAAAATGAAAAACTATGGATATTTGAATGAAGAAGGTAAAGAAGAGTTATTAAGTTAATCTTGAGTGGGAGGGGATTGCCATAAATTATTTAAAGGATTATCGAAAAATTACTACAAATAATTAATTTAAAATTAATAATAACATTTTTAAGTTTATGACTAAACAAATTTTTCAATATAAGCCAAAAGCGATTTTTATAATGGGTCCAACGTCGTCAGGAAAAACAGAATTGGCAATAGAATTACGTAAAAAATTACCAGTTGAAATAATCAGTGTAGATTCTGTTTTAATTTATCGAGGTATGGATATAGGAACATCGAAACCAACAACGAAAGAGCAAGAAAATGCTCCTCATAGATTAATTGATATTTCTGATCCTTCAGAGTTTTATTCTGTAGCAAAATTTCGACGTGATGCTTTATTAGAAATGAAAAAAATTGTTAGATTAGACCGTATTCCCTTACTCGTTGGAGGGACTATACTATATTTTAAAGCATTGTTAGATGGGCTGTCATCCTTACCTTCAGCGAATATTACAATTCGAACAGAAATTGTAACACAAGCAAAGAAATTTGGTTGGGATGTAATTTATAAACGCTTAAAAGCTATTGATCCTATATCAGCAAATAGAATTCATCCTAATGATTTCCAACGATTATCTCGTGCCTTAGAGGTTTTTTTAATTTCTGGAAAGACCTTAACAGAATTAACTAAAATTAAAGAAATGCAATTACCTTATAATGTGTTACAGTTTGTAACTTTACCACAAAATCGTAAAATTCTCCATCAACGTATAGAGAAGCGTTTTCTAAAAATATTGAATTCTGGTTTCGAGAATGAAGTTAGGACTCTTTATACAAGAGGGGATCTGCATAAGAATTTACCTGCTATTCGTTCTGTTGGTTATCGTCAGATGTGGTCATATTTATCTGATGAAATCAGCTATAATGAAATGGTTTATCGTAGTATATGTGTAACACGTCAATTGGCTAAACGTCAAATTACATGGTTAAAAAAATGGAAAAATGTGCATAGACTCAATAGCGATGATATTAAGAGATCTCTTAACACAATATTGAATGTTATTAGTACATAATTTGCTATTTATCTTTAAATTAATAGCAAAGATTTAATTTTTAAATAATTAAATTTTTAAATTATAAAGTGTTTAATTAAAAATAACAAAATAAGGAAAATAGAGAATGGCTAAGGGGCAATCTTTACAAGATCCGTTCCTAAACGCGTTACGTCGTGAAAGGGTTCCGGTTTCTATTTATTTAGTCAATGGCATCAAATTACAAGGTCAAATTGAATCATTTGATCAATTTGTTATTTTACTGAAAAATACGGTAAATCAAATGGTTTATAAGCATGCTATTTCTACTGTAGTACCTTCTCGTCCTATATCTCATCATAGTAATCAAGGAGTAGGTAATACAACTATTGGTAATTACAATACAGGTAATCTATCACTTCCACAGGATAGTAATATGACAGAATAATTTAATTAATTATCTAAATAAATAAAGATAAATGGGAATTTACCTGTATATTATTTTTTTAATATTTTTAAAACCCTAAAAAAGGAGAGTTATGGTTTTGTTTTATAGATATAAAAGTAGGGAAATTTAGTATTCTTTTTTTAGATATATTTCAAAGTAAATTAAAAGTATTTGAACACTATTTCATTAAAAGTAAACTTAACTATATATATAATAAGTAAAATAATTATAGATAATTGTAAATTATCGAGAAAAATATTTCTATAAAGATAAACAGAAAATCCTAGAAAATTTTAAAGTGATTATAGTAATATATTTTTAATTATACTTCTTAAGATTTCTTCTATAGTAAAAGGAAGAAATCTTAAGAAGTAATAGCAATGTCATTTATTAGTCATGATTCTTTAAATTTTAAGTTATTATATGCTTATATGTATATATTAAGTTAATTTCGAACTTAAAGTAATTTACTTAAAGTACATTTCTATTCGCTTTTTAAATTATTAATTCTTTTGAAGAAAAGGACTAAATCCAAAATTAAGTAAATTTGAAAAGATGAAAAGTTAAGAAGATAAGCAAAAACTAAAAAGGATATTTTCAATGCATATTCTTCTAAGTTTAAAGTAATGAAGGTAAATCCTAGTCTATTTAATTAGATGATAAAATATAATGATATAGAAGATATTAAAGAAATAACTATTATGTAATAATATAGATTTTATTAGAAATATTTCCTCATGATTTTATATTTCAGTATTTAAGTAACGTTGTAGGGAAATACCTAAAACTAGTTTTACTATTAAATGTTATCTATCTCCTGGATGAAATTTTATGTAAAAATATTTAAACAGTTAAAAGTCAATTCAACAAAATCTAGAAAATAAAATTCTAATGCTATTAATTATAAATAAAATCGATATTTTGAATGAATTTATTCAGTATTGATCCATTAAGGATCATAAATATCCCTATTTTAATTTTAGTCATTATCTCAAACAGATTAAGGAATTTTATTAGTATTAAATATTCAATATAGAATATTTTTTCTATAATCATAAATTATGAATTTTGGGAGGGAGCTCTTTAAGAGAGCTATTTATAGTAAGTTTTATCAACTTAATAAGGTAATAAAAATATGAAAATATAAAATAATAAAACTTTTATTTTAAATAAAAGTTTTATTATTTGGCAAAAATTTATAAGCAAAAAATCTTTTATTGATTACATCGTTAATTCAAAACATTAAATGTGATTAATAATTTGAATAAGCTTAAGAGTAAATTATTTTACTCTTAGTTCTAAAAATAAATCATAATGAATGGAGCTATAACATGGCGTGGAATCAATCCGATAATAAGGGACAGAACCGCGAACCGTGGGGAAGTAGAAATAACAGTAATTCTGACACTAATAAAAGCAATAGAGAAAAGGGGATAAGTAATTTTAACGATCTTTTTCATCAGTTAAGTCGAAAATTTTTTTCTTTAGGCGGGAATAATAAAAACAGAAATGGTTCGAATAATCAAAATAGTATGAATATAAACGTTCGTTTTATCGCATTTTTTATTGCAGCGATTATTGTTGTTTGGGCTGCAAGTGGTTTTTATACGATAAAAGAAAGTGATCGTGGAGTTGTTTTACGTTTTGGTAAATATAGTCATATTGTTCAACCAGGTTTAAATTGGAAGATGAATTTTATTGAAAAAGTCATTTCTGTTAACGTTGAAACTATACGTGAACAAATAACTAATGGGATGATGTTAACTTCTGATGAAAATGTTATTCAAGTAGAAATGAATGTCCAATATCGAGTAATAGATTCAGCTCAATATTTATTTAATGTAAGTAATCCAGATAACAGCTTACGTCAGGCAATAGATAGCGCAGTGCGTGGAATTATTGGTCAATCAGAAATGGAAAATGTGTTGACAACGAAACGAGCTTTTGTCCGTGATGAAACACAAAAAGAGTTAGAAAGTACAATAAAACCTTATGACATGGGTATAACAATATTAGATGTTAATTTCCAAGCTGCTCGTCCACCGGAAGCGGTTAAAGTTGCATTTGATGATGTTATTGCAGCACGAGAAGAAGAACAAAAGAGCATTCGTGAAGCTCAAGCTTATCGTAATGGAGTTTTACCGTTAGCAAAAGGTAATGCACAGAAATTAATTGAAGAAGCAAAAGCTTATAAATCAAGTATTCTTTTGAGAGCTGAAGGGGAAGTAGCAAGTTTTACTAAAATATTATCGGAATATCAAATTTCTCCTAAGATTACTCGTGATCGTTTATATATTGAGACAATGGAACGAATATTAGGTAATACGCGTAAGGTCGTTGTTAACGAAAAAAGCAATAGTATGTTAGTATTATCTTTAGAAGAAATTTTACGAAATGGGAAAAAAAATAAAACAATCGATGTACAGAAACCTAATAAAGATATTCAACAAAAAGATATTTCTAGTGAAAAACCTTACTCATATAGTTATGGTGCTAGAGATAATGCTCGAGGTAGTAATACAACTCGTACAGGAAGACAATAATTATGCGTAAATCATTGATTGTTATTATTGTTTCTCTATTAGTTGTGTTATATATATCAATTTTTACAGTCCAAGAAACAGAAAGAGGTATTATTCTAAGGTTTGGTAGAGTTGTACGAGATAATGAAAACAAAACTATCATTTATGAACCAGGTTTACATTTTAAAATACCATTTATTGAAATGGTAAAAATGCTGGATGCGCGTATTCAGACATTAGATATTCAAGCAGATCGTTATTTAACTAGAGAAAATAAAGATTTGATGGTTGATTCTTATTTAAAATGGAGGATTATTAATTTTAGTCGTTACTATGTTGCGACCAGCGGAGGTAATCCTTATCAAGCTGAAACTTTACTAAAACGTAAATTTAGCGATCGTTTGCGTTCAGAGTTTGGACGTTTAAATGTGAAAGATGTTATTACAGATTCTCGTGGGAGATTAACTGTTGATGTACGTGATGCACTCAATAAAGGTTCCATGTCAGATATTAAAGAGATAAAAGAAGGTGATGATACTGTTGCTTCAATAACATCACGTTTTGATAAACAGATTAGAAATGATTTTTCAGTTGTTAATCCAAACAGCATGGGTGCATTAGGGGTTGAAGTTGTTGATGTTCGTATTAAACGAATTGAATTACCAAGTGAAGTTTCGGAAGCAATATATCAGCGTATGCGCGCTGATAGAGAAGCTGTAGCACGTCAGCATCGTTCAAAAGGTCAGGAAGAAGCAATGAAGATCCGAGCAGCAGCAGATAAAACAGTAACCGAAACATTGGCAGAAGCGGAGCGAACTGCGCTGAAATTACATGGTGAAGGAGATGCGATGGCAACTAAAGTATTTGCTGAAGCATTTAATCAAGACCCTGAGTTTTATGTTTTCATTCGTACTTTACGAGCATATGAGAAGAGTTTCAGTAAAGATAATAATAGTGTAATGGTATTAAGCCCAGATATGGATTTTTTTCGCTATATGAAAATACAAAATAAAAAAGAGAGGTACATTAATCCATTTAAAGATAAATGAAATGATTAAAAAATAATTATAAATAAGCCCGTATTAAGCGGGCTTTAATATCTTAACATTTTTATAAAAAAGATGTTGAATTATAAAAATTTCTAGCATCATAATAATTAAAATATTAAATCCTTTTTTTGAAATATAGAGTGAATTTTGAAATGGGTAAAAACGTTGTTATATTAGGAACTCAGTGGGGTGACGAAGGTAAAGGTAAAATAGTTGATTTACTAACTAAACGTGCTAAGTATGTAGTTCGTTATCAAGGTGGTCATAATGCTGGTCATACTCTTATAGTAAACTCTGAAAAAACTATTCTCCATATTATTCCATCAGGTATTTTTCGTGAAAATGTCATAAGTGTCATTGGTAATGGTGTAGTGTTATCGCTTGATGCATTATTGGATGAATTAAAAAAATTGGAAGCACGGGGAGTGCCAGTTCGTGAACGTCTTAAAATTTCGGCAGTGTGTCCGTTAATCTTACCATATCATTCTGCTTTAGACAACGCACGTGAAAAAGCTTTAGGCAAAAAAGCAATAGGAACAACTGGACGAGGAATTGGTCCAGCTTATGAAGATAAAATTGCCCGTCGTGGATTACGTATCTCTGATTTATTTAATAAAAAAACATTTTCGCTAAAACTTAAAGAAATTATTGATTATCATAATTTTCAATTAGTAAATTACTATAAAGTACCTCCAATTAATTACCAAAAAACATTAGATGACATTATGGTTATTTCTGATATTTTTACACCAATGACCGTTGATGTCGCTGATTTATTATATAAATCAGTTCAAAAAGGAGAATTAGTAATCTATGAGGGGGCACAGGGATCATTGCTGGATATTGATCATGGTACTTATCCTTATGTAACTTCATCAAACACAACAGCAGGTGGTGTTTCTATTGGCTCTGGATTAGGTCCACGCTATATTGATTATGTTTTAGGAATATTGAAATCTTATTCTACTCGTGTTGGTGGTGGTCCTTTTCCAACAGAACTATCAGATAAAATAGGAGAACACTTTTTTCAAAAGGGAGTAGAATTTGGTGCAACAACAGGTCGTTGTCGTCGTACTGGTTGGCTAGATATTGTTGCTATTAATCGAGTAGTTCAAATTAATTCTCTTTCTGGTTTTTGTTTAACAAAGTTAGATGTATTAGACGGTTTAGATGAAGTGAAACTTTGTGTTGCTTATCGTAAACCAGATGGTAGTGAATTGAGAATAACGCCATTATCAGAAGAGGAATGGGAAAATTTAGAACCGATATACGAAACTTTACCAGGATGGAATGAATGTACTTTTGGAGTAAAACAGTATAATCAACTACCTAAAGCAGCAATTAATTATATTAAACGGATTGAAGAATTAACCGGAATTCCAATAGATATTATTTCAACTGGACCCGATCGCGCCGAAACAATAATATTGTTAGATCCTTTTGATGCATAATAATTATATCATTAAACAGCATCTCTCATTGAGCGAGGTTTAAATCTTCAAGCGTTATTTTTATATTAAGTAATTAAATACTATTTAATATAATAGTAATTTGCATTTGTAAATAATAATTAAATGAGTTAATTATAAAAATATTTTGTTATTTTTATTTTATAAAAATCGATGGTTATAAAATAAAGAAGGTTTAGTGAGTAAAATTTAATATTATTAAGTTATATTTACTTTATTAATCATTAATTTACGATTTTTTGCGGAACCATGGGATAAAAATTGTTAATTAATTAAATAAAATTGAACTTGTCCTTTTATAAGTTAAGAAGAAAAATACTATTTATTTAAGAATAGAAAAATAAATAGTTCTAAATAAAATCAAGTTATTTCTCTGTTAGAAAATCTGAAATTAGAAATTTCAAGAAAGATTCTTGAACAGAATATTTCTTCTTATTGATTAAAACCTGATATTAAATTAAGAAATTGTTTATTTTTTAAATGAATTAAATAAATGTAAAATAGGCTAATTTAATAAAAATAACAATTCACTTTATGATTTACTGTTAAATAAACAGCAGAGAGATAGTACATTTTCAATATATTAATCGATGATGAAAAAGAGAAGAGAGAGGTGGATGATGATGGAAAAAGATCTTTATAAAGTCAAAGAGGTAAAAAAATATCATTCACCAATTGCAAGTCGTGAATATATTTTAGAGATTTTATCAAAATATATCACGCCTATTAGTCGCCAGGAAATTGCTAAAATATTAAAGTTAATAAAAAAAGAAGATTTAGAAGCATTGAACCGTCGTTTACGTGCTATGGAACGTGATGGTCAATTAGTATTTACTCAACGTCAATGTTATGCCTTACCTGAGCGTTTTAATTTATTCAAAGGTATAGTTATTGGTCATCGGGATGGTTTTGGTTTTTTACGAGTAGAAGGTCAGAAAGATGATTTTTATCTTTCTTCTGAAGAAATGAAAAAAGCGATACATGGTGATGTTGTGCTTGTTCAATCATTACGCAAAGATCGGAGAGGACGTATAGAAGTTTGTATTGTTAGAGTGCTTATTCCAAGAAATAAATATATTATAGGACGTTATTTTTTAAAATCTGATATAGGATATGTAGTCCCTGATGATAATCGATTATATTTTATTATATTGATCCCTAAAGAGAAAGTTAAGGATGCTAAGATTGGAAATGTAGTTGTTGTTGAAATGATAACTCGCCCCTCCCATCATACTAAGGCAGTAGGAAATATTGTCGAAGTATTAGGTGAAAGTATGAGTGCTAACATGGCGGTGGAGATTACATTAAGAACCTATGAAATTCCTTATAATTGGCCACCTCAAGTTGAGAAACAAGTTTCTAATTTATCTGAACAGATCCCTGCGTCAGCAAAAAAAGGAAGAATAGATTTATGTCATCTACCTTTAGTTACTATTGATGGTGAAGATGCCAGCGATTTTGATGATGCAGTTTATTGTATACAGAAGAAAGACGGTAATTGGTATTTGTTTGTCGCGATTGCTGATGTTAGTTATTATGTGCGACCAGAAACTGCGTTGGATAATGAAGCGGTTAGTCGCGGAAATTCAGTTTATTTTCCATCACGAGTGATCCCTATGTTACCTGAAATTCTTTCTAATGGATTATGTTCATTAAACCCTAAGGTCAATCGTCTTTGCCTAGTCTGTGAAATGAAGTTATCGGATCAAGGTGAAATTATTTCATCTAAATTTTATGAAGGAGTAATGTGTTCTCATGCAAGGTTGACTTATAACAAAGTTTGGAAAATTTTACAGGGTGATGAAAAATTATGTCAGCGTTATAAAAATATAGTACCAAATCTACAACAACTTCATCGATTATATAAAGTGTTAGATGGTGCACGCATAAAACGAGGAGCTATTTCTTTTGAATCTAAAGAAATTAAATTTATTCTTAATGAAGAAAACCGAATTAAACGAATAGAACGGGTTGAACGTAATGACGCGCATAAATTAATTGAAGAATGCATGATTTTAGCAAATATAGCTGCCGCACGTTTTGTTGAGCAGAATAAAGAACCTAGCTTGTACCGTGTACATGATAATCCAAAAGAAGAAAGTATTGTAAACTTGCGAACAGTATTCAATGAATTTGGTTTGATATTGCCAGGAGGGATGAACCCTAAGTCGGTTGATTACGCTAAAGTCATGGATGAAGTTTCTGAACGTCCGGATCATGAATTATTGCAAATAATGATTTTGCGTTCAATGAAACAAGCTATTTATGATAATGAAAATAGAGGACATTTTGGATTATCATTAAAATCTTATGCACATTTTACTTCACCTATTCGTCGTTATGCTGATTTATCCTTACATCGTTCGATTAAATATCTTTTATCTGGACAAAATCGAAAAAATAAACATCGTTTAACAATAAACGGTGGTTTGCATTCTGATAGTAATCAAATATTTCAATTAGGTGAACATTGTTCAATGACGGAACGAAGGGCTGATGAAGCAATAAGAGATGTCTCTGATTGGTTAAAATGTGATTTTATGCAAGATCAAATTGGGAATGTATTTACTGGTATTATAATCAGTGTCACTGCTTTTGGTTTTTTTGTTCGTTTAAAAGATCTTTTTATTGATGGTCTAGTGCATGTCTCTTCACTTAATAATGATTATTATCGGTATGATAATGTAAGGCAGCGACTTATTGGTGAGTCTTCTGGTATAATATATCGTTTAGGTGATGAAATTAAAATTAAAGTTGAATCTGTACATATGGATGATCGGAAGATTGATTTTGTGTTAAAATCAATTTTAGATAAGGAAAAAAATATAGATAAAATAACAAAAAAAAGAAAATTAAAAAAATAATTTTAATTCATGGAAAGAACTAGATCATAGAAAAATTAAGTTAAATAAAGCATTTTTTAAATTTAACAAAATCTCTAATACCATCTTAAATAGACAAATAAAGAAAAAGATTTTTAATAAAAGGAAATTTCCGAAAATTGAAATTAAAAATACTATAAAAATATTATTTACTTTTTATCAATACTACTAAGAAATGAATTTCTTTAAAACTTATGAAGTAAATGATAAATTTATGAAAAAGTTACTTATAGTATTTATCTAGTTTAATTTAGTAGTATAATGGCGATTATTTTAATAATAAATAATTTTATGTATCAAAATACGAATATAATAAATTATTTTGATAATTCAATATTTTAAATAATTGAGTATAAATCATCCCAATTAGATATTTATTAAATGGGTATTATACCCTACTTTAGGATCATAACCTAGAGATTGGATTTTTTTCAAGAGAAATTTAAAATCTTATTATTTTCAGAAAAATAATTTTTAATATTAGATAATGTTACTATTTAACTTAATTTAGGTTTAGATTCTTCTTTAGACACTGAAAAGTAAATAATATTTATAAAAATATTAAACATAAAAGAATATAATTTACTTAAATTAATACCATCGATAAGAAAATTATCTGTATCTATAAATTAAGAATATAAAATTAATTATAGTTACTAATTTATATAGAAAAATGTTAAATTAATTTTAGAATTACGATATAATATTTTAATTAATACATATTAAACGATAATAATCATATATTACATGAGATTAAAGTTAAGAAGTTTTACTTATTGCATAGTTTTTGCTGAGTAAAAAAATAAAGTTGTTCGTTGATTATAATAAGAGTTTTTTATGATTAAATGAATAGTATCCCCAATACTAATAATAATTACATTTTTAAATATTTCTGTTGTAATGATCGTTTTTATTTAAATCAGTATTTCAATACTAAAGTAATTAAGACGAAGTAATCGGATAATTTTTGCAATATTACTGGATTTTTACATTAAGAATTTAATTAGATAAAATTATTTATATTATAATTATATTAATATTAATTATCTTCTTTTAAAGTATCTTCAAACGCTATAGCTAATTTAAATTATTATTATTTCTAATTTTTTCTTATAATTTAACTTATTTTCTGTATAAGTCTAGATGATCTAAAAAGGTTTGATAGTTCATCAAAAAGAACATGATCGTTTATCATTTTAACTCTATCTATTCATCAGATTGTTAGGTAAAATACTAATATTAAATAATATATTAGTTGTTATAAATTTCTTATTTTAAAATATCAATGAAAAGGATAAAAATTATTTTAATATAAAAATGGAAATTTCATTATTTTCTACGGATTCTTCCTGTAGAAAATTTAATAAAATCATAAAATTTATGCTCAATCAAAAAAATATACTTTTTATTATACTATTAGGATTACTTTTATCAATATTATTTATATTAAATAATATTGATAAAAGTAATCCTAATCGAACTCTTATTTCATTTCGTTTAATTAATGAGAATTGATTAGGGATTTAGAAGTGTTTTTTATAAGATAAAATCTTGTACAAGGAGATCAAAATTTATTAAATTAAAAAAATATTTTATATTGAAAACTTACTGAACAATGAACACTTTACCAGAAAGAATATATCCAATTCAGTAGATTCCTTTTATTCTTTAATTTTTCTGAAAAGCTTTCTATCATTTATAATTTAATTGTTTAGTATTAAAATGAAAAAAATAAAATTATTTTTTGAATTCAATGTATAATAAATGATGATTCAATCTATTTCTTGAGTTTTAACTAAATATTAAGTTATAGTTATAAATTGATTTTTTAGCCGCAATTTAATAGGTTCTTGCCTCTATGGGATGTGGCTGACCATGAAGAGAAGAGGCTGATTAATCCGTAAGGAACAAAATGATGCGTCATTACGAAATTATTTTTATGATTCACCCGGATCAGAGTGAACAGGTTCCAGGTATGATTGATCGTTATAGTGGATTTATCACTGAAGCGAAGGGTAAAATCCATCGATTGGAAGACTGGGGTAGACGTCAATTAGCTTATTCAATCAATAAATTACACAAAGCATACTATGTTTTAATGAATGTTGAAGCGCCGAAAGAGAAGATTGATGAATTAGAAAGAAATTTCCGTTTTAATGATGCCGTTGTTCGAAGCATGATTATACGTGTTAAAAATTTGGTTACTGAAGCTTCTCCAATGATTAAAGCTAGGGATGATCGTCGTATTCGTGATTTAGTTGATGAAGATCTGGAAGAAATTGAAGGGGATATAACGAAGAATTCTGAAGAGTAATTTTCACTTATGAGCAGTAATCTATTAGTGTTGTCAGGAAAAATTTGTAATACACCGATAAAAAAATTTAGTCCATCTGGAGTTCCTCACTGTCAATTTTTTCTTGAACATCGTTCACAAAAAAAGGAGGCTGGTTTTAATCGGAAAGTATGGTGTAGAATAACCATTATTGCCAGCGGACAAAAATTACAACAGTCTACTCATAACATAATAGTCGGTAGTTGGGTTCTTGTTATAGGTTTCATTAGTAGTCATCATACTGCTAATGGATTGAATAATTTAGTTCTTCATGCTGAAAGGATTAAATTGATATATTTTGGAGACTAGTAAAATGTCACGTTATTTTCGTCGTCGTAAGTTTTGTCGTTTTACAGTAGAAGGCGTTCAAGAGATTGATTATAAAGATATCGCAATGTTAAAAAACTATATTACTGAAAGTGGTAAAATTGTACCAGGTCGTATCACTGGAACTAGTGCAAAATACCAACGTCAGCTTTCTTCTGCTATCAAGCGAGCACGTTATCTTTCTTTATTGCCATATACTGATCGTCATCAGTGATTTAATGATCTATTAACAAAATTAAAAAGGATAATATAATGCAAATTATTCTAATGGATAAAGTAGCAAATCTGGGTGATCTTGGTGATCAAGTTCATGTTAAATCAGGTTATGCTCGTAACTATTTAGTCCCAAAGGGAAAAGCTGTTCCTGCAACTAAAAAAAATATTGATTTTTTTGAAGCGCGTCGTATCGAGCTACAAAGCAAATTAGTCTCTATTTTGACTATCGCGAAAGTTCGTGCTGAGAAAATAAATTCATTAGGAATAGTAACTATCAGTTCTAAAGCTGGCGATGAAGGTAAATTATTTGGTTCAATCGGGGCTCGTGATATTGCAAAGATAGTCACTGCGGCAGGTGTCAAAGTTGCGAAAAGTGAAGTTCGCTTACCAAACCGTGTATTACGTATTCTTGGTGAACATGAAGTTCATTTCCAACTACATAATGATGTATCTGCAAAATTGAATGTTAATATTATTCCTGAATAATTACTTTTTGATTATTAGCTATAAATAAAAATATTATCTAATAGTAGATTTACTTTTTAACTTAAATATTATTATTGATATCTATAAAATTATAAAAAAATAATTATTTTACTTTTGTATTCACTAAAATAATAAAAATTATATTTAGTTGTAGATAATTTTTTATTTATGAAATATGTCACTATATACATAGATATTTAAGAAAATAAAGTTTATTTAAGGTCAAAATTAACATTTTTACTCTATATTATAATATATACAATGTTATTTATAATTGAATTAAAGTTAAGGATGATTATTTATCTGTTTACTTTTGGGTTAGGAATTTTTAATTTAATATCAGAAAACTATCTTATATAGATGTTCAATTTTTATAATTATTGAAGTTAAAAAGGAATTTATCTAAAAACATTTATTTTAGGATAAATATGGATTTATTGTTACAGTGCCAATGATCTTCTTCTTTTGAAGATTTGATTAATTAGAAATTTATGGAGGCAGTTAATACAATAGAATTAGTATTTTAAAATTTTATTTATTAAAAAAAAGTTAATGGTTTGATTATAGCTAAATAAAAAATTGAGTTTATATTCATTACATTATTTTATTAATCAATGAAAAGAACAAAATTTATTAAAAGATATAGGGATAAATAAACAAATTTTTTGTTAATAGTTTTAATTCAATTAAATTAAAATGTTAAAATTAATTCTTGTAGAGAGGATCACACAAAATTAGAATTTTATATTCTATATAATTTATCTGTTATGAACATGTATATGTCCATCCTAATTTTCAAATAACATTGTTCTTGAAATCAAATTATTATAGATTTTTAAAATTAATTTTATTTATTATTTATTTATTTTTCTTATAAATAAATTAGCTTAATAAATAATCTATGAATCTTTCAAAAATATATTTTCTTGAGAAAATATATTTTTGAAAGAAAAGTAAAATACTATTACAACTATTTATATAAATAAAATTTATCTTTTTCTCTTAATTAAAGAGAAGAGATAAGGTAAGGGGACTAGCGATAATTAGAAGTTATCTTATCCTCAAGAAATAATTAAATAAATCAGAAATTATAAAACTGTATAATTTCTATTATAAATTATATTTCTATATTTAGAAAGTAAGATCGATGCCTGTTTCATAAAAGTTTTATTAATTAGTTAATTAAACTGATAAAATAAAAAATTTTCAACACATCAATAAATTTGCAATCAATATTTCTTTAATTTAATTTAGGAGAATTTTTATTATGAAAGATTCATTATACATTAAAAAATAACTATATATTAATGAGTAGTTGAATCTAGAAAATAATCGAATGAAGAAGAACATAATTCTTTTACATTTTCTAATATTATCCATTTTATATACTTGATTATTTACCACAAATAAAAAAATAAATTCATGATAATGAAATATTTATTAAAATTCATTTTTATTCTTCTTTCTGAAGAAAATTTTATCTATATTTCTAGGATCTAATTCATATCCAATGAAGTACTGAAAGACATTCGAATTTTCTATCAATAAAAAATAAAATCTTCAATTTAATATGAATGAAAATTAAATTAATCTAATAAAAAAATCATTTATTAATCAAAAATTTTTATTATAAGTATCCTGATAATTTAATAAATTAATTTTAATTGTATTTCAATCAATTTGGATTTTTTCAAAAAATAACTGGATTTTTACTAAAAATTATTATCTTCTTTAGAAGATAATGAATAAAATTTATTATTTAGTTTTAGTTAATAAAATTTAATAAGAAGAATAATTATTATTAATAATTAAAAATAATTTTCTCAAAAGAAATAATATTATTAGTGTGAATATAATTCATATTATAAAATCAGATTGTTAATACTTATTTACATTAATAATATAATATTTCTAATAAAAATTTCTTTTATTTAATTAAATCTAATATGATCTTAATCAATATTTAAATGAAAGGATAAAATATATAAGGATATTTTTTTATTTCCATAAGTTTTATTAATTCTTATTTTAATAAAATTTTAAAAATACTGCTCAGTGATAACTGTACTATATAATATATAATTTATTGATTTAAAATATATAAATTAATTCAATGGAATTGAAAGTTAATAATTCAACATTACTATTATTTTAAAATATAGTTTTCTTTATTAAAGGTTTTAAAACGAGTTTTTTATAATTGTAATCGTTTATTATAACAGTCAATATTAAATATAATATCTCTATAACAGAGAATTACTCTGAGCAATATACTAAAAATTTTAAATAGATCAATAATAAACATATTATTTTTATTTAATTTCTTTAATAAATTTTATATTATCTAAATAATGTTAGATATATGTTTTTGAAAAAGAAAGATTCTAATCGATATATATAAATATCTGTTACAAAATTACATTTGTAACTTTACGGTTAACGAAATTATAGAAAAATAAATGAACAATTTTATCGTTAATTTATTATTAAAGATTACAATTAAATAAAATATTATTTTATTTTAATTTTATTTAAGGATGGGGTTCCCCCCATGTTTGAAACTTGATAAAAGAAAGATATTCTAATTAATAATTAAAAAATGAAAATATTTCAATATAATAAATAAAATTAATAGAAGATTAATTATTCTTAACTAAAATAGTTAGTATCCTGACAGATTATTTATCTATATATCCTCACACTGATTAAAATAAAAATATAAATTATTTATATTATAACTCAATTAATTTAACATATAAGTTTTTAAAGATATCAAACTAGAAAAAATGTTTTAATTTATAATACTTTACTTTCTTCTTATTAGATTTAAACGAAAACATTCATTTCTATATTTCATTTTTTGAATAACATTTAATAATTTTAGTTGAATATAAATACCCGAATACCTATATTATTGTTAATATACAAATAAAATTTGAATTAATAAAAATTTATTTTTAAAATATTTAAATAGAAATAAATTATTGAGTTATTAATATTTTATTAATAAAATAATTTAATTTCAAAGAAATATTTTTCTAGAAAAATATTTTAGAATTACTTATTAATCACTTTAACTTTATCTTCTATAATAATTTCAAATATTTTTATAAAAAATATTTTCACTGAATAAAGAACTTTATCTTCTTAATTCTATTTTTATTCGTTCTAATTTTTATCAATATAATTAATAAAAATTCCAAATAAAAAATATCACGTAATAATTTTTACTATTTTATTTTAAAAAAATTCTAGTTAATAACTATTCATAAATGAATTTAAGCTTCAAGTCAAAAAGAATCTTAATTATATAACTATAATAGTTTTTACTATTACTTTTTATTAAAATGAAAATAAGATTTAAATATAGTTAATATTAAATAAAATGAATTTTAATATTATTAAAAAGAAAAATTCTTTAATATTATTAATTTAATAGTAAATGCTTACTTATCATTTATTTTTTTATAAAATTAATTTGGATAAAATTATGGAATAATATTCCAATATTCTTTATTTTGAATAAAGTTATTTTAAGTTTATATAGTAGAAGTTACTATGGTGGATAAGATTAAATATATAGAGACTTATCCAAAAAGTAAGACTTACTTCTTTGATATCTTAAATATTTTATAATTATTAAAAAAATTAAATATTAAATAAATTTCTATATTAGAAAGATCCTTGAAAGGTTCTTGGAAATCAGAAAGATAAATAATTGATACCTTGAAAAGGTATTATATAAGTTCAAGTTTATTCAAGTAATAGTGTTGATTAAAAATTATTAAAAAAATAATTTTTATTATATCATTTAATAAATTAAAGAGATGTTAAAATATATTAGATATAAAATATTTTATAAACTATTTATTTTTATTATTCGGTTAATAAGATAATTATTTATATTAATTTTCTTTTATGTTTGTTTAATTTTTTATTAATTCAGGATTTAACCTATATTAAACAGAAAAGTTTACGTAAATAGGAATTTAAAATTATTAAGAAATTTATCAAACAAAAGAAATACTTTTCTATTATTGAGTGTTTACTTTCAAGTTTATTTAAATTCTTATCATTCTAAAAATAAAATCCAAACTATTCTGAATTATTTTAAAGAACTTTTAAAAACAATTTAAAAATAAAATTTTATAGATATATAAATTTATTAAAAATATTAAAAATGATATGATTTTTACTACCTCTACATTTGCAATCAAATAAATTATTCGATAATTATCTATAAAATATAACTATTTCTATCAAGATAGTATCTTCCAAATCTATGAAAATTAAAAAATAAAATATAGGGGGGATGATACTATAAAAACAATTCTATTTAATTTTTTTTAAGAAAATATTTCCGAATATTACCTTTCAAGTACCATTCCAAATTAAAATTTTAGTTATAAGTATCATTCTATTATTTATGGATGATCCGAATATAAATGTCGATTAATTATTAGTATATTTATGGAAAAATTTTGATTAATAATTTAAAAACTGATTGTCAGAAAAAACTTTAAATCCAGTTTTAAAAAAAATTATAAAATTTATTAAGGACTGTAATAAGTTTAAAGTTGATGGGTTTAAAACTATTAATAGTAACATTATTTAAATCAGATATTTTATATTTTAGAGGATTAAATATATGCGTATAAAAGAATTATGAGCAATTTTTAAAAATTATTTTTCAAAATGGTAAAATATTAATTATTTTGATGGAATATTGTAATTATAACACTTTCATTGTTTTGAATGAGAACTTAGAAAAAAATTAAACTAATAAAATAAAGAATAATAAATTATTTACAAATAATCCTAAATATTATAATAATTCATACTACTCGAATGGCATATATGTGATATAAATAATTATTTATTTAATGTGTTTAATATAAAAGTATAATCTTTATTTATATGAATTTAAGTAGGGATCTTATTTTTTATATTCTAATCCAAACTTTTTGGGTTAGAAGCTGTAAATTTGTTACTTGTTTAGTAACACATAAGAAAATATTTTTATTTGTGTAATCGAAAATATAAATTATTTTACAATATTCAACAATAACTTGAAATTTTAATAAATAAATTTATTATTATCTCTTATTGTGATGATAGAGATAACTTTTGTTTATATTTATAGATTTAAAAAATATCGATAAAATATTACTTTAATAAAAACTAGAAAATAATATAAAAAATATGATTAATTTTAAAAATTGTTTATTAGGATAAAAAATCATGGATTCTTTTTAAGAAAATAAAGATTTTTCCAACTTTATTTTTGTGATGTGAATAAATTATTGATGCAATTTATCATGATTCACTATAATCATTATTAAATAAAAATATAATCTTATTAGAGATAAATATAAATGTACTAATTTAAATCATTAAATATTTGATATAATAATTTTAACTTTATGAAAGTTTTAATTTTATTATCAATATTCAATATACTGTTAATTTATTCTAAAATCTTAAAAATTATCCAGATAATACAAAACATATTAGTAATTACTTTTGTATTGCAGAGGTAATCCTTTAATTAAAACGGGTGTGCTTATAAAGAAGATACTTTATCTTTTATTTATTCTGAATAATTCATAAATATACTAATAGATATTATATTACTTGATTTTCAAAGATCGATCTGATCGTATAAAAGGTAAAATATTTGGATAAAATTTTTTAAAAAATAAATATTTTGTTGTGAAAATCTATATTAGTTATAATAAGATTTAATAAGAATTGAATCCGATCTTTATCATACTGGTTTAATCAATTTTGTATTATTGTATCGATTAAAATCATAAAAATTCATCCAGCAATAAATAATGAAAGTTAACCAGTATTTAAAATTAACAACCGATCTCACTGAGGTTATAAATAATTAATTTAATAGAGTTAATGAATAGGGGTTTTTCGGATATTTATTGATAACTTTGTAAAATGGTAAATAATTTTTAAAATAATTTTCTATATTGATCTTCCTTAAATTTTATATTTTATTTAATTAAATTGAATATTATATGGATTTATTTTCTATAACTAAGATTATCTATAGAAAAATGAAATTTAATACTAAAGGTTAAGTTAATAATCTATAAAATAAAGAAATTTTTTATTAATTTAATTTTGCTATTTTGTTATTACTATTATTGATGATAATAGGTTAGATTATTTACTATTTAATAAAAATATATTTTTTTCTTAATATCTATAAAATATAGAGATTTCTACGATTAGTAATCGTAGTTATTTCAATGACTTAAGTAAGTTATATTTAAAAAAGTTATTTATCAAATATAAACATTAAATTTGATTTAACTAAAATTTTAATCATTTATTTCAAATTAACTATTTAAAACGTTTTTAACTATAAATGAATAATATTCAACTGGGAAGATATTATGATATATATTATATAAGATGATTTCCATATTCATAATATTCAGTTAGTTTAAAAACTATTAATTAAATTTTTAAGAATTTCATATATTTTAGATCACTTAATACTTAAGAATTAAATATTTATTTTGATATGATCTAGTTTTTCGATTTCTAAATCAACAATATCGGATAATTATTTACCTAAATTATTAAAAATTTAATTAACTATATAAAAATTAATATATTCTAGATTATCGGTTAATTTTTAGAAATTTTATTGAAAAATAAAGTTATATAAAGAATAATAATTTAAAATTCTAGTAAAGAGAAAATAAAATCACCTTTTAAAAATAAACCATTAAAATTTGTTTATTTATGTGTTATTTACTAATGCATCTAAAATAGATCGATATTTCTCAATTAATTTTGATCTCATAATGTGAGAGATATAAGTTAGATAAATAATATTAAGATAGAAATTGATAATTTAATATTAATTAGATACAGTATAAAATCAGAAGATAAGTTATCAGATAATTTGATATTTTAGAACATAAAAATCCAATAATTATTATAATTCATACTAATTTTTTCAATAAAATATCTCTTCAGATATTGTTTGTTCAAATTATATCCTATTTTAAGGTAAAAAAGGACAACAATTTAATTAAAAATTGAAAGAGATATTTTATCAAAATTATTAATATTTTATGTTAAAGTGAATAAAAATAGTTTTATTAAATTTTCTGATTGATATTTTCAATGAAAAAATGACTTAATAAAGTATTATTAATTACAATAAAGCGATGAATTATAATTAAGATATTAATCTTCTCCAAGATTAATACCAAAAATCAATTACAATGATTTAGACAAATTAAAAAACAAAATTAGTTATTATGATAAATAATTTATAACAACTAAGATTAGATGAAAATTAAAATTTAAAAAATTAACGACAATTTGACGATTAAAGTGTTATTTATTATAAAATATTTTAATAAATAATAGGAAACAGTATAAATAAACCGAAAAATTTTAATTTTTAATATTTATTTAAATTTAATAAATAAAATATTTTATAGAGATATGATAAAGAATATATAGAAAATAAATGGGTAATTTATTGTAATAAAAATATCTTTTGACACTATATCAATTAGTTTAGAAAATATAATAAAAAAGTAATTAAAATTATAAAGTGATTTAAATTCATTTAATTAATGGTTGATATTACATTTTATAAAGTTAAATATAAGCTAACTTTATTTATAAATAAAGTAATTACTTAAAATAATATCTAGTTCTAATGAACGAGGTTATTGCTAGCTAACCGTTTGTTTATTAATTCAAGTAGGAGGATTTAATTAAGAAAAATTTTTTTAGATATTAAAGATAATAAAGAATAATATAGCGGATAATGCTTAGATGATATCTATAAAAAATTTATTTTAACTCACTTATCAATAATCGATAAAAAGATTTATATAAAAGATTATAAATATTTTATTTTAAAAATTATTGTCTGAATAAAAATTAAGTTTGGAAGTAATAATTCAGTAACTTCAACTTATCAACAGGAAAAATTAAACAAATTCTATTATTAGTTATTTAGATATATTTAAGAATCTTTATCTCTTCAATAAGTTAAGATCAGTAAATTTTGTAATGTAGATATTCTAATCTATCATATTTTTATTCAAATTAACCTTTCTAGTTAAAATTTATCGCAATGGAATCTTTTAATGGTAATCTAAAATTGAGTTTAATAATCCTTGATAATCTTTCATTGCAAGAAAATATAATTATTTATAATTTAAAGTATAAAATAAAATGATTGATCAAAGTAATCATTGTTATTAATTAGATTTTAAAAATAAGATTAAATATAAATATGAGTAATTATGAAGAAAGAGGACGAAAACTATAGTAATAAATATAAAACTAAAAATAATTCGTGATATTTTAAGAAAAATAAGATTTAAAGATTTTTGAAACAAAATCTCAAATTATAGTATAAGTATTAATATTGAATATATTTTCAATATAAATATATTTAAATTTAAGTAAAAATGAAATATTAAAAGATAATATAAATATTGATTTTAAGTATTAACAATATAAAGCAAAGAAAAGTAAGATATTAAATAAAAATTTAATTTTATATATCTCTAATATTTAGAGAAAGTAAAACATTGATTCTATTTTTAAACGAATAAGGATTATCATAATTTCGATTTATAAAAATCCATTTTAAATTAACAGGATATATTAATACACTAAAATGTAAAATTAATAAAAATTCGTATAGATTGCTAGTAAATTCTTTCAAAAAATTTACAGGTAACGAAGTAAAATATGTAAAGATATACATCAATAATGATTTGTATTAATATGAATTAGGAATTTCTTATAAACCTATTCTTAATTTATTATACTTTAATGGAAAGTATAAATATTTATTTGTATTGATGATTACGGAAAAAAGATTATTAAGAATCGTAATTATTTTATTATCAATTATTTCAGATAAAATATATATTTAAGTAAATAATATATCACTCAATCTTAACTAAAATATATATTAAAATTGAAAATGATATTTTTAGATATTTTTATTTTATAAGATCGATTAGAAGAAAAAAATAAAATTTATATAAGATAAATATGAATTAAATCGTAAAAGAATTTATATTATTAAAGAAATATTTCCGTATTTTAAGAAAATATTTTATAAAAAATTAAAAATTTTCTGAATTATTGTTGATGAATATTATTAAAATAATATAGAGAAGTGATTAGAAATTTTAAAAATACTAATAATACCAATCATTCTAGTATATAACAATTTACAGAGGTTGGTTAATAAATTGAATGAATTTTTCAAATCAATTTAAATCGCAAAAATTTATATCATTATTATTAATAATTTTTAAGGATTAAATAATATTTTTCTAGATAGTATTTCATATTACTTCTTTATTAGAAAAAGATTTTCAAAAAGTAGAAATTTATTAGAAAAATATTCTAAAATAGTTAGGTTTTTAACTTATCATTAGATATCAATAAAATTGATGACACGTCTTAGTTTTTATGGAAACTAAAAATGTCTAATAACTTTAAATTTAATATAAGTATAAATAATTTATTTAATTTTCTTTCATACATTAAATAATTATATTATTGTTTTATTTCCAGTCTTATAACTAAACTAATAGATTATTTTTAGAGCTTTTTAAATATTAAAATATTTTATAGTTTTAATTTTAAATATTTGTAAAAATTTTTTTATTTTAAAGCATATTTAAATATGTCATCATTAAGTGATCTTTGTTTAGATTTTTGGATTATAAATGTGGAAAATTATAAAATTTATGAATTAAGTTATTACTATAGGAATAGTTACACAGGGTAGTGGAAGGAAGATAAAATCTAAAAGAGGTATTCTACTCTATATCTTTAATTTTAATCAAATTTTTGATGATATTAAAAGAAATTTTTAATATTATTAAAATAATTGATAACTACCTTTATATAGGTAAACTTATTTACATTTATTTTTATAAATTTCAGTAACTATTTTAAAAAAAATAAAAATAATAATTTAGTTAGAATATAATGAAAAATTTTCTAAAACACCCCCTTTTACTTTACTTATTTATAATAAGTAAGTAAAATGGGTATTCATTAAATCTAATCTATAATTATTTTTTAGTTGCGCGTTCAAATGAAGAAAGAATTTCAGATTTTGCAGCATCAACATTTTCCCATCCTTCAACTTTTATCCACTTTCCTTCTTCTAAATCTTTATAGTGCTCAAAAAAATGTTTAATTTGAGCTCGCAATAATTCAGGCAAATCGATAATATCTTTGATATGATCATATTCTTTACTCAATTTATAATGAGGAACAGCAATTAATTTTGCATCTTCTCCGGATTCATCGATGATTTTTAATAACCCAATTGGACGAGAACGAATTATTGCTCCTGATTGTACAGGATAAGGTGTTGTAACTAAAACATCAATAGGATCATTATCTAACGAAAGAGTGTGATTAATATAACCATAATTACAAGGATAAAACATAGAAGTAGAAATAAAACGATCGACAAAGATAGCGCCGAATTTTTTATTTACTTCATATTTTATTGGATCAGCATTCGCTGGAATTTCTATAATAACATAGATATCTTCAGGTAATTTTTTTCCTGCTGGTACGTTACTTAGAGTCATAAAAGGTCCTTTATTTAAAGATAAAATTGAGTAAACAATTATTATAGATGTAAATAAAAGTAAAATTTACTCTTACAATAGGATTTTTGATCCTACTATTTAAAAAATAAAGGTAAGAATATTTTTTCTTTATTTTCTAATATGAAATATTATTCATTAATTAATGATTTAAAACATAAGATATTATGTTTTTTTGCTAGAACCCTTTTCCTTGAAAAAAGTTACCTGTTACTTATAGTTATTTTGAACCGATATATATATAAAATTTAGTCAGTAAGATCACTTATCTTATTTTCATCCTTTCCTAATAAAGAAAAAGCTTTTCTTTAAAATAGCGAAAATATAACTTACTTTCAAGGTGACTTTCTTTATTTAGATAAATATGAATAAAAACTTTTTCTAAATTTTTATGAAAATCTATTATCAAAAAACTAATATAATCGAAAGTGTTACAATAACAAAAATATAAAATATTTTATTTCTAGAAATATTCTATTTATATTTACTTAAATTGAAATTAAAAATTTTTTATTGACAAGATATATATTGGTTAGAAATCACATTTTGTGAGACAGATGAAAGATATATAAAAGATTTATATATAGAAGTATTACAATATATATTCTGTTATATAAAGAAGAATAATTGAAAAAATCCTATATAAAATATTAGTTAAAGATTTATATTAATATTCTTGATTTTGAGATCTGTTTTATTAATTATGTTCAAAAATCTAGTACAATAATCAAGATGAATATAAATAATTCCAATAGAAATATTTATATTTATATTTATATTTGATTAATTGTTTAATGAATTTATTAACGTAAATCTACGTGATATTTTCTGTTTGGCTCATTATCATTAAAACGGAAATTTCTTTCTTCATAGATATTTCTCATTATCATTAAGTTTTCTAAAATTTTTAAATAAGATTTTAATTTTTCATTGTCTTTAAAGTGAAATTTCCATTCAATCTTTAAGATTGAATATTAAAAAAGATGATACTTTAAAATTTTTCATCAAATCACTCTAATATCGCGTAGTGAATAATTTATGCATTTAATTTAATCAACAAAATAATATAATAATTATCAGTAAAATAAAGAAATATAAAATTACTATTAAGTATAAATTTGTCGCAATTTTTATTATAAGTTATTGAATTTAATTTTGTAAAGATTATTAATAAATCATGTTTCTTTTGTGTTTACCAGCTCAAGAAATTATTTCAAGATTAATAGTTAAATGAATTTTTCTTAATCAATAAAGATTCATTTGATATAAATTACATTAATTATGTTTATAGATTAATACCTATTATTCAAAATAAATTTTGAATTGAATTAACAAAATTTTCTTACTAATAAGCATAAAAGTTAGTTAGAAACTGATATTATAAGAAGGTAATTTTTTAAAAATTTTTTTTAAGTCATAGAGTATATAATAAAGTAAGAAATGAATGTATAAATCCAAAATAAACAAATTAACCAAAATTGATTCCAATTGTAGTTAAAAAAATAATAATAAATTTTTAGTTTCGAGTTGTTTCTTTAGGATATAACTACTTGTTCAGTATAGAAAATACTAAACCATTCCTATTTTGATATTAATGATTAATCAATGAGTCAAACTATTATAATTAACATTTTAGAAATTTTGATTATTTATATTTTAAACATTTTTCTTAAAACAATTAATTTTAATTTTTTTATGTAAATTAAATTTAATTTTATTAAAGTATTAAAATATTTCATTAGATTCCTTCTTCCTTATTAAAGGAAGTATTATCTAAATCCACTTTTAATTAATTGATTATAGAAATCTTTATTTGTAAAATACATATTTATTTATAAAATAAACTAATAGTTTTATTAAAAATTATTTTTATGTCATACCATGATTAAAAAATATTAAAAACTTTTTATTTATCGCATTTAGTTAATTATGATTAACTTATAATGGAATTTATAAAATTCATTTTTAGAAAAATCAATTATGATTAACAAATCCCTAGGTATGAATACAGTATTAATAAGTTAAAATTTTAAAGAATTTAGAAGCATAATAAATATAAAAAGGAGTGTAAGCATGAAATTAGCTATTCTTGGAGCGGCAGGTGGTATTGGTCAATCACTTGCACTTCTTCTTAAAAATCAACTTCCATCATTCTCAGAACTTTCTCTTTATGATATTTCTTCTGTGACTCCTGGTTATGCTAAAGATTTAAGTCATATTCCAACAAATGTAAAAGTACTTGGTTTTTCTGGTAAAGATCCTATACCTGCGATTGATAGTGCTGATGTAGTATTAATTTCGGCAGGTGTTCCCAGGAAATTAGGAATGGAGCGTTCAGATTTGTTTAATATCAATGCCGATATTATTCGTAAATTAATTGAAAAAATTGCTCAGAGTTGTCCTAAGGCGTTAATTGGAATTATTACAAATCCTATTAATAGTATGGTTCCGATAGCAGCAGAAGTATTAAAAAAAACTGGTGTATATGATAAAAATCGATTATTTGGTGTAACAACTTTAGATATTATTCGTTCAAATACTTTTGTTGCTGAATTAAAAAATAAAAATTCAGAAGAAATCGAAGTGAGAGTTATAGGAGGTCATTCCAAGTTAACTATTCTTCCGTTGCTTTCTCAAATTCCAGGTGTTAGTTTTACAGAAAAAGAAGCCGAAAAACTAACTAATCGTATTCAAAATGCTGGTAGTGAAATTATTGAAGCAAAAAAAGGTTTTGGTTCAGCGACATTTTCTATGGGACAAGCTGCTGCAAGATTTGGTTTATCATTAATTCATGCTTTAAATGGTAAAGAAAATATAATTGAATGCTCCTATGTGGAAAGTGATGGAGAATATGCTCGTTTTTTTGCTCAACCAATACGTTTAGGTCAAAATGGTATTGAAGAAAAATTACCTATTAATATTATAAATACATTTGAAAAAAATAAATTAGAAAATATGTTAAATACTCTTAATAAAGACATTAAATTAGGGGAGGATTTTATTAAAAATAATCGTTACTAACCTCATTAAAATAAAAGTAGAAGATATTAATTTGAAATTTTTATAATTTATTAAAATTAATTTATTAATAAGATTACGAATTTTTTATATCATTTTCCTATCACAAAAACCGTAATATCGATTATAATCTCTTTTAAAAAATGAAAATTTAAATAAATTTAATTAACAATTTTCCTTTTATTATATTTGGAAGAAAACATTGGATATATATTAATGGATTAAAAACTTAAATCTATTTATCTTGGTATATATTATTAATATTCTCTACTTTTTAATACCACTAAAAGGTAGAAAATGATTTTTTGAATGAAATGTTGTATTGAGAAGGTTAAAGGTTGTAATTGAAGAAAAAGAATATGTTTAAAATATTACGTCAGTAATCTACTAAGATAATATATTTGTATTTAATATATTTTTTTAAAATATAACTCCAATCTATTTTCAAAAAGAAAGAGAAAAGATAAAGCTTTTTAGCTTGGATTGAAACTTATAAGTAATTAAGAAAGATAACGTGAAAAGATGATTAAATTTTATTTAATTGGAGCGAGAGGTTAGGAAAGTTAAATTTTTATATAAATTATTATGAATTGATTTTTCAGAAAAAATATTCGCCTAGAAACGGGATGAATTATTCAAAAAATTTTATTAGAAAGAGGTATGAACAGAAATATATGCTAAGCTGATTAAAGCATCTTTATAAGATGTATCAGGTAAAATATCGAGAGCTTTAATTGCTTTATTAGCTTCTTCTATAGCTTTATCTCTGGTATATTCAAGAGATCCGCATCTTTTCATAGTAATTAATATACTATTCAGTAAATACCTTTTATTACCTTGCTCTATTGAATTACAAATAAGTGCAGATTCTTCTGCGGTACCTTTTTTCATTGCATGAAGTAGAGGTAGCGTTATTTTCCCTTCATTTAAATCATCACCGATATTTTTTCCGATACTGCTAGTATCCGCATCGTAATCAAGAAGATCATCGATTAGTTGAAAAGCAGTACCAATATAACGACCATAATCTCGTAAGGCTTTCTGTTGTATTTCATTAGCTCCTGATACTATTGCTGATGCATGTGTTGCTGCTTCAAATAATCTTGCGGTTTTACTATATATTATTTGCATATAAGCACTTTCAGTAATGTATGGATTATTACAATTAATTAATTGAAAAATTTCACCTTCTGAAATGATATTTGTTGCATCAGACATTAGTTTTAAAACATCCATAGAATTAAGTTCTGTCATCATTTGAAATGATCTGGTATAGATGAAGTCTCCTACTAATACACTAGCAGCATTACCAAAAACAGCATTTGCTGTTTTTTTACCGCGACGAAGAGTAGATTTATCAATTACATCATCATGTAGTAATGTTGCAGTGTGAATAAATTCAATTAATGCCGCTACATTAATGTGTTTTTTTCCTTGATATCCTAAAGCTTTTCCAACCAAGATAGTAATTATTGGACGAATTTTTTTACCTCCACTATTAATAATATAATGGCCTAGTTGATTAATGAGATGAATATCTGAATTGAATTGATTCAATATTGCTTTATTAACCGCTTCCATATCTTGTGCGGTTAGATTGATAATTGATTCTAAATTCATTTTATAAATTCTTTTATCAATTTGAATTTATATAAACATAATATTTTATTCATTTTACTTTATGGTGTTAATATTTTTTATTTAATTGTACTGTAAATACATTACAAATGAATGAGTAGGGAAATAAATATATTTTAGAAAATAAATTTTTATTATTAAATTAAATTCTATACTTGTTTTCTGATTCTTTTTGCGTAAAATTCATAATTTATTAAAGTTTTTATAAAAATGCATACTAATATCAAATCTGTTAAGAAAGAGTAAGTATGTTAATCGGAGTTTGTATGTACGCGGTTTTCAAAAGTGGTGGTAAACAATACCGAGTCAACAAATGCCAAACAATTCGTCTAGAAAAGTTAGATGTTTCTATAGGTGAAATTATTGAATTTGATCAAGTATTGATGGTAGCTAACGGTAATAATATCAAAATTGGTTCTCCTGTAGTTGAAGGTAGTAAAATTAAAGCTGAAGTTATTGCGCATGGTCGTGGTAAGAAAATTACAATTGTTAAATTTCGACGTCGTAAACATAGCCGTAAACAACAGAGTCATCGTCAGTGGTTTACTGATATTAAGATTACATGTATCTTATCTAAAAATTAAAAGAGAGAATTAATGGCACATAAAAAGGCTGGCGGCTCAACGCGTAATGGTCGCGATTCCAAAGCAAAACGTTTAGGTGTCAAATGTTTTGGTGGTGAATTTGTGTTGGCAGGTAGTATCATTGTTCGTCAACGTGGCACTAAATTTCATCCTGGTGATAATGTTGGTTGTGGTCGAGACCATACTTTATTTGCATTGACTAACGGAAAAGTTAAATTTGAAGTTAAAGGGTTAAAAAATCGTAAATATATCAGCATTGAGAACTTAAATAAATTTCATTGATCTTTAGATCGATCTTTAAAATCTACAATTTTCCGAGCTTTTATATTATTATTTATATAATAAGTATTTTCAGTAAAAATTACCTATTTATTTCATAAAATCTAATATTCGGAAAGATAATGAAATTTATTGATGAAGCTAAAATATTAGTTATAGCTGGAGATGGTGGAAATGGTTGTGTTAGTTTCCGTCGTGAAAAATATATTCCTAAAGGTGGACCTAATGGTGGGGATGGTGGGAATGGTGGGAATGTTTATTTGTTGGCTGATGAAAATTTTAACACTTTGATTCATTATAGATTTAAAACAATATTCCGAGCTGAAAAGGGAGAAAATGGTAAAAATTATGATTGTATAGGAAAATCTGGGAAAAATAACACTATTAAAGTTCCAGTTGGTACTCGGATACGTGATTTTTTAACCAAAGAAATTATTGGTGATATGATTTATCATGGGCAACTTTTAATGGTTGCGAAAGGCGGATTTCATGGTTTAGGTAATACTCGATTTAAATCATCAGTTAATCGTGCTCCACGTCAAAAAACAATGGGGACTAAAGGAGAAAAAAGAGAATTATTGCTTGAATTGATGTTACTTGCTGATGTAGGAATGTTAGGAACTCCGAATGCAGGTAAATCAACTTTTATTCGTTTAGTTTCTGAGGCAAAACCTAAAGTTGCTGATTATCCATTTACTACTTTAATACCAACTTTAGGAGTAGTACGTATGAATAGTGAGAAAAGCTTTGTTATTGCAGATATTCCTGGTTTAATTGAAGGAGCAGCAGAAGGTGCAGGTCTTGGCATTCGTTTCTTAAAGCATTTAGAACGCTGCAAAATACTTCTACATCTTATTGATATTTGCCCTATTGATGGATCTAATGCGATTAAAAATGCTAAAATAATTAACACAGAACTAGAAAAATATAATAAAAAATTAGCACAAAAACCTAGGTGGTTAGTTTTTAATAAAGTTGATCTTTTAACGTCTGAAGAGGCAAATGAACGAACAAAATCCATTATTGAAGCATTAGGTTGGAAAGAAAAATATTATCAGATCTCCGCAATAAATAAACTAGGTGTTAAATCACTTTGTTGGGATATCATAAAATTTAATGAAAATAAATTTTAAAAAATTCTACTTAGAATTTTGAAAGAAAAGTTTAAACTTATTAAATAACTATTTAATAAGAAAAGAACTAAATAAAGATAATGATGAAGAGAAGAGCAAAGAAGCTTTTTTATAAGTATAATTAGTTAAGAGTTAATTTACTAAATTATCTAGAGTAAATAAATTACGACAGAATAGTTAAAATTTATTTATCATAATTTTATTAGTTATATTTAAATTTTTAATTTAGTAAATAAAACTTTATTTAAAAAATAAACATACCTAAATATAAAAATATATATTTTTATATTATAATATAGAATATGTTATTAACACAGTGTTATCAAAAAAAATGATCTAATGTTTAGAATTTCTTATATTTAAAATATTTTTTATGTTAGATTAAGTGGTACAATTAAATATTTTTCCAAAATAGATTTTTAACATATATTATTCGATATTTATAATTAATATTTATACACTTTACATAATTTTTAAATAAAAAGGATAATAAGAATCCTTCAAGTGTGTTAAAAGTAATGAACCAGTTATAATATATAACGGATTTAATCTTCTATTATAACTAACTAATACATAGTAACATATATCCAGTTAAATTATTTATTAGTACAATAAGTTTATGAAAACTAAATATTAATATTCTAAAATACTATATATAAATGATATCATCAGTTTTTTTGGTTACTATTTAAAGCTCTGAGAAATATTTTATCGATAATTTCTCATCTAGAAATTGGTAAACTAAAAAATTGTATCATGAATTTCATAGTAGCTAAATTATCTTTTTTCTTGAAAAAAGAAATTTTATAAAATAATAAAGTCAATTATTAAATTTCTATCAAGATAGATCAATATCCATTTATTTTAATTCAGTTACTAAATTAAAAATTGTTGACATCTTAAAATATCAGATCTCTATTCAATAGTATAAATAATATTTTTAAAAAAATAACGATAATTTTTTGTACTATTAAATTTTGAGCAATTGATAATTGGTAGTTAATTAAACTAATACATTAATATTTTCGTTAAGTAACTTATTATAAGATATTCGAACTATTTATTTTTTTTAGATAATTGATTATATTAGTATATTATTTCCTATAATGTTTAACGATAAAAAATAATTGTCTTAATTGACAGATAATTAATGTAGCTTTCAACTTTTTAAGAAAAAATTATCTTATATAAGATAAAAGCAATTAAATAAACTTATATAATATTTTAATTTTTTAAGAGTTATAAATATTATATGTATTATACATATAATATAGATACTTATAAAGTATAATGAAAAAAGTAAGAAATGATTTCTAGCATTAAGTTTCTACTTAGAATCACTAATTAAATGATAAAATCATGAAATTACTAACTAATAGTTAGTAATATATACCTTTTATTTATTTAAATACTTTTTATCAGAATTAATAAATTGCTTTTAATAATAACAAAATTATAAAGAAGAATTTAATTTTCTTTAAAAAAGATTTAGAGGTATTTATTGATGAAACAAATTCCGATGACTGTAGGTGGCGCAAAAAAGTTGCGTAAGGAGTTAGAATTTTTAAAAAATATTCGCCGACCTGAAATTATTTCTGCTATTGCAGCAGCACGTGAGTATGGTGATTTGAAAGAAAATGCAGAATATCATGCAGCACGTGATCAACAAGGATTTTGTGAATGGCGTATCCAAGAAATTGAGAATAAATTATCTCATGCACAAGTTATTGATATAACAAAGATAAAAAATGATGGTCGTGTAATATTCGGTGCGATAGTCACATTATTTAATATAAGAATAAATGAAAATCAGACTTATCGTATCGTTGGTGATGATGAAGCTGATATTAAAAAAAATCTTATTTCTATTAATTCACCAATAGCTAGAGGTTTAATCGGTAAGAAAATAGATGATGTTGTATTTATCAAAACCCCTGGAGGTGAGGTTGAATACGAAATTTTAAAAGTAGAATATATATAATTTAAAAATCGTTAAATTCTGATAGTACTTATTAAAGTAAGAAAATTTCATAATATTGTTTTTATTATGAAGTGAAAAAATATTTCACAGATTAAATTTAGAATAGTTATTTAGATATATATAAAATTATATATTTTAAAAGGATATTATAGAGGAATTAAGATTCTTACAAAAATTTTATACATTGATAATATCACTTTCTTGAATAATTTTACCAGCAAACCATCAAATTTTTTCTGGCTATCTTCGATCGCTATTTTGATTTTAATCACTTCATGATATGAAAAAATTATTTGATTTCATTAAAATATTTTCAATTTAACTATTGTTAATATTATTACAACAAGGTTTTAGAGATGATGAATAAGAATTTTAGATATCGTATTTTTTATTAATCGTTATTATTTTTTATTTAATTTGATTAAAAAATTTGATTCTAATCCCATTTTTTAGTTATAACCATAAATTCTATAATTTTTTATATTAAAAATAAAAAATAATATTTTATTTTGTAAGAATACTTGGAAAAGAATGATTAATAAAAAGCGTTCAGAAAGTTCTAGTCGTTGGTTAGAAGAGCATTTTACTGATAAATACGTTCTTCAAGCGCAAAAAAATGGAGTTCGCTCACGTGCATGGTTTAAATTAGATGAGATTCAGAAGACTGATAAAATATTTAAACCTGGAATGACTGTTGTTGATTTAGGTGCAGCACCTGGTGGATGGTCGCAATATGCAGCAAATAAAGTTGGGAAAGCGGGGTGGATTATTGCATGTGATTTATTACTAATGAATCCTATTGGTGGTGTTGATTTCTTGCAAGGAGATTTTCGAGATGAACAGATATTAAAAGAATTACTTAAGCGAATTAACGGAAAGAAAGTTCAAGTTATTATGTCGGATATGGCTCCTAATATAAGTGGAATACTTGCTATTGATATTTCTCGATCCATGTATCTAGTTGAAATAGCGTTGGATATGTGTCGTTATGTACTGGGTACCGGGGCTAGTTTTATTGTTAAAGTATTTCATGGAGAGGGATTTGATGAATATCTTAAGAAAATTCGTTCTCTATTTTTGAAAGTCAAAATTCGTAAACCAGATTCTTCACGGTCACGTTCACGTGAAGTGTATATTGTAGCGACAGGATATAAAATATAGTACCCTGTACGTTATTTATTTAATATAGTTGTAGTGAAGAGGTTCATCCATTGAGTGACATGGCGAAAAACCTGATTCTCTGGGTAGTAATTGCAGTAGTTTTAATGTCTTTATTCCAGAGTTTTGGTCCTAGCGATTCGAATAGTCGCAGGGTGGATTATTCTACCTTTATGAATGAGTTAACTCAGGATCAGATACGTGAAGTTCGAATTTCTGATCGTGAAATTAGTGTTAAGAAAATAGATAATAGTCGTTATACGACTTATATTCCAGTGAGAGAAGATCCAAAATTATTGGATACCTTGATTGAAAGAAATGTCGTCGTTATTGGCGAACCACCTCAAGAACAAAGTTTCTTAGCAACTATTTTTATTTCCTGGTTCCCAATGTTCTTATTGATTGGAGTTTGGATATTTTTTATGCGTCAGATGCAAGGAGGTGGTGGAAAAGGTGCGATCTCTTTCGGTAAAAGTAAAGCACGCATAATGACAGAAGATCAAATTAAAACAACTTTTGCTGATGTTGTAGGTTGTGATGAGGCAAAAGAAGAAGTTAGTGAATTAGCTGAATATTTGCGTGAACCTGGTCGTTTTCAAAAATTAGGTGGTAAAATTCCTAAAGGAATTTTAATGATAGGACCACCAGGAACCGGTAAAACTTTATTAGCTAAAGCGATTGCTGGTGAAGCAAAGGTTCCATTTTTTACTATCTCCGGATCAGATTTTGTAGAAATGTTCGTTGGTGTTGGTGCTTCTCGTGTTCGTGATATGTTTGAACAAGCAAAGAAAGCCGCTCCTTGTATTATCTTTATTGACGAAATAGATGCTGTTGGGCGCCAACGGGGTGCAGGTTTAGGAGGAGGGCACGATGAACGTGAACAAACTCTTAACCAAATGTTGGTGGAGATGGATGGATTCGAAGGTAATGAAGGTATTATTGTTATTGCAGCTACTAACCGTCCCGATGTTTTAGATCCGGCATTATTACGTCCTGGACGTTTTGATAGGCAGGTCGTTGTTGGTTTACCTGATATACGTGGTCGCGAGCAAATTTTAAAGGTTCATATGAGACGTGTACCTTTGGATCCCTCTGTTGATGTTTCAATTCTAGCACGAGGTACACCAGGGTTTTCTGGTGCTGATTTAGCTAATCTAATTAATGAAGCAGCTCTTTTTGCAGCACGTGGAAATAAGCGCGTTGTCACAATGACAGAATTTGAAAAAGCAAAAGATAAGATTATGATGGGTGTTGAACGCCGTTCTATGGTCATGACAGAAGAACAAAAAGAATCCACTGCTTATCATGAAGCTGGTCATGCGATCATTGGACGGATTGTGCCTGAACATGATCCAGTTCATAAAGTAACAATTATACCTCGTGGTCGTTCATTAGGTGTCACATTTTTCTTGCCAGAAGGCGATCAGATTAGTGCAAGTAGACAAAAATTAGAAAGTCAAATATCAACCCTTTATGGTGGACGATTAGCAGAAGAAATTATTTATGGATTAGAAAAAGTGTCTACTGGCGCATCAAATGATATTAAAGTAGCAACAAACCTTGCTCGTAATATGGTAACACAATGGGGTTTTTCTGAAAAACTAGGACCTCTCCTCTATACTGAAGAAGAGGGAGAAATTTTTTTAGGTCGTTCTTTTGCTAAAGTTAATCATATCTCTGATGAAACTGCAAGAGTAATTGATGAAGAAATAAAGGCAATTATTGATCGTAATTATCAACGAGCTCACCAGATTTTGAGTGATCATATAGATATCCTTCATACAATGAAGGATGCATTAATGAAGTATGAAACTATTGATGCCCCTCAAATTGATGATTTAATGAATCGTCGTCCAATTAGAAATCCTGTTGGCTGGGATGATAATAATCATAAGAATCTTAATTCTACTTATCCCTCAAAAGGAGAGGTAGAAAAGAATATTTATGGTGCTCAGAACGAAGACAATATAAATGTAAATAATAATAGTAACGGAGAGAACCGTTAATGATTATCGATTCTTTATCTAAAACAAAATTAAAACCCCAGGTTATCCTGGGTTTTTATTTTGTTTTAAGTAAGGTGAGATTATGAAAATTAATACAAAAAAAATGAATCTTGATCTTAATCGTCCCATCGTTATGGGAATATTAAATGTTACTCCAGATTCTTTTTCTGATGGTGGTATATACAATCATTATAACTATGCGATCAAGCATGCAGCAAACATGGTGAAGAATGGTGCGATGATTATTGATATTGGTGGTGAATCAACCCGCCCTGGTGCTAGTGAAGTAAGTTTACAGGAAGAACTTGATCGAGTTATCCCGATAATTGAAGCAGTAACCAAACGTTTTGAAATTTGGATTTCAGTGGATACTTCTAAAGCAATTGTTATGAAAGAGGCAGCTAAAGCTGGTGCTCATATTATTAATGATATTAAATCGTTACATGGAAAAGGTTCATTAGAAATTGCTGCGAAAACTGGATTAGCGATTTGTATTATGCATATTTTAGATAATCCTAGAACAATACAACAAAATCAAAATTACAAAAATATAGTTGTAGAAATAAAACAGTATTTTTTAGATGAAATTAATCGATGTGAGGAAGCAGGTATTGCAAAAGATCAATTGATTATTGATCCAGGTTTTTGTTTTGGTAAAAACTTATCACATAATTATCAATTATTAGCGAAATTAAATGAATTTCATACTTTAGGAGTACCGCTATTAGTTGGTATCTCTCGTAAATCTATGATTGGTGATTTACTGAAAATATCAATAAAAGAACGGCTTATTGGTAGTATTGCATGCGCAGTTATCGCAGCTATGCATGGAGGGGCACAGATTATTAGAGCTCATGATGTAAAAGAAACTGTACAGGCTATGAAGATTGTTCAAGCAACACTTTCAGAAAAGGAAGTAGGATAACTATGAGTAAGCGTAAATATTTTGGCACTGATGGTATTCGTGGCAAAGTAGGAGAAAATCCAATTACACCTGATTTTGTTTTGAAATTAGGTTGGGCAGCAGGTAAGGTTTTAGCGAGAGATGGCTCTCGAAAAATAATCATAGGTAAAGATACCCGAATTTCTGGTTATATGTTAGAATCTGCTTTAGAAGCTGGTCTTGCTGCAGCTGGATTATCTGCTGCATTTACAGGCCCTATGCCAACACCAGCGATTGCTTATTTAACTCGAACATATCGAGCAGAGGCAGGTATTGTCATTTCAGCTTCACATAATCCTTATTATGATAATGGAATTAAATTTTTTTCTATTGATGGGACTAAATTACCTGATAATGTAGAAGAATCAATAGAAATAGAGATGGAAAAACCACTTACTTGTGTAGAATCTTCGGAATTAGGACGTGCAAAACGTATCATTGATGCTGGTGGGCGTTATATAGAATACTGCAAAGGAACTTTTCCAAGTGAAAAAAACTTAAATGGATTAAAAATTATTTTAGATTGTGCTAATGGATCAACATATCATATTGCACCAAACGTTTTAATTGAGCTTGGAGCAGAAGTTATTGTCATTGGATGTGAGCCAAATGGTATTAATATCAATCAGGGTTGTGGTGCTACAGATATTGCATTATTACAAAAACGTGTAGTAGAAGAAAAAGCTAATATTGGTCTCGCCTTTGATGGTGATGGTGATAGGGTGATAATGGTTGATCATTTTGGAAATAAAATAGATGGTGATCAAATACTTTATATTATTGCTCGTGATAGACTTCAACAAGGTCAATTACATGGTGGAGTTGTTGGTACATTAATGAGTAATATGGGATTAGAATTAGCGTTACAAGAATTGTATATACCTTTTATTCGAACAAAAGTAGGAGATCGTTATGTTCTCGAAAAATTACAAGAAAAAGGATGGAAGCTTGGTGCTGAAAATTCAGGACATATTATTTTATTAGATAAAACAACTACATGTGATGGTATTATTGCTGGATTACAAGTTTTAAGTGCAATGGTTCGTAACAAAATGAGTCTTTATGATCTTTCTTATAATATTAAATTGATGCCTCAGGTATTGGTAAACGTATATTTTTCTGGAAGTAATGATCCTTTGGTTAAAGGTGATCTTTTAAATGTAGTAAAACAAGTTGAAAAAGAACTAGCAGGTAAAGGACGCGTTTTATTACGTAAATCAGGTACAGAGTCTTTGATTCGAATCATGGTAGAAGGTGAAAATGAAAAACAGGTTACTGTAATGGCTAACCGTATCGCTTCTATGGTGATATAGTCAAATAAATTAAAAGAGGTTTATAACTCCTAGCATTTTAAAATTTATATAAATTAAATAAATTTTATATTTTATTAAAATAATTTTATCTAATTATTGTTGTATATTTCTAAATAGTACAATGATATAAAATAATATTGCTCCTCATACAAATTTTGGTTAGTATCTTAATCTCTTTCTTTAAGAGAGAGATTAAGAAGTTCTTTGTGAAAGATAATTTTTTTCCAAAACTTTGTTTTTAATAAAGGTAGTTATTAACTATGTATATAACTTTTTTAATCATCTTTTTGTTAGTATCAATTGTTCTGATTAGTATGATCATGTTGCAACAAGGGAAAAATATTGCTATAGGATCTTCATTTTCTACAGGGGCTTCTGCAACATTATTTGGTTCATCAGGAACAGGTAACTTTATGACACGGATGATAGTTATCTTTGCAACATTATTTTTTGTTATGAGTTTAGTGTTAGGAAATTTAACTTCCAATAAAAATGTATCTGGAAGTAAATGGGAAAATATTGGTGAACCTTCTAAAATTGAAAAATCAATTGAAGTACTTAAAGCGCCTGTATCACCAACAACTGATATTCCTCACTAATTATTAAACAAATATATTGTATATTATAGTACTTTTTTCAAAAAATTGTGTTAATATTTGCCGAGGTGGTGAAATTGGTATACACGCTATCTTGAGGTGGTAGTGCCTATAAAAGGCGTACGGGTTCAATTCCCGTCCTTGGCATAATTTTAAATGATAACTTGTATTTTATATATTATCAGGGTAATATTTTAAAAATTCCGAACGCGGGATGGAGCAGTATGGTAGCTCGTCGGGCTCATAACCCGAAGGTCGTCGGTTCAAATCCGACTCCCGCAACCATTTAGTATATGTTATATTTCAATCATTTTATTAAATATTGTTTCCTGTTTTGAAGAGTGCTGAGTCAGGAGAGTTAAACTTCTACTTCACTGTGAATAGGGTCCAGTTACATGTAAAGCCCCGATTTTCGGGGCTTTCTTATTTAAAATAGAAATTTCTTGGATTTTATCCTTTATGTTTGTGACGTTTAGTGGAGAGAGTAAAGGGGGGATTTCCCATGTTAGAAATAATAATATTGATAATTTTAGTCCAGATAAAAGTTTAGTTTTGAGCTATTTTTTTATGGAGTTTATTCCACAAGTATTTCGACATTATACTCTTTATATTGGTAATAAAATGATATTATTAGTAGTAATTATACTAATATTAATCACTAAGCCAATATAGCACTCAATGTTGAAAATTTCGATCTTAAAATTTCATGATATAAAAATATTTTATCAAAAATTTAGCATCCGCTCTTTACCGTTACATACTTTCATTTCTTCTTTTATTAAAGAAGAATATTTAATATTTGGAATAGCACGATGCAAAATCGTCGTAAGTAAGAAAAGTTATAATTAAAAGCTATTAATGACGAAATTATTATGGTTACTGTTGGATGGCAAAGACGAAAGTGTTTGCAATAAAAATCATCTAAAAGCTAACCTGATACCCTAGTTTTAATAAAGTTCAATGAGGCAACTAGGATGAATAAAGAAATTTTGGCTGTTGTGGAAGCGGTTTCTAATGAAAAATCTCTTCCTCGAGAAAAAATATTCGAGGCGCTTGAAATCGCACTAGCAACAGCTACTAAGAAAAAATATGAACAAGAGATTGATGTTCGCGTTAATATTGATCGTAAATTGGGAGATTTTGATACATTTCGGCGTTGGTTGATTGTTGAAGAAGTGACGCAACCTACACGTGAAATTACTTTAGAAGCAGCAAAATTTGAAGACCCAAAGATTAAATTAGGGGATTATATAGAGGATCAAATAAAATCTATTATTTTTGACCGCATTACTACTCAAACAGCAAAACAGGTTATTGTTCAAAAAGTACGTGAAGCTGAGAGATTAATGGTTGTTGAGCAATTTCGTGAGCATCAAGGTGAAATCATTTCTGGAGTGGTAAAAAAAATAAATCGTGAAAATATTATATTAGATTTAGGTAATAATGCCGAAGCAGTAATTTTGAGAGAGGATATGTTACCACGTGAAAATTTTCGACAAGGTGATCGTTTGCGTGGTGTATTGTATGATGTCCGTCCAGAAGCGAGAGGGGCGCAAATGTTTGTTAGTCGTTCTCGTCCTGAGATGTTAGTGGAATTATTTCGAATTGAAGTACCTGAAATTGGTGAAGAAATTATTGAAATCAAAGCTGCTGTTCGTGATCCAGGATCAAGAGCAAAAATTGCGGTAAAAACAAATGATAAACGTATTGATCCAATAGGTGCTTGTGTTGGAATGCGTGGCGCAAGGGTACAAGCAGTATCAAGCGAACTTGGTGGTGAACGTATTGATATTGTTTTATGGAATGATAATCCTGCACAATTTGTGATTAATGCTATGTCTCCAGCTGATGTTGCTTCTATTGTAGTTGATGAAGATAAATGTACGATGGATGTTGCTGTTGAAAATAGTAATTTAGCTCAGGCAATTGGTCGTAATGGACAAAATGTTCGCTTAGCTTCTCAGTTATTAAAAAAGCATCGTGGAGATGATAGATGGGAGTTAAATATCATGACAGAGGAAGAACTTGAAGCTAAACATCAAGCAGAGGTACATACATCTATTAATTCTTTTGTTAAGCATCTTGATATTGATGAAAAATTTGCTATTACTCTTGTTGAAAAAGGTTTTTCTACATTAGAAGAATTAGCCTACATACCAATTAACGAACTATTAGAAATTGAAGGTTTTGATGAGAAAACGATTGAAGTTTTGCGTGAAAAAGCAAAAGCTGTTCTGACGACATTAGAATTAGCTCAAAAAGAAAGTATGGGGGATAGTCATCCGACTAAAGATCTGTTAAACCTATCAGGTATGAATCATGCTTTAGCAATAAAACTAGCTTCTCATCATATTTGTACATTGGAAGATCTTGCCGAGCAGGGGATTGATGATCTAAAGGATGTTATAGAAGAGTTGAATGATGAACAAGCTGGTGAAATTATTATGGCTGCGCGTAATATTTGCTGGTTTGGGAACGATCCAAAATAATTTGTAGCAGGAAGGAACAGAATGGTAGATGAAACTGTAAAATCATTGGCAACAGAGATTCAAATTTCAGTTGAACGCTTGGTACAGCAGTTTGCTGATGCCGGGATAAAGAAAAATGAAAATGACATTGTTACTCAAAATGAAAAAGAAACTTTACTTGCATACTTAAATCGTGGAGATGGGACTATAGGTAACCAAATTGGTAAATTAACACTACAAAGAAAAACTCGTAGTACGTTACGTATTCCGAGTGCTGGTGGGAAAAGTAAATCAGTTAATATTGAAATCCGTAAAAAACATATATATTTTGATCAGAATATATTGGAAAAAGTTAAAGCTGAAGAGCAAACAAAGCGTGAAGAAGAAAAAAAAAGAAAACGTGAAGCAGCGGAAAAAGAGAACGTAAAACAAAACAAAAATAATCAAAAAAGAACTATATCCAATAAAGATCCGGCTGTTTATATTGAAAAACAACGTCGAGAAATTCAAGCGAGAGAACTTAAACGTAAAGCTGAAGAAGAGATGCAACGTAAGGTTGAAAGTGAAGCTAAAAAAGTTGCTGAAGAAGCTTTTCGTATGGCACAAGAAAATATAAATCGTTGGAGTAATGATGATGAAGTGGAAGATAATGAAGATTATCATACTACGACATCTCGTCATGCTCGTGAAGCTGAAGATGAAAATGATGCAAAAGAAGAAGGACGTCGTGCCAGGCATCGAGGTGGGAAAATTACTCGACAGAAAAAAAATAATAAACTTTCTGAGAAGGCTGATCGTGAAGAAGAGCGAGCAGTTGGTCGTACAAATAAAATCAAAGGGAAACAAAAAAAAACTAGTTTATTACAGCAAAGTTTTACAAAACCGATTCTGATTATTAATCGTGATGTTGTTATTGGAGAAACTATCTCCGTTTCTGAATTAGCTAATAAAATGGCAGTAAAAGGATCTCAAGTTGTCAAGACTATGATGAAAATGGGTGGCATGGTAACAATAAATCAGGTTATTGATCAAAAAACAGCAAAACTTGTGGCAGAAGAAATGGGGCATAAAGTCATCTTACGTCATGAAAATGAGTTAGAAGAAGCAATTTTAAATGATCGTAATACAGGTAAAGAAATTACAGAACCACGAGCACCAGTTGTAACAATTATGGGGCATGTTGATCATGGTAAAACTTCATTACTTGATTATATTCGTTCGACTAAAGTTGCATCGGGTGAAGCCGGTGGAATCACACAGCATATAGGTGCTTATCATGTTGAAACAGATAAAGGAATGATTACTTTTTTAGATACACCAGGACATGCTGCATTTACTTCAATGCGTGCTCGTGGTGCTAAAGCAACTGATATTGTTGTTTTGGTAGTTGCTGCGGATGATGGTGTGATGCCTCAAACAATAGAAGCTATTCAGCACGCAAAAGCTGCTAATGTGCCCATTATTGTTGCAATTAATAAAATTGATAAACAAGAATCTAATCTTGATCATGTCAAAAATGATTTGTCAAAATATGATATTGTAGCTGAAGAATGGGGTGGTGAAAATCAATTCATCAATGTATCTGCTAAAAAGGGAATAGGTATTGATGAATTATTAGAAGCAATTTTATTAGAAGCTGAAATTTTAGAACTAAAAGCGGTTCGTACTGGTATGGCAAAAGGTGTTGTTATTGAGTCTTATTTGGATAAAGGTCGTGGTCCAGTTGCGACTATTTTAGTTCAAGAAGGTACTCTCAATAAAGGTGATATTATACTATGTGGTTTTGAATATGGACGTATTCGAGCAATGCGTAATGAATTATTTGAAGATATTCAGTCTGCTGGTCCATCAATTCCAGTTGAAATTCTAGGATTATCAAATATACCTTCAGCAGGTAGTGAAGCAACAGTTGTTCGTGATGAAAAAAAAGCGCGTGAAGTTGCACTTTATCGTCAAGGTAAATTTCGAGAAGTAAAATTAGCAATCCAAAAAAATTCAAAATTAGAAAATATTTTTTCTAATATGAAAGATAGTAAAGTTTCTGAATTAAATATTGTATTAAAAACAGACGTACAAGGTAGTTGTGAGGCTATTATTGATTCGTTACAAAAATTATCAATTGATGAAGTGAAAATAAAAATTATTGGATCAGGCGTTGGTGGTATAACAGAAACAGATGTTACATTGGCTTCTGCTTCTAATGCGATCATTATTGGTTTTAATGTCCGTGCTGATGCTGCGGCAAGACGAATCATAGAAAGTGAAAATTTGGATTTACGTTATTACTCCGTTATTTATAATCTTATTGATGAGATTAAACAAGCAATAAGTGGTATGTTAGAGCCTGAATATAAACAGCAAATTATTGGATTAGCGGAAGTTCGCAATATTTTTAAATCACCTAAGTTTGGTGAAATCGCTGGTTGTATGGTTCTTGAAGGCATAATTAAGCGTGATAATCCTATTCGTGTATTGCGGAATAATGTGATTATTTATGAAGCTGAATTGGAATCATTACGTTATTTTAAAGATGATGTCAATGAAGTACGTAATGGTATGGAGTGTGGTATTGGCATAAAGAATTATAATGATGTACGTGTTGGTGATTTGATAGAAGTATTTGAACTTATTGAAGTAAAACGTTCTATTAATAATTAATATCTTTCTTTTAGTTTTATTTATTAAATTAGATATAACTGATCTTTATGGCATTTCAACTAAATAATTACAGATAGATCAATTTATATTAAATTATCCAATATAAATTGTTCTAATAGTATTAATCATTACTGTTATAAACAGTAATGATTAATACTATTATCTTTATTTAAAAATAAAATAGATATAAATTTCTTTAATTTATTTTTTCTAAAAATTATAATAACGAATAAAGTCATTATATTTTTATTTTATTCCTTTTAAGGAGATATCATAATGGCAAAAGATTTTAGTCGTTCATATCGTATTGCGCAGGAAATACAAAAAGAGATCGCTATTATTCTTCATCGAGATATTAAAGATCCTCGCATAAAAATGATTACTGTTTCAGCGGTGGAAATTTCTCGTGATCTGGCTTATGCTAAAGTATTTGTGACTTTTTTAAATATATCAGATCTAAAATATGAAATAGACATGGTTAAAAATGGAATTAAAATATTGAATGGTAGTATGGCAAAACATATTCGTTTCTTAGTAAGTAAAGCAATACAATTACGTATAGTTCCTAAATTAACTTTTTTTTATGATAACTCTTTAGTTGAAGGTATGAGAATATCTAATTTAGTTAAAAATGTTATTCGTAATGATGAAAATCGCCGTTATAGCATGAAATATAAAGAGAGGAAATAATGAAGTATCGTCTTGGTCGTAATGTTCATGGGGTATTATTGCTAGATAAACCTACAGAACTTTCATCTAACGATGCTTTGCAAAAAGTACGTCGTTTATTTAATGCTAAAAAAGCTGGTCATACAGGATCATTAGATCCATTAGCAACTGGCATGCTACCTATTTGCTTTGGAGAAGCGACTAAATTTTCACAATTTTTGCTTGATTCAGATAAATCTTACCGTGTTATTGCCAGATTAGGAGAACGTACTGATACGTCTGATGCGAATGGTAAAATTATTTGTCAACGTCCGATTAAAATAACACAGCAGCAACTTGATAAGGCATTAGATCAATTTCGTGGTAATTTAATTCAAGTGCCATCTATGTATTCTGCCATTAAATATCATGGTAAGCCTCTTTATAAATATGCTAGGCAGGGTATTAGTATTGAACGTAAAGGTCGCCCGATTACTATTTATAATTTGCAATTTGAACGATGGCAACAAAATGAACTGGAATTAATAATATATTGTTCTAAAGGAATTTATATACGGACTATTATTGATGATTTAGGTGAATTATTGGGTTGTGGTGCTCATGTAATCTATCTAAGACGCTTACAGGTAGCTAGTTATCCCAGTGAACAAATGATAACATTAAAAAAATTATACACTCTTAAGCAACAAGTGGAATTAGGAAAAATTTCTTTGGAAAAAGAATTAGATTCTTTATTGTTACCTATAGATACGACAGTAAATCATTTTCCTGAAATTAATATTTCATCTACAATTGCATTGTATTTTAAACAAGGTCGATCTGTTTTTGTTGCTGATCACTTTTTCTCCAAAGGAAAAAAAGTTCGAGTAACAGAAGGTAATATTCATAAGTTTATTGGTATTGCTGAGATCGATGAACAAAAAAGAATAGCTCCTTCTCGTTTAGTGCTGGAAAGGTAAATCTAATAGGATTTATATGTTATCTTGCGTTATGATTAATTGAAGTGTAAAATAAATAATTGTTTATATCGAGGAACGGGAAAGTTAAATTAGAGATCGGTTTTCTTATATTTAAGAAAAAATTCGGAGTTATTTTATGTCTCTAAATAGTGAAGCAAAATCACAAATTATTGAAGAATATGGTTTTAATAAAAAAAATACTGGTTCTAGTGAAGTTCAAGTTGCTTTATTGACTGCAAAAATTAATTATTTACAAGATCATTTTGCAAAGAATAAAAAAGATCACCATAGCCGACGAGGCTTATTAAAAATGGTTGCTAAGCGTCGTAAGCAATTGAATTATTTAAAGCGTAAAAAAATTGCTTGTTATACCGGGATTATTGAGCGCTTAGGATTACGTCGCTGATTAATTTTTATTTTAAAAGGGTCGAGTAGATCCTTTTTACTAGAGAATAAAAATTTTTCTATTTTGTTTAAACTTATAAAATAAGTTTAGGAAATAAATTTTCTAATTTACTTCCTAAATAATTTAAATTGCTAGATATAACAACTTTTAGTACATCTAATAAGAATGCTAATCTTTAAAAAGATAAATAAAATATTCAGTAATATTATTAGTCGTAATTGTTAGTGTAACAAAAAGGAAAAAATATTTATCTTATTAGATAAATATTCAGCCATCAAAAGGGTATTATTTTGCTTAATTCTATTGTTCATAAATTTCAATATGGTCAAAATACCGTTATTATCGAGACGGGAATGATGGCACGTCAAGCGACTGCTGCGGTTATGGTTAATATGGAAGATACGGTTGTATTTGTTACTGTTGTTGGAGAAAAAAAAATAAAAGAAGGACAAGATTTTTTTCCACTTACAGTTAACTATCAAGAACGATCTTATGCTGCTGGTCGCATTCCAGGAAGTTTTTTTCGTAGAGAAGGTCGTCCTGGTGAAGCTGAAACACTGATTTCTAGGTTGATTGATCGTCCACTTCGTCCATTATTTCCGGATGGATTTGAAAACGAAATACAAATTATTGCTACTGTTTTATCCATTAATCCGCAAGTAAATCCAGATATTGTGGCTATGATTGGTGCTTCTTCTGCATTATCTTTATCAGGTATTCCATTTTATGGTCCAATTGGTGCAGCGCGCGTTGGTTATATTGATTCCCACTATGTTTTAAATCCTACTGTTAATGAATTAAAAAATAGTCGTTTAGATTTAGTTGTAGCAGGTACAGCTAATTCGGTACTAATGGTAGAATCTGAAGCTGATTTGTTGACAGAAGAGCAGATGCTTAATGCGATTATTTTTGGTCATGAGCGACAACAAGTTGTAATTGAGAACATTAATGTATTAGTGGCTGAAGCAGGTAAAGAAAAATGGAGTTGGAAACCAAAATTAATTAATGAAAAATTACATAACCGGATCGTTGAATTAGCTAAAAATAAGTTAGCTTATGTTTTTAATATCACTGAAAAAAAAGAACGTTGTACTAATCTTGATACAATTAAAGAAAATATCACCAAACTGATTTTGGCAGAAAACGAATCTTTTGATATTAATGAAATAAACAAAATTCTTTTTTATTTAGAGAAAGAAGTTATCCGTAGTCGTATGTTAAAAGGAGAACCACGAATTGATGGAAGAGAAAAAGATATGGTACGTACACTTGATGTACGTACTGGTGTATTACCTCGTACACATGGTTCAGCTTTATTTACTCGTGGAGAAACTCAGGCTTTAGTTACGATAACTTTAGGTATTGAACGTGATGCACAAATTATTGATGAACTTATGGGTGAATACACCGATCGTTTCCTATTCCATTATAATTTCCCTCCTTATTCAGTAGGTGAAATAGGTATGATTTATTCGCCAAAACGTCGTGAAATTGGTCATGGACGTTTAGCTAAACGTGGAATATTAGCAGTTATGCCAAATCAATCAGAGTTTCCATATACTGTACGTGTAGTTTCTGAAATTACTGAATCTAATGGCTCTTCTTCTATGGCTTCCGTCTGTGGTGCATCACTAGCATTAATGGATGCCGGGGTTCCAATTAGGGAAGCTGTCGCAGGTATTGCAATGGGATTAGTGAAAGAAAATGATGATTTTGTTGTACTTTCTGATATCTCAGGTTATGAAGATCATTTAGGAGATATGGATTTTAAAGTTGCAGGAACTTGTGAAGGTATTAGTGCTCTACAAATGGATATAAAGATTGAGGGAATTACACGTGACATTATGGAAGTCATATTAAACCAAGCAAAAAAAGGTCGTTTACACATTTTAAGTGTTATGAAAGAAGCAATTAATCTTCCCCGTAAAGAGATTTCTGAGTTTGCTCCACGAATTCATACTATCCACATTAATCCTAATAAGATTAAAGATGTGATAGGTAAAGGTGGTTCTGTCATTAGAGCATTAACAGAAGAAACCGGTACTATGATTGAAATTGATGATAATGGTACAGTAAAAATTGCTGCAAGTGATAACTCTAAAGCAGAGGAAGTTATTCGTCGTATCGAAGATATTACCGTAGAAATTGAAGTTGGTCGTATCTACCACGGAAAGATCACACGTATTGTTGACTTTGGAGCTTTTGTTTCTATTGGTAGTGGTAAAGAAGGATTAGTGCATATATCTCAAATAGCAGAAAAAAGAATTGAAAATATTACTGATTATTTACAATTAGGTCAAAAAATACCAGTTAAAGTACTGGAAATTGATCGTCATGGACGTATTCGTCTTAGTATTAAGGAGGCGATTTCTGCCGAGAAAGTTTCTAAAATAGAACCATAATTTTTTGCAAAATAATTTTACGTAAAGAGTAGTATCCTGTAAAAGGATATATAGATTATTAATTTTAGTAATTATAATTAAGTTTTGATAGTTGAGATATTGAAAATATTGATTAACTTTTCTTTTTGAAAGAAAGAATTTTTACATTTGTGATTTATATTACTATTATTATTTTTATTACCAATTTTAGCAATAAAATTATCCTAGTGAGTAAACTCTTTGCTATCTGACAGAACCTTTATTATAATATAATATATTAATTGGATCTTATAGAAGATATCTGTATAAGATAAATACTGTCAAATAATAAATATAAATAAATCTTTTATATTAATAAAAGTATGTTGTATAATAATTTGGATTATGAGAGGAATTGGAAAGTAATAATTTTATAATAGTTTTATTTAATTACATATATTTTATACTCCAGATGTTTTTAACTTTTTAGGTTTTTTTTTCAAAAACAGATAATTAAATATTTCCCCTATAGATTGTTTGATTTTATTTTAAAGGTTTATTCAACTTATAAATTATTTCGTCTGAATCTAGGTATTATGTGGTCTATTATGACAGAGAGAGAAGTATAGATTGCTTGAAAGGTGATTACTCTTGATATATTATCAAGAATATTCAAATGATGTTTTCTGTTAATTATAGATTTATTTAGTTGAAATAATAAAAATAGAGGATAAGTATAGTTTAATTCTATTTAAATAGAATTAGTGAAAAGAGATTAATGTTTATTTTAAAAGAATTCAATAAATTAATATTTTATTCTCTCAGAGTTCTAAAAACAACTTTTTATTAAAAGTTAGATAAAATTACATAATTTCTTTGGGTAGTGCTATAGTTTATTTAATCTTATGCAAGTTAGCAATATATATTTTAAAGTACCGCTATTCTCTGTTATAACTAAGATTTATTAGCCCTCAGGAACAAAGCAACCTTTCAGAATCAGGCTGGCTAGTAATAGCAACGAACAATCATCAGTGTTTTAAGTCTTAATCGACTGTGAATAGGTCTTTTTGTTCGTTTAATAACACATAATTTGAGCCAATTAAGATTTTAAATGAAAATAAATAGTTTTTCATTTATTTATATTAATTGGCCGCCATAATGAAGAGGCACTTTTACATGATTAATGAGACTGAAATCTCTTTTGGTGATTTAGGTTTATCATCACCAATTCTCTCTGCGTTAAATGACCTTGGTTATAAAAAACCATCACTAATTCAGCAACAATGTATCCCCTATCTATTAAATGGTAGTGATGTATTAGGTATGGCACAAACCGGTAGTGGTAAAACAGCAGCTTTTAGCTTACCACTTCTACATAATATAGATATCAAATTAAAAGCCGCTCAAATCTTAGTGTTAGCTCCAACTCGTGAGTTAGCCATACAAGTTGCGGAAGCTATAGGTGAATTCTCCAAACATATGAATTTAGTGAATGTAGTCGCAATCTATGGTGGACAGCGTTACGATTCACAGTTATTAGCACTAAGGAAAGGTCCTCAAATTGTAGTTGGAACACCAGGTCGTTTATTAGATCACTTAAAAAGAGGGACCTTAAATTTATCTCATTTACGTGGCTTAGTTCTTGATGAAGCAGATGAAATGTTGCGTATGGGATTCATTGAAGACGTGGAAAATATTATGAGTCAGATTCCAACTGAACATCAAACAACACTGTTTTCTGCTACAATGCCGGAAGCGATCCGTCGCATTACTAATCGCTTTATGAAATCACCAAAAGAGATTACTATTCAATCTAGTTTGACGATGAGTCCAGATATTACTCAAAGTTATTGGTCTGTATATGGTATACCTAAAAGTGAAGCATTAGTTCGTTTTTTAGAAATAGAAGATTTTGATGCAGCAATTATTTTTGTTCGCACAAAAAATGCTACATTAGAGGTTTCTGAAGTTCTTGAACGTAATGGATATAATAGTTCCGCTTTAAATGGCGATATGAAACAAGATTTACGTGAACAAACATTAGATCGTTTGAGAGATGGACGTCTTGATATATTAATTGCTACTGATGTTGCAGCACGTGGTTTAGATGTTGAACGTATTAGTTTAGTTGTTAATTATGATATACCGATGGACGCAGATTCTTATGTGCATCGAATTGGCCGTACTGGTCGAGCAGGTCGATCTGGTCGCGCTATATTGTTTGTTGATAATCGTGAACGTAGAATATTACGTAACATTGAACGTACTATGAAGAAGGAAATTTCTGAAATTAAGTTACCAAGTTCTTCTCTTTTAAGCGAGAGGCGCCAAGCTAAATTTATTGAAAATATTCAAAAGCAATTAAAAAGTTCTGATTTAGAAAAATATCGAGTTTTATTAACTAAATTACTTATTAATGATGAGATGGATATTATAAATTTAGCTTCAGCGCTGTTAAAAATGGCGCAAGGTGATCGATTGTTAATATTGCCACCTGATCCTGTTCGTCGTGAAAAATATGAATTTAATTCACGTGATAATAAGAAGAGACGTCGAAGTAATGTCAATTCTGATCGTAATATACGTCGAGAAAGGTGTGATCTAAATAATATGGAATTATATCGCATTGAACTTGGTCGTGATGATGGTATTGAAGTCCGTCACATTGTTGGTGCAATTGCTAACGAAGCAGATATTAGTAGCCGTTATATTGGTAATATTAACTTATTTGCTTCGCATTCAACAATAGAATTACCAAAAGGTATGCCAAATCAATTATTTAATCATTTGATGCGTACACGTATTTTAAATAAGCCAATGCAAATGCAATTTTTAGGTAAAGTTCAATCCTTTGAAGATCGCAGTAATGGGTCTCGTAATACTGCTGAATTACGTGAAAGAAGACGTCGATTTGATAATGGAAATCCTAGTAAACGTGAAAATTTCCGTAATCGTAATGAAGAACATAATAATACTGGATTACATTGTCGCACTAATCACAGTATCTAATATAATAAAATAAAATATTAAAAGATTATTTAATGTAATAAATAAGCTGAATTCAATTAAATTCAGCTTTTATTTATTTAAGTAAAATAAAATCCTTCTAATTTATTAGAATTAGCGATATGACTATTTGGAGAATATTATTCTTTCCTTATAAAGATTAATTAAGAAAAATTAATTTATTTTTAAAAAAAAATTTATTTTGATTTCATAACATGAATAAAATATTATAGGTGAAAATGAATCTTTCCATTATATGTCTCAATATTATAAGAAAGTCAACTGGAATAATTTCTTTTGATTTTTAGTATTCATAACGTATTCACTTTTATATAATATCTAATATAAAAAACTCAAGAATTGTTTATCAAGCAAATACAATTCATTGTAATTGATATAATAGAGAAATATATTTAAAATATGATATTAGTTTGTAATTTTTTAATATTCTTTTATTGATCGTGATTTAACTTCTAAAGTAGATTTAGACAAATAGTTTTCTATTTGGTTTAGAGTAAGTGCTTAAAATGAGATTTTTATAACATATTATTCAAAATTAATAAGAAATTATTAATATAAAGATCTCTTTTAAAGATCAAGTATTTATATATTATTCTAAATCTTAGAATATAAAATATTTTAATATTGAGGAAATAAAATTAAAAAATTTATGATAAAAGACGATGGAAATAACAGGAGAGAGATTTCAATAATCATATATAAAGCTTATTCTTTAATTAAATTAATTCTAAATTTTTTAATATTTAATATTAAGTATAATATTAAAAGATTAGTTCTCAAAAATTAAAATCTTTAATAAAAAATTAATTAAATATGTATTAGAAATATAAAATTTTATATAAATAAATTTTTTCTTCTGCCAAAAATAAACAGAAAATTTATATTTTCAGTGTGAAATAGTTTTTTCTTACTGATTTATCAATTTTATCTTTCATCTATCATTTATTTAATAAATTATTATTATCTTTATATTATTTTTAATTTCAAATATAAATAAAAATGATTGTTACTAAAATTGTAAAAGTTAATTTTAGTATTGTATTTAATGAATTTTTAATTCTATCTTTAATCTTATTTTTCGTTGTAATTTTTATTGAAAAATTATTAATTTAGTGAATTATAATTCTTTATATTTTGATTTTAATTTCTTAAATTCTTGCGAAATATTATGTTTTAAACTCTTAACTTAAATATCTAAATATATAATTTTAATCGAATAAACATTCTTTCAAGATTACTATAAACTTTTATAAAAAAGTTTATAGATATTTTATTTCCTTTATTATTCCTATTTGTTATTTTTGTAATAGTTTTACGTTATATTGAGGAGCATAAAAATAAAAATTTAAAAGTAGTTAAATTGTAGATAAAAATCTTATTTTTAACTTTAATAAAGATCATTATTTTTCGTATCGACTAGATTTAATTTTATTAAATATGAAGTTCACAATATTTTATTAAATAAAATTTTTAATTAAAGAAGAAAAAATTCTTTTTTAATAAATATTAATATAGCTAATAATTTATTAAAGTTCTCTTAACGAGGTTATTAAAACAAAATTGAATTTATAGTTATTATTATTAATATAAATAATTTATTTATTTTATCTATATATAAAATGATTCTTTTAATCCGAGACATTTTTTAGTAAAAAGTTTAATATCATTAAATGTGATGATCTGAAAATAATAACAAATTGATAATTTTATATTAATAATTTCAATAACAGAATTTATAACTATTGGTAAATAATATTAATTATTATGAATTATCATTATTAGAATGAAACTATTTTATCAATATTCATTCAATAAGAACTTTTCTTATTTAAGAATACATAAATAAATATTTTATTATACAACTATTATTAATAATCATCAAAAAGTATAATGTTTTTAAGCGAAATAATATCCACAATAAGAATAGTATTACTAACATATTTGATTAATAATTAGATAATTTTTTTAGAAAATAAAACTGTTAACGATATGTGAATTAAGAATATTATCAATCTATCTTTATTTTATGTAATAATCTGAATATATTAATTCCTTAATAATTAAACCTTTTATAATAGTTGACTATGAAGTTTTAAATATCCTTTTTAACATTTATTGAATAATAGTATAAATACTATATTAAAGATAATAAATATTTTTATACGATAGGATTTCTAAAAACTACTTAATTCTATATCAATAGAGATTATTTATTAGTTAAGTTAACTAATATTTTAATTTAAATATCTTCCGATATTTGAAAAATTAGAAAGATAATATAAAAATTAATTTAAATAACGAAAATAATATGTGTAGTTATTGAGATATTTAGTAACAATTAAATAGGATATAGAGATTTTTGAAGTAATAGTTTTCATTATACTAAATGTAGTACATAAGTTTTATTTATTAAAAAATATTTATCATATAAAATAACTGAATCAATCAAACTAAGATTAAATGATTAATAGCAAAAAGATATCTAAAATATAAAATTTATTGTATCTCTAATACAGAATACTAAATTTTTTATGAAATGTTTCTCCTGAAATTATTAATAATTTTATTTTATAAAAGAGAATATTAAACTAGTTTTAGTAATTACAAAAAATATAGTTGTATATAAAATAGTTAAAATTTATTAACTGTAGTATTAAAATATTAGTTTTATTGCCCTAAGTAGTTTTTAACTAATATTTAAAATTGTTATTTTTTTAAAAAATATTTTAAAAGAGGAGGGAAAAATCTTATTTTAAGCACTTTATTTATAAAGATAAGTATGAGTCATATCTGAATTCGGTGATATTCCTATGATATTAATTACTTTGGAAAGAAAAAATTAAAAGTCTAAATATATTAATATATTTAGATAGAATATAATCAGAAAAAAAAGAAATTTTTATATATTTTATATATTCATTTCAAAGAGATCAGAATTATTTGATAAACTTTATCAAAGACATATCTTTAACATATTAGTACAATATAAATAAATTAAATTAATAATTTATTAAATAATTGATATCATTCGGATAATAATTTAGCCAATATATGATTGTTTATTCTAAGAAAAATATTTTTACTTTTCATTAGGAAACATAACGATCATCTATAATTAGATTAGACTAAAATACATATTATATTAACTTTCGAAATAAATATTCCGATATATTATTATGATGAATTGAATAAAAATTAATTAAGTTAAAGGTAAAAATTAATCATTTAATCATCAAAGTCCTATTGATATTGAGATCAGTATATATTTTATGAGAATAAAAGTTTTTTAATATATACCCCTCCTCTGTTAAGAATACTTTTCTTTTTCTCTATACCTTTTCATTTATAAAATAAAATATATCAATTATCTATTTTCGTAAGGGAAAGATATTGATGTGTTTTACGTAATAAAATCAATTATATAGATATTTAACTTGCAGAAAATAAGCATCTATATATATTTAAACGTTGTGTTATAACAATATCGAAGAGAATAATTTGAGTTAAGGATATTTGAAGTTCATGAAAAAAAATTTTCTAATATCTTTAACAAAGGGATAAAATAGTATTTTATAAAAATAAAAACTATTTGTTAATTTTTATTTTAGTTTTAATAAGAAATATAGATTTCTTATTTACAAAATGTAATTGTACCTTACATTAGTTAAATTAGATAGTTTTATTGCTTTTATTTACAAATTTATTTTTTTGATTATAACTATCTGTTTTTATAGAGAAATATTAAAAACAATTTATGACATACTTAATTATTTTATTATATTTAATGAGATGATAAAGATCATTTCTTGTTTATATAAGATTTTTAGTTTTTAAAATTCTTATCAGTAAAAACCCGAATTCTCAGAATATTGTCATAATACATGATATTTTATAGATATAATAGATTTAATTTAATTGATAATTCAATTTTCGAATGTTAGAATTTATCAATGCAATTCAATGTAGAGTTCTATTCCTCTCAAGATAATCTTCTTATATAATAAGATTATCTAAATATGATTAATTACTTTAATATCAGTAATTTACTATTAATATCAATATTATATATCTACTTATTATTAATTGTACTATTTATATTTTATGATAATAACAATATTATTAGTTAATAAAAGAAATTTTCCCAAGTTTTTTAAAAAAATATTTCCTTATAATATTACTTTAGTAATTAGTTTTATCTTGTTTGATGATTTTTAGAAAAGAAATGACCAAATAGTATTGATACATTTCTATTTATTTTATCAAAAAAATATTTTTTACGTATAATCTCTAAGAGGATTTTTAGGAAAAAAGAACTTTCTTTTTCATTATTGTAATAATAATTACGGATAACTTTGGATTTTTATATAGTCAGTTTTAAATATTTAAATTATTTATTTATTGTATAAAATGTGGGATATTCTTTATAGTATGTTTTCTATTATAGATGACAGGTTTATATTTAATATTACTTGCTTTTTTTCTATATCATTTTTTAAGTTACAATTTTATTGTATATCTATCTTAGGTAAATAACTAAAAGGTATTTTATATCGAATAAAATTTATTCTTTTAATTAATTAGTAATAAAAAATTGAAGATAAAGAATATTTTATTATATATTATATTTCCATCAATTATGATGATAAGTAACCAATATAGTATGTTTGTATTTAAATATATCTTTAATATATTTATCCTAGTTTAATTGATAATAAATATTTAAGATTATTTAATTATAATCCAATAACTCATCAAAATATAAATAAAAACATAAATATAAGTATAGTTTTATTTAAAATGTTAAATTTTAATATTGAAAATATTTATCAACATAAGTTCTAGATAAATAATTCTAATCCTATTTATTCTATGATAAGTTATTCTAACTAGATAATTTTTATTAAATTTACCATTTCCATTTAAAATAACTTTTCTAAATATATCTTTTAAAAAGAAAAATTGATTCAAAATATTACTGAAACTTACTAAAATACTTTGTAGATTTTTTCTAAAAATTATAGATCAGAGTTATTGAACAAAATTATCTTGCTTATTTTGTTGATTCCTCCCAGTATCCAGCTAATAAGAAAATAATAGATTATCTTTTAATATAATACAAAGATTTCTAAAAAATAAAAATTATTGTTTTAGAAATTAACTTTAAATAACTTTTGAATTGATATATAATATATAATTAAGATAAGTTTTTTATGAAGTAACAAAGATTATGTTAGTAAGGTTGAATTTTTGTAATATTTATATCGGAAATTTAAACAGAGATATAATATTTAATTAGATATTTCTCGGAAGGATTTTTTAAAATTGATCAGGTAGTAAGAGGTAGCATCATACAGATATTAACATCAATTTCAAATTAACCATATGCCAAAGGATAGATAAGAAATAATTAAAACTGTTAGAGTGAGTAAAAATATTGATTATAAGGATATAAGTTTATATCTATGATCTCATGAGAGCATTTGAATCGTTTAAGTAATTTCTTTACTAAAGTTTAAAAATAGAAATATCTAGAACTTGCATTAATTAGTATTATTTATTTAATATAAACATATATCTCCGGTATAGAGCTATTATTGAAATCTATTTAAATAGGAGATTTTCTTACCGAACATAATAATTCCATAAATTTTCTCTTTTATTATCATAAAGCATTAATTTTAATTAAAATTTCAATTTTTCTTTTTAATTTAACAAGGATACTTTCTTTTGTAAATTTATTTTTAGATGAAACATAAAGTTCAATAAAATTAATCAATCCAATAAATAAATTTTAATTTTAATTTAAAAATTTTAATCAATAATTTGATTGAATAAATAATTCTCATTTAATAATTAAAAATTTATTATAAAATTTCAATAAAGAGAGAATTTGGATTGAATTAAAGAAAATTCTACATCAGATTATATAATAAGAGTTAACTTATTGAAGTTATCATTAGAATCAATAGATTCTATATAAAATTTCCAAATTTTGGAGAAATTAATAAATTATAAATTTCAGTAGATATTAAACAATAAAAATAATTGGATTCAATGTAAAAAGTACATTACTAAGAATTAAACTATATATGAAATAAAAATTATGTATATTAATCTTCAGAAATAATAAAACCATTTTACTTTAATAAAAATTGAAAGAATTAAAGATATTAGTTTTATATAGTTTTTGATATAGAATGGTTTAATTTAATAATTTATTTTTACTTCTATTACATATTAATATTGAATATAAAGTTCAATTTATAATTAACTATTATTAATATATTTTTAAATTAAAGAAAATTTCTATAATTATTAAATATATTTAATTTTAACTATCTAATTTAGATAGAATAGTAAAAATAAAGGAATTGATTATAAAAGAGTGCATTATTATAGTTTAATTTAGCTTTAAATTTCTTTTTTATATGATAGGTATTGATTTACTTATTATCTTAAATTTTTTTATCAGAGTATAAGAAACTGATTTTATTTAGAAGTTTTATGAAGAATATTTATTTATATTTAAAATTCTCTTAACTTAAATAATCATAAAGAAAATTTTATTAATTAAATAGGTTTTACGTTACTAAATCTCAAAAATAATAAAAAAAGAATCTCAATAAATAATAAGTATTATTAGTATTATTAAGTGATAAGAGAGTTTTTTAAGAAAAGATAGTAGAAAATTATCTCCATGATAATTATATATTCTAGTTAAACAAGATTATAAAACAATATAGTTTTTATTATTAAAATAAAACATTAATATCCATTTTTATTTTATTCTTTATAGATTCTATCTAAGTAGAATCTATGTTCTCTAAAAATGAAATCCTATTTCTTAATTTATATAATAAATCTATCTAATAATAGAATTACTTTAATAAATTATTTTAGACTTGTTAATTTTTGTTTAAATTTAATGATTTTTTAATTTAGAAAAATTAATTAGATTTAAAGGTCGATTGATGGGTTAATTTTCATTATTATAAAATTGATTCTTATTAAGGAATATTTATTCATTTAAAATAATCAAATAACTTATTATATTTTACAGTTTATGTTTATAAAAATGAATTTAAAAAATTTATAAAATAAATCGTAAAACTAAAATTCTGATGGATTTTTCTTATATTTCCCAAACAATATCAAGATATTTTTTTAAAAATTTATAAAATTCATTTAAAGTAGTAATCTTTCTAATTTAATATTTTTTATAGATACAAAGATCTCTTTTAAAAGAGAAGTAGATTAATAAAAATTATATTTGATAAATTATTTTTGTTTGAGATCTAATAAAATAGATTTTTTATTCTTCTTAAGTTCATAAAATATTCATAAACCTACGATAATAAAATTAAACGATTTCGATCAGAAAAGATTCGAATAAATCTTATTGATTATTATCTTTTAATAGTTAACCCAGATATATATTGATAAATCAATTTTCTGACTTAATAAGTTGATTTAAAATTTATTTTATGCTTAGTGAATAAGATAATAATTAAAAAAATGAATTACAATTATTTTATAACATCAAATTTTTTATTGAATGATATAGTTATTAACTATATAATAGATTAATCTTCCACAAAGAAGATATACTCTATATTTTATAAAAAACTTTTAGATATCATGAAATTATACCTGTAAAAATATTATTTACTCATAATAATTAAAGATCTTCTCACAATACTAAATGTCGGATTAATTCAGTCTTGGTACTTTTCTAAATAAAATTTATTGTATCATGGAGGTTAATTACTATTTTCTTTAATCACTTTTATGAAAATTTCTATTGATTTTTGTACATTTTGTACATAACTATTTATTAGTTTTAAAAGATAAATAAAAGGGATTATGATTTAATTTTTTAAATCTACTTATGTAGGAGATGGAATAGATCAATTTTAAATCTCACCATTTTCAGTAATTAAGAAAGCTATTTTCTCTCTAAAAAATAAGATATTAAATAATTAATTAATTTACTCTAATAATAGAAAAGTTCTATCATTTGCATGATATAGATAGAATCTATTTTCTAGTGATTTACTAAGTAAAATTGATATTTGTTTATCCTATAATAACTTTTCAATATCTTTAACGAAGATTAAATAAATTTGTATTTATATTTTTAATATAGTTTCTTTATCTGAAATATATTCAGGTAATAAATAAGAATATTTTCTGATATCAAATTATGATTTTACTGTATCTTTGCTAACTCATCCCCACTTTATCATAAATTTTATTTATTCTGATATATTGATATCATCATATTTACATAAATAAATGTTCCTTATTTTATTGAAAAGATTTTTTTTAAATATACGTTATCTACATAACGAATTATATTCAATACTAAAATTAGATATATCTAATATATTAATAATTTTCCTAAATCTTTACTCTAGGAGAATTATATTCTAATTAAGTTACCATTATACAATTTTATTGATTTAAATGAATAAATATTATCATATGATATTAAATTATATATTATTGATTACTGCATGTCTATCAAAGGTTTTTTCACAATATTTACATGTTAAAATAACTTCATTATGTTGTTGTTTAACATTAAAACTACTACTAATAGGTTCATTATGAGTAATGCAATTACTGTTAGGACAAATTAAAACTACATCAATTTGTTCAGGTAAGGTAATTAATAGTTTTTTTTTCACTTTATAATTTTTAATACAATTAACAGTTGCATTGGGAGCATACATTGCTAGTTCGTTTGCTTGTTCATGAGTGAGAAAGGTATTTTCAATTTTTATTAAATCTTTTTTACCTAAGTGCTTAGAAGGTAAATTTAGACCTATTGTGATACGTTGATCAGTTTTAGTTAATTTAAATAGAGAAAGTAATTTAAATCCCATTTGAGCAGGAATATGATCGATAACAGTGCCGCAACTAATTGCTTCTACCTGTAATTTGTAGTTATTTTCCATAGTTGTGAATACCTTATAAATTAAAAGTTTTGTTTAGAATTAGAGCTAAAAGAGCTTGTCTAGCATAAATCCCATTACTTGCTTGCTGAAAATAGTAAGCATGGGAAGTTTTATCAACATCTGTTCTAATTTCATCGATACGTGGTAAAGGATGTAAAACTTTCATGTTAAGCTTAGCACGGACTAATTCATTTCTTCTTAAAATGAATTTAGCTTTAACATTGGCATATTCTGATGGATCTAAACGTTCTTTTTGCACTCTTGTTATATAGAGAATATCTAAGTTTGGCAAAATCTCTTCCATATTATTGTGAAATCTATAAGTTATTCCTTTTTCTTTTAATAAATCTAGGATATAAGTTGGCATGGATAAAGATTGAGGAGAAATAAAATAAAAATGATTATTATTAAATTTTGATAAAGCTTGAGTTAATGAATGAACAGTTCGTCCATATTTTAAGTCACCAACCATAGCAATATGTAAATCATTCAATGTACCTTGGCTTTCTTGAATTGTGAATAGATCGAGTAGTGTTTGTGTAGGATGCTGATTTGCTCCATCACCTGCATTGATCACTGGTATTTTTCCTGAAAAATAAGCTGCTAAACGTGATGCTCCTTCTTGTGGGTGGCGGATGACAAGAGCATCAACATACTGGCTAATAATCGATATTGTATCTGCAAAAGTTTCGCCTTTTTTACCTAAGGAAATATTATTACTATCGGAAAAACCTACCACTGAAGCACCTAAACGATGAATAGCTGTTTCAAAAGAAAGTCGTGTACGAGTAGAAGCTTCAAAAAAGCAACTAGCAATTACTTTATATTTTAATAAATCTGGTTGAGGATGTTTTTTTAATGATTTAGCAACTTCAAGAACAGCGAGTAGATCTTCACGTTTTAAATCATTAATTGATATTATGTCTCGAAGATATAATGGATTGACCATCATCCTTCCCTCCTTAATGCCATATTTAAATATTATTATTTAAAAGTCTCTAATTTAGAGACTAAAATATGCTTTCTTGAGAGGGAGAAAATAAAAAATTAAATATTCTATTGACAATAATAAATTTTTAAGAAATACTTATATATTTTCTCCTATAAAAATTTGACGTATTTTGACGATACCTTATCAGTATAGCAAGTGATTGTGGAAAAAAAAATTATAATTTTTAAAAATCCATTAAATTAAGATAAAATCTTGTTACACAATATGAAAGGATTTTCAATCCTATTGAAAGAATATTATAGATAAAAAATCATATAACTATTTATCTGAAAGAATTTAGTTGATATTAGAGTTTTAAACTATCCTACTAATCAATAAATAATATTATTAAAATAATAATTTAGATTTAAGTCAAATAATCATAAAAATCTGCTATATTATTAATATAAATTAATAACAATAAATTTATATTATACTGAATATATATTTAGTTATAATTATAAAATTACAAATTAATTTAAAAAAATTATAAAATTCATCTATTTATTATTTGAAAAAGTATAATTTTTATTATTATATATTAACATATAAAAATAGATCATGAAACATTTAATAAAATTTTATAAAAATAAAAGATATCTTTTTGGTGTTAAAAACATAGCGAAAAATTTAGATAAAAATTGATTCTAATATATTATATTCCATAAAATATAGCTTTTAATTTTTAAATTAAACATGATATAAAAATTATATATTAATATAGAAAGAAAACAAAAAATATATTTTCAATTATTGAAAGATTTTTCTAATCCGAATTTTCTGTATAAATATTATATCAACTTTAAAATAAACCTTTTAGCTTTAAAAATAGAAAATAATTGCATTTTGAATTAGATTAATGAAGCGAATCGATCTTGAAAAAACAGAAAATTAAAGATCGATACTATGTTTCAATATATATTAAAATAGTGCTTTTCATAAAAAATTAATTAATAAAATAATATAATTGATCATTTTAATTGAATGTTAATAATAAAAAATAAATTAAATTTAAAGAGTTATAAAGTAGATAATAATTTATTAAAATAAAAAGAACAGGGATTATAAATCAGATAATAAGAAGTATTAACTTCAGTAAGGTAATAATTTCAGAGTAATTTTATAAGTTAAGTGATTTATTAGATATAAAGTAATACTTTCAAATTGAGATAACATTTTTTAACTTAGTCATATTTTTTTAAATAGATCGCTAATCGTTTATTTTTTTATTAAAAAAGAGTTTCCGATTCATTGATAAATCTATAATTAGATAATTTCTCTTCAAATAGAATCCTATATCTTTAATTAATTTCAATTTACCAAACTCTTTATTATCTAATTACGGATAATTCATTATAATCATCAACTAAATTCACCATTGACATCAATAAAAAGTTGAGTATCGTCGTCTATTAATTTAGAAATGGTAAATGGTATTGGTTGTGATTCATCTAAAATAGTAATTGAAGTAAACTGAATCATCGATCGAATAAGATATAAATTTTCTGTAATACATCGTTTTATTAAATGATTTTTGCTGCGTAATAATAAATTTAATGATTTAAATGGTGAAATATTCATTTCTACTTTAATGTTACGTATAGTGATAATTAGTTTTCTAATCCATTCAAAATCATGACAAGCTTCTTCATCAACTTTTAAGGATTCAAATTCTGGAAAAGGTTGTAACATAATAGTATCTTTTTGGATATCTTTAACTATTTTTACTCGTTGCCAGATAGTCTCGGTAATAAATGGAATAATGGGATGAGCTAGACGTAATAAGTTTTCAAGTACTTCAATCAAAGTATAACGTGTTGCACAAATTTCTGCATCATTTCCTTTATGAAAAGTTGACTTAGATAATTCTAAATACCAATTACAAAATTGATTCCATGTGAATTCATATAAAATATTAGCTGCAATATCAAAACGATAAGTGTCTAGTGCTTCACGGTACAGTTTTACTGTTTGGTTAAATTCTGTCATTATCCAACGATCAGAAAGCGAAAAAATCATATTTTTAGTATTCTGACTACAATCTTGTCCTTCAGTGTTCATCAAAACATAACGACTTGCATTCCAAAGTTTATTGCAAAAATTACGATAACCAGTAAGGCGTTTCATATCCCAATTAATATCTCTTCCTGTCGATGCTAATGCTGCTAGCGTAAATCGTAAAGCATCGGCACCATGTGCTTCAATGGTATATGGATATTCTTTTCTGGTACTTTTAGAATTTTTTTTTGGTAATTGTAGTTGCATTATATTAACATTACGTTTTATCAGCGAATTTTCTAAGGGAATACCATCAATTATATCAACCGGATCGATGACATTTCCATTGAATTTTGACATTTTTTTTCCTTTTTCATCACGGATCAAACCTGTAATATATGCTTTTTTAAAAGGAATTTTCGATTGACCATTCTTATCTCTAATGAAATACATTGTTAACATTATCATACGAGCTATCCAGAAAAAAATAATATCAAATCCACTAACCACAACATCCGTTGGATGAAAAGTTTTTAATGCTTCACTATTTTCTGGCCAACCTAATGTTGAGAAGGTCCATAAACCAGAAGAGAACCAAGTATCTAATACATCTTCATCTTGATGTAGATGTATATCATCTGTGAGACTATTTTCTCGACGAACTTCATTTTCGTCATTTCCAACATAAATATTTCCGGATCCATCATACCATGCTGGTATTCTATGACCCCACCATAATTGTCGTGAAATACACCAATCTTGGATTTCTTGCATCCAGGAAAAATACATATTTTCATATTTTTTAGGAATAAACTGAATACGCCCATCTTTTACTGCTAAAATAGCTTTTTCTGCTAATGGTAGGGTACGAATATACCATTGATCAGTAAGCATTGGTTCAATAATAACTCCACTTCGATCACTATAAGGAATAATAAGTTTATGGGATTTTATAGCTACTAATAATCCTAATTTTTTTAATTCATTTACCATCATTTTACGGGCAGAAAAACGATCCATTCCTTGGTAAGATTCAGGGATTATTGCTTTATAAGCAGTACTATGGTTACCTGTGCTGTCAAATACTTCAGCTTGTTTTTGAATATGCCCATTAATATCAAAAATATTAATCATAGGCAACTGATGACGTTTACCAACTTTATAGTCGTTAAAATCATGTGCTGGTGTGATTTTTACACATCCGCTGCTTTTTTCCATGTTGGCGTATTCATCACCGATGATAGGAATACGACGATTAACTAACGGTAATAAAATTTCTTTACCAATTAAATTCTTATACCGCGGATCAGATGGATTAACCGCTACACCCGTATCACCAAGCATAGTTTCTGGTCGAGTTGTGGCAATTACTAAATGATTTAGATTTTCTATGGTTTTTACACTATCAGCGAGGGGATAACGTAAATACCACATAAAACCGTTAACCTCTCTATTTTCAACTTCTAAATCAGAAATAGCAGTATGCAACTTAGGATCCCAGTTGACTAATCGTTTAGCACGATAAATAAGATGATCTTGATAGAGACGAATAAATGCTTCTTTTACAGCTTTGGAGAGACCTTCATCCATTGTAAATCGTTCGCGTTTCCAATCAATAGAATCACCAAGTCGTCGCATTTGTTGAGAAATATTATTACCAAATTTTTTTTTCCATAACCAAATTTTTTCAATAAATGCTTCTCGACCATATTCATGACGAGTTTTTTTCTCTTCAGAAATAATTTTGCTTTCAACAAGTATCTGAGTGGCGATCCCTGCATGATCTATTCCACTTTGCCATAGAGTGTTTTCCCCTTGCATACGGTGATAGCGAATTAAGATATCCATGATCGTTTGCTGAAAAGCATGTCCCATATGTAAATTACCCGTAATATTTGGCGGAGGAATAACAATACAAAAACTCTTTTTTTTATTATCACCATGTGGTTCAAAATACCCATTTTTTTCCCAGTGTGCATATAGAATTTTTTCAATTATAGCCGGTTGATAAGTTTTATCGAGTGATGGCTCAGACTGAGTCTGATTTGTTAGTTTCTTTTCCATATTTCTTCGTTATTTACTTTCAATAATTTTTTTATTGTTAAATTAAAATTAATGTTACGATAGATTTTATATCGTTCACGTGCTAACTGTTTTAAATGTTCATCAATAGGTACAAAGTCTATCACTTCATGAAATATTGTGGAAAGATCTGAAAAACTTGATTGTAGATTTATCAATATATCTCTTACGGAACTACCTCGCTTTGTTGGCCAACAAAGCTCAATAGGAGCACCACACCAAGGGCCCTTACCGGCTAAATTATGTGGAATAAATTGATAAGGTTCTTTTTGCCAAAGTACTTTATCCAATTTTTCGGCTTGTATTTGATCTTCACAAGAAAGTAAAATACGTTTACCTAACCGCCAATTTTTTGCTGCTAACTGACAAGCTAACCATTCATAATTTTCAAGTTCTTCTTCTGAAGATAGTTGTTCTATTATATAGAAAGTTACTTTTTTCATTATTTTTATAAAAAGCTATTTCTTATAAAATCTCTATTATAAATTATCTGATCAAATTGTTTATTACAGTTTTATATAAGAACTATTTAATAGAAATTGAGAAAAACACTACAAAATAATATCCTTATTATCGCTATTTTCCAAGAATTTCCATAAATATAAATTTTCTTAAAATATTTTCATCTAAATTTTAGTAAAAAATTTTTTTAGAAAATAGCTATTAATATATTGATAATTATATTATTTATTTTTACTTCCTTCCTGCCATATATTAGAAATAAGAAAAAATTTAATTATAACTTTTATAGAACTTGTTTAAGCTAAAAACTAGTAAATGATTTACCGATTTTATTTATTTAAATTTAATAATTTATATATTAATATATTAGTAATTTAATATTAATTAAATATTATAGTTTATCTAATGTAGTAAATACATACACTTTACCTAAAAGTTGCAATATATTTACTAAATTATATTCAAAATAGATATTATCTAATTTAGTAGTTGCAGAGTAGAATTAATCTACTGTTTTATTAGCATTAAATGATTCTGTTTATTTAATGTGATACTAAGTAATTAAAATTATTATATAAACAAATAATTTTACCGATAGAGTGTAATTTTATACCCACCTAAACAAACAATTACGTTAATCAGGAATTCTTAGTTCAAGAAAAAAGAAGTATTAATAATAAAATATAAGAGTTGTGATTTCAAATATATATCATATAAATTTCATCTATATATTAATTGGTTAATAGAAATTCTTTAATGTTAGAGGATAAAAATCCTTTATATGTTAAAAATAATTGTTTTAGTCAGGATTTGGATCCTTACTTTTTTGTATTCCTAAAATTACATTAATGAATTTCTTTATAAACTCTTATCTTATAGTAATTAAATAGGTATTTATTGCCAGTCTTCTATCTTTTCGTTTATTAAATTTATGATAGTAAAAATTTTCTTTACCTATCAACTGATGTAATAAAAAGATACATAAATAATATTGAAGTATTCACGCATATATATTAGTGGGTTTATTTTTATAGCTTTATACCTATCATGATAGTTTCTATGTTGAATATCAAGAAAACAGATCATTATTTAGTAATTAATGATCAAATTGAAATATTAAAGTGAATTTAATATAATTTATTGCTATTGTTCCTTTCGTTTTCTTTTAAACTTGATTAATTTATACTCTCTTTGATATTCTTACTTCATACGGAAATTTCCAATAATTATTTTTATTTTTTATATTTAATTCGAATTAAAAATATAAAAAACTTACTTTCCTTAATCCTGATTTCATTTAAAGTATTAATTTTTAATAATTTCTTTATATTGACGTTTATCTAGGTTCACTTTTTACTTCATCCAACTAATAAATACATTCAGATAATATATTAAAATATAATAAAACAATAGGAATTTTATCCGCTCTAAATTTCTCTATCCACTTTTGGAGTAAGGTATTAATATAGCCCGTCCAATGATAGTTACTCAGTTTTTTGTTTTATACGGTAAGAGATAAGTATTTCGATTAAATAAATAAAATAATACAAGGTTCTACTCTTTTTTTTTGGTTACTATTTTATATTAAAATATATTCTACTGAATTTTATAGATAAAAATTAAATAATCTACAAAATAACAAACATTATAAATTTATCCTATAAAATAGCTTTTTTATCTTAAATTAAGAGAATAATGGTTTATAGTTAATAATAAGTAAATATTAAGGATATTCTATTTTATTTTGATCTAATAAGTAATGTTGAATTTATTAATCATGGATATATTTTAAGCATTAAGGAAAGTAAAATGATATATTTGATTATACGACGAAGTATATCTAATTTTCTGAAAAAAAAATTTACAGGTATAATTAGTATAATAATAATTCGATATTTAATTAGGGAAACATTGAAAACTCAAATTTCAATACTTTTTATATTAATTTTAATTTTTTTTAGCCAAAAAACAATCAACATATTAACTTCAGCAGTTCATGGAAATATTCCTTCTGATTTAATTTTTTCTCTTTTGTGGCTCGGTATTCCTGAAATGGCAAAATTTATTTTTCCATTAAGTTTGTTAATCGGACTATTAATGAGTTATAGAAAGTTTCATATAGATAGTGAAATTATTGTTATGTATGCTTGTGGTTTAGGTAAAAAACTATTAGTAATAGCAGCTTTAATTTTAGCATTATTTACTGCTCTTTTTGCGACAGTAAATGTAATATGGATGTTACCTTGGTCGGAAAAATATCAAGAAAAAATATTAAAGGATGCAAAAACCAATCCTAGTTTAGCTGGTATAGTTAAAGGACAATTTAAAATAACCAAAGATAAAAATATCGTTTTTTATGTTAGTGATATAAAAGGCAAGAATTTTACTAATATCTTTATGGCGCAATTACTTCCATCTAATAATCAACTCCCTTCTCTAGTAATTGCAGAAAATGGACTTATTCGAGAGGACGAAAAAGGTAATAAAATTGTAGTATTAGATAAAGGAACTCGATATGAGGGTACAGTGTTATTACCTGATTTTCGTATAACAAATTTTAAAGATTATCAAGCAGTGATCGATTATAAAGAAACAATAGTTAAAGGAGATAAAATTAAGCAAAAAGATATGTTGAAATTATGGTGTTCTAGAGATCTTCAATCAAAAGTGGAATTTCATTGGCGTTTAACATTAGTCATTTCAGTATTTATTATGGCCTTAATAGTTGTTCCATTAAGTCAAGTTAACTACAGGCAAGGAAGAGTATTAAATATATTTCCATCCATGTTTATTTATATGATTTTTTTTCTATCACAAAGTACTGTTTACTCTAATTCAGAAAAAAGTGAAATTGATTCTAGAATAATGATGTGGTTACTTAATGGTATTTTTCTTTTATTATCCATTATATTAAATATTTGGGATACTGTTTTGATCCGTCGATTACGTAATAAATTTTATAAAGGAATCGCCTAATGTTTTATATATTAGATAAATATATTGGACGTACTATTCTCTCCTCAATTCTAATGACTTTTTTTATTTTAGTTTCATTATCAGGTATTATTAAGTTTGTTGAGCAATTGAGAAAAGTTGGTGATGGAGATTATACTTCCTGGAATGCAGGAATATTTACCTTATTTACTTCTCCAAGAGATATCGAAACCTTCTCCCCAATGGCAACATTATTAGGAGCATTATTTGGATTAGGAACTTTAGCTGCTCGCAATGAGTTAATTATAATGCAAACTTCCGGATTTTCTCGTCTTCAAGTTGCAATTTCAGTAATGAAAACATCGGTTCCTTTAGTAATATTTACAATGATTATTGGTGAATGGATTGCACCTGTTTCAGAACAGTGGGCGCGTAACTATCGGGCTGAAAAAATTATCGGTCGATCCTTAATGGTAATAAATAGTGGTTTATGGGTTAAAGATGGTAATAATTTTATTCATATTCAACATATCATTGATAAAAATAAAATAAAAGAGGTCTTTATCTATCAATTTGATCAAGAGAAAAAATTACAAGCAGTTATCTTTGCTGTTTCAGGTTATTATAATTCTGATACTCAGCAATGGAAATTATCAAAAATAGATAAATTATTGATTAATAATAAAAAAGAAATTATTCGTTCAAAAAGTTTATTGATGGATTGGAAAACAAAGTTAACACCAGAAAAATTAGAAATAGTTTCTCTAGAACCAGATTCTTTATCAATAAGAGATTTGTATAAATACATTAAATATCTTAAGGATAGTGGACAAGAAGCATCAGTTTATCAATTAAGTATGTGGAAAAAAATCCTCTTACCTCTTTCTGTTATTGTTATGATGTTAATGGCTCTGTCATTTATTTTTGGTCCATTACGAAGTGTTTCAATGGGGATAAGAGTATTAATTGGTATATCTGGAGGATTTATTTTTTATTTGTTAAATGAAAGTTTAGGTAACCTAAGTTTAGTTTATCATATTGATTCATTGATAGCAGCATTATTACCCAGTATATTGTTTTTTATATTTAGCATTTTCTTGTTAGTAAGACGTCAATAATTAGCTTTGATATAAGTATGGTTATTATATATATCATCAATAATACAAATATATATAATGCTAATTTAATTTTTATCTTAATTATAATTATTGGTAATTTTGAGAAAATTTTCTAAAAAATCTTTTTGTTAGAAAAACTCTTTTATGATTGATAGTTTATCCTCTAAAATTAATTTTTTCTTTAAAATTACTACAAGAAATATTAATAAATATTAAAATAAGTAGTTATGAATTATATCTAATATTTGAATAGAGTTTGAATAAATATATTATCACTTATTTATATTAAACAGTTTGTTGATTGATTAATATCAATGACTTAATAAAATTATTGCATTCATTTTTATATATCATCTGGAATTAAACAAATATTGTCATTCCGACGTTAATTAAAATATTAATATAATAGAGTTCATTTATAACTTACTATTAAATTAACAAAATTATTTAATTGTTAATATAAAAATGTGAGAATGCATTTCTATTAATAAAATGATTTTATAAAGATTTTAGAAAATTTTTTTTTCTTAAAAAGCTCTAATAATTATATTCTAATACATATTATAGTAGATAGATTTGATTTTTAAGAAGAATTTAACTTCTCAATTTTCAAGTATTTTAAACGATTTACTTTTGTTAAAAGAAAATACAATCTAGCTATTTTAAGTAAAATTTTTTTGGTAAATAACTTAGAAGAATTAAATATATTATATAAGAAAATCAGTTATTCACTATTATAAATAGAGATATAAGTTCTGAATACCTCTATATTTTTGTAATTATTCTAATATAATACTAATTATAGCAACTTTTTATTAATAGAAATTTACTCTTTTCTTTAATCATATGAAAATTGGATCCAAAATGTTTTTAGTTTTTATTTACGAGTGATTATTAAATAAGGATTTTTATTATATAACTAGTAACTAGTTGATTATTCAAGATGATATGAAACTAGTTATTGGTGATAATAATTCCAATTATTAGAAGAATATTATAAATATAATATTTCTCTTGATAAAATCAAAATTTATATTTGAATGATAACTATTTTTTTAATTTTAATTAAAATAAAGTTTTGAACTGAATTTGATGAAAAACAGTTTTTATAAAAAATTACATTATAATTTGATATTAATGAAACATAATCAATAATGTATCAGCATTAAATAAATTAATAATAAAAAATATTTTTAATTTTAAACCATATAGTACTTAAATAGTATTAATAATATTAAATTTATCTCTTAATATTTAATATTAATTAATTGAGTAAACTATATAGAAATTAATTAATTATAAGATAACTTGTATCTCTAATCATATTATCTGAATATTCTTAATATCTAAAGATAAAGTTAATTAATTAAGTTCATAATTATAATGAACTTAAACTTTTAATAAAATCTATTATAAAATAGATAAGAATTAATAGTAATTTCATGCTTTATCATCTTAATTAAGATGATATTCAAATATAGTGAAATATTTTTCTAAGTTAGAAACAAAATCGTTGAAAAATAATTTTTATAATTATAAGATCTAATATCTATACTAGTTTCTCAATGTATATAAATTTCTTAAGTAAAATTTCTTTATATGATTATTAATAGATTTTATTTTAAAGTATACTCTTAGATAAGAATAGATAATACAAATATTCATTATTTATATAATATTCTAAAATTATTAAAAATTAAAGATTATCAATAACAATTAATTTTTTTTAATAAAATCTCTGATCACGTTCTCTAGGTTAGAAACTATCTAAACATAAACTAAAAATCTATCGAATAATATTTATTTTTAAATATGGGGGGATCCTCACTAATAACAAAAATATATTATCATAAAAGCATGATAGGTTATTTTAAAAACTATCAAATCTTGATATTATGAAATAATTAGATAATATTCAAATCGATATGATGTTGAAAGATGAAGAGATACTAAAATATATTTTTAATATGTCAATATAAGTAGTGTATTACTACCTATATAATATATAGATTTTATCATTGAATGATTATCTAAATATCCTATTCTCCATTTTTTCTAGTAATAATTTTTTAAAGAAAAAGGTAAAAAACTAATAAGTATAATATTAAAATAACAAGGAATACCTTTATTTCTAGATGAAAAATCATCATTTTATAAACAATATACCTCGTTTTTTAGTAAAATTTTGTATTATTTATTTGATAATATTACTTCTTTATAAGTATTTTAAAACGTCCAATGAAATTGGACTTTGATATAAAAATCAAATTTTACTGTACTAAATTTTTCCTATAAAAATTTAATAAGTATTATAGATTTTATTGTAAAATAATTACATAAGATATACCATATTTAAACAGGGGTAATAAAAATATAAAAATTTTTATTTTTATTAATGTTTTACGAAAAAATTAAATTTCTGCAATCTATTATACTCTCCACATTCTTTTAGTGGAAATTAGATGATATAATTATCTGAAAATTCTCTTAACTCTTCCTTAGTAAAATTAGGTAAATAATTTTTATTAATCATTGATAATGATCTTATTAATTTCTTATTTATAGTGATTATTCATATATATTCTTCCCATCTTATCACAAGATAGTTTTTAATCTATTGATATGAAATAAGTTAAAAAATTATCTATTTTGTGAGAATTGAAGTTTTATTTCAAATAAAATGATATTGAAAATCATAATCCTATATTTATTCAGTCTTATTAATCAATATTGATGAAATCAATAAAGCAATAATTTACTTTATGATAATGGAAGTTCAAAATAAATAATTAAAGTAAGTTTAGTATAAAACTTTATATTGAATATTTGCAGTAGTTAACAACTTTAATATATTATTTTAATAATAAATATTTGGAATGAAGATAATAGAATGAATACTTTATATCATAATTCCAATAAATAAAAAAATTTTGCTTGAATTAATATTTCATACTATTTATATAATTATATAAATAGTATTTATTAATCTTTTTTAAAAAAATTTTTTGACAATTAAAGTGTACTAAAAGTACTTAAATAAGTAAATTCTCTATTTTAAATTAGAGGAATATTTTATTTATTTATTAAAAAAATATTTTTTCTTATTAATTTTTAATTAAAAAGAAATTAATAAATATAAAATTAAAATAAAAGAAAATTATTAAGTTTAACTAAATGATTAAATATATGTATTTAAAAAATAAATTTAAAAATACTAAAAATTTAAATTAAATTTAGTTTTTTAATATAATTAGATATAATGTTTCTGATAATTTTTATTATCAGTTTTAATAAATATAGTAATCGCTTATCTCTAACTATATATTTAAAAGATATAATTAACAATCTATATTTTAAATAGAAATATAGAAATATAGGTAAGAAAGAAATAAATATAGAGAAAGAATATCCCTTTTCAAGTTTAACTTAATTTAATAAAAGTTTTGTATAGATATTTAATTAGATCTTAAAAAAATTATATTTAATCTAAACCTTCTCTAATATCTCCATTTTCCTTAGTAAGGGAAAAAATTATTTACTACATAAATTTATACTTAAATGATAATTATCATTTTTCCTTTCTATTGGCAAGTAAAACGAATCGTTCTATCTCTAAGAATAGAGATAATATTATAATATTAAGATAAATAATCAAAAAGCAGAAGTAACAAAATATAAAATAATTTTGTTAGTTAGTTTATGGTATAATTAAAAAATTAAAGATCAGAAAATAACGGATGAAAATTTTTTATAGATTTCTATAAAACATAAATTTTTAAAATTTACACCTTAATTAAAAAAAATAATATTTTACTTTTCTGTATTTATTTTTTGAATTTATTTCCAGATATTACTATTAGTTATTAATAAATTTTTAACAATTTAAAATAATTAAAATAATTAAAATAATAAAAATTATTCTTTTATTATTTTAATGTTGATATAATTTAACTATGAATTTCAATTCAATCAAAAGAAATACTTTATGTTTCTGATGAATCCCTTACTTTTATTAAAAATATTATACAGTCGATTATCGAATTATGGATAATCTAAAAAGGGGTGGTGATCCCGCTTCAATTGTTAACTGTAAATCATAAAAAAGGATACCTTTTAAATCTCATGGTTATAAATTTCTATCTTCCTGATTATAAAAGTAATTTAGCAAAATATCTAAGTTTTAAAATACTAATTTTACTTGCAATGGAAAAAAATTATCTGAATCTAAACTTATATTAATAGAAAATAAAGTAATCAAATTATTAAAATATGAAAAATAAAGTTAAAATTTTTAAATCATTATTAAGTTAAACCAAGAAAACAAAAAATTTTAATAAGGTTAAATTTATTTAAGAAAAATTAAAATTACTAAATCGATATTTATAATACTTCCGGTGAAATTATTTTCAAATAATTCATAATATGGAGAAAAGGAAAAGTGTGAGAATACACAGGAGTGAAAATTTAATTTTTAACTTTTTATTATTTAGAATAATATAAAGATATAAAAATTTAATCATCTCTGGATGAATTAAAGGAAAAATTATGCAGATTTATCTTGTTGGTGGCGCGGTAAGAAATCAGCTATTAAACTTACCAATTTCTGATCGTGACTGGGTAGTGGTCGGAGCTACTCCGGATGATTTAATAAAGTTAGGTTTCCAACAAGTAGGAAAAGATTTCCCAGTTTTTCTACATCCAAAAACACATGAAGAATACGCACTTGCCCGCACAGAACGTAAAATAGGTTCAGGGTATACCGGTTTTTTTTGCTATACTACACCTTATGTTAGTATAGAAGAGGATCTTTTACGACGCGATCTTACTATCAACGCTATCGCACAAACTGAAGATGGTCAACTAATTGACCCATATCATGGTGAAAAAGATATAAAAAATAGATTATTACGACATGTTTCCTCTTCTTTTACAGAAGATCCTTTACGAATACTTCGAGTAGCTCGTTTTTCTGCTCAATTAGCTAAAGAAAAATTTACTATTAATAGTAAAACACAATTATTGATGAAAAACATGATTAGAAATAATGAGTTTAGTACGATTAGCGTAGAAAGAATATGGGTTGAAACAGAAAAAGCACTACAATCATTCTCTCCAGAAACCTATTTTCGCGTTTTATATGATTGTAACGCATTATCTATTTTTTTTCCTGAAATTAATAATTTATTTGAAGTACACGAAAAAGTGAAGTTATATTCACAAATTGATACCGAAATAGATACACTTGTAACATTAAAAATGGCGTCATCATTAACAGATAATGTCGAAATTCGCTTTGCTGCTCTATGCAATGACTTTAGTAAAGCATTAACACCGATGAAAAAATTCCATAATCATTACGATTACGCTATCAAGACTATTTCTATGATAGAAGAAATGTGTAATAGATTACGCATTAACAATAAAATGAAGGAGTTAGCTAAATTAGTTGCCCGCTTTCATTTGCAAATCCATAAAATTAACCAGTTACAACCTAAAAGTATAATTAATCTATTTAATCAATTAGATAGTTGGAGGAAACCAGAACGTATAAATCAACTTGCTATTGCCTGTGAAGCCGATTTTCGAAGCCAGATAGGACAAAGATATATCCCTTATCCACAAACTAAATTTCTCATTAAAGCATTTAAGATAGCACAAGAAGTATCAACTAAAAATATTATAAAACAAGGTATTAAAGGTTCTGAAATCAGAGATAAACTAACCCAAAAACGAATTCAAGAATTAACCGATTGGAGAAAGAAACAAACTATTTTACCAGTTTAAGTTAAGTTATAATTTGGTTTATTTCGTTCTATAATTACACTAACCTGTTTAGCTTGTGGCACTGCACCTAGTTTACAAACTTTAACTCGTATCCAACAAATATCAAATTGATTTAAAATAATATCAGCAATTTTCTGCGCAACATGTTCTATCAATGCAAATTTTTGTATTTCTATGTGTTTAATTATCATTTTACTAATCTGAGCATAATCGAAATAATATTCCAATTGATTACTTTTATCTCTTTTCTGGTTATCCCATCCTATTTTGATATCTAGTAATAATTTCTGTTGTATATTTTTCTCCCATTCATATACGCCAATCGTTGTAAATACTGATAATTTTTCAATAAAAATAATATCCATTTACTCTTTTCTCATATTTCAGTTTGATAAATAAATGCTTATGTGGATACTTTTATTATCAATTTAAAATTACATCAATGATCAGATATTAATGTTTATTTAAAGAAAATAAAATAAAGATTTTATATGATAAATATCATTTAATAAAAATTAAAATTCTAAAAAGTAATTTTCTAGAACTACAATGTAAAATATAAAGTTAAATAGTTATTAATTTTACTAATAATTATATTTTAATAATTTAATTAATTTTTCTGATTCCACAATGATCTTTTAAAATAGTATTTAAATAATATTCCAAAAATAAACTATTTGAGAATATATTAAATTAAAAATATTTTGATTATTTAAGGATAATAGTAAGTAATTATTACATTTACTATGATTATCTTTATTTATTTTTGATTAAATTTTCATTGCAGTTTTTGATCTATCTAATTTTTAATTTTTCTGATCTTTGATTCTTTAATTCGTAAAATCATTAAGTAAAAATTATTTGTATATCAGCATTAAAGAGAATATCTTAATCATGTTCATTATCGATATTCTTAAAAATGATTCTCAGGATAGCTATTCATATTGTTTTTAATAATATCTACTACATTACTCATAAGATATCTATAAATCTTTTAAGATACTGATACTAAGATTTTATCTATATAATTTATCTAATACTTGAAAATCGATAGTTGCAATTGAATTGTTTAAAGCTATATCGGATAAACAATATATTACAATACAACCTCAATTATTTTGAATGCTATTAAAGATATTACTTATAAATACTCAAAAAAAGAAAATTTTACGACTATACAAACTATTTTGTGTTTTTTAAAAAATAAATTTCTTTTTGTTAATAAAACTATTCGTAATACAGGTTTAACCATAAATAAAATACTTATACCATTAATTATTCACGATTAGTTAGAATTCAATTTTGTTCTCTATATAAGTAAAATAATGAGAGTTAAATAAATTTAATAAAAAAAATTAGCTCATGAATTACAAAATTAATTTATTGGTTAATATATCAAATAGATTATCAATTATATCGATTTTTAATTGATAACCAATAATAAGATTATATTCACCATTTTATTTTAATAAAGAAATTGAATATTCAGAAGATAAAATATAGCTTAGTTTTAACTTTGAGGATATTTGAAGATATAAAGAATATTAATTTAAGAAAAGAAATTGGTATTGTATTATTGATCGTGAATTCAACTTAATTGATAAGATTTATAAATTGAATTACATGGAACATAATTTTATCTTCGATATATCTAAATATATTAAAAATAATAGTATTCAAAAAATTAAGTGATGTAGGATAATGCGTAGATACTATATCGTACAAAAATAAAAGTTACTGTTAATTATAAAAAAATTATCTTTCGGTAGTGGAAACTCTACCCTTATATCAATTTTTCATATAAAAACCTAAAAATTTTAGTAATACAGGAAAAGAGAATAAGTTCATATCCAATCATATAGTTACTATTAAAAATAGTTTCGTAAAAGTTAAAAACAAAAAGAAATATTGTAAAGAAGATAAATATCGATAAATATTTTCTAACATAAAATAATATCCTGGTAAATTACTAATAACTATTACTAGAAATTGAATATAGAATCATTTCTTGAACTATAATAAAAACGTAGGACATAATGTTGAATTTATCTTTTTAAGATAAACACAGATGCTTTTTTATTAAGCTAGTCAAATAATAAAATATGATTTTTATTTTTACTATTAAGTTAGCCTATATCATAGAACTAATTAAAAAAATTAAAAGATAAAATTTGTATTTTTTTTACAAATTATTCACTAGAACTTAAAAAAAGGGGGAAAGTTATTTAGAAAATTTCTCTGATTTTTTAGTAAAAGGCCACTTGTCTTTAAATATTAAATATTAAAATATGATTGGAGTTTCTCTCAAAATTATTATCAAAGAAATAATATAAATTTTTTATCAAAATATTAATATTAAAGAAAACTAAATAATATATATAAATATTTTATATTTTCTTTCTGATTATCGAAATTTCGCAATCTTATCTAGAAGACTTAGATTTATTTCACTTCTTTATTTTAAAGAAAGGAGAAAAATGTAATTATTTTTATAATATTTTTATTGATTGAAAATCAATTAGCTTTTTCATGGTATTTTACTTTTTATTCTATTTAAAAGATATTATTAAATAAGAATCTCTTTTCTTTTATTAGTTTCATTATGAAATTCTATATTTTGTCAATTAAATCTAAACAAACCTTTTCCGATTTCTATATTTTATATTTATCATTTTATGATTATAATTGCTTTCAACATTTATAGAAAACGAAAGAAAATCGGTATATGAAAAATAAATATTAAAAATTAATATGAAATTATTCAAAAAAAATAAAAAACAAATTGATTACTTTATTAAATTTTATATTTTTATATCGACTTATTTAAAGATGTTAATGGTAACAAATCTGTTAACGACCAACGTGCTTTAACAGTGATATCCAGATTATTACTAACATGATTTTGTAAACGGATCATTCCAGCTAGTGCTATCATTGCACCATTATCAGTGCAAAATTCTGGTTTCGCATAAAAAACCTCTCCTCCAATTTTTGTTATTGATTCTAACATTTTAACCCTTAATGGATAGTTTGCACTCACACCACCAGCCATTAATAAACGTTTGGAGCCAGTTTGTTCTAAAGCACGTTTACATTTTATCACTAACGTATCCACAACTGCATCTTCAAATGCTAGAGCAATATCAGAAATGGTTTGTTGATCCATATTATTATTACGAATAGTATTGGCCGCAAAAGTTTTTAAACCTGAGAAACTAAAATTTAGTCCTTGGCGATCTATCATTGGACGAGGAAATACAAAACGACCAATCTCTCCTTGTTGAGCAATCAAGGAGAGTGCAGGTCCACCTGGATAATCTAATCCTAATAATTTAGCTGTTTTATCAAAAGATTCACCTGCTGCGTCATCAATTGATTCACCTAATAATTGATATTGACCAATACCTATTACATTAATTAACTGAGTGTGACCACCGGAGACCAATAATGCTACAAAAGGAAATTTCGGAATTTTTTTTTCTAATGCTGGTGCCAATAAATGTCCTTCCATGTGATGAATAGGGATAGCTGGTATTTTCCAGGCAAAGGCCAATGAACTTCCGATTGTTGCTCCTACCAATAAAGCACCAATCAAACCTGGACCAGCAGTATAAGAAACGGCATTAATATCACAACTAGTTAAATCTGCTTGTTCTAACGATGCTTTAATTAAAGGAATTATTTTACGAATATGATCACGAGAAGCTAATTCAGGAACTACTCCTCCATAATTGGCATGCAATTTTACCTGACTATATAATTGATTAGCTAATAAACCTAGTTGATCATCATAAATCGCAACACCAGTTTCATCGCAAGATGTTTCTATACCTAAAACACGCATATATTATTTATCAACTTCTATAAGAGATTAATTTAATTGCTTCTTATCTAAAAGCATAACTTTAAAAAAATAATTAATTTAATTCTCTATCTGAGATAAATTCATTATTATTAATATAAATAATTTATATAGCTTTATACTATTATTATATAAAATATAATCATTTTTTAAAATTAATTAGAATATTAATATATTCCTTTTTGTATTGTACTTTACAAATCCTTACTTATTGAAGTAAAATTTTTGAAATATTTTAAAAGCGATTAAATTCTATTATTTCTAGAAATATTTTGAGGTTAAAGTGTGTATGCCTGTAATTAAAGTACGTGAAAATGAGCCATTTGATGTAGCATTGCGTCGATTTAAGCGTTCTTGTGAAAAAGCAGGGATATTAGCTGAAGTTCGCCGTCGTGAGTTTTATGAAAAACCAACGACTGTACGTAAACGTGAAAAAGCATCAGCAGTAAAACGCCTTTCTAAAAAATTGGTTCGCGAAAATGCACGTCGTACTCATTTATATTAATTTCTATAGTTTACAACAACTGTAACAATTAAATAATAGTAATTAGATTATTAATGAAAGCCCTATTTTCTAACAGTAGTAGGGCCTTTATTATCATTCTTCAATGAAGAGTTTATGGCCGGACTAATTCCTCGCACATTTATTAATGACCTATTGGCTAGAACCGATATCGTTGATCTTATTGCTAATAAAATTCCATTAAAAAAGAAAGGTAAAAAACATCATGCGTGTTGTCCATTTCATAATGAAAAAACGCCTTCATTTGTTGTTGATGATGATAAACAATTTTATCACTGTTTTGGATGTGGTGCCCATGGCAATATTATTGATTTTCTTATAAACTATGAAAAGCTTGATTTTGTAGAAACAGTTGAAGAGCTTGCTACTATGTATGGATTAGAATTTCCTTATGAAATAAGTAATAATTCAGGTCAAATAAAACAACATCAACGACAAAATCTTTATAAATTAATGGATAATATTAATCAATTTTATCAAAATTCGTTAAATAAATTAGACTCAAATAATGCAAAACAATATTTAATACAACGAGGATTAAATAATGAAGTTATTCATCGTTTTTCTATTGGTTTTGCACCAAGTGGCTGGAATAACTTATTTAAATATTTTAATAAACATTCTAAAAGTTGTGAACAACTAGATTCTACTGGTATGTTAGTTAAAAATAATAATGGTCATACCTATGATCTTTTTCGTCAACGAATAATGTTCCCGATCCGAGATCGGAGAGGACGTATCGTAGCATTTGGTGGTCGCGTTTTAGATGATAGCTTTCCAAGATATCTTAATTCATCAGAAACTGAAATTTTTCATAAAGGTCACCAACTATATGGCCTATATGAAGCAAAACAAAATAATCTAGCACTTTCTAAATTATTAGTTGTCGAAGGATATATGGATGTTGTATCTTTATCGCAATTTGGTATAAATTATGGAGTGGCGTCATTAGGAACATCAACGACGAAAGATCATATTCATTTACTTTTTAGAACAACAAATACAGTTATTTGTTGTTATGATGGAGATAAAGCAGGAAAAGAAGCTGCATGGCGAATGCTTAAAACAACTCTTCCATATTTAACTGATGGTCGTAAGTTACAATTTATGTTTTTACCTGAAGGTGAAGATCCTGATTCATTAATACGTAAAGAAGGCAAAATAAATTTTGAACAGCGAATAGATAAATCTTTCACATTGTCTGAATTCTTATTTGATACATTGGTTGCAGAAGTTGATTTAAGTAGTCATGAAGGTAAAGCAAAATTCAATAGTCTCGCTATTCCTTTAATAAAAAAAATACCTAGTGATATTTTACAGTTATATTTAGCACAAGAATTAGGTAAATATATTGGTATTCCTGATATTTTATATATTTTTTCCATAATTAAAAAAGAATCAGTTAAAAATAAAAAAATAAATTATCAGACACCAAAAATTAAACCAACAACAATGCGAATATTGATCGCATCATTAATACAAAATCCAAATTTTGTAAACCTAATCCCTGATCTTGATGGAATTAAGCATTCACAATTACCAGGATTAACATTATTCTTAGAGTTAGTTGAATTTTGTCAATCTCATCCTGGTATAAATACTGGTCAATTATTAGAATATTATCGTAATAATAAATTTGTTAAACAAATTGAAAAATTGACAACTTGGAACGATATAGAGATAGAAGAGATAGCGGAGAAAATATTTAAAGATGCCATTAAGCATTTATTTATTACTGTACTTGATGAGAGATTTAAATCTCTAATGGCAAAAGAGAGAACAAAAGGTTTAAGCAGTAGAGAACGTGAAGAAGTTCGTTTGATTACTTTTGAGAAAATAAAACAGTAATTTTTTAACAAATATATCAGAATTTTAAGAATTCCATTCTATTGGATAAAATTCTTTAAATTTCAATAATATAAAATATAGCACATAAAATAATTAAATCTTTTAATTTTCTTGTTGGCTGATTTATTTTGCTGACTAATAACAACTAAAATTATAAAGTGTGGATACCATCTTATGGAGCAAAACCCGCAGTCACAGCTGAAATTACTAGTTACAAAAGGTAAAGAGCAAGGATATTTAACCTATTCTGAAGTAAACGACCATCTACCAGAAGATATTGTTGATTCATATCAGATCGAAGATATCATCCAAATGATTAATGATATGGGAATTCAAGTGATGGAAGAAACGCCTGATGCTGATGATCTTATTTTGACAGAAATCACCAATGATACTGATGATGATGCTGTTGAGGCTGCTGCTCAAGTATTATCTAGTGTTGAAAGTGAAGTAGGACGTACAACAGATCCAGTACGAATGTATATGCGTGAAATGGGAACTGTAGAACTATTGACTCGTGAAGGAGAAATTGATATTGCCAAAAGAATTGAAGATGGAATTAATCAGGTTCAGTGTTCTGTTGCTGAATATCCTGAAGCTATTGCTTACCTACTAAATCAATACGAACGTGTTAAAAAAGGTGAAATCCGCCTATCTGATATTATTACCGGCTTTGTTGATTTAGATCTTGAAGAAAATTTAGAAACGATAACAACAAATATAGGTTCATTGTTACCAGAAGAATCTCTAAATGATGACGAAGATAAAGAAGAAGTCGACGATAGTGATGATACTGATGAAAATAATATCGATCCAGAAATCGCTTGGCAGAAATTTTCAGAGCTTCGTAAACAATACGAATATACATCTATTGAAATTAAAAAAAGTGGTCGTAACCATATTAATTCAATAGAAAAAATCGAACAATTATCAGAAATTTTCAAACAGTTTCGTTTAGTACCAAAACAATTTGATTATTTAGTAAATAATATGCGAAATATGATGGAACGTATTCGTTCTCAAGAGCGCCTAATTATGAAACTTTGTATTGAAGAATGCAAAATACCGAAGAAAAATTTCATTAGTTTATTTTCAGGTAATGAAACCAATATAACTTGGTTAACTATTGCAAAAGAAATGAATAAAAAATTCTCTGAAAAATTAGTTGAAATCGAAGAAGACATACTACGTTCATTGCAAAAACTAAAACAGATTGAAGAAGAGACTGGTTTAAGTATTGAGCAAGTAAAAGATATTAATCGCCGCATGTCTATTGGTGAAGCAAAAGCTCGTAGAGCAAAAAAAGAAATGGTTGAAGCTAACTTACGTTTAGTCATTTCTATTGCTAAAAAATATACAAATCGAGGCCTTCAATTTCTTGATTTGATCCAAGAAGGTAATATTGGTCTAATGAAAGCAGTTGATAAATTTGAATACCGTCGTGGGTATAAGTTTTCAACTTATGCAACTTGGTGGATTCGTCAGGCAATCACTCGTTCAATTGCTGATCAGGCACGGACTATCCGTATCCCAGTACACATGATCGAAACGATCAATAAATTAAATAGAATTTCTCGACAAATGTTACAGGAAATGGGACGTGAGCCTTTACCTGAAGAATTGTCAGAACGTATGTTAATGTCTGAGGATAAAATCCGTAAAGTATTAAAAATTGCTAAAGAACCTATTTCAATGGAAACCCCAATTGGCGATGATGAAGATTCACATCTTGGTGATTTCATAGAAGATAGTACCCTAGAGCTACCATTAGAATCTGCTACTTCGGAAAGTCTTCATTCAGTTACCAATGAAGTTCTAGCTGGTTTAACAATCCGTGAAGCAAAAGTTTTACGAATGAGATTTGGTATTGATATGAATACCGATCATACCTTAGAGGAAGTTGGTAAACAGTTTGATGTTACTCGTGAAAGAATTCGACAAATTGAAGCAAAAGCATTACGTAAACTTCGTCATCCAAGTCGTTCGGATTTATTACGTAGTTTTCTAGATGAATAAATTTATTATTTTCTTTTGAAATGTAAAAACTCTACTAAAATAGGTTCTTTTATTAAAAATAGTTTTTATTAATAAAAACTTGAAAAGTATAATTAATAATAAATTTATTATTATTAATACTAGATTAAATTTTAATATCTGATATTTAATTATCTTTTAATATAAATTAGTTATAATTTTACTAAAATTGTTATTTTACACCTATTTTTAGATCACTGATAAATAGTGTAACTACATCAACATCTACACTGAAGAATTTTATTTCCTGAAAAGAGAAAATATTTCTCTTTATAATAACTAATTGTAAAATATATTATTTTTCTGATATCTTAATTTAAATTTGGTGGCCCCTGCTGGATTTGAACCAGCGACCAAACGATTATGAGTCGTCTGCTCTAACCACTGAGCTAAGGGGCCTAAATAATATATATTGTACTGGCTATTTTTAAGATGGTCTAGTATTTTTAGAGATAAAATACTTATAAATAAAATCAGTAAATTTAATAATTTTTATATAATTTATTTATTAATGAATTATTATTTAAAATTAACAGTTAAAATTAAAAATAAATATAAAATTTAGTAAAAATATAAAAGTTATTTATATAAATTAAATACTATATAATAGTTTATTATTTTAATTTAAAATAAATAATATAAACATATTATTTCTATAATAAATCTTTTATCTATATATTATATAAATAATAGTTTATAAAAAATAAGTAAAATTATTTAATTAAATTAGCATAAAATTTTTGTGAAAGATTATATTTTATTAAAATTAAATAATAAAAAATTTTATAATAATTATCTGAATAAAAATTAGTAATATGATCAAAAGATCATTTCAGGATTTAATATTTTGGATGAAAGAAAAAATAAAGAAGATTACTTAAGATAAAAATCTTGTCTTCAAATAACCAATAATCAAGATGTATTGAAAATCCTAATAGTATTTATTATAAAAATTTTTTAGAATCTTAAATTTAATTATAATAATTAAAGAACCAAAGCGTTATTCAGTAATCTATCTGTTACAAGTAAAATACTAATAGATAACTTCTTATTTTAGAAGAAGATAAATATATATTTTAAAATAATTTATTTACTGTAGTAGTATTTAAATACTTAAATCGTTTTAAAATATTTATAAAAGAAAATATATCTAAATTTCATCTGAAAAATTCAAAAAACTAATTTAATTGATACACGATAGGAAATATATTGTTATAATATAACATATGATTAATTTAATTAATAAAAGAAATTTTCAATAAAGAAACAATAAAAAAATATTTAATGATGTAAATATTATATACAAGATTATTATCTATTAATTTTATAAAAGATAATTGTAAATTATAAAGGATTATTAAAAATTTTAATAAAATTATATAAATTTATTTAATGAATAATATACCATAGGAGTTCATAAAATGAAATAACACATTTCATTTTAATTTTATATTTAAAATACAAATAGGACACAAACTAAAAAAATATTTTTATAAAGTAAAATTTAAAAACTTTAAATAAAGAAAATATATATCAAATAAATTTTTAAAAAAATATATAAAATTAATAATAAAATAGCATGATGATTATTTAATAAAACCTTAAAATAATAGGTACTTAACAGATAGTTTTCTTAAAAAAAAGAAAATATTTTTAAAATTATCATTTTTCAATTAGGATTTAATAGTTTTAATATATATTAAATTATCTTAAAAATTAGTAATTCATTAGTATAAGTCTAACAAAAGATTAACTATTAAAAATAAAATTTAATAAAGATTTTTCTTTATTAAAAATAATATACAATTTTTTCTAAAAATCATATAAATATTTAAAAATTACCCATTGAAAATGTTTAAGATAAAATAAATTAAAAATAAAATAAATAAAGTACTTTATATAAAAGAAGTATATTCATTTATAAAACTCAATTAATTGTCATTATTACATTTAATAGTGATAATTTTTATTATTAGTAACGATTATATGTAAATAATTACCATCTTAGCATTAAGAAATGCTAAGATTAATTAAAAAATAAAAAGATAAATAAAATAAACTAAATGATAAAATTAATAGAGAAAATTTAATCAATAATAGATGTTATTTATTATATAAATAAATATCTAAGTAATATTTATTTATAACATCTAGTTTTATCTCGTTAACTTTAATTTTTTTAGTAAAAAACTAAATAGATATTTTAAATAAATTTAATTTTTTTAAAAAATTTAAATAAAGTGAATAAATGTTATCACAATCGGATAAAAATATTTATAAAATAACGATAACTAATCAGTTATAGAAATATGATCAAAAAAAACACAATATTACTACTTTGAGATTCTTTTAAAAAAGAACTGTGAAAAATAAAAATTGAAATATATAAATGTAGAATATAAAAGCAACTACTACTGAATATATATTTCGTAAATGTTACTTATAGTGAATTTTATTTTCATTCAAACCATAAAAATAGTAACATCTCAACTCAATATTACTTAGTTATTAACATAATAAAATAAAAAATAGATTTTAATAATTTTCAAAAATTGAGGATGGTATTTAAGTAAATTTTACTTATACTGAATAGTTTATCTTTATAAGAATAAACTTTAGTATTAAGATATTAATACTAATAAATAATCTAATATCCAAATAATTCATTTTGATTCTCTATAAATGATTACTATTTTCTGTAAACCTTACGAAGAACTAAATAATAAAAAATATTACTATAATAATCTATAAAAGTATTACATAGCACATTATATAATTTTCTTTTTTTTAAAAATATTAATTTTTTCGATTATACAGAATTGCCAAATGAATATATATGAGATAATCAAATTAAAAATATAATTTCTCTAATAAATTATTAGCTAGAATCAATAAAATAATTAAGGAAGAGTATTATTAAAAATTTAAGTTCCCTAAACTTGTAAAAATATTTACTCGTGGTAATTGAAAAGTTTGAATATTTTTTTTAAATATCATTAAATTGATAAATAATAGTATTTTTTTAAATAAAATTTACTATTCATTAACTAAAGTTACCTTTTACTACAAAATAAATAAACTGATAAAAAAATTAAAATAAAATTAGATATAGATATAATAATACTAATTAAAATTCACCGTATCTTTCAGATACGATTATTTAGGTCTGTTACCTTTAAAAGGATATAGAATGCATAAAATAAAATTTAATTTTTATCGTTATTTGGAAGGTTAATAACCTATATTAACTATAGTCTATATAATATGTATATTGATATCTATTTTTTATTAAATTAAATTATAGATTTATAGCAATTATAAAAATAATAATATTTATTATTCAGTAATATACAAATATTTTTCTTCATTTAAATAAATTTAAATTATAAATTATATAATTCGTATGAATATAGAATATATATTAGTTTATTTTTTATTTTAAAAACATTATTTTTACTATTTGTAATCATATTTCTGTATTATCTACCTATATATTTATTAATATATTACTAAGATAATTATTTATCTATTTTCATTATCAAAATAACAATATTTTATAAAGAGATATTATTAAATTTGATGTATGAGTTGGAGAAATATAATAGATTATCACTTACTATATTAGAAATAATTTTTAGTATTTTAATAAAAACAATATTATATATTTATTTAAAAATCTTCGAACTAAAAATTCGATTGAATAAAAAATAATTGAAAATATTCCAGTTACTAACTGATTTAAAATACTTGTTTTATATATTTATTAAGTAGTAACTATTTATTATTTAATAATTAGTATTAATTAATATAATTGAATATTGTAATATTTTTATATTCATTTTAAATAAATGACAAATAAAAAATAATTTTATTTAAAAAGAATAAATATAATATTTAAATTTAATTATGATAAAAATCAATTATTTTATCTTTTTTATTCTTTCTATATCCATTATATTATTAACTTAATATTAATATTAGTTTTCAAAAATTAAATATTATTTAAATTTTATTTCTTATTATTTACGTATTTTAAATCATTATTAATTAATTATTAAAAATTTTTCCATAAGAAATTATAAAACTAAAAATTATTAAATGATTTAGAACACGTTTTATTATTATATTAATAGATAAAATTTCATTAGTTTTCGATTTAATTTTAATTAAAAATTAAGATATATATATATTATCTTATTATTCCATAGTTAAAAACTATGTTTTTTATTTATAAAGATCGAATTAAGTATTTTATGTTAAAAAATTTTATAAATAAATTTAAACTATTTACTATATTAAAAATTAAAATTATTTAATATAAAAATTAAAAATATTTAAGTTTATAGGTTTCTAATTAATAGAAATTCTTTCTTTAAAGAAAAAGTAATGATCTTTTTCCATTCGATGATTTAGATTATCTTATTTTGTTTTTAACAAAAGTTAATTTATTAATCCCATTAATCAATTGGATTATAATTTAATAATTACTTATATTTCTAATTAATAGAAACATTTTTTATTCAATGTGAAAAGATAAGTTTTAAAATACTTATTTTTATTGCATAATTTTAATAAATTATGGATCTTTGATTTTCCCTAGATATTTATCTTATAATAAATATCTTTTATGTATAAAAAATTCATTTGATGAATTATCAAAATTTTTAATTAAAATAAACAAATATTCTATTTTTAAAAAATAATTTCAATTTATTTAAATAATTTAATATATCATATGTTAAGCTATACCAGCTAACTATATTTTTTATAAATTTTCTTTTTATTAAAAATAAAAATTTTTTGTAAGATCTTATCTATCCCGCTTATCTTTAATTTTTCGCTCTCTATTTATCTTAAGTTAAATTTTATTTATTAGTATATTTAGAATGAAATTAATGATAATTTGATTATAATTCTTCTGCATGAGGATTAGAATAGAATTAAATATATGTAAAATAATAAAAAATTATATTTGTAAAAATTTAATATAAATTAATACTCTTAAATAAATGCTAAAACTGCTCTTGTTGTGCCGAAGGCCGGACTCGAACCGGCACACCATAAGGAGGTTGATTTTGAATCAACTGCGTTTACCCAATTTCGCCACTTCGGCACTGAGTAAAATTTTTAGAAAACTCTCACTATTATACTTGTCACCTCATTGAGTATAACTATTATTACTCGAAGATAGGATTATAATATTTTTTAAAAAATAATCATCTATTTAATTCGAAAATTTTTACTAGCTAAAACTGAGATAATGTTATAAGCACTATTGATAGCATTTTAATTAACTTTTCTTTAATTAAAGAGTTTATTTTTATATTTATATATCTAATATTCATAGATATGGTATAATTTTTTTATTTCAGCTATTTTCTAATTAATATTTTAAATAAAAGTAAAGATTTATTTATTGAATTTATTAAAAATATAATTATATATTTGAAGAACTCCCCTACTCCATATGCTATATCAGTTACTATTTTTAAATATCTAAAAAATAAAAAATATTTATATCCAACATTTCATCATCTTTGAAAATTTATGTCGAAGATTCTAGTTGTCTTTTAATTTACTATTAAAAATAGATTTGGTAGATTGTTTTCTAATTAATTTTTACCGAAAAACTTAGCTTTCTTTGAATACTAAAGAATCTATTAATATATTCTTATACCATTTAACTTTAATATTAAAACATAATTATTTTTAATGTATTATATACACCTTATCTAATAAAATACCCTCTCTTAAATTAAAAAGAGAGAATAGGTAATTATTTAAATAAAATAGTTACAAAATATCTAAATAGACGAAACTAGTTATTGAGAAGAAATGTTGTTAGTCTGACTTATAAATCAAAAATAGATATCATAAATATTTTCTTCATTGTTTAATTTTTCTAAAGAAAAATATTATCAAAGTTATAAATATAAAGGATATAATTTTCTTATATCCGTAAAGCTACTAAGTCCTAAAGTAATAAGAGAGAAGATGTATATTTTTCCTAATTTTAATTACCAATGAATTAATCTTACCAATCAAAATAAACTTTAGCCAACTTTAAATAAAGTTGATTATTATTTAATCATCTTATTTTTTAGAGAATATTTTTTAATATTAGTGAAGTATGAGAGTATTAGATTGGGAATATTCTTAATTCTAAAAATTTATAGATAAAAGTTAATAAATATCTCCATATTTATTTTTTCATAATTAATAAGGAATTAAATAGAAAATCAATTCAGATTTTCACTTTCAAAAAAATGATTAAAGGAATATTAATGTTAAAATGTGATTATTTTTCTCAAAAATTTCGAAATGATGAACTTAAAGAGCTTGTCCTGGAATAAGCATATCTATAATTATCAAGAATGCTGTCGTTTTTAATAATGTAATTTTATTTTCGTTGAAAAGTATACGTCTCAAAAATAGGAATTTCTAAAAACATCCAATTATATAGCTTCTGACTAATAAGCTTATAATTTTCAATAAAGGGTAAAAATTGCGATATTATATATTTAATGGTGGAATTAAATATTTTAGTAGTAATCAAATAACGTAAAAAATATCTAAACAAGTGGTTAAGTCAGGAAGAAATAATCGTAGATAAATTAATCATATTTTAAAAAAAATTAATATTGATAAAATTTATATATTTTAATTAAATTGTTATATCCAAAAAGAAGGAATATTAAAATTAAAATAATTATTTTCTAAATAATATCATCTATTTCAAAGATAATTATGGATGGTTAGAGAGAGGTATAAGGAAGATCTATTTAAATTTTTACGTTTCATTTTGTATAAATTTTTATATAAAATTTATTTTTTACAAATAAATCCAATAAAAAGTAAAATACTTTATTAATTATATAATATTCAATATTATTATAAATTCTAAATAGATTCAAGTTATTAACTATGAAATCTTCAAAATAATCGAAAAATCTAATTCCATGATTTCATTTATCTGAAATATTTCATTAACTAAAATAATATATTAATAGAATACCTGATATATAATCAAAAGATAAATTTAAATCTCAACTATAACTACAGTAAAATTTACTCATAGTATCATAATATTTAAACTAATTTAGTTCATGTTTATTATATCTCTATATTACTAATGAATTCAATTGAATAAATAAAATAGATTGATTACGTTCATAACAATAAGAAGTTAAAATATATTTTTGGTAATACATAAAAGTTATTTTATTTAAATTTCCATCTTTCTTTTAAATTATATCTCTTATTTAATATATTTATTAAATATATAACTATATATAATCGTAATTTATTTAGATAATAACTAATCTGTAAAGATTACACAATAAAAAATCGATTAATTTATTTACTAATAAAGAATAACTATTTAATTACGTAATAATTATTAATAATATAAAAAAATATATAAGAATACCGATTGATATTAATTTTAAATCTAAGATTTATTCTGAATATAAAGTAAAGAAAATAATCCATTGTTAAATACTATTAATTAAATCTATATATAGAAATTTAATTATTAAATTAAGTATTAATTGATCAGTATATATATCGATTACGAAAAATATTTTTTATACCTAAATATCCATAATTTTTTAATAATATTTAATTTTTATTAAATCATGATAACAATATTTACCCGATTAAAATATATTACATTATTGTATATTAAAAGTATTTTCTAGGAGAAAATTATTCTTTTAGTTTAAATAGAAACGTAAAATTTCTAATTTAGTAACAATGGTTTTTAAGTACTTAAATTTGAAAAAGTTGAGTTTTCATATTTTAATATAATTGATAGAGTTTAGCTATGTTAACTATTGATAGAAATTTTAACTTGGATAATTCATTTATAATTGTGGAGTATGAATGAAAATTACTCACCCTGATTTTAAAAAAACTAATATTCTTGTGATCGGCGATATTATGTTAGATCGTTATTGGTATGGATTAACTAATAGAATTTCACAAGAAGCCCCTGTTCCAGTTGTTAAAGTAGAAATGAAAGAAGATCGTCCTGGTGGTGCTGCTAATGTTGCCATGAATATTGCTTCTTTGGGGGCTAATGTTCGTCTAGTAGGTTTGACTGGTATTGATGATGCTTCTGAAATATTAATTAAGAAACTCAATCAAGCTAATGTATGTTGTGATTTTATCAGGTTATCAACACATTCTACTATCATTAAATTAAGAATTCTGTCTCATAATCAACAACTTATTCGTATTGATTTTGAAGAAGGATTCGATAATGTCGATATAAAGTTGTTATTAGATCCTATTCAGAAAGCATTGCCAAAAGTTGGGGCAGTAGTGCTTTCTGATTATAATAAGGGTGCGTTATCGAAAATTTCTCAGATTATTTCATTAGCAAAAATAGCTAAAGTACCAGTACTTATTGATCCTAAAGGAAATGATTTTAAACGTTACTCTGGAGCAACTTTATTAACTCCAAATATATTTGAATTTGAAATAATTGTTGGTAAATGTGCTAATAATACTGAAATTGAACAGAAAGGGATGAATTTAATTCATTCTTTGAATCTTAATGGATTAGTGATCACTCGTTCAGAACGAGGAATGATATTATTGCAACATGAAAAACCTCCATTGTATTTAAAGACACAAGCAAAGGAAGTTTATGATGTTACAGGAGCTGGTGATACAGTTATTAGTGTTTTGGGAGCCTCGTTAGCAGCTAAACTCGATTTTCATCAAGCTTGTATATTAGCTAATGCCGCCGCTGGAGTAACGGTTGGAAAACTTGGTGTTTCAACAGTATCATCAATTGAGCTAGAGAATGCTATTTATAGTCGATCTAATAATGGTTTTGGTGTGATGAATGAGGAGGAATTAAAATATGCAGTTGCTGTTGCTCGTAGTCGTGGCGAAAAGATTGTGATGAGTAATGGTTGCTTTGATATCCTCCATGCTGGACATGTTATTTATTTAGCTAATGCGCGTAAGTTAGGAGATCGGCTGATTGTTGTTGTAAATAGTGACGCTTCAACTAAACGGTTAAAAGGAGATAATCGTCCTATTAATTCATTATCTCAACGTATGACAGTATTAAGTGCTTTAGATTCAGTAGATTGGGTGATCTCTTTTGAAGAGGATACCCCTCAACGCCTGATCAGTGAAATTTTACCTGATATATTAGTTAAAGGAGGAGATTACAATCCGGAAGATATTATTGGTAATGAAGAAGTATTGGCAGCAGGTGGTGAAGTTAAAGTACTTAATTTTGAAGAAGGGTTTTCTACAACCACTATTATTAATACTTTTATGAAAAATAATTAATGTTTTAAGAAATCTAATAAAAAATACACGGATAAACTACTATCGTGTATTTTTATTCATTTTTTTGTTTTTCCTACTCAAGTATTTTTAATTCTTAATGCGTTTTTTCGTGTGAATTATATTTTTATGATTTTCTGTAAAATTTGTATTTTGATAGTAACCTTCTTACTTAAGAAATAAATTTTCATTTTTCTAATAAATCTGTAAACCTATATATAATTTTTATAAATATTTAGCGAATAATTAAATATTTCTTACGATATGGGAAATATTTTATCTGACTAGCAAATTATTCAATTTTTCTTATTAATCATTACACTACCCTTTCAATCATATGTCATAATTTATTTAATAGAAAATTTTTAAATAATTATTTAATTAACAGAATTTTTAATAAAAATGATAAAATAACAAAAAATTAATAATTTATTGATAATTAGATTACTATATAAAGGATGATACTATCCTATCCTCACTAATATATTTTACGGTTGTTGATTGCTAGTGAATTATATTCACGATATAGTTTAGCAATTTATCTCAGGGCGGGGTAATAATTCCCAATCATCGGTAATATTTTATTCTAATAATTGAATAACTAAGTCCGAAAACAAGTTCCATTATTAAAAATTTGCAATGAAAGTAAGAGGATCCAATGAGTTTTTGGAACAAACGATTATATTTCGGATGGGAGAGAATAATGATATCTGTAGTTTTAAGACTTATTAATTATAAGAAGGTTTTTAAAAAATACTGGTTTGATTTAAGCTCCTAAGCTTGCCCTGGTTCTGGTAATTTAATATTTATTGATGAGGTTTTACCATGAATCAGACTTCACTTTATGCGTATGGCAATCCTACTCAACGTATAGAGCTTGCTCTTAAAGCATTGCGTCAATCTAAAGGTGTTATGGTACTTGATGACGAAGATCGTGAAAACGAAGGAGATATTATTTTTGCCGCTGAAACTATGACAGTTGAGCAGATGGCATTAACTATTCGTTATGGAAGTGGAATTGTTTGTCTTTGTATAACAGAAGAACGATGTAAGCAACTAGAATTACCGATGATGGTTGAAAAAAATTCAAGTCAATTTCAAACTCCATTTACTATTACTATAGAAGCTTCTGAGGGTGTTACAACCGGTGTTTCGGCCAGTGATCGTTTAATGACTATTCGTAAAGCAATTGCTGATGATGCAAAACCGATCGATCTTAATCGGCCAGGGCATGTTTTTCCGTTGAAAGCTTCAGAAGGAGGTGTACTACATCGTCGCGGTCATACTGAAGCTACCATTGATTTAGTGAAGTTAGCCGGTTTTAAGCCGGTAGGAGTTTTATGCGAATTGACAAATGACGATGGTACAATGGCACGTATGCCAGAAGTTCTTATTTTTGCCAAACAATATGATATGCCGGTAATAACTATTGAAGATCTGGTAACTTATCGTCAGAAATTTACTAAAGAAGCAGGTAAAAAGAATAAATAAAGTATTTTCCAGATTAGATTTTTATCTAATTTATATTTTGTAATTGAATCAAACTACTATTTATAGTAAAAATATTTCTGTTTAGAGTATGCAATACTTGATATATATCAAGTATATATATATATAAAATAATGAAAATTAAACACTAAAATCTGGTTTAAGTAACTTTTATGAAAAAGAACTTTTAATTTTCTACTTCATATTATTTTCCATTAATCCATGATTATCATCATATTTAACAATGAATTTAAGGTATGAAACCGGATAAATAATTAGTTAAAAAATTGAAAATTATCTTCATCTAATCCGATATTTTATTTTTTTTGAAACTAGTTCAATGAGTAAATTATTATCACATTTTTTTGAAAATAGAAAATTAATTTAAAATTACTATTATTGAAATGATAAAAATATCAGTTCTATATTTTTAATATTAACAATTCTTACTAGTATTTTGTAAAATCATATTAAAAATGATGAATAATTTATTCTCAAAATTAGATAACTAAAATAAAAAATTTTTTTAATTATTTAATAACTGTATTTTAGTTATTTTATGCAATGAGTTTTTAATAGATTTGTATTAATTTATTACTCTTTTAAGGATTTAATTACTAAATCTTTACTCAAAACAATCTTAATATTAAGAATTAATATATAAAATATATATTCGGATATTCATTGCATTTTAAAAAACAATGGTCAATTTTATAAAAATCTTGATCTAAATTTTTTAAAATTATTGATTTTTATGGAGTTGAATCTCTATTCTAATAATTATATTAGATATAACTTTAAATATTAATTAGTTTAGAAAATATTCTTCAGTAAATAATAATTAATCTATTATTTTACTCATGAAAAAGAGTAGGATTACATCCTATTATTAGAATTTACTTAAAAATTTTATTATTAAAATAATATTCTTAAAAAATATTTTACTAAAAATTCTATATAATAGAAAATTTTCAATGAATTGTAGATAGATCGGAAATATTTAATAGAAGATTTTGGTATAATGATCTATCTGTAATTAAGTAGTAAAATATTTTCTTCATCTATACGAATATTTTAATAAACAGTCTCTACTTAGAATTTAGATGATATAGTAAAATTAATTTATATAAGAAAAGGATGATCATAGAAGAATATTTTTTGATAAAATATCGGAACTGGGACGAATATATGAACATAGATTATTTTCAAATTAAAATTATGAAAAGAATCCGATTTAAAATAACCTCCTTATGTTATTATTAGATAATTATTGACCTGCCTAAAAATAATCAAAAGTTGATTTTTACTAATGATAAACTTATATCCTTTCTTAGTTCTTATGTTATTTTATTTTTTTACTACTCTAAGGTTCAAGAATATAGTGGAAGGTTAAAATTTCTGGAAAAATTTATAAAATACTTAAATATCTATTTTTCTGAAGGAACCTAAAGTATATACTTTGTATTATTTTATTAATCTTCTTGAGTTAATATTGCAAATATTAATTAATTTATTGCCAATTAATTTTTTATTACTTATTCTTTAACCCATTAAATTTTAATGCTGAAAAGAAATATACTTTTTACTATATTATGATATTTTCTTATAATATAATGGTTAGTTTAAAATAATATGTGGGTAAAAACGAGATAGATTTTGAGTGATTAATTTCTTGTCTTCTCGAATACCAATTCCTGCAGGTTGATTATTTACTAGCCAACTACCTATTAACGTATAGTTATCTTCAAATTGTGGAAGAGAGTAAAATTCTTGAATAATCATACCTTCTTCACCATATGGACCATCTACTGAAGCAATTTCATATTCATTATCGATAACACGAATATTTGCACCTTCTCGTGAAAAAATAGGTTTAATTACATAGCGTTCAAGTTTTTGAGGATTATCTTCTGTAAAGTAGGAAGGTAAAAGATTAGGATGATTAGGAAACATTTCCCATAGAGTAGGTAATAATGCCTTGTTAGAGACAATGCTTTTCCAAGCAGGTTCTAACCACTTTACTCCGGAATCCTCTAACTTAGTAGAAAAAAGTTCTCTAAACATAAACTCCCAAGGATATAATTTAAATAAATTATTAATAATTTGATTTTTAGAATCAGTAAATTGACCTTTTTCACCTAAACCAATTTGATTAATATAAAGAAATTCCGTTTGAATATTGGCTTCATGAGCACAGTCTTCTAGATATTGGATAGTTCCGCGATCTTCATTACTATCTTGGAAACAACTAAAGTGTAAGAACTTAAAACCAAATGATTCACGTAATTCTAAAAAACGTTCAATAAGTTGTTCTTGTATACTATTAAATTGATCAGAATTTTTTGGTAAATTACCAGAATTAATCTGATCTTCTAACCATATCCACTGAAAAAATGATGTTTCATATAAAGAAGTTGGTGTATCTGCATTGTTTTCTAATAATTTTGCAGGTCTTTTACCATCATAAGCCAAATCCAATCTGGAATAAAGTGAAGGTTGATTACTTTTCCATGAGTGATTAACAAATTCCCAACAATGTTTAGGTATTTTAAATTTTATCAATAATTTCTCGTTATTAATCACTTTTTCCACAACTTGTAAGCACATTTGATGTAATTCAAATGTGATTTTTTCAAGATTTTGAATTTGTTGCATAGTAAATTGATAATAAGCATTTTCACACCAATAAGGTTCACCATATAAAGTGTGAAAATAAAAACCAAATTCAGTTGCTTTTTCTTTCCAATTATGTCGTTCAGTGATATTGATCTTTATCATCGTGCTATTAACCTCCCATAGAACTATAAGAAGATGAAATAATATTTTTGCTCTTCATATGAGCTTCTTGTTTAGATATTGATCCACCAAAACCACCACGAGTAATAGTAGTCGTTGTTGTTGGTTTGTAGAAAAGAGATGATGAAGGTACTGTTATTGTTCTACCACCCGCTACAGCCGGTCCATAGTTTTTTCCAGTAATATCAACAAATTTTCCATTTGAAGGGCTAGCAGGATTACTTGAGGTAAAAAGAGGTTGTGTTGCAGGCGAGGAAATAGGTATACCATTACCACCTCCTATTATACGCCCCATCATATAACCTGTCATTAATGGCATCCAGAAACTACCACTTTGTCCACTAATTTGATTTTCTGTTACTAAACCAGATTGAGTTTGATCTTCGACTTTATTAGAAGTCTGAATACATTTTTCTTTCCCAAATTCAGAAATACAATCTTCACGTGTCTCATATTTAGGTGAAGTTTTAACCGCATTTTGTAATGCATTTTTATAGGCGAGAGAACATTGTTCACTTTGAGATGGATTTTTCTTTATACAATCTTCTGCATTAGTATATAAAGAAACCGTTTCGTCGTTTTGTTCACAACCGGAAAACATAAATGCAGTACCAATAGCTAAGGTAATAGGTTTCAATCGGTAGATTCGCCAATTTTTACGAAAAGAATCTTTCTTAATATTTTTTGTTCTCTTTATTTTCATCATTATTTACCTAGCTCTTGCATAGTTGAAATAAAAATCATAAAACACGGATAGAATAGAATAATTCTTCTAAAAATTAAAACATAAAAATGAAAGAAACATATACATATTAACTAAATAATTTTTAGGTGCCAAAATAGCAAATTTCTAATTAATTTTTCTTGATTATAATTAAATATTTTTTATATATGTAGATATTAATTAACCACTTATTTATTTAAGATATTTAAGATATTTAAGATATTTCATTAGAATTAATAATAACTTTAGATACAATTTATAGTATTTTCTTAAGTTATTTATTTAAATAAAATAAAATATTTTTATTTGATGTTCTACAAATATGTTAAATTTTTATATTATTAATTATATATTAATAAAATACCATTATTAGGTAAATTTTATTTTTTAAAAAAAAGATTTTATTGTATTCAAAATGAAAAGATAAGTTTACTTTCAAAGTAATAATTAATTATTGACTCCATTTTCGAAGTTAGAAAACTTATTAAAATAATTAATTATTTGTAAGATTTTAATCTTAATAAATAAAAATGATATGTTTATCAATAAAACAATATTTTTATAATTATTATAATAAAATAATTATAAAAATATTTCACTGAAACTGATATAATATCAAGCATATTAGTTTTGTTTTAAACATATGAGTTAGTTCGGATCTAATAATATGAGAAGATATACTTAATGTTAAAGTAGACGCTATTTTGAATATAGATATATTATTTTGTTTTATAGAGGATAAGAAGTGCTTCTTACTATTTTTATAGGATTAATTTAGTGTTATTAAGATTAGTTGATATATTTCAATATAAGGATAGTAGTAGTAAAGTACATATAAGTACTTAAAACAAATATTGTTTTTCTATATCTTTTTGGATAAATATATTTTTGAGTAAACTAAATTTAATATTTTAAGATTTTTAATAAATTTTGTATTTGTTCAAATCTCTAAATGTTAAAATATTTAAAGTATCTAATTAGTTAATAGTAATAAAAGTTTAATTAATCTAAGTTAATTTCATTGGATTCTTTCTAATTAATTATACTTGATTATCTATTTTCTGTGCCAATAAAAAATCATAATTATTACAATTACTTACTGTATATAATCGATAATATATTTATTTAATTTTATTTTAAAATGTTCTGTTTTTAATCTAACTTTGATAGTAAAAAGTTTTTTCTTTTCTCAAATATAATTTCTATTGAATCAGTATCTGTAAACAATATCTTAAAATAAATAAGAGATGAAAGTGGTTAATAATTAATTTTGTTGATTAGTTTAATAAACAACATAATTCATACTAAGTATTCTAGCGTGTATAACTGTTTTCATTTAGCCATAATAAAAGATGATTTAAGAGAATTTAATATATTATTCATTAATTTAATTATTTTTCATATTACAGTTACCTAAATAATAACTACTATTATAAGGAACATTTTTCCTAATCATAAATCAAAAAAATAAAAGAAAATAAGATTTATATTAAATATTAAATAATTAGTTTCGTTCTGTTAATAATTTAGATAAATATAAATTATTTTTTTACTTTTTTATAAACCTTTTGCAATATATTTTATCTTTTCAAATAACACTGAATATAATTAAATTAAATGTGATGAAGAAAGAGAATTTTTGATTCTTTGATGAAATTTTAGAAAATTAAATTTATTGTAAATATATACTATTACAGATTATCTAATAATAATTTTTTTTGAAATTTACCTTTATTAAAATAATTTATATGTAAAATTTATATAAAATATATTGTAAAAACAAAATTTATAATTGGTATTTTATACCACTAACTTTTCTTAACTTTAATGAATATTGTATAAATAAAAAATAAGATGATCTATCTAAAAATACTTTTCTAAAAATCGATATTAATAAACTCTTTCATTTATATGCAGAAAAGTTTAGTTTTATGATAAATTTTATTTTTCTTTTCAATTCCACCCTAAAAGAATCATTAATTTTAATTAAAACTAAAAATTTGACGATCAGAAAGAAAATATAGAATTTTATCAAAATTATTTTTCTGATTTAATTAATAGGGCTAAATATATTGTCTTATTTTTTTTAACTTAATAAGTTTCTATTCTTTTTCTATTCAATAAATATTTAAATATTAATAGTTAATTTGTAATCGCTACCAGTAGAAATTTCAATTTTAAGATGAAGTAATTTTTTACTTGAATATTTTAAAATAATTTTTAATTATAACATAAAAAAGAAGTAAGTATCATTTTATAATTACTTAAAGGTAAAAAATTACTTGGGTATCCTTTTAAAATTAATAAAAATCTTAATAAGAATCTTAAAATTATTCAAATTTTAGTTTTCATAATTTTGATAATATTTAAAATTAGAGTAACTATTTTTATATTTTTCATGTATATACTGATTTAATTAAAATTTAATATCTAATAAAATATTGGATTTAATTATTTCTATTGATAAATTAATCTAAAATTAATTTAGGGTTTGTTTATAATTTTTTATAGAAGATAAAAAATGGATATTTCTTTCATTATACTTAGTTACTAAGAAATCATAATTTTAATCAAAAGAATATACTAATTAATAATAATTAAAAATTTCTTATATCAAATAATTAAATTTTAGATTAATTTTCATGAAAAATTACATATGGAATATGTAGATTTATTGGTCTTATATCATTATTTTTCATTAGATAAAAGTTTTCTTAATCTATAAAACATAGGGTTCATCATTTTGATTGATATCTAACTATTTACTGAATATCAATTAAATTAAATAGATTTTATTTAAATATCTTCATCAAGAAATATATGAATGTTGAAAAGGGTTCAAATAATAGAAATATCATCAATACCATGATAATATTTACATATTATTCTACTAATTTTGGATTAAATATAATTTAACAAAGATAGATTTGAGAACCCTTTTCCTTATTAATGATGATATTGAAAATACTTGGATACCAAATTCTCAGATTAGTAATGATAATTTTACTTAAATTTGGATTTAGAAGATTATTAATGTTACCATTAATTTATGTTATATTTTTAGAAAATTTTTATTGTAAAAAAGATATATATTTTAAAAAATACTTTAAATGAATTTTATAAATTTTTTAATAATAAAATCTCCTTGTTATCCGATAAAATCGTTTAGATTAGTATAATATTTTTATATACCAAATATATAGTTGGTATAGATAAAGTTATTAAGTTTTTGGTTGAACAATTATTTTAGTAATTTTCTTATTATAGAAATTTAATTTTTTATTTATTGCAATTTAGCACCTAGAGGAGAGCCTTCGATTTATTTCATTAATATTTAGATAAGAAATTTAAACCTTCATATAGAATAATATTCTATTTTGCAATTTAACTATTTAAGTAAATTAAAAAAAATTTAAATTAATATTTAAACGTCGCTGATTTAATTTGGTTATTAAAACTAGCGAATAATATAGGTACTACCTTATAAATATAGTAACCTATATTATTCAATATAAAAAAATAATATTGAAAGATATATAACTATTCTTTCATTTGGTTTATTACTTTTTTCTATAAATTATATATTTTACTTATAAAATATAAAACAAGTAAAAATTATTAAAATAACTGAATAATTAGGATATTATTAATCAGTATCTTATCATTTATTTGTTTAATTAATCCCAAATTAACAAAGAAAATAATATGACTCAATTTAATTATAATGCAGATACAATCGAGGTTCTCAGTGGTTTAGAACCTGTACGTCGTCGCCCAGGAATGTATACCGACACCTCTCGACCAAATCATCTAGCACAGGAAGTTATTGACAATAGTGTTGATGAAGTACTTGCTGGTTATGCTAAATGTATCAATGTTATTTTGTATAAAGATCAGTCTCTAGAGGTAATTGATGATGGACGAGGTATTCCTATTGATATCCATCCAGAAACAAAAATACCAGCTGTAGAATTGATTTTAGAACAATTACATTCTGGAGGAAAATTTTCAAATAAGAATTACCAATTTTCTGGTGGACTGAATGGTGTTGGTATTTCTGTAGTAAATGCATTATCAAAACGTATTGAAGTAACTGTTAGCCGTGATAGTAAAATATACCGAATTGCTTTTGAAAATGGTGAAAAATCTCAAGAACTTAAAATAATTGGTAGTTGTTCTAAACGGACAACAGGCACTAGTATTCGATTTTGGGCAGATAGTCATTTTTTTGACAATCCAATGTTTTCTGTTTCTCGTTTAGTATATATATTAAAAGCCAAAGCTATATTATGTCCTGGTGTAAAAATCCTTTTTAAAGATAAAATAAATAACACTGAGCAAATATGGTATTACAACAATGGTTTAAACGAGTACTTAATGGAATCAGTGAACGGTTTAGTTGTTTTACCGGAAAAAGCGTTTATTGGTAATTTTTCCAGTAAAACAGAAATGGTAGATTGGGCATTGCTTTGGTTACCAGAAGGTGGAGAACTATTAACCGAGAGTTATGCTAACCTTATACCAACCTCACAAGGTGGCACCCATGTTAATGGATTACGACAAGGATTACTAGACGCGATGAAGGAATATTGCGAATATCGTAATTTACTTCCTAGAAATATAAAATTAATAGGTGATGATATTTTGGAACGCTGTTCTTATGTTTTATCGGTCAAAATGCAAGATCCGCAATTTGCTGGGCAGACTAAAGAACGCCTTTCTTCTCGTCAGAGTACTATATTTGTTTCCGTCGTAGTAAAAAATGCTTTTAGTTTGTGGTTGAACCAAAATATTAAAGAAGCTGAACAATTAGCAGAACTTATCATTTCTAGAGCGCAAAAGCGTCTACGAACAGCGAAAAAAGTTATACGAAAGAAATTTACCTACGGACCTGCATTACCAGGTAAGTTAGTAGATTGTATTTCCCAAAATATTAATTTTACTGAACTATTTTTAGTTGAGGGGGATTCAGCAGGAGGGTCAGCTAAGCAGGCTCGTGATCGTGAATATCAGGCAATTATGCCGTTAAGAGGAAAGATAATTAATACTTGGGAAATTTCTTCCAATGAAGTTTTAGCTTCACAAGAAGTGCATGATATTTCAGTGGCTATTGCTATTGATCCAGATAGCAATGATCTTAGTCAGCTTCGTTACGGTAAGATTTGTATTCTTTCAGATGCAGATTCGGATGGATTGCATATTGCAACATTACTTTGTGCTCTTTTTGTTCGTCATTTTCCCGCTTTAGTAAAAGCAGGTCATATTTATATTGCTATGCCACCTTTATATCGTATTGATTTAAATAAAGAAGTTTATTATGCCATTGATGAAAGCGAAAAAATCGGAATCCTTGACCAGTTAAGCTATAAAAAAGGTAAACCTAATGTTCAACGGTTTAAAGGGTTAGGTGAAATGAACCCAAATCAATTACGTAAAACCACGTTTAATCCTGATACACGGCGCTTAGTTCAACTAATTATTAATGATGAAAATTATCAAAAAACACTAGCGATCCTGGATATGTTATTGGCAAAAAAACGGTCAGAAGATCGTCGAAATTGGTTGCAAGATAAAGGTGATAGAACAGAACTTAAAGTCTAATCAAACACTATTAACTAAGATACTAAGGATTCGCAATAAATATGAGTGAATTAACAACTCACGATGCTGTAGAGCAGCAAGCACTTTATACTTTTATCGAAAAAGCTTATCTCAATTATTCTATGTACGTCATTATGGATAGAGCATTGCCTTTTGTTGGGGATGGATTAAAACCTGTTCAGCGAAGAATTATTTATGCTATGTTTGAGCTTGGTTTAAGTAATATCTCTAAATATAAAAAATCAGCTCGTACAATCGGTGATGTATTAGGAAAATATCATCCACATGGAGATGCTGCTTGTTATGAAGCAATGGTATTGATGGCGCAACCGTTTTCCTATCGTTATCCATTAATTGATGGTCAAGGGAACTGGGGTGCACCAGATGATCCAAAATCATTTGCTGCTATGCGTTACACTGAGTCAAGATTGTCAAAATATTCTGAAATTTTACTTAATGAATTAACATTGGGAACAGTAGCCTGGATACCTAACTTTGATGGAACATTAACTGAACCAAAAACATTACCGGCAAGGTTACCTAATATTTTATTGAATGGAACAACAGGGATTGCTGTTGGAATGGCGACAGATATTTCTCCACATAATGTTCGTGAGGTAGCAAACGCGTTAATTACTTTACTTGATAATCCTAAAGCAGATCTTAAAATGTTGATGGATTTTATTCCAGCTCCTGATTATCCAACAAAAGCAGAAATTATTTCTTCAAAAGAAGATATTCAAAAAATTTATCAATCAGGTCGAGGTTCTATTCGATTACGAGCTGTATGGGAAATAGATAATGGGAATGCTATTATTACTGCATTACCTCACCAGGTTTCTGGTGCTAAAGTATTAGCACAAATTGCTTCTCAAATGCGTGTTAAAAAATTACCAATGATAGAAGATTTACGTGATGAATCAGATCATGAAAACCTGACACGTTTAGTAATTGTGCCTAAAAGTAATCGGATTAATTTAGAGAAAGTGATGATGCATTTATTTGCCACGACTGATCTAGAAAAAAGCTATCGGGTTAATTTAAATATGATTGGATTAGATAATCGTCCAGCAGTTAAAGGATTGCTTGAAATTTTAAATGAATGGTTATTATTTCGACGAGAAACTATACGTAATCGATTACATCATCGATTAAAAATCGTATTAAAACGATTATATATTCTTGAAGGTTTATTAGTAATTTATTCTAATATAGATGAAGTTATCTATATTATTCGTAATGAAGATAACCCTAAACTGGTATTAGGAACCCGGTTTTTTATTTCAGAAAATCAAGCTGAATCTATCCTAGAATTGAAATTACGTCATTTAGCTACATTAGAAGAATTTAAATTACGTAGCGAACAAAATGAATTAGCGAAAGAACATGATTATCTGCAAGCTATTTTAAGATCTGAAGATTCCTTAAACTCTTTGATCAAGAAAGAAATTAAAAAAGATGCAAAAAAGTATGGTGATAATCGTCGCTCACCGATTAAAGAACGTATTGAAGCAAAAGCAATGAATGAACATGATATTTTATCTTCCGAAGAAGTTACTATTGTTCTTTCTATTATGGGATTGGTGAGAATCGCAAAAGGCCATGATATTGATCCGAAAAATCTTAATTATAAATCTGGAGATAGTTTTCGTTTCGCAATAAGAGGAAAAACTAATCAACCAGTTGTTTTTCTTGATAGTACTGGTCGTAGTTATTCACTTGATCCTCTCAATCTTCCTTCTGCACGTGGGTATGGAGAACATATTACTAGCAAGCTCTTATTACCACCTGGAGCGACAATTGAATATATATTAAGTGCTAAAGAAGAACAAAAATATTTATTGGCATCAAATACCGGTTATGGATTTATTTGTACTTTTAGTGATTTAGTAGCAAAAAATAAAACAGGGAAAGCATTAATTACATTACCTAATAATGCTAAGATACTTAGCCCATTAAAAGTAAATAATGAACAGAAAGATTTATTATTGGCAATCACTAAATCAAAGAGAATGCTGATATTTCCTATTAGTGATCTTCTTAACCATTCTAAAGGAAAAAGTAATAAAATTATTAATATTTTATCTGCTCAATTATCCACTGGAAACAATTTTCTACATTGGTTAATGTTTTTGCAGCCGAATTCTTCAATTACGTTTTATTTTGGTAAACGAAAATTAAAGTTAAATCCAGAAGATTTGAAAAAATATTATTCTAAACAAGGTCGTAATGGTTCTTTATTACCTCATCGATTACAAACTATTGAGAGAATAGAAATAAATAATCCTATTGATGGATAATTTTTATTGTTTTGTCTGTATTAATTTATTTATTATCTGAGGTAATTATGTTAGCTGTTGTTCGTATTATTCTTGTAATCCTATTTACTATATTAGTTTGTGTATTAGGTTGTTTTTATTGTTTATTCAGTCCAAGAAATCCTCACCATGTTATGTACTTTGGACGGCTATTTGGTAAATTATCTTACATCTTTGGTATTACTATTATTAATAGGGTTCCTTCTGAAGCTAAAAATTATGGTCCAAGTATTTATATTGGAAATCATCAAAATAACTATGATATGGTGACTATGTCAAATGTGGTACAGCCAAATACCGTTACTGTTGGGAAAAGGAGCCTAATATTTATTCCTTTTTTCGGGCAACTATATTGGTTAGCAGGTAATATTTTTATTAATAGGACTAATCGAATCAAAGCACATAATACAATCTTACATCTTGTTAATCAAATTAAAAAAAGAAAAATTTCTATTTGGATGTTTCCTGAAGGAACTCGTAGTTGTGGGAAAGGTTTACTTCCATTTAAAAATGGTGCATTTTATGTAGCAATTGCAGCTGGTATTCCAATAGTACCAGTCTGTTTATCTGAAACAGGAGGACGTATTAAACTGAATCGTTGGAATAATGGATTAGTAATTATCGAAATGCTAGAACCTATTGATACAAAAAAGTATAATCTTAAAAATGTGCGTAAATTGGCAGAGTATTGTTATGATTTATGTAAGACTAAAATTTCAGAATTAAATAAAGAAATCGAAGAAATAGAAAAAAAATGAAATAAAAATATAGTTTTATTAAATTATTTTTTAAACTGTTAAAGTTAAAACTTTTTAATATTTTATATATTATTTAGTAATATATCCTATATGAAGAATTTTATAAAATAATTATAATAATAAAATTGATAACAAAATAGTAAAAAGGAATTTTTACCCTTTATAAATAATAAAATATCCTTACCTTTATTTAATTATTTCGTGGAGAAATACAATACTATAAATCGGATTGATTTCTTAAGTTATTAAGTCTTAGTAATAAGTATTTCTATACTTCTTACTTTTTTAAAAAAAAAGAAAAGATATCTATTATTATCAATTCTATTTTTATTATTATCTAATCTTGAATCCACCACCACCTTGTCTCCTATATTGAAAATATTATTTATTTTTTGATAACATACATTCCTATTGTACAAATACAATAGATTTGTAATAGTTATTATTTTTTGTTAATCATTCGAGTAACGATCGATACTGATTTGAAATTGATATACAGTAATCCTACTTTCTAAAAAGGTATAACAGTTAGTAAGTTTCAAGTTTTATGCACTTAAATTGATATATGCTAAGATTATAATATTTCTAATATTGATTAAAGGATCCATTGCTACTACCTGATCCTAATAATAGGATGTGATCTTTTTATCATATTAATAGAATTACAATAATGGCAAAATAAATTTATGATAAGTTTAGTCAATTTGTGGTTTATATTAGATATAAGTAGAAATATTTAATATTTCTACTTATTAATTGTTATTAATAATTTTCTGTTATGATGCAAATCTAACATTTAGATAGTTTAGAATACTTTTAATATAAATCGAAAATTTCTTAAGATCTTTAAGTAATATTTGTTATCTAAAGAGCTCTGAAAAAGAGCAGTATATTTTAAATTGATCGAAGTTTAATTTTTTTACAGTCATTAAATACGTCAAATTTAAGACTTATATAGATTGGAGACTAGTGATAAAGATATTATCTTATCTACTAGCTAATGTGATCAAAGATCTACTATCTTTTTCTCCCTCTTTGTAAGCATAAAAATTTACCTATCACTCTTAGTGAATGATCTAGAGTGTTAATTAACATATTATAAAATAGAATTATTGAATAATAATATTGTAGAAAAAGAAAGAGATATTATAATTTCGTATTAAAAGGTTTCTTGAATTCTTAGTTTTATTAAAGTTAAAAATATTTTTAAAATAATTTATTTTATGGTTATTATAATTAGTAATAGATAATTTATTAAAATACTAGTTAATAATGATACTCAAATCAAATCAACTATTCGTAATTAGAAGATTAGATTATTAGAAAACCTTTTAACATTAATAGTATAATATGGAATGTAAATAAGTGTTTGATTTAATCACCTATCTAACACAAGAGTGAATGAAAGTGATAGATAGTAAAATCGTATTATCATACAAACATTTCATATTGAAGATATATATTTAAAAGTTATTAATAATGCTGTTCTGTTATACAAGGGAATAAGAATTATAGTTGAAAGGATGAAGTTTTGGATAAGTGAATCTATATAATTATTAGTTAATATGTTATAATTATTTTATAATCATTTTCTTTTTGTATTTTAGTCAAAGGTTAAAGAAAGAAAGTAAAGGATCCTTTTTATATATATTATTTATTTTTTAACTTTTAATCCTTTTAAGAAAGTTATTTTTCTATGTTATCAATATTATTGATCTAATGAATATTAGTTTAATCGCAGCAATATCTGCAGACAAGGTGATTGGTTTAAAAAATAACGTTCCATGGATATTATCCAGTGATTTAGCGTGGTTTAAGCGTAATACGTTAAATAAACCAGTTATAATGGGGAGAATAACTTATAACATTATAGGTAAACCTTTATCTCAACGTTTCAATATTATCCTTAGCCATAGACATTCAAGTAACTATAAAGGTGTTGTTTGGGTTAATTCAGTTGATCAGGCTCTATCTGTGGCAGGGGAAGCAGAGGAAATAATGATTATAGGAGGGGGAAAGATTTATGAATTATTTTTTCCTCATGCAAATCGTCTTTGTTTAACACATGTAGATGCAGAAGTGATAGGAGATACCTATTTCCCTAGTTATAATCCTGATGAGTGGAATTCGGTGTTTACCGAATTCCACAAAGCAGATGAAAAAAATTCTCATAATTATTATTATGAAATATTAGAACGTAACTTTAAAGATAAAAAAACTTCTAATATCAATAAAATTGATGAATAATATTTCATTATATTATTAAGTTTACTTAGTTTATATTAAAGAGAATTTCATAAATTAGTTTCATTACTTATTAAGTAATTTCATTAGGTTTTTAGAATTTTTAAAATTAAATTATTAATTATTATTTATATTTTATATAAAATGAATATAGTATTTGTAATTTTAATTTCATAAATTTATAGTTTCTTAAAAATATTATTTATTTTGCAAAATCAGAAAAAATTCTTTCCAAAAAAAAGATATCAAATTTATAAATATTATTAATCGTTTTTCATTTTAGAAAACTAAATAAACAAAGATAATAGTATTTTCTTTCAATATTTTTCTGGATAAATATAAATAGTTTTTTAAAAAAAGAAATATATCTTCAGGTTATATCCATTAATTAATCGTCAGAAAACAATAGCGCATATAAATTAGGAAATAAACATTAAAACATAAAAGAGATAAATCTATTAATTAGATATCCCAACCGTTAGTATATTTCTATACATATTAGTCTTTATAAAAGTAAAAGAATAGATTTTATTACTAAAATATCAATTTTAGCTCCTTATTTCGCAAATCTGATCTATTACTAAGTCCCATTTCAATTTTATTTTAATATATGTTATAATAATTTATTATTAATTTATAATAGCAGTTTATACCATAACCAACTAACTGATTTATCAGTATTATTAGGTTTCAGTAATTTTCTAGTTGGTTTTTATTTTACTCTTCCTAATGTTAATTATATACCTTTATTGATAAGGTAGAAATCATGAATACCAGAATACTATTCTGAAAAAATTAGCTTTAATTTTTTATGTAAAATAAAATTTTTAAAAATATGAAGAACGAGAATAACTAAATTATCTGTGACCTAATTAAAATAGTATTGTATAGCTTAAATTCTGCTTGCTTAAGAACCAAAGAGCTTATAAAGCTTATAATAAAAAATGTGAATATTCTCTTCTATAAGAAGAGGAGAAGATAATTAGTTTATAATTATTGGAATAGCAAGACGAAATACTGGGATATCAACATCAAATTTTTTACGATTATTATCTATTATTACATAATGACCTTCCATAGTTCCTATAGGAGTTTCTATAATAATTCCACTGTTATAACGATATTCTGCGCTTGGTTGAATAGTAGGTTGTTTCTCTCTTAAGATTCCTTTCCCTTGTACTTCCGTACATTTACCATCACTATTCGTAATTAACCAATATCGACTTATTATTTGTACCGAAGTACGACCTAGATTGCGAATAGAAATCGTATAGGAAAATACAAATCTAGATTTTTCTGGTAAAGATTGATTTTCAATATAAAAACTTTGAGTTTGTATACAGATATTAGGTTGATTTAGCATACCTCCCCCCCTAAAATTTATTACTATCAGATTGTAGTTTCAAGTAATCTGTTAGCTAATTTACAATAATTTTCTATTGAAATATTTTCAGCGCGACAATTTAGATCAATTCCTATCTGTGTAAAATCCTGTGTATTAAATAAATTACTTAAACTATTACGAATAGTTTTACGTCGTTGATTAAATGCCTGTTTAGTAATATAAGTTAATAATTTAATATTACAAATAGGATAAGGATTTTTTTGATGAGGTATTAAACGCACTACAAATGAATCTACTTTTGGTTTTGGTATAAAAACTGATGAAGGTATTGGTAAAATAGGTGTTATCTGACAATAATATTGTGATATAATACTAAGATGACCATATGAGTTAGTATTTGGTTTCGCGATTAAGCGATTAACAACCTCTTTTTGTAACATAAAATTCATATCAGAGATAAAATCAATATAAGTAAAAAAATGGAATATTAAAGGGATTGAAATATTATAAGGAAGATTACCGAACGTTCTAAGTAACTTACCTTTTTCTTTTGCTATTTCTCCAAAATTAATCATCATTGCATCGTTTTGTATAATTGTTAATTTATCTCTAAGTGCAGGATGTACGGATAAACGTGCAGCAAGATTATAATCTAACTCTACTACAGTCATATTCTCTATTCTCTCACTGACAGGTAATGTTAAAGCACCTAAACCAGGGCCAATTTCAATAATAGCTTGATCAGGCTTTGGATTAAAAGCAGCAATTATATTATTAATAATAAATGGGTCAGTTAAAAAATTTTGCCCAAATCGCTTACGGGCAAAGTGTCCTTGATGTATTCTTTTATTCATTATTATTTTGTATCATTCTAATAGCTAATTTTAAGGCAATTATAAAACTTCTTATATTTGCTTTCCCACTTCCTGCTAATTCGATTGCTGTACCATGGTCAACCGATGTACGAATAAATGGTAAACCTAAAGTAATATTTACCGCATTTCCAAAACCTTGATATTTTAGAACAGGTAAACCTTGATCGTGATACATTGCCAAAATTACATCAGCCTTGTTTAGATATTTTGGTTGAAATAGACTATCTGCTGGAAAAGGGCCATAAAGTTGTAATCCTTTATGAGTCAATTTCTTGATAACTGGGATGATAGTGTTGATTTCTTCATATCCGATATATCCTCCTTCTCCAGCATGAGGATTTAATCCACAGATATAAATATCTGGTTTTTTAATTTTAAATTTAAACTTTAATTCATTATTTAAAATATAAATAATTTCTTGTAGACTCTCAAAAGTAATTGCATCTGGAACTTGTTTGATAGATAAATGGGTTGTTGCAAGTGCAACACGTAATGTTTCTGTAGCCAACATCATAACGACTTTTTTTACTTTAGTTCTATTAGAAAAAAATTCGGTATGCCCAGTAAAGGAAATTCCTGCATCATTAATGATCCCTTTATGGACAGGACCTGTAACTAATCCTGAAAATTCACCATTCATGCAACCATCACATGCTCGGATAAGTGTTTTTATTACATAACTGCTATTTTGTTTATTTAATTCCCCTGCTTTAACCGGTTTGGATAATTTTATTGGTAAAACCTCCAATGATTTAGCAACGTGACCATTATTTAATGATCTGGGTGAATAGGTACTTAATTCTAATTTTAATCCAAGTTGATTAGTTCGAGTTATTAGCAAATCTGGATCAGCACAAGCAACTAATCTAATTGGCCAATTTTGTTGAGCTAATTTGATTAAAAGATCAGGACCTATTCCAGCTGGTTCACCTGGAGTAAGAACAATAATGTTAGTTGATTTTTTCATAAATATTACTCTGTGTATTATTATCCATTAAGAATTTTTACATAGGAAGATTTACGTAGTTCTTCTATCCAAATTTGTGTTTCTTTACTTAATTTATGATTGAATAACAGACGATATGCAGTATCTTTATATAGAAGATCAGTTTCATTAACTTGACGAGTATCTTCCAATTGAATAAGATGCCAACCAAAAGAAGACTGAATTGGTTTACTTATTTCACCTTTATTTAAATTAATTAAACCATCACGAAATGCTGGATCATAAGCAGATAGTATATTCCAATTAAGCTCACCACCACGAAATGCAGAATCTAGATCTTGTGAATATTTTTTTGCTGCTTCAATAAAAGTTATCTTACCTATTTGAATTTGCTTATAAATTTGTTGTATTTTTTCATTGGCTTCTTCATAATTCACAATTGGTGATATTTTAATAAGAATATGTCGTACTTTCACTTCGGTAACAGAAATAGGAATATTGTTATTTTTTACATCATTAAGTTTAAAAATATGAAAACCTATACTAGAGCGTATGGGTCCAATAATATCACCTTTTTTAGCATTCTGAATTCGTTGAGCAAAAAGTACTGGTAATTCTTCAATTTTACTCCAACCAAGTTGTCCACCTTTTAATGCATTAATATCTATAGAATAGATAGTGGAAAGTTTTCTAAAATCAACAGATTGCTTTAATTTCATCATAACAATATTTACTTTATTCATTGCTGATTTAATTTGTTCATTAGTAGGGTTTTTTTGTAATGGAATTAAAATCTGGCTTAAATTAACATTAGCATTCCGAATAGCTTGTGAATTAAGTTTAGTAGCTAATGAATCTACTTCTTTCGGTGAAATTGTAATTCTCTGACGAACCTCATTATTTCGTACTTTTAGGATCATCATTTCTTTATAAACATTTTTACGATAATTTAATAAATTGATACCATCTGTAGATAATCGTTCTTGTAACTGGTCAATAGTCAATCCATTTTGTGCTGCAAAATTCGAAATACTAAGATCTATTTCTTTATCAGGGATCTGGATTTGCATTTTTTTTGCTAATTGAAGAATAATTTTCTCTATTATCAATTTTTCTAATATTTGATGACGTAATCTATTTTCATTAGGAAGTTGTTGTTCTGTATTTCTAGCATTTATTTTCATTATATCTAGCATATGATTTATATCACTTTGCAATATAACGCCATCGTTAACGATAACGCTTATTTTATCAAGTTCTTGTGGTATTGCGAATGTTTTAGTATTGATTGTGAACAATAACCCAATAATCAATTTTTTCCAAAATTTCATAAAATTCTCATTTTCTAGATTATATTACGGATTTTATTCTATTTAAGAATTATTCTTTTTGATAAATAAAATATTAATTTTAATAAAAGACTTGTTGATAAGGTAAAATCCCTCTAGAAAGTATATCTTGATTTTCAAAATTATAATTATTATTTAATCCTTTTAATTCCAGATTGATTGACCATTTATTATCATACTCACTACTGAAATTTTCTTGTTGCCAACCTACTATTTTACGTTCATATCCAATATTAATTGACCAACAGCAAGTACTATATTGTATACTGATTAATTTACTAGCAAATTGCTTTTCTTTCATATCATGATAATACGAACCGATAAAACCCCAGTGATCACTTAAATGCCAATTTACTACAGCCCCTATTTGGGAAATTCCTTTTTGAATATTTTTGTCATTTTTTACAGTTTTTTGAATATAATTTCGATCTAAAAAACGGTAATTTACCTGAATTAAATGATCTGAATCTAAACGATATTCTGTTGCAAAATTACCAATAGTAATTCCATCCAACCGTTTATCATACTGAAGTCCACCACGTAATCCCCATTTATCTGTTAATCTAAAGTAGGAGTAACCTGCCAATAATAATGAATCAATATTACTTTTATCTTTAACAGATAAATCATAATTTTCAGTTCTAGGAAATTCAAAATAATATATTTGTCCTATAGAAAAATTAAAACGTTCAGATAATTCTTTATTATAAATTCTCATAGTAATACCGGTCGTTAGTTGATTAGATGAAGCAATACGATCTAATCCACTATATATGTAGTTACGAAATAAACCATCATAGTCAACTTGTAGTAAAGATGAATCATAATTATTAATATTACTTTGATCGCGATAAGGTATATAACGATATTGAATCCTAGGTTCCAATGTTTGTACATAATTACTATTTTTCAAAAATTCATGTTCAAAAAAAAGTTTTATATCAGAAGTTACCGATGGTAAGATACGAGTAAAATATTTTTTTAGTTTATTATTAGCTAAGTTAGGAACGATATCCTGATTATAATGAGTCACCATTATCTTTACGATGTTATTGATACTTCCTAAATTATTAGATAATGGCAAATTCAGTTCTGGTTCAATATGTAATCGAATGGTATCAGGATTATTTCCTTTAATACTGTTAATAATGGCTACTTGTGCATAGGTTTTTAAATTAAATATTCCAAAATAATTTTTATGAAAATTAAGGTCTAATTGAGGTTCAATTTTATAAACTTTACTATTAGTTGAATCAATAAGAGTTTGAAATTTTTTATGTGTTAAAGTTGCATTCCAATTAGGTTGTGTATAACCGAAACTAAATTTTTGAGTGACGTACCCATCAGTACTATTACCATATTTAGATGTAAAATCAGTGAAATATTTTGAATCACTGACTTTTATATAATCAGTATTAAAACGCCAAACTTGATTGAATATACCAGATTGAGCAAAATATAAAAGCCAGCGATCATCGGTATCATGATTAGAATACTTTCCATTATTTTTATCTTTAATATAACTGTAATCCTGTTTTAGAAAATCAATAGCAATAATACCGGATCCAGCAATTGTTAGATAACGAAACTCGTTATTTAGTTTTATGCCACGAAATGTCATAAGTTCTGGTGTTATTGTTGCGTCGTAATTAGGAGCAATATTCCAGTAAAATGGTAGTGAGAAGTCTAATCCTGAACCTTTAGAATAACTACCATTAGGAAATAACAAACCGGAACGACGCTTATTTCCAATAGGTAATTGTAAATAAGGACTATAAAAAATTGACATATTAGAAATACGAAAATACGCATTCCATATTTTTGTAAGTTCTTCTTCGCGATCAAAAATAACTTTTGATCCAAAAATATTCCAAGAATCAGTACCTTTTGGACAGGTAGTAAACATTCCTTTTTCTAAAATAGTATAGCGATTTTTACCCCTAAATTTTATTTTATTTGCGTAACCACGACCTTGATGACCTAACATAAAATAATCAGCTTTTTCGATATCAGTATCCTTATTATTAAGATTTGACGATGCTTTTGTTCCTTTTAGGATGATTTCTGGATTTTCATAATGTACATTTCCTATTGCTACTATTTTACGCAATAATTTTTGGTTTTTCATTTTTTTTTGAGTTAATTTAACTTCATCAGCGATGAGAGCCTGGTTACCTTGTTGAATATTTACATTACCTTTATATTCGATGAAATGAGGATATTTACCAATTACATTTTTTGCAGTGATATGGATAGGTAGATTATTTGGATTACCTTTTATGATTGGCTTAGTATATATTGGTACCTTTAGAATGCATTGTTCTGTTAGATTAGAATATGCCTCTTGGCTATAAACAGCCATCCAAATTATGATAGTAAATAAAGTTGAGTAAGTTTTTTTAATCATTCTGGTATGTAGTTTCCTTTTATCAATTTTATATGTAGAAAAAATTAAACAATTAAGGTACTTAAAAATATTATTATTTGTACATTAAAGAATGAACTATATATTTAGGTTATTAAGCATAGAATAGAATGAGTTGTATAATAATGCAAAATTATACTTAAGACATTGAGGAATTAAGAATTTTATGCGATATTTTGGAAAAATTATTGGTATTATTTTAGGAATCATGTCTGGTATTCATATTTTGGGTATTATCATTGGTTTAATTATTGGTCATGCATATGATAAAATATCAGAACAAAAAATAGAAAAAAGAGATGATAAACAAAATTTGAGACGTCAAGAACTTTTTTTTATCAGTACATTTCAGGTTTTAGGTCATTTAAGTAAGGCAAAAGGAAGAATCACTGAAATTGATATTAAACTAGCAACAAACATAATGGAGAGAATGCAATTGCATGGTGATACTAGAATCTTAGCACAAAATGCTTTTGGAAGAGGGAAAGAGAAAAATTTTCCACTGAGAGGAACGATAAGAAAATTACGAGAGGCTTGTTTTGGAAGATTTGACCTTATTCAAATATTTCTAGAAATTCAAATACAAGCTGCTTTTTCTGATGGAGAATTACATAATAATGAGCAAAAAATTTTATTTGTTATTGCAGAAGAGTTAGGTATTTCATATAATCAGTTTGAACAGTTCTTAGATATGATGGAAGGAGGTAGATGGTTTGAACATGGTGATAAATATTCTTATGGTTCAAATTGCTATCAAGATACTACTCAAAGACCAACATTATTGGATGCTTGTAAAGTATTAGGTGTTCAACCTGAGGATGAACAAACAAAAATTAAACGTGCATATCGTAAATTAATGAGTAAAAATCATCCAGATAAGTTAATTGCTAAAGGGTTACCACCAGAAATGATGGAGATTGCTAAACAAAAAGCACAATCAATTCAATCAGCTTATGATTTAATTAAAAAAAAACGTAACTTTAAATAAGTTTAAAAATGAGTTAGTATCTTAAATAGTTTTTAAATTTTAAAAATCTATTTTACAAGTGAATCTATATACGTGATTCATAAATTTAGTTAATAATAGTAAATCTTTTTTGTATTGACTTGAAAAGATGAAGAAATTATTGATATTTATTGATAAGAAAGATACAGTTGATTATTAATAATCAAGGATAAGATAATCAAAAAAGTAAATGGAAGATATATTTATTGAAGAACAATATCTTTTATTGGGATAAGTTTAAGTATAATTCTTTAATTCTTTAATAAATTTATAGTTCATATTTAATTTATACTATTTTATAAGTTTTAAGGAAGAGTTAGTTTTTTATTAAAGATATAGCAAAAGAATTTCCTGATAATTTTCCTTTCTTATTTCAAAATTAAATTTTTAATTTTCTTTCTGAAATTTTATTGAATAATATATTTCTATAATTCCACTGTGATTTATTATATCAAAGTGAGTAAATAGATTCCACAGAAATTTTAAAAAAATACCCTTCTAATTATTATAATAATAATTTTATATTTAATAATTTTAATAGACTTTATAGAGCAGGCTATTCGATTTATTAATAATATTGGATATATTATATTGATAAAGGATATTTATTCAGTTTTGATAAGGTAGATTTCTTTTAAAATATCATTTTCTTTAAAATTAATTAAAATTTTAATTTTTTACAAATGAATACTTTTACTAATAAATAATACTATACTAAATATATATAGTATTAATAGAAAATTAGTTTGGATTAAAACTTGATTTAATAATGTTATCGTTCATCTTCCCCAGTATTACTTAATTCTAAAGTTAATTAGAGAAAGTATTTGAATTAACAGAATTGTAATCTTTCATATAGGAATATTTTAAAAATAAAGATTTATCTTTTTACATATTTTACTTCTACAAATAGAAATACTTTTATTCTATTTTTCTTTAAAAGAGTACAAATAAGTTATATATCTATTAATTATATTTTATAGCTACCGGTTAAATTTTTCAAATTTAACATAATTATCAAGAATCTTTTTAAATCTATTAGAACATGAATACTAGATATTAGTAATAAAAATAAATCACTTTTAGATTTTAGTGATTATAACTTAACTGAATGAATTAATTTAGTAATCAGTATAAAACCGACTGAAAATATTTTATATTCAATAATAAAACGTATGACTATCAATTTTTAGTAGAAAATATAGAAATTAATATTATTAATATAATTAGGTATTAATTTCTAAAATAATAGATTTATTATGTTTTTAGATAAATTGATAAAATTAAAGATAATAAAAATTATCTTAAGATAATTTAGAAAGATCAGATATGAATCTTATTTAAAAAATAAAAACCATCATATATTATCGATAGAACTTTTTCCTAATACTAATTTATATCTAATAATTCAATAAAAAATTAAAGCAAAAATCAATCACCACTTACTCCATTCAGGAATTTATTTTAGATAGATTAATATATCTTCATTTCCCTATTAAAATTTTTTTCTTAATAATCGATCACGATCTTTCTATAATTAACTTTTAAGGTGGATTTATCTTGATTTACAAATAACACTTAATAAAATTCTTAAATTTATCAAAAATAATGTGGTTAAGACTAAATGCTTAATTAAATTACTAATAATATTTTTCATAAATAGTGCTGTTCTTTGGTTACTTAAAAGTCGTACTAAAAGATATCAAATCCCTCATACTACTAATATAGATCAACTACTTTTTGATAATCTCTTAAAGATAAGATCTAATAATTTATATATATATTATTATTTCAATTGATATTACTTAGAACTTAATTTTAAGAAAATTATAATAATAAGCTTATTTAACGATAAATAATTGCTATAATAAAATTTATAAATTTTAGATTGGCATTCCAGAAATCAATAATATTTGATTTCTTTATTTTTTAAAACCAAAATAGATATTTTTTTAAAAATTTTTTCTAAGAGAAAATTTTCTTAATGAAAAATATATTTTTATTTCTATTTAATTGTCTTCCCTCTTTAATTATAAAAGTAATATTTTTAATAAAAATAAATAAAAGTTTTATGATAATTTTTAAAATTTTTATACCTCTTAATATATCATAAAAAATTATAAGTTGTATTTTTATCCTATAACTGTCTGATATAGATTTACTCAAGATAAAGTATTTCACGAGGAAAAAAATTAATAGATTTTATAGTATTTATTATACCGATAATTTTATTTTTTATTTGATACTCTTATGTGTTAGGAGAGGTAAATATTTACTTAACAGTAATTCATTCACGATGAAAATATCATTAATAGCATTTTTATGCTTATTGAAAAAAATAAATAACTTATATAATTACTATCTTGATAAATAGCAATTAATTTCTAAAAAATATCCTTTACTTTTCTTTATTATCGCTCCCAAATCCATCTAAAAAAGTTTAATTTCTTTCCTTTTAATTAATTTCATCAATAAATTTTTGATATAATGATTTAATTCTTTATTAAAATAAATAAAGCTCTTCCTTTCTTAGAAGGGGAAGAATATAATTTTTTTTATAAAAGTATTTTATTTTTATGAAAATAATTAGGATTTAGTAAAAAGTGGGTGGGGGAGATCAAAAGACTTTTTATAAAATTGTTTAGAATTATCTTTTATTAATAAGAATACAGAAGAAATTTTTAGAGAGGATATTTGTTCATAGATATTAGTTATTCACAGATGAGAAAATCTTTCTTCTCGTACCATATTGATAAGATTTATCAACAATTATTTTATGTAAAGTGACTTTAAGTAAATAATAAAAGTTTTTATTTAGGAGAATAAAATATAAAATATATAAGATAAACCTACTTTTTAAAAGATTCTTTACTATCCTATTAATTATTCTAATATATAATAATTTATCTTCAAAAGATAAATATAAATTTATTAATAATATAAAATAAAAATAACTATTTCTTTTGAAAATTTTTAGATCTCTTTCTAAAAGAATTTTCAATCTTTTCAATAAAGTCGCTTTGATTAAAGAATCATTACTGTTTCAATGGTTTTTAAGGTAATTTAGTTATAAAGAAAATTTCGTTGGGATGATATAATGGTTATATATTTTATGAGCAATATAAAATTTTAAAAAATTAAATTTAAATGAATACATCTATCTTATTTTTCATTATTTCCTCTCTGATTTTGATAATTAAATTATTGGTATTTGAAACATAAAGAGTGATAAGATAATAATAAATAATCCATTCAATAAATTTTTCCCATTAAAATAAATGATTTCTTCTTTAGTAAAATATTAATTTTCTATAAAAATATTTCTCGTTTCCTGATATTTCATCTTACATAGATTAAGAATTCCTGCAATAAATAAAATATCTCGTTTTTATATTATTTATTTTTACTTCTTATTTATATAGTTTTAATAATTAAATCATTTTATTAGATATGATCGTGTGTATAAAATTGAGTATATTCTTATATTAAATAAAAGAAATTTTCTGTATTTGTTAGAAATAGTAATGTAACCATATGGTTATCAATAATAAAATTTATGTTATTTCTTTTTTATTAAGAAAAAAGAATTTCTTCTTTTTTTGAAAAGATTATTATATAGTTATAATATAGGAACTAATAATCCATTTATGAAAATTTTTAAAAATGATTTATTTATAATATAATATAAAAATATTATTTATTATTAATTAAAAGGAAAATAAATAATTTTATTTTATATTTTACTATTATAATTAATTTATGATTAAATCGAATATAAAATAATATATAGATATTATAGTTATTAAAATTTTTATAAAATAAAAACATAATAGTATAATTGATATTTTAGAAAAATATTTTAAAGTTTATTTAATTGAAATAATTTATTAATTTTAAATTATATATAAATACTAGTATAATTAGTAAATTACTATCAAATCAAAATTTGATAATTAATTATATTTAATTTTTTAAAATTAAATTATATTTACTTTAAATTAAATATAATAAAAGTTATTAACTTTTTACTTTTAAATTTAAAAAATTTTAACTAATTTTAAATTAGTTTTCAGTAATATTAGACGTAAAATATGTAATAATATTAAATTAAATATCTTATTAAAGAATGATATATTTCCAATATACTGAATAGATTATAAAGGGTAAAATTTTTTTTTAAAATCTTTTTTAATTTATATATCATGTTTTATGAATTTTATTCATTATGATAATTTTCGGTATGGAAAAATATCGTTTTGTTTTAAAAACAAATAATTAATAATATTCCCATTTAAATTATATTTAATATTAAATATAGAAATATTAATAATATTATAATTAAGTTTTCTTATTATATTTAATCAAATTAATTTGATTAAATATAAGATAAATAGAGAATAACAACATGATAAAATTAATATAAAAGTAAAATACTTTACTTACTATTAATAATATTTTTAATAAGTATAAATTCTTTTATTATTTTTTATTAATCTTATTTACTAATTGTTTAGTAAATAATAAAATTAATTATTTAAGTTATCTGTTACCTATAATAATCAATTAAAAAAGAAATTGACTTTTAATAAATTTATATAAAAGTATTTATTTAATTTGTACATTAAATTTCATCTTATTAAACACTATTTATAATAGTATATTTAACATAACATTAATTATATAAATTTATGAATGATCTATTTAATTCATTATTAAATAGATCAAACAAAATAATTTATTTTATTTTAGAAATAATTGATTATTTAATATAATTTATTATAAATCTATTTATATTTTAAATATTTTATTTAATTTTTATTAACTATTAGTAATAATAAATACTATTTAAGTTGTATTTAATTTAAAATAATAAGAAGACATACACTTAAAAAATTACAATAAACTACTTAATTATATTAAATAGTTTTGTTAAAACAAAAAGATAAAAATATGAATATTATTCAATCAATTAAAATTTAAAATGTCAATTAATAATTAATATATTTTATAAGTATATATTAAAAATTAGATATTCCTAACATTATATTTTGCTGATGTTAATCCATTAATTAAGCAATCTAGTTGACCATCATAAAAGATTTTCCCTTCTTTAATGACAATATACCGAGTTGCTATTTTGATAGAATCTTCTAAATTATGGGAAGATATCATTAAAGTCAATTGGAGTTCATTACACACCTGTTTAAGTAACATTAACATTTCATTACGCAATATTGGATCAAAAGCAGAAAATGGTTCGTCTAACAATAAAATCGGTTTTTTACGGATCAAGCAACGTGCTAAAGCAGTGCGTTGACGTTCTCCACCAGATATTTGAGAAGGTAACCGAGTAATACAATTATCAAGAGAAACTTGTTTTATTATCTTCTTTACTGTATTACATTGACACTTTTTTAGAGATAGATTTGGTGAAATACCTAGCGCAATATTTTGCCAAACAGTTAAATGAGAAAATAGATTATTTTCTTGAAAAAGAATGGAAACTGGACGTTTAATTGGTGGAGTAGCAGTATGATTTTCTTTATTTAGCCAAATTTTACCTTGTTTTGGATATTGAAAACCTGCAATTAAATTCAATAAGGTACTTTTTCCTGCCCCACTAGGACCTAGTATAGCTACTCTTTCATATTTATTTACCTTAAAATCAAATTCTATTTTTAGATGATCATAAAAATAGAGAAGGTGATCTAATTTAATCATTCTTTTTTCCTAATAAATATTCTAATAAACTGAATAAGCTAAAACAAAGTAATAACATTAACAATGCAGTAACTTTTGCATCATCATTACGATAAGAACCTAATTGTTGATAGAGATAATAAGATAGGGTACGAAAATTTTCATTCCCGAATAAAGAAATAATACTAAAATCCCCTATTGAGAATAGGCAGGAAAAAGCAAAAGCATGTCCTATTATATGTTTTAATGCTTTAAATTCAATTAAAACTAATTGATTTAATCCTTTAATCTGTAATGAAAGACATAATAAATTATATCGTTCAGTTAAGTCATACATCGGGTTTTCTAATATTTTTAAGGAATAAGGTATAGTCATTAAAGCATTTGTTAAAATGACTAAACTATAAGATAAACAGGTTACAATAACAGTATTTTTAAATAATAAAAAGAAGCTAGTTGCTAAAACAATTCCTGGAATTGCAAATATTAATAATCCACTTATTTCGAGTGTTCGATGAAGTAGTATCGAACGGCGAAGACGTAATTCTCGACTGCTCCAGAGCAACATCATAGTAATAACAATGCAAAGTATTCCAGAACTAATAGCTATAAAAATAGAATTAATAAATGTTTGCCATAAAGCTGTTCGTCGTAATACATGTAATGTATTTAAGTTTAAACCATCAATGATGACTGCTAATAAAGGAGGAATTAAGAATAGTATTGTAATACTAATCAATAAAATATCCCATAATTTTATCCATCGATTATCATCTGGATTTTCCCATTGAAATTGTCGACTAGCACCGGAAGAAAAGGTGATATTTAATTTTTGACTTAATAAGACGAGTGTTAAACAGAAAAAAAGTTGGATTAATGCAAGAAATGCTGCTTTATTAAGATTTAAATCATAACTCAATGATTGATAAATCGCTAGTTCAATAGTAGTTGCAGTAGGACCTCCACCAAGAATTAGTATAGTAGAAAAACTAGAAAAACACAACATAAAAATTATAACGGATATTGGTAAAATTTGTCTCTTAATATGAGGCCATTCAACAATACGAAAATGTTGCCATTGATTCATTCCTAATTGTGCAGAAAGCTGACGTTGTTCAACAGCAATATTTTCAAATGCTAGTAATAATATCCTGGTAGCTAATGGTAAATTAAAAAAAATATGTGTTAATAAAATACCTTTTAGTCCATAAGGAGAAAATTGGTAATTAATTTTTAAAAATTGACAAAATTGAGAGATCCATCCCATTCTACCATAAACAGTTAATATACCTAAAATTATCACGAATACTGGCAATACTACTATTATTGAACATAAGCGTAAAAGTAATATTCGACCTGGAAAGTTACGTCGAAAAAGGGATTTAGATAAAAATATTGCAGGTATAACAGATAATAAGGTAGATAGTAATGCTTGCCAAAATGTAAAACTAATAATGTGCCATAAATACCTATCATTAATAAATTCTTGCCATCCTATTTTAGGGGAATATAACCATAAAGTGCTAAAAGTGACTATAGCAATAGTAATTAATAAACTAGAGACAACTACGCCAGGCCAAAGTGAACTTCCTATTTTTAGCTGACAGCATTTTGCCATAAATAGATCCATTTATTTCGATATTGAGTAATATCTTCTGCATTAAATTGTAATGATTTTTTTGGTACTGGTATTTTTTTGTAAACGTTAGGTAACGGTATATTAATTACTGGATACATCCAGTTGTTTGTTGCTAACGTTTTTTGAAACATTGGGGATAGCATAAATTGCATGAATTGTTGAATTAATTTAGGATTCTTGCTACTTGCTAATTGAGCTGCCACTTCAATTTGAAGATAGTGCCCTTCACTAAATAGTGCTACAGCATAACTATTTTTTTTATCATCTAATAAATGAAATCCTGTTGAAGAGGTGTAACTAAATACAAAATCACTTTCACCCTTTAAAAACAATCCATATGATTCACTCCAACTTTTAGTAACAGTTACGGTTTTATGGGATATTTTTTTCCATGCCTGAGCGCTGTTTTTCCCATAAATTTTTTGTATCCAAAGTAATAATCCTAAACCTGGTGTACTGGTACGTGGATCTTGGTAAATAATTTTCCAAGGTTGAAGACTATTTATAAGTTCATCAAAACTTTTTGGTGGTTTAGTGATCCGTTTTTTATTATAAATAAAAGCAAAATAACCATAATTGTAAGGGATAAAAATATTGTTATCCCATTTTATGGGTAAATTTAGTTTATTTATATCAACGTGACTATTAGTAAATAGTCCAGTTTTTTTTGCCAAATCAATTAAATTATTATCAAGTCCTAAGATAATATCGGCTTGGCTATTTTTCCCTTCAATTCTAATTCGATTTAATAACATTACTCCATCGTTTAGACCAATTATTTTTAATTTACAGTTACAAATTTGTTCGAAGGCAGGCTTTATTCTAGGACCTGGTCCCCAATCCGAAATAAAGGAATTATAAGTATAAATAGTTAATGTAGGTATTGCTTGCAGAGAGAAAGATGAACAAGAAATTAAGATAGTAATAACTATTTTTAGTAGTGTATTCTTCAATACTGTGGTTCTCCTATTTTAATTAATAAAAGATTCTGTAGGATAGAAAAAATAAAAATACTAATGAAACTATTTATTTCTGAATTAATTTATTTAATCAATTCAAATCCTATACCTATGTTAATCGGATCCAGATTCTTTTGGCTTTTCTTAATTAACTATTAACAATATTTATTTTAAATAAAATTCTACTAAGATATTCTTATTGTAAGATTTTATCTTATAATTGCAAATACTATATTTGATAAAGGTTTACCATATAGAGTAGTATAAAATAAATAAACTATTTTTAAATTTTTAACGAGGTAGTCAGATGGTTGATAATGATGGCTACCGCTCGAATGTAGGTATTGTAATTTGTAATCGAAAATCTCAGGTATTTTGGGCTCGTCGATATGGGCAACATTCATGGCAATTCCCTCAAGGGGGAATTAATCCTGAAGAATCGCCAAAACAAGCGATGTATCGAGAATTATTCGAAGAAGTTGGTTTAGATCATAAAGATGTTAAAATATTAGGATCTACCAGAAATTGGTTACGTTACAAATTACCAAAACATTTGGTGCGTTGGGAAACAAAACCAGTTTGTATTGGGCAAAAGCAACGTTGGTTTTTGTTAGAATTGATTTGTAATGAATATAATATTAATGTGCAAACAAGTAAAACACCTGAATTTGATAGTTGGTATTGGGTGAGTTATTGGTATCCTATTCGTCAAGTTGTTTCTTTTAAAAGGGATGTTTATCGACGTGTTATGAAAGAATTTTCTTCAATGGTAATGTCATTGCAGAATGCTTCAGTGATATCAAATAAAATAATCTAGTTATAGATTTAAACGTGACTAAATGAATTTTAAAAAAAAGTAAATTAATGTTTAATAAGAAATTTTATAAGCTATAAATTAAAGTGAAAATAATAAAAATTATTCTTTTATTTTTTGCAAAAATTATTTTGCTAAGATATGCATTAAATAGATTTTTATATATTTAATCAATAAAATACCAGTAGATTTTAAATCTATATATAGTCCATTCAATTTTATCAATTTTATAAAACTAAAGAAGAGTGGAGATAATGAATAATAGTTATATTATATTTCCTAATATTGATCCTGTTATATTTTCGATTGGTCCATTAGTTTTCCATTGGTATGGTTTGATGTATTTAGTGGGATTTATTTTCGCTCTATGGTTGGCAAAATGGAGAGCTAATAAAACAAACAATACTTGGACAAAAAATGAAGTTGAAATTTTGCTTTATCTATGTTTCTTTGGTGTTTTTATTGGTGGACGTTTAGGTTATGTTATAATTTATAATTTATCAGCTTTTCTGAGTAATCCTTTCTATCTATTTAAAGTTTGGAATGGGGGAATGTCTTTTCATGGTGGATTAATTGGTGTAATATATGTCATGTATTGGTTTTCTCGTAAAAGTCGTTTCCATTTTTTTCAAATTTCTGATTTTATTGCCCCATTAATTCCATTTGGATTAGGGATGGGGCGTATTGGTAATTTTATTAATGGTGAACTTTGGGGACGTGTAACATTAAAAACTCCATGGGCAATGTTATTCCCAGGATCAAAAGAAGAAGATATTCAAATTGTTACTAAAAACCATTTATTACTTCCTATTTTACAAGAGCATGGTGTATTACCAAGACACCCTTCCCAACTTTATGAAATGTTTTTTGAAGGGATTCTTTTATTTATTATTTTGAATTTATTCATTCGTAAGTCTCGTCCAATTGGGAGTGTCTCAGGATTATTTTTGATTAGTTATGGTATTTTTCGTATTTTTATTGAATTTTTTCGTCAGCCTGATCCTCAATTAGGGTTATTTGCTGGTATAAGCATGGGGCAAATTTTATCAATTCCTATGATTATTATTGGTATTTTTATAATGATTTTGTCAATAATTAAGAAAGATAATAATTATGATAAATCATTAAATAAGTATAAAGTTAGAAAATATAAGTAATAGAAAATTATTATACGGTTTTAGTTATTTATTAAATAAATAATAGATTTTAAGAGAGTAATAATAATGAATCAATATTTAGATTTATGTCAGCGTATTATTAATGAAGGTAAGTGGATAAGAAATAAACGAACAGGAGTTAGATGTTTAACAATTATTAACGCTGATCTAGAATATGATGTTGAAAATAACCACTTTCCTTTAATTACGACTCGTAAAAGCTTTTATAAATCTGCTATTGCTGAATTATTAGGTTATCTAAGAGGCTATTCTAATGCTGCACAATTTAGAGATATTGGTTGTAATACATGGAATTCCAATGCGAATAAAAATCAAGAATGGCTTAATAATCCGAATCGTAAAGGTAAAGATGACATGGGTCGGATTTATGGTGTTCAAGGACGTTCCTGGAGATGTCATGATGGGACTTATTTAGATCAAGTACAAAAAGTAATTAATAATCTTTCAGATGGAATCGATGATCGTTCTGGAATAATTACTTTTTATAATCCTGGTGAACTTAACTTAGGTTGTTTACGTCCTTGTATGCACACTCACAATTTTTCTCTATTAAATGAGAGACTATATTTAACTTCGTATCAACGTAGTTGTGATGTTCCTTTGGGATTGAACTTTAATCAAATTCAATGTTTTGTTTTGTTGGCACTCATTTCTCAGATTACTGGTCATAAACCAGGTAAGGCTTACCATAAAATAGTAAATGCTCATATTTATGAAAATCAACTTTCAATTATGCGTGATATTCAATTAAAACGTGCTCCATATTCCTTACCAAAATTGCACATTAACCCTGATATTAAGACATTAAAAGATATTGAAACCTGGGTGAGTAGTAATGATTTTAAAGTTATTGGTTATCGATATCATGATGCAATTAAGTATTCATTTACAGTATGAAAATTTATCGATTATTTTAATTATTAATAAAATAAAGTAAATATCCTGTCATTGACATTTTAATAGATCTTTTTATTATACTTCTATATAACTTGATTATTTATTTTATTTCAAATAGTGAACAATAAAATTCTCTCTATTAAGAGAATTAAATATAGGAAATATGTGCACTAACAAGGAATTCATAATCTTTCAAATCATAATTGAGATTATAATAAACAGTGTTAACTATTACTCTTTTGCTATTAACGAATGATATTAAATAATTAATAATAAAATTATTAATTAAATTTTTATAATAAAAGTTATATTTTCATGCTTATCAATAAATCTAATTATTTTTTGTTTTAATCAGAAGATAAGGAATTGATGATTTAAATAGATAAAATAAAAAATTGGAAGGGATTGAGGAATATCTTGCAGTAAAAAATAAAAGATATCCAACGAAATACAGAAACAAAAAATAATAGTGTTATGATAAAACATTTTTACAATTGGGTATAGAGTTCTCTGAATATCTAATCTTTTTCTTAAGTAAAAGCTGTATTATCGATCTAGTTTACGATTTGGTAATCAATCTTCTATTTTGAGATTAATGCGTTTATGTAATAATCAAAAGTTAGAGAAATAGATACTTGATAAACAGTCACTTTTTAAGTGTTCAAAGTTTTCATTAATTTAACTTTTAATTAAGTTAAAATAAAAAGCATTTCCCTTACTTATTATAATTTTAAAAAATAACTGGAAATTATGATCTCCTATGGAGTTACTTGCTTATTTCAACTATAAGAATTAATGAAAATATTCATAGTTTAAAGATTGTTCTTCTTTTTTTTTTAATAAATATAGAACTTTAAAATTGACGCATACTTTAAAAGTTAAGAAGTCGTTTCTAGGTTATTAATTTTACAATCTGAACGTAATAGAATTACATACTTAAAAATATTTAATCATATGATAATGTAAATATTATAAATATTTATAAATAAAGTAATATTTACATGTAAATATTTTATAATTAATTAATTTAAATATATCATTTGATACCGTTCTTTATAGGAACTAATATGCTACAAATTTATCATAGTAATCAAGCAAGTATTCATAAAAAAATTATTTTTAATTTGATTAAGAATGATCCTTTGACCAATCCGTTTGAAAAAGAAATTATTCTAGTTCAAAATTCAAATATTTCGAAATGGTTACAAATAGAACTTGCGAAAAACTTAGGGATTGCAGCTAATATTTCTTTTCCTTTGCTTCCAAATTTTATTTGGAAAATATTTACTCTAGTTTTATCTGATATTCCAAAAAAGAATTCTTTTACCAAAGGGGAAATCTTTTGGAAATTAATGAAAATTTTACCTCTTCTTCTAGAAGAAACAGAGTTTCAACAACTTAAAGCATATCTGAATGATGATATAGAAAAAACCAAATTATATCAGTTATCAAATCGTATAGCAGATTTGTTTGATCAATATTTAGTTTATCGTCCAGAATGGCTAGAAATTTGGAGTAAGAAAGAATTAATTAAGGGATTAAGTGATAATCAGAAATGGCAAAAACGTCTTTGGTTATCGTTAATTGAGTATACTAAAAAAAATAATCAACCTAAATGGCATCTAGCAAATATTTATGAAAATTTTATACAAAATTTACATTCTAATGCATCTTCACATATTAGGTTTCCAAAACGTATTTTTATCTATGGTATTACCGCATTACCACCTGTTTACTTGAAAGTATTAAATTCCCTTAGTCAGTATATAGATATTCATTTAATGATTACTAATCCATGTCGTTATTATTGGGGTGGTATTCAAAGTTATACTTTTTTGACAAAAGTTGATAGGTATAATTTAAATGGTTGTCAAAATCAGTATATAAATTCATGTCTTAAAAACAAAAAATTACCTGATAGTATATTTAATAAGCAAGTCGAACAATTTTTAACTAATCCACTATTAGATTCTTGGGGAAAGATAGGATCTGACAACCTCTACTTCCTTTCTCAATTAAAGGAAGCTAAAAAAATAGATTATTTTGTAGACTTAGAATCTGATTGTTTATTACATCAGATTCAGAGAGATATTTTAAATTTAGAAGATCATACTCAAGTTGGGATAACCGAAGAGGATTATAATAATAGTTTTTCAAAAAGACAACTAAGCAAACAGGATAAATCACTTACATTTCATTTATGTCATAGTCCATATCGTGAAGTTGAAGTACTAAAAGATTATTTATTAGGTCTATTTGAGGAATATAAAACTTTAACACCTAAAGACATTATTATAATGTTGCCTGATATCGATAGTTATACACCATATATAAAGGCTGTATTTAGCCATATATCAGGTAAATATTATTTACCTTTTTCTATTTCGAATCAAAAATCCAATCAGGTGTATCCTATTTTGCAAGTATTTATTTCCTTACTTGATTTACCAAAAAATCGTTTTACTACAGAACAAGTGTTGGCTTTATTAGAAGTTCCTGAACTAGCTCGTCGATTTTCTATCTATGATGATGAATTAATTTTATTGCGTCGATGGATTAATGAATCAGGTATACGTTGGGGGCTTAATGATGAAAACATTGCAATGTTAAAATTACCAATAATAGAGCAAAATACATGGATTTTTGGTTTGAATAGAATGTTCCTTGGTTATATGATGAATAATAATAAAGGGACTTGGAATAAAATTTTTCCTTATGATGAATGCATAGGATTATCCGCTAAATTAGCAGGACAACTTGCGATATTTATTGATTCATTAATCAATTGGAAAACTATACTTAATCAGGAAAAGAAATTATCAGAATGGTTGCCATTATGTAAGTGTTTATTAGATTCTTTTTTTGAAACTAATGAAAAAAATGAATCAACATTCATGTTTATTCTTCAGAAATGGAAAAAAATTATTAAGAATGGAATATTAGCAAATTATGAAGGTATAATTCCTCTATCAATTATTCGTAATGAACTAGCTAGGTTCTTTAATAATAAAAAGATCAATCAATCTTTTCTTGGTGGTGGAATTAATTTTTGTAACATAATTCCCATATCTTCTATTCCTTTTAAGGTTGTATGTTTATTAGGTATGAATTATGAAATATATCCACGCTCAATTCCTCCATTGGAATTTAATTTAATGAATGAACAGCCACAACGTGGTGATATAAAATATAGAGATAATGATCGTTATTTATTTTTAGAAGCTTTAAATTCTGCTTCTCAATCATTTTATCTTAGCTATATTGGGCATTCTATTCATAACAATCAATTACAGAATCCATCATTTTTAGTAAGTGAATTACTTAATTATATTATCCAAAGTTTTTGTTTAGAGGGTGATGAATGTTTAAATCTTGATAGTAGCGCTAATAATGTAAAAGAGCATTTACTTATTAAACATACAAGAGTACCTTTTTCGATAGAAAATTATTCTCCTGATAGTATTCATCAGAGCTATTCCACTGAATGGTTATCAGCAACAAAAAAACAAAGTAATTCAGAAATTGAATTTTCTACTCCATTATCGCCAATGATAGAACATAACAATGAAATATTATTAGAGAAGTTACTCTCTTTTTATCGACATCCGATCCGTTCTTTTTTTCAACAAAGATTAAAAGTTAATTTTTTAAATGAAAGAATACAATTACAGGAAAATGAACCTTTTATTGTAAATAATTTACAACAATATAAATTTAATGAGAAATTACTTAATGCTATTATTTATGAAGAATCGCTAGAAGAACTATTAACTACTTTTTTGGGAACTGGTGGATTACCAGTAAAATACTTTGGCAAAATTTATTTGGAAAGACAAATACAAGATATGCAGTCATTAGCTGATAAAGTAAAGCTAAATTATCAAAAATATTTTAATAAACTATTCATTGAAAAATTTGATAATACTTGTTTAATTGGAGAATTACGAAATATTCAGAAAAGCGGTATTATTCGTTATCGTCCTGCAAAATTAACGATTAATGATGGTTTATCACTATGGATAGAACATTTAATTTTTTGTTTAACTATTAAAACTGGTAAAAGTTACTATTGGGGAAGAGATAATACTGAATGGTGTTTTGATTCTGTAGATAAATATCAGGCAAAAGTATATTTACAACAACTTATCAATGGTTATCAAGAAGGGATGAAATCACCATTGCCACTTTTTAATAAAAGTGGATGGAATTGGTTAATGTCATGCTATAATAAAAAGAATGATCAATTTGATTTTGAATCTGATAGTGTTTTGCAAAAAGCAAAAATACAACTTATTCAATCTTTACAAAGTTTATATAATAAACAAAGTGAAATGAAAGATAGTTACGTTAGGAGAGTTTTCAATAAAATTGATAATAATCTGATTGAAATGATACAAAAAAATGCACGTACTTACTTATTGCCAATAGCAATTTTTAGAAAAAAATAGAATTTAACAAATAATCATCTAAAAAATCATCATTTTATGAAAAATTTTTATTCCTTTTTTATTGCTATTTTGTGTAAAAATTTTTGCAAAAAAATTATAAGTTTTGCATGATAAAATCAATAAAAGAAACTTTAATAAGTATCAAGAAATAAATAAAAATTTTTCATAATATAATTATTTTCTAATATTTAAGTTTAAAGGTTAATAAATCAATTACCTATTATTGAAAAAGTTCATATATAGAAAAAGAGAATAAAAATCTAAATTAATAATAAATTAATTATTTACATACAGACTAACCATCCTCTTTAATGATTAATCTAAAATTTTTAAATAATTCTTACAATGAGAGGAATTAAAAATAAAAAATTGCACATAGTATTTAGTGAAATATACACCGACAGAGAGCTTCTAAAAGTCCAAATTTACTTTTCCGTTACTCTCTTTTTAAATTAGTTAGGGGAAGCTGTAGAAAAAATTATGAACTTTAGTGTTTCAATACTATTTTAGATTGTTAAATAATACGCTAAACTAATAAGTAAAAACCATATTACGACCGCTATTAGTAATCATAATTAATAAAAATATTTTTGTTTTAAACTAAAAATTTAATATTATTTCTTTACACTTTCCTTAATTTGAAAATATTTTACTGTTGTTTTTTAGTAAAAAAAGATAATCTAATTTATTAGATTTTTTCTTATATTGAAGAAGTCTTTCTAGTATTCATTTTGCTAAATTTTTTTTTATTTCTGATTTTTCAGACAACTAATCTTAATTTTAAGAATTTATCTTTTTGCAGTCTTATTTATTTTCCTATAATATTAAAATATTTAGATTTTTCTATATAAAGAAAACGTTATTGATGGTTTATTTGCTCGAAAGATAGGATTTTTTTATAATTAATCAATAATCTATTTTATATAATATAAGTATCTATAAACTAAATTATTCAATTTTCTTTTTATTCTGATA
>JBHEQT010000002.1:0-194748 GCA_046530785.1 Arsenophonus sp.
CTCTTTTTCTTTCTGTTCTAGAATATTATCAATTTTCTTAATAGAATTATCGGTCAATTTCTGGATTTCATCTTGTGTTCTACGTTCGTTATCTTCATTAATTTTTTTATCTTTTAGTAAAACTTTAATTTTATCGTTTGCATCACGTCGTATATTACGAATAGATACACGACCCTGTTCAACATCATTACGGATAATTTTAATCAAATTATTACGTCGCTCTTCAGTTAATGGCGGTAAAGGTACTTTTATTATATTTCCTGATGAAGATGGATTGATACCTAGATCTGATGATATAATAGCTTTTTCTACTGCTTGTATTAAGGTGCTATCAAATACAGTAATTGAGAGGGTACGTGAATCTTCAGTAATAATATTTGCTAACTGAAGTAAAGGTGTTTTTGTACCATAATATTTAACCATTATGCCATTTAATAAACTTGGAGATGCACGACCGGTACGAATTTTATTAATTTGAATTTTTAATGCTTCAATACTTTTTTCCATACGTTCTTGAGCATCTTTTTTTATTTTAATAATCACATTAAACCTTTACAAATTTACTATAAACATATAGGACATTACCGGGATAATTACAATTCAATTATTTTAAAATGTATACTTAATATTATATTCATAAAATTATTTACTTCTCTCAAAAAATTAATCATGAGAAATTAATGTTCCTTCATTTTCACCCATTACAATTCGACGTAACCCACTTGGTTTATTCATGTTAAAAACGCGAATAGGTAAATTATGATCACGAGCCAAGGTAAATGCTGCCAAATCCATAATTTTTAATTCTTCTTCTAATACGTTCTGATAAGTTAATTTATGATAAAAAATCGCATCTAAATTCTTCGATGGATCGGAAGAATAAACACCATTAACCTTAGTTGCTTTTAAAACAACATTAGCTTTAATTTCTATACCTCGTAAACACGCAACTAAATCTGTTGTAAAAAAAGGATTTCCTATTCCTGCTGAAAAAATAACAACTTTACCATTACGAAGCAAGCTAATTGCTTTACTCCAACTATAATTATCACAAACTCCATTTAATGGTATTGCAGACATAAGTTTGGCGTTAATATATATACGATGTAACGCATCACGCATGGCTAACCCATTCATTACTGTCGCAAGCATTCCAATATGATCTCCAACAACACGATTCATACCAGCATCAGCTAATCCTATACCACGAAATAAATTTCCACCACCGATAACAATACCAACTTGTATCCCCAACTCCACTACTTCCTTAATTTCTTGTGCCATACGATCTAAACCGCTTGCATCAATTCCAAAATTTTCTGCTCCTTGTAGAGCTTCACCACTAAGTTTAAGCAAGATACGTTTATATATTGGTTGTGCATTAGTTGACATCTTGCCCTCATGAGTAGATCAATTATTGAAGCTTTAAAATTCTTAAATCAAGATTTGAATATAAAATATTTGATTAGTTACTTCTCTTTATTTTTATATTTTAAGTAAATACTAACTAAAATTTTGAATTAGAAATACTCTGAAATGAAATATAATAATATACGTATTCTATACGTAAATTACCACTGATAATCTCTTATCGGAAAAATATAAAATTAATTATCATTTATATATAAAAATGATAATTAAAGATCAAATGTATCAAAAATAACATTATTACTTATTTGTTATTCCTATTAGGGAGTAAAAAATTAGTTTTTACTTTTCCAATATGTTCACCAACTTCAAAACGAATAAAGTTAATTACTTTTGTATTTTTTTCTTTTAATATCGCACCAACTGTTTTGTTTGGATCCATAACAAATTTTTGACCAGTTAAAGAGATTTCATCAGTAAATTTATTCATACGACCATTTACTATTTTTTCCGTAATTTCAAGAGATTTACCAGATTTCATTGCTATATCTAATTGAATTTGATATTCACGAGAAACAATATCGGATGGTACATCTTCTGGCGTAACATATTCTGGTTTACTAGCCGCTATATGCATAGCAATATGTTTAATAATCTCATTATCTGCATCACCTTTAGCAGAAACAAGAACACCAATCCGAATACCATGTAAATAGTAACCAATTTTTTCACCTTCTAGAGTTTTCACTCGGCAAATATTAATATTTTCATTAATCTTGGAAATAAGTTCTACACGTTTCTCTTCAAAATTTTCCTTTAATACACCAATATTTGATAATTTATTTGCAAGAATGAATTTCAATATTTCATTACCAAATTCTATAAAACTATTATCTTTAGCTACAAAATCTGTTTCACAATTCAATTCAAGCAATGCACAAAATTTATTATCTTCGGAAACTCCTCCTATTATTACACCTTCAGCAGCCAAACGATAAGATTTTTTAGCCGCTTTTGCTTGACCTGATCTACGTAAATTATCGATAGCTAATTCAATACCTCCATTACTTTCGATCAATGCTTTTTTGCATTCCAACATACCTGCTCCAGTACGTTCTCGTAACTTTTTTATTAAAGTAGCAGTAATTCCAATCATGTGAAAAATTCCTCAATCTATCTGATGAAAAACAATGTCATACAGACAAACCTTCATTATAAATAAAAAATAGATCCCTATAACTAATATATTGATAATACCTCCTAGTAGTTCATAATGGCTTTTCTACGATAACAAAAACTTTGGTTTATTATTCATGTTCTATCAAGCTTTCTTTTGGTTTAGTAATCTTCTGATCTTGAAATCGACCTTCATAAATAGATTTAGCAACAGCATCCAAATATAGCTTAACTGCACGGATCGCATCGTCATTACCAGGAATGATATAATCAACACCATCTGGATCAGAATTAGTATCAACAATTGCAAACACAAGGATACCTAAGTTGGTTGCTTCCTTTATAGCAATATGTTCATGTTCCGCATCAATAACAAATAAAGCGTCAGGCAAACCACCCATTTCTTTAATACCACCTAAACTATTTTCTAATTTAGTAAGTTCACGAGTACGCATCAATGCTTCTTTTTTTGTTAATTTATTAAAAGTACCATCTTGAGATTGAATCTCTAAATCTTTTAGACGTTTAATAGATTGACGAACAGTTTTCCAATTAGTCAACATACCACCTAACCAACGGTGATTAACGAAATATTGATTACAACTATTAGCCGCTTTTTTTATAGTTTGGCTTGCTGCGCGTTTAGTTCCAACAAACAAAATTTTTCCTTTTCGTAAAGCAATTTTATTTAATTCAGTTAATGCCTCATTGAACATTGGGACAGTTTTTTCTAAATTAATAATATGCACTTTGTTACGTGCACCAAATATGTAAGTTTTCATCTTTGGATTCCAGTAACGAGTTTGATGACCAAAGTGAACTCCTGCCTGAAGCATCTTACGCATGGAAACAGTTTCCATTTAAACCTCTATAATTTAGTAGATGAAATTTATATCAGATATAAATTTCATCTTATTTATTAACTAAAAACTTTTCTTCCTAAATTCATCCAAAAAAATTGATTATTTTATATTATAATATAATTAGGTCTAGATTAGATCCTGATATAGACTTTCTAGATTGCAAAACTTTTATAAGTATTTTATATTAATTTAAACATAAAATAAAGAAAAATGCTATCTATACTTATATCTCTAAACTTAATCCATTTAAGTAAGTTAAAACCATAACAATATTAATTAAATATTTGATTATTTAAAAAAATACTTTTCTAAAAGAAAAATTCACTAAATCAATATTTTTATTGATATTCTTTATCATTTTAATTTTATAAATCATTAACAATAGTTATAATTTAAAATTAACAAAGATTACTTTTAATGTATTTCACTTTTTAAAAAATTAAATATTTTAAATCCTTTTAGTTGGTATAACCTCTCCCAACGGATTCACTGATAAGATATAACATCAAGATATAGTATTGATTTCTAATCAATATAATTGATTGATAAATATATTATTTATTCATTTACATTAGGATAAGTAGGTTGAATTTATGACTATCTCAATTAAAACGGAAAAAGATATTCAGAAAATGCGGATCACTGGACATTTAGCAGCAGAAGTGCTAGAAATTATTGAACCTTATATAAAACCTGGTGTTTCCACCGGTGAACTTGATTATGTCTGTTACTCACATATTGTTAAAAAGCAACAAGCTATTCCAGCCTGTTTAAATTATCATAGTTTTCCTAAGTCTATTTGTACCTCTGTTAATGATGTTATCTGTCATGGCATTCCTAGTAATGAAAAAATTTTAAAAGAAGGAGATATTATTAATATTGATGTTGCTGTTATTAAAAATGGTTTCCATGGTGATACATCTAAGATGTTTATTGTTGGTAAACCAACTATTCAAGGAGATCGGTTATGTAAGGTAACACAGGGAAGCCTTTATCTTGCTTTAAAAATGGTGAAGCCAGGTATTCGTTTACGAACAATAGGTAAAGCAATCCAGCAATTTGTTGAACAACATCATTTTTCTGTCGTACGTGAATATTGTGGACATGGTATTGGTAAAGTTTTTCATGAAAAACCACAAGTATTACATTATGACGCTGATGACAGCGGTATTATATTGCAAAAAGGAATGACTTTTACTATCGAGCCGATGGTAAATGTAAATGATCATCGTATTAGAATAATGAAAGATGGTTGGACAGTAAAAACAAAAGATCGAGGATGGTCAGCACAATACGAACATACCTTAGCTGTCACCGATGATGGGTGTGAAATCTTAACCTTACGAAAAGAAGAAAAGGTATTTATTTCGGCTATATTAATTAATAGGTAATTTCTGATTAGTCTCTATAATTTTGTAGGATTCTTATCTTGATAAAATCATTTATCTGCATTTTATTGTTTACTTAATATTATCTATTAGTTAGAAAGATTAATATCTTTCCTACAGAAATTAGTTTCTAAATTGGGTGTATTATTTAAAGATAATTACATCTATCCTTACTCTATTTTTTATTTATTAATTGAAATGATGTATAATTACATATTTTTTATTTTGAAATTTTATAAAAACTAATTTTTTTATAAAATTTATATTAAATAAACTTTAAAATAAAATTTTTAGATAGATTACTATTATGCTTTCTTCCGTTCAGAGAATTCATCGTTCTTTTGGAATTGATGGGGTTGTTTTAGAAATTATTTTTTATTTTAATCCTACTCTACTTCTGTATAACTAAAATAATGTAATTACTTGATAAAGTAAAGTTGATAAAAAATCTAAATTAATAAAATAGATTTTTATCTATAAAAACTTATTTACTACCAAATATTTGTAAAAATTCGTAATAAAACTAAACGGTATTTATTGAACATAAATATGACACCTTAAGTATCAGGATATTAGTGATTCTTTAACTAGAAAGAATATTTTAACATATATTGTATATTCATATAATATTCCTGACTTAATATTATTTTCATTGTTGTTACGTTTACTGATTAAACTAAAAATGATCTACAATTATAACCATCTATGTAATTTCGAAGCTTTTATTTCTTATTAACAACCATAATTTATTTTAGACCATTATGTAACTAATTTCACATAAATATTTTATTTCATTAAAGAAATAAAATATTTCTAAAAATATTATAATATTCTCGATAATTAAAATTTTCTCATAGAGAAATATCCGGGAATAAATCAAATACTTCATATTTTTTAGTAAAATAATTACAACTTGATATTACTATTTACCAAAATCACTTTTAAAAAATAAAGTTTCCACCAATTGTTTTTCTACTTAACCACTCTCCCCCTAATAGTTGTAGAAAATACATATAAAGGTACTAAAATTACCTTTTATTTAATAAATACACAGATATGAGAACGAGAATAACGAAATTTTAAACCTCGCTCTGGTCTCCCTTTCCAACTATATTAAAAAGATTTAGATAGACAGAGTAATACAAATTGAGTAATAATCAAGTTTGATTAGAGTTTAATTAAATTATTTACTATATTAACAGTAATTTATTACAATTATAATCAATAAAATATTATTTATTTCCTTTATTTTATTCCCACTTACTTGCGATATTTTAATGATATAAAAGATACAATCTTATATTTATAGATTTTTCGAACTCTATTTTTTAAAAAAGTTAAGAAATGGAATATTAGTATTTTAATTTTTATTTCTGTTTATGTTCAAGATTAATACCGGAGGATCGTATGACGGATTTCCTTTATTCTTCTAGCAATTTCGCGTTGTTGATTATATCCTAGATTGATAATTACTTCTATCTACCCTTTTATTTAAAAAAATTTATAGATATTAGTTTTTTCAATTATTTTCTCATAAAAATTAGATTACTCCTCTAATAAAGAATTATATAGAAACTCTGTATAGTATTTTCGGTAAATACTGATAAATTCAATAAAAATTAGATACGGACTTTTCCCCGAGAGTTCTTTCTAATCATCTGATAGAATATTTAAAGAGAAACTTATGAGTTTAGTATTTTAATCCATTTAGCTCTTTCTATACAGTAAGCTATCATAGAAGAAATATTCTATTTTTATTAATAAATTATAAAAAATTTTTGTCTTTTAAAATTAAAATTAAACATATTATATCCTGTACTTTTATTTCTTTAAAAATGACTCGATGTTCTTTTTTTAATAAAAAAAGAAACGACATAAATTCATTACATTTTATTTTATATCGAATATCGTATTTTAACTATATCCATTCTCTAGAGCTTCTTTTTTATTAATAATTTCTATACAACTAGACTTAATAAAGGTTCTTATCTATCTTTGAATTTATTTATTTTCTTTTATATCTTTGAATTTTTTCAATTTCACAATATAAATAAATTTAATATTATTTAGTGCTTCACCTAGTAGAAAATTAGTTTTTTCCTTATCATTAACAATAACTATATTTTATATAGGAAAATATTTTCTTATATATTTTCAATTTTTGATTATCTTCCTATTTTAAAAATTTATCTAATTTTACGGAATATTAAAAATATTATTTATATAAACTTAATTTGCTAATGTTGAAAATTAAATTGATTAAAAGATTAAATGTTCTTTATAGAACTTTTCCTAAGATTAATGTCTTTTATATATTAATATTTTATTTAATAAATAAGGATATTTATATTCTGAGTATTCAATTTTTTATAAAAGTAAAATAGAAAAAATTAAAATTAATTGTAGATTAAAATTGTATAATGAATAATCCGTTGTGCTATAATTAAATGATAAGTTATTTTATAATTTGTAACCTTCATATTCGCTTTAGTATTTTATTTTTATACGTTGTTTATTTTCATAAATAGAAAATTAAGTATGACTAATTGTAAATTATAACAGAATAATTCTTGACCGGGTTTTTACTTTACAGTTTGGAGTAAGGTATTTATTTTGATAAATTTAATTTTAAAAAAAAGAAAGTTTCTTATTTAAAAAATGAAAATCAGCTCTTGGAATGGAAAAGTTCATTTTTACTACTTAAATTATTTTTGCTACAATTAAATCAGCTTTGAAGTCGTTATATTTATTTTATAAGAAAAACAACTAATTAATTATTTAATCATAAATCAAGATTAATATTAAATTATATTATATCTTACTAAAGATTAATGAAACTATCATAAATATGTAGATCTTAATGCTATTTGAAAATGAGTTTTTCAAACAAAGATAATATTTGTATGATGAACTATATTTCACTACTAAATAGTATGTAAGAACAAGACTTTACTATGTTAGTAGTATCCCTAGATCTCAATATAATGTAAACCATCTCCTCTAATTAATACCAATAAAAGCATAGGTATTATTATTTATAATAATACCTATGCTATGAAAATAAAATATATTGTAGTTTAATTACTACCTATGTTTTTAAGTTTCTCTGCTCTCCTTCGTGAGAGAATTTTTAAAAATCTTATATCTGTAAATTTTCCATTAAATGGCAATCGAAATATAATTCGGTTATCTTTTAATACATTAACTATAGATTATTAAGAAAAAATAGAATGATATTTCACTTTATTATGGATAAAGAATAATATTCATTTATGAAGAGAAGCAAAGATATCCTCAACGAGAGCTAAAGAAAGTATTAAATAGTTTTTGAGAATAATTAATTTTTCCTTATTTAACTATTAAATATTTTATTACTAAATTCGATATGAAATCGAAAAAGTAATTAGGAAATTCATTCTAATAATATGGTAAATAATTTGATATTTACTTCTATACTAGAACCAAAATAGATGGTTATATAGTAAATATTATATTATCTCTATAAAATCCACTTATTGTTTATTATAACAAAAGATCTCATTTGATCTTTATATCAATTAAAAAGATAGTGAATACAAATGATTTAAATGATTTAAAGTTTTTTTAATTTTAATGTTCAGATATTTTCCGTAAAAATTATTAATATTTAAAGATAAATATTTTTTAATAAGTAAATTAAGAGGTATATAAGGGGAGGGAGTGCTACAAATAATTTTATTTAATATGTTTTTTGAATTAATTATTGTTAGTTAACATAGTAAAATTACTAAATTTATTGTTATCGTTACTTTAAATATTAATAAAAACGTTTTTATTACTGAAATTTTTCATTAATTAAAAATAAAAAGGTAATCGAATTTATTTTTACTTAAATTCCTTTAAAGGGATTGTTCGAATTAAACTCAGAAATATAGTTTTCTGAATTTCTCTGAATTTTAAAGCACTCAATTACGTAAAGAAAAATTTAGCTATAGATAAAATTCAATATTGGTAATTAAATCGATTAAATTGATACTTATTATTATTTTTAATAATTTTCATCTATTCTTTAAAAGAAGAGATAATTTTTATAAATAGAATAACGTTCATTAGATGTCGAGTTCTGTTTTTACTTAATAACGAAATCTTTGAAGAACTTTTATTTGTGAATATTATTTATTCTTGAATTAAACAATATTCTAATTCATATAATTAAATTATTTTTATATTGGTGTTTTATATTTGTTAATATTACTAATTAGTATACGTTAGAATTTAATGCCATTGATAATAATCAGGATATAATCCCTTTATTATTATCTTTTACAGAGATCTTTATTTTCTATCTTGGTTATTTAAGGATGGTCTTTTAGACCAATAAGCATGATAGTTCAATGAATTTTTCAAATTAAATTTAGGATGAAATAATATTGATCATCATAATTGGTAGATTTTTATATTAATTATCGTCATTGATAAAGGATTACTAGAGTAAAGAATTATAGTTTTTCCTATCCATTTTCACTTAGATCAAACCAATACATAAAATTTTATCGAGATTACAATGATATATTGATATAAGTTTAAATTCATATGTTGTTTACCTATAACTCGTTTTATCTCTTGACGTATTTTTTTTTAAAAATCAATGGTATTTTTTATCCATTCCTATTTAGTTATTACTAAAAATAGCTTAAGAAGAAAGAATTTTTTATTAATTAAACTTTAATTATCTTATACTAAATTTAAAGTTATCCAAAGCAGGATAACAATGCATTACTAAATGAATAGATAGATAATAGGTAATTTATTATTTTATTTTGATTTAATGTTCATAATCTATCTGGTTATGAATTGTCCATTTTATTTTTATTGCTTTTTAGTTGCATTATTTTCATAGAGTAAAGTTTATATTTTTAATTAAAATAAAAATATTATTTGTAGAATCATCTTATTTATTAGTATTCCAACTTCTATATTTTTAAAAAAATATACGCCCATATTTTTTCCAGGATAGAAAATAAAATTTATTGGACTATGCAAAATATTTTCATCAATAAAAAGATTATTTTGTTTTTATTTTTGTTAATGTTTAATAACATTGATTTTAAAAATTATTCTTTCTTAAAGAAAATTAAAAAAAGAAATGAGAAAAGTCTCAATAAGACTATATTTTTAATTATATCTTAATTATGAAGCTGACAATATGTCTTATTATTATTTTTTATTTATTAATATTAATTATATAATTTTAATGCAGTCCCGGGAGAGGATTATTTTTCTTGATAATTTTAAAATATTATTGATTTACAGAGTTTTATTTTATTGAATATCAACTCTTTGATCATAAAACGTTTAATTCGATATTAAAGACATAGGTAAATTATTAATAAAGTTATTTAAGATTAACAACTTATATCTATTTAAGGAGAATCTCGATATTAATAATTTATTGAGGGAACCTGTTCATTATAATTTTAATAAAATCAATTTTAAAAATACTATATAAAAGAGTATTTATAATCTCTGCAATCTAAATGAGATTACCAATAAATTATATAGGTCTAAAAAACGGTTTGGGAACTTTATTTTATTTCATTACGAAAATATAGATCCAATTTTTTAAACTATCAAAAAAGTAATGATATTTTTCTGATTATTAGTAATATTATAATGAATATAATTCTACAGTCAATTCTAGAGTCAACTAAGAAAACTAAAGAAAAATTACTTTTATTTTATTTTTAGAGTAAATAGAATTTCTTTTTTCATTAGAACCAAAATTAAATTTAAATCTATATCGGAAATATTGAGGGGAATGTATCAATGCAGGTTAAACATAATAATAAATATATTCAATTAAATTTTTCAAGAAGAAATGCGCTAAAAACTTTAACATTTGGAGGCTTCATTTTTTCTTCAATAATATTATCTATAAAAAACTTTATAGAAAACTGTCAATCAACTTATGATAAAATTATTCCATTTAAAGGGATTCATCAATCAGGTGTTTTAACACCTGAACAAAAAAATTCATCCTTCATTGCTTTAAATGTTACATCAACGACACTAGATGAATTAGAGAATTTATTTAAAATATTAACCAATCGTATTGCTTATTTGACGCAAGTGCAAAAAACAGTCATTAATACTAATGATAAGATGCCACCCGATGATTCTGGCATTCTAGGTTCTTATTTAAAACCAGATTTATTGACGATCACTGTTTCAGTTGGTAATAGTTTATTTGATTCACGATTTGGTCTGCAAAAAATTAAACCAATTTTTCTAACAGATATGAATAGCTTTCCTAATGATCGATTAGAATCAAAATGGTGCGGTGGTGATTTGTTATTACAAATTTGCGCTAATAGTCAAGAAAGCGTAATTTATGCACTACGTGACATTTTACGACATACCTCATTATATCTATTTCCATTGTGGAAAATTGAGGGTTTCCTTCCTTCTCGGGATATTGATCGACATTCAACACCTATCAATTTATTTGGATTCAAAGATGGAACAGGTAATGCACCAGCTAATAATACAAAATTAATGGATGAGATAATTTGGATAACAGAAAAAGATTATGAACCAAATTGGTGTAAAGGAGGATCATACCAAGTGGTGCGTATTATTCGTTTTAATCTGGAATTTTGGGACAGAACACCACTAGAAGATCAAGAAAACCATTTTGGTCGTTATAAAAAAACTGGGGCTCCTATAGGTAAAAGACAGGAAATAGATTCCCCTGAATTTGAAAAAGATCCACACGGTGATCGTATCTTATTTGATTCTCATATTCGCCGTGCAGAACCGCGCAATCCTGAACGTTATACTGCAAAATTAAGGCGACGTAGTTACAACTATTCATTGGGTGTTAATAGGAATGGTTTGCTAGATATGGGATTGATCTTTGTTTCTTATCAAAAAAACTTAAAAACAGGTTTTATTAACACTCAAAAACGTCTTAATGGTGAACCACTTGAACGATATATTAAGCCATTTGGTGGAGGATACTATTTTGTGTTACCAGGGGTAAATTTTACAGAAAATTTTTTGGCAGAATCGATGTTTAAAGCATTAAAAAAAATATTATAATTTACTTTTAAATCAATTAGTTATTATTTATAATAAGATTATATCTTACATAAATTAGTTTAACTGGTTCTGTTATATCAATAGTTACTCAAAAAGATATTATTTTAATTTAAAAAAATGTGTCTTTCAGATATATCTGTAAATTCTTACACGATCAGATCGATAGTATTTTATCAAAAGTATTTTGTTTCTCATGTCTCTTCTATACTACTAAAGTCATCTAATTTTAATAGTTATAAGTAAAATTATCACAAAGATATAGTGAAAAGATCCAAATAAGATTTAATTAATATTCATGATAAGAATTAATTCTTTATATAGTATTTTTACATTAGATTATTTGTTAATATTCTGTATATTAATAAAGGAGTTCCTATTATTTTATTTTAAATGTTTTTAATATGTTTATTTTTGATTGTTTGATTCAGATAAAATATAATAATGGAATTATTAGCTCAATAAGTATTTTTAAAAAAAATATAATTATTCCATTTTATTTTAGTAGAAATTTTCTAATATTCTGTGTGCAGAGATATGATAATATTTACTACTTTATCTGAAAGAGCATTCTCTTTAATAGAAAAATTTCTTATACTTTTAGACAGGAAAGTAAATAGAGATTTTATAAAAATTCCTTCAGCCAGAAATCAATAAATAAAAATATAAAAATAATCTTATTTTCCTCTATCAAAAAGAGGAAAAATAAATGATTTATATAAAGTTATTAAAAATGAAAAAAGATCAATTGATATCTCTGTTTATTCTTTAATACTAAAAGAAAAAGGATTAAAATACAAATTCTTGTAAAAAAAATAGAACTTGTAGAGTATATTTTATTATTTATTTTGTATTATTCATTATATATCAAATGAGACTTAATAATAAATATGTGGATTTATACATAAACAAGTTTTATTATTACTGTGGGGGATGCCTCTCTTTCATTTTAGATAAAGTTATTTAACTATACAAAAGTATATAATGGGTTCTGTAACGTATAAAAAATAGTTTTCTTGATTAACCAATTAGATACTATTGAGATCCATATGAAAATTTAATAATTTATGAAGTATAAATTGACTGAAGAAAACTAAAACATTAAAATACGATATAGAGATAGACATTTATCTATTTAAAACGTATTATTTGAATAACTATATAAAATAAATATTATTTTTGGATTTTAAGAATAAAATTCTTCTAATTTAAATAAAAAAATAAAATAAAATCGAATAATATAAAAAATATATCACTTTTACAAAAATATTAAGAAAGTTTTTATAAAAAATTAAGTCCATAAATCGTTTTAGTTAATTTCTATCAAATTATTCATTTTAAATAAAGTGATATAAATCTAAAATATTAGATCGGATATACAAATATGATCTACTAGAATTAAAAAAATATTATCTTTTAATGTACTAAAAGAAAGATATTTTAAGATTCTCTTAAAAAAAATAAAAAATTTTTAATCTTAAATGTAAAAACATTAATGACTTCTTCTATTAAAGAATATAGAACTATTTAAGAAAAAATTACTTTTTTATATAAGAAATAAATCTAATATAAAAATATCCAATAATTTGATTTTATCTAAAATAATAAAGAAAAAGAAAAATAATACTTTTTATTCATTGGGGAATATTAATAATAGTTTTTCAGTAAAAACAATTTGTCTCATTTAAGTAAATACTATAGATAAAATTGAATTGAAATACTACATAAATTATTTATTATGATAAATATCATATTGATAAACTTTATTAAACTTTTATCTTTTTTATCCATAAAAGAAAATCTAATTTTATTTTTAAAATTGTTAATTAATTAGAGCAGGATCTTTGAGTATTAAAGATCTAGAATTTTTGAAAATTTTGCTATAATTGAGATATTAGTCTTTAATATAAATAAATCTTTCTATCATATCTTCATATCATGAAAATAAATATAAATTCTCATTTTATCTATATCACTAATGGTGGGTTAAATTTTTAAAAAAAGTATAAAACAGAATATAACATTACATTAAAGTATATTGAGTGATAGGAAAATAAAAAACTTTTTCATATTATATTCCTATGTATAAAAGATATGAAAACGGTTTATAGTTACTTTCGTTTATAAAAAGTAAAAATCAGAAGAATAAATAAAAATTTAATAAATATAATATTAAAGGTTATAAGTAGTAAATTACTATAATAAGAAGACTTTCAATCTTTTAAAAAAAAATAAAAAAGAATTTAAAGAATAGAGAAAATTTAATGAATATAAGTTACTAGTATAAAAATTTATTTTATATATCAGAAATATAAATTTGAAATCCAGAAAACTATATTTTTAATTAATTTAGTTTTTCATCCATATAGTATAAATTATGTAATATTAAATTATTCCTTTCCTGTTCATTTTAAAAAGAAAGTAAGGTTATTTTTTAGTCTTTCTTTTAGTTAAATATTAATACTTTACTATAAATTTTTTATTATTTTTATAAGAAAATTTCTAATTTTAAAAATATTAGTTATTGATTGATATCCTGAAGAACTCTCTAAAAAAGAGATATTATACTTTATATTATAGTAAATATAAATATAATAGGTTCAGATAAAAGAACTACAGATGTTCATATAGTTACAGTGCTATTTCAAAAGAAAATATCTTTTCTTATTGATTTAGAGTAAAGGTAAAAGCTCATAATTTTACAGAGAATATTTTATGATAATTAAATTGTTTTTCTTAAGAAAGTAAGAATAAATATCCCTTAATAGAATTTTTTACTTAAAAAAATAATAGAAATTAGATTTCAAGTATATAATTATTAATATTGGAAAAAAGAAACTATTTTTAAATTACGTTTTTATTGATAAATAATAGCATAATCATTCATATTGTTTCTTGCAATCTAAATTCGACAATAATGTTTGATATATTAAAAATTTTAAATTTAGCGAAAATTATAATTTGATTTAAACGTGGAAAGTTTTCTGATTTATATCATATAGCATAAAATAAAATATTTAAAATATTAAATATTTAGCTGAAAATTTTAGCATTAAATTTTATTGTTTTAAGTGTATAGAGTAGTTCAATAATAAAAGATATAAATCATTTTTCATGGAGGTTGAAAAATGAAAAAGAAATCTGATTTAAAATCGTTCAAAGAAAATAACAATTTCCTCAATGGAGGAATATCTGATATCCTTGAAAAGGATTATGCAGTTAAAGATAAGAGCAAGATTTCAGAAAAAACATTAACACAACAAAAGATATTTAGATTATCTGTAGAAGTTTCAAATGCTCTTAAACTACATATTGCTCAAACTCAATCAAATACAGGGATTAGAACAACAGAAACTGAAATAGTTGAAAGGTTATTAAGAGAATATTTAGATCTTTAAAAGATATTAACTATCTATATATTAGTTTATTATATCATTTTAATATTTAAAATAATCACATTTGTAGTGGGTAAGATTCTATTAAGATAGGTGTCATTCTTATATCAATAGTGAAGGATAATTCTTTGTATATATTACCTTTCCAAAAATATGATATGTAGCGATGCTATTATTATAATTATTAATACAAATCAAAAAATAAATAAGCATGGTAAACAATTGTTAAATTAGGAAAAAATAATTGGAAGATATATTTAACTATATTCTATAAATAGTATAAGTTGATTAGATATTAAGATTTTTAATAAGAATATGTCGAGTTTTATTACCGAAATTCTATGTTTGGCTTATCGATGAAATCAAAAATATTTTAAAAACTTCTTTTAAAAAAGTTTAAAAAAATCAATCTTTAAAGATTGATTTTTTTAGGAAATTAAACTACTTTTAAAGATATAAACAGAAACATCATTAAAACTAATAAAGTCACTACTTAAAACGATTTTATTAATTTTAAAGAAAATAATAGTTTTAAAAAAATATAGGGAGAGTTGTATTTAATTTTCCAATCATAAAATTAAAATTGAAATGATTTCATTATCAATAAAATTAGATAAGAAAAATTAATTTTTTTGAAATATTTTTTAGATTATCGTTAATTTAAAATTATTATTTTTTAAATCGCCATTTATAATCCACTGCTATTATATTCATAATTAATGTTTTAATAGTTATTCATCATTCAATGTATTCAAAAGTTAATATCAATTTAATTTTGATTTTTAAAATCGTTTAAATAATAAAAAATACTAATATGAATTATCATTTACTATTAAAAATATCTTTTAAGTAAAAATTTTATTTTATAAATCTACCTTATATCTTTTCTTTATTTAAGAAATTAAACCTTTAGTTTAATTATAATTTCGGTTCTTGAAGGTTAACTTTATTGTTTTATATATCTAAAAATATTTTATAATTAGGAAGATTCCTTAGATATAAGGAAAGCTTTTAATTTGTTTTAGATTATACTTAAAGTCATAATTTACTTATTTAGTATATCATTCTCCAATGAAATACTAAATTCTTATTAGTTAGAAGGAATATTTAGTAGAAATTAATATGATAATTTCTACTATTACTAATAGAAAATATATCCAATCTTATTAATATTATTTCATAATGTAAATTTATATTTTTTAACTATATAAAACTGGTAATAATTTTAGGTTTAAATATGTATAATGGATAAATTAGATAACTATTTTTTTTAATGTTTTATATTTTAAAAAATCTTTCAGAGAATTAGTATTTCTGGAAACAGAATTACATAAAATGAAAGTTATAATATGATATATAATTTAATTATATATGATTTTTATATTTTTGCAATATTATAAATCCAAGATCTTTATCAAGAATCATTTGAGGAAGGGTTTCATCTTCTGATCAAGTTTTAATGATAAAAGAAATTATCATTTTTTATATTCTCTAACTTTCATATCCCTATTATTCTAATACAAATAGGAACTTCTATTTTTATTTTACCATTTAATCATGAGATATTAAAATATCTACATTACCATCGATAAAGATCGAGTTATTTTTTGTTTTAAAAGATAGTTTTTAAATTATTTTTTGGTAAATTTAATTAAAAAATCTTTTTTAGAGATTTTAAATTATTAATTTAGAACCTATGATTTGATAGAAAATTTAACAATAGTTGTTTTATTTTTAGATTATTTCTGATTTTCAGAAACTGAATTAAAATATTTTTATTATTTTATGAATATATTAAATATTTTAATATTTAATCCTTATAATTTATACATAACTTATTTTATAAGTACGAAATTTCTATTTAGTTTAATTTTTTAAGAAAAAATTAAACTAAAAATATATTAACTACCTCCTGAGGAGGGATGTTTTATTAAAAATAAATAAATTTTAGATTTTATATCTATTTTTACTCTCCTCATACCCCTCCTCTTCCACAGATTTTATAATGATCCTAAAATTTTTAATTAAAAAGATTTTTAAGTTAATTAACTATAAATATTATTATTAAATTTTTAGAGATACTATTTATTAAATATTAAATTATCTATTAATCCATTTACACCATGAATAAAATAAAACTCATTAAAAATTTTTGAAAAAAGATTTAACAAAAACCTTAAGGAAGAACCAAGTTAATGTATATTTATTAAATACCGTATTAAGAAGTAAGTAATATTCAATATTATCCCTAAATTCTTACTAAAAATTATAAAAAACGTACGAAACATTTCTTTTAATTAAAAGATTTCATAAATAGAAAATTTATTATTTCAAATTTTTGGTACAAATATACTGATTTTTAATGCTGATAAAACTTTGAAGAAAACAAAAGATTTAAAACAATCTAAAGATACGTGTACGAATTAAAAAATATTTACATTGATGATTAATTTTCTTATTTTTTACATAAGTATTTATAAAAATATTTAAAATCGAATGATTTAAAAGTATAATTATTTGTTAAAATAAGAGAAAACTCTTTGAGTTTTGATTAAAAATAATTTTTATGTATCACTCACTAATAAAATTATTTATATATATATAATATATATTATTAGTTAATTTTCTTCATTTTATAAAATTTTTTAAAATTATAAATAAAAATATATTAAATTAGAGAAAATTCCTTGTTTTTCCTATTTTATTTTATGTAATAATTTATATCGAAATTGGATGTAAATCCGTAATAATGTTTTATAAAATAATAAGTAATATCTTTCTCCTTTAAATTGAAGTAAATAAAATATGTATTTCAATTAGGAATTAATTTTAAAAACGATAGATTTTTATCTTGTATAAAAGAGCACATAGTTAAATAAATCAAAGAAACTTTAAAATAATAATAAGTCAGAGAACCCCCCTCTATATCTAGTTGACTATTCTTAATAAAAATCTTTGTGAAATATCGAATGTTCTCGTTTAAATAAAATTTAACTATTTTAATAAAATTAATAGTTTTTACAGACTTTATAACCTAGAGGAATAAAAACTCCCCCTTATATAACACAAAATACTAGAAAATTTACAAATGCATAAAATTTCTTACTGAAACTAATAAATTGACTCTTATATTAATCAAAAATTAATATTTATAGAAATAAAAAAAGAAGAAAACATTAGATATTTAAATTAATTTTTGAAGCATTTCCAATATGCTATTTAAAATAGGGGCAAGGGGGTAGGGAGAAGAAATAAATTAAAAACAGATTCTAACATAATATATCAGAAATGATTAATAAATCTATTAAAAATTTTCTTAAAAGTTCAATACAATGTTGGAACTTTTAAGAAAATTACGAGAGTAATATATAGAAAATCTTTTTCAATAAAAACAGGATTTTAATTTACTAACATTAATAAAATTAGTATGTTTTTAATATAGGTTTTAAGATACTGTATATCTTTTACAAATAACAATAATTTCTAAAGAAAAAAATAATTTCCTCACGATTTATGGTTTTTATTTATTTTTATTTAAAATACTTCTTCTTTATTCTATAAGATAGAAAAATTAATATTCTCCACTATTTTGCAACTAATTCAAAATTATCACTATTTACTTTCTAAAAAGAAAGCTTATTTTTTCAGAGAAAATCTCTTCTCTTTTTAGAGAAGATAATTGTAGAAATATAAAATAAATAAGATGATATTTATTTTATATTTGATGTGTAATTATTAGAAATTGATTCTAAGATATTTAATATTCTTTAAGGATTAAAAATTTGAATAAAATATTTTAAAAATGATATTTTATTAAAATTTAAACGCCTTGATTATTATATAATATAATACTGTATTTTTATGTAAGTTATATTGGTAAAATTACAGAAAATAATCTTAATTAGGTCTTTTCAAAGAAAACACTAGTAGGAAAGAAATTAACCATACTAAAATGAAGGTAGAAGTAATTATATTAAATTATAGATTTTGAACGGTTACGAACCTAAATCAATTAGAAATTTATTTAAAATAAAAGATATATAATAACAAATTTATTTTTCTAATTTTAAATTTATAGAAATGATTATCTAGATAAATCTTTCTATGTTTTATTTTAAAGTATTCTCTCTTTAAATTATATCTTATGTCTTATTTTATCTAGTATAACTCTTTAACTCTAATGATGCTTCTATTATATAGAATAGAATAATATAATCATCTTATGAAATAAGTTATAAGATTAAAATTAGTCATTTATTTCATCTATGTAGAAATAGCAACATTTTTTTAATTTATAAAATATTAGAAACTTTCTTTAATTAAAAAGAAAAATTTTGATTAAAGAAATCCTTAATATCTTAATCAAATTAATGATATCTCTAAAGCATGTTTAATATTTCTTTCAATTATTTTTTCTAATTTAATATGTTTTATATATTTTATATTTAATGTGATCACACACCAAACTTAAAAACTTCAACACACTATAATACCGTAATTTTCTCTCTTCCTTAATTGAAGAAGAAAGAGGAAAATATATTTATATATATATAATTGATGTTATTTTATATTTATTTTTCTTAAAATATTTTTAAAAAAGGGGCTGTGAAAAACTGCACATTTAAAAATGATGAAATTCTAAATAAATACAAAGTTTTATTTCTTTCCATATGCTAAATATTGGATAAATCCATCTGTTCGCAGTTTTAGACAAAAAATCAACTTTCTGAAATACTTATTATTCAATAATTCTTTTTCAAGAAACTTTAGTAATTGTTTTTCTAATTAACCCTCTCTATAAGTTAGAGAAGATAAATATAAAATGCTGAAATAATTTTTTATTTATATATTTGCTAGAGATAAAAATTTTAAATGTCAATTTCTCATCTTTTTTCACCAATAGAAGAAAAATACTGGTCTAAAAAGACCATAATTATCTTAAGTAATATTTTCCAATTAAAATTTGACAAGATGTGCATTTGTTCTATTTTTTACTATTTAGTATCTTTAGTACGACAAGATAATAAAAAATTATTCATTTAAAGCTTTATTTTGCTATAGTTTTTGTAAAAATAATCAATCACTGAAAAAGAGATTTTCTGATATCTATTTCTTTTTCCTATATACATAAAGATTAGCATTTATTCTATCAATACCTTTATTTATTTTTATTATAAGATAAAGATAATTTATATAAATCGATGATGATATTTATATTTCCTTTGAAAAAATTATTTAACTTTAGTGCATATACAAAGAAATTATAGTTATATCGTTATATAAAAAATAAAAGTTATACTAATAATGGTTATTAACTCTCCAAGGTAGAGTTTGGTTAAGTTCTCAAAATATTTTTAAGTAAATATAATTTTACTTTTACTATTATATTTTTACCAAAAAGAGGATACCATTCATATATTATAAATATTTAATCAACTTACTTATTTTAAAAGATAATCAAAATCTTTTATGCATTTTATTTATGAAATTTATTCAATCTAAAAATTTTTACGTCTCTAGAAACTATTGTTTCATGATACCCTTAAAAGATAGAAAAGATGATCACTTTGAAAATTATTATGAAAATAAAAAGTAATTCACTTTATTTCATGTCCTGGTTTATTTAAACAGAATTTACTTTTATTTTTTTTAATTTATTTTTATATCTTCTTGATATCAACAATTGCAAAAATATGTAATATTCAATATTTTTCTGTTAATAAATAATTTACTACCAAACTAAAACTAATAAATTATATGGATTATTTTTTATAATTAACTATGTTAGTGATAGATATATAAAAAATCAATAATTTCTTATGAATTTATCATATATAGATACGATTTTTGAAAAAGTATATCTATATAAATAAAAATCTAATTAAATTTAAGATGCGCATAAAACAATACTCTATCTTTTTATATCAAAAAAATATAATCCATCAGCTGGAAATCGCCATTAACCAAGTTACATGAAAATATTTATAAAATTGAGATAAAAATGAAGATTACTCTCTTTATATTGATCATTTTTACCTTATAATTAATCAGGAGATTTTCCTTCAGCTTTCTATTGATTTTAAAAAAAAATAATTTAAATATAATCAGCGATATTGATCATTAGCATATATGATGCTACATTAAATATTATCTGTCTCCAAAAATAAACATCAGTATTTATTAAAAACTATCAAAAAATTTAATAAATAAAATATTAATAGAATAAAATCTAAAAAAATTTTTTACTCTTTAAGATAGTGAAAGTACGAATATCCTCCTTGATATTAAGATCTTAAAGGATAAAATCACTACCTAATAAGTTTTATAAAATATTTATTAAAATTTATCAAAACTTATTAGTTTCATACAGAAAATATTGAAAATATCTGATATTTATCATATAGTTTTCTATTCTAAAATAGAAAAGAAAGTTTTATATTTATTGAATTAAAATCCTATGAGAAATTATATGAAAATTCTTCTTTATAATCAATTTTGATTATTTAGGATAGGATCGATAATTACATTTATAGGAAATATTCTCGCTTTTAAATGAAACCAGATTGCAAGAATTGCAGAAAGAGTTAAGAATTTTATTTATATTTACTGATCAAAACAATGAAGAACTTCATTAAATTACAAGAAAACTAATAGAAAAGTTAATATAAATTTTCGTAATAACTTTTTAATAAATAAAAAAACAAACATATTCAATTAAATAATTACAGAAACAGATAGAAATAGGGATAAGTAAGTTTATGGATCAATTTAAAAGTATTATTGAAAATGCTTTTAATAATATTACAGAAATAACTGTAGAGACGACTAATATTCAATTAAATAATACGATCAATAAAATCATCACTAAACTTGACAAAGGCCAGTTAAGAGTTTCTGAAAAAATCGATGGAAAATGGATAACTCATCAATGGATTAAAAAAGCCTTGCTACTTTCTTTTCGTCTTAATAAAAATCGATTAATAAAAGGATCTGAAAGCCGTTATTTTGATAAAGTATCTATGAAATTCTCTGAGTATGATCATGCTCGCTTTCAAAAAGAAGGATTTAGAATTGTTCCTCCAGGAACAGCTCGAAAAGGAGCTTTTATCGGTAGAAATACTATTATAATGCCATCTTATATTAATATTGGTTCCTATATTGATGAAGGATCTATGATTGATACTTGGGCAACGGTTGGATCTTGTGCTCAAATTGGTAAAAATGTTCATTTATCCGGTGGTGTTGGAATTGGTGGTGTTCTGGAACCTTTACAAACTAATCCAACCATTATCGAAAATAATTGTTTTATTGGTGCTCGATCTGAAATTGTTGAGGGCGTTATTGTTGAAGAAGGCTCGGTTATCTCAATGGGAGTTTATATTGGTAAAAGTACTAAAATTTATGATAGGGAAACAGGTGAAATTCTTTATGGAAAAATTCCAGCTAATTCTGTTGTGGTTTCAGGTACTTTACCTGCAAAAAATGGTAATTATAGCCTATATTGTGCGGTTATTGTAAAAAAAGTTGATGAGAAAACAAGAAAAAAAGTTAGCATTAATGAATTATTAAGAAGGATAGATTAAAATTTATAAAACTAGATTACTACTTATATATTGTTCTATCCAAATTATTATTAATCTTTAATAGCTTTAAAGAATTATCTATTATTTAACCTAAATATATTGGAATCATTATAACTTTTATCAAAAACTATCCAAATGAATGGAATTCTAAAAGTTTATTTTGTAAAAATATAGATTAGGAATCTTTTACTAAAATCTAGCAAATGAATCTTATTACAATAAAAAATAAATTAATATTTAGAATAATTTAAAAGTAATTAATGAAATTAATTTCTATCTACTGGAAATGGTCGAAACTATTAAATTAAAGTTGTTAACATGATAAAATAAAACATAAGTTTAAAAATAGAATAACAAAAATGATTTCTAGCATTTAAATTTATAGTAATAATTAAAATTTCTGAGATTAAATCAGAGTTAAAAATTCTGTTGAATAATTCATTTTACTATTTTATTTAAACTTAATATTTAAATCGTTTTAAAGTAATATATATATTTTATAATTATACTTAATATATTTATATAATATTAAATTTTTATAATAAAATTGATTTTTTAGTTTTTAATTTAAAAAATAGCTATTTAAATAAATTACAATAGTAAATATATTTTGAATTTAATAAATATAATACAAGTTTGTAATTATCTGTAATTTATTGTTTACAATTTGATCTTTAAAATAAACTATTTTCGCATATAATATTAAATATCTGGTAGAAGATAAAAGAAAAAATTTAAAAATAGTAATTCAGATCAAGATAGAGTATACAAATTTATAAGATTAATAAATATTTTTCATATAACGTATTAATTGATAATCATTTTTACTTTTATATTAAGCGAAAAAAGAAAGAATATAAAGTAAGATACCGGATCTCTACTTATATTAGATAGAGTTAAGATTACTAATTAATAAATAATTACTAATACAAAATTAAATCTAGCTTACTTTGATAATATCGTTATTAGCGACATTATCTTTTATCAAAGTGGATAATCAATAATATTATCTTTATTAAAATTAATTCTTAGATTAGAAAAAATACTTTTTATTTTATAGTATTTAAGCTATTAAGTAAAAAGAAAATAAATTTTCTTAAAATCATCATTTTAAGATGACTGTTTTAATATAAAAAGTCTGTTAAACTTTTAAATAACCAACTATTTTGGTATTTATATGTTTCTGTTATTGATAATATTCTTTTGCAACATAATAAAATATAATGATATTCATCTATTATAGTTAATAACAATATAATTTATTGATAGATCGATGTAGTATTTATAGTAAAAGAAGTAAATATATCAGTTACTTCACATTGAAAATGATTATCAGAACACTAAATAGATAGATAAACAAAATTTATTTATGAACTTACTCTTATTTTAATATAATAGTTAAATATTTATTAACTAAATTAGAAAATTTACTTTTAGGGTATTGTGGAATAACTAAAGAAATACTGTTTTAATTTGTCTTATAGTTAAAACTAATTGTGGAATATAATAAAATAATATAAAATTTTTCTATATTCTTAATGTTAGTATGGAAAATTTAACAAATTTATCGTCTGTCAATAAATTTTAAATGGATTTATATTAGTAATAACAATAAGATAAATTAATAAAAGCTATACTCCACTATCATTTAATTAAATCAAAATAAGATATAGATAAAAGTTTTCTAAATAAATTCTATTTCTATAGTCTATTTGTTAAACTTTTTATTTCTATTTAATAAATTTCTTAAGTTAATCTATAATGAGAAACAGGGTAATAGTTCAAAACTTATTTCTCTTTATAATTTATTTTTAACACAATTAATTATTCTCATTATAGATTTCCTATGTAGTTCATAAAGTTACCTAACTAAACTATCTAATGTTTTTGTTGTTCCTATGATTTCTAAAAAATTTATTTTAATATTTTATATATTTCTTTTTATATTTTATTGTAATATTTTACTTATATTTTATCTATTTTAAAATATCCATTTTCTAAATTGTAAAAATTTTAAAAATATATAAGTGCACTTAAAAAAGTATTCACAAAAAAATAGTAAATTTATAAAATTTTCAAATTTAAATAATTCAATGCAATAAATTACTTTTATTCCTTTATTACTATTTTCATCTATTATAAATTAATACAGTATTTTAATTATTTTTTAATAATTAAATGTAATTTTTTAAGTTGATTTAAGTAGAGAGTTAAAACTAAAAACTAGGTGTGGGATATATTTTCTTTTTTGAGATGAAATTTCTATAAATTCTTGTATATTTAAATTTTTTTTAAAAATAATGATTAGATTCAATAAAGTATTATTTACTCTGAATAAATAGGATTTATAGGCAAAAATGATATATTTACTGTGTGTAAATTATTTACAACATAAAAAGTTATTTCTATATAATAACAAATTTTATAAAGATTCATAAAATCACTTATTTAAATCTAATTTGTATAGAAATCGATATTTTGAATTTTTTAGGTATTCTTATTACTTAAGGATCTTAAAATAAGTTTATAGTTGATAAAATTCTTTGCTTATTTTGATATAGTTTAGTCTAAACTGAAAAATATAAATTTTTCTTTAATAAGATTTTACCAATAGAGAGTTTAAAGAAAATAATCACTTTCATATTGAAATGCTTTATCATTTCCATTGTTAATGAAAGATTCAGGCTCCTGACTTTTCCTATTTTATTAAGATTCCTTAAAGGAATTGATTTTGTATTAATAATAAAATATTAATATTAGATAGAATTTATGATAAAATGTAAAAAATAAATTTTTTTATTAATTTTATTCTAGGTATAATTGCAAGAATCGTTAGATTTTTATAATTAATGATGTTCTATATATATATCAAATCTAGATGATTATAATATCTTTCATTGAATATTTTATCTATATCTTTATCTTTTTTTGCTAACTTCGATGAAGAGTAAAAAATAAATTTTTTATTAAATTGAATAAAAATAATTTGATATTAAATATTTATGAAAATATAAATAGATCATTATTTTAAGATGTATTTAAAAGAATTCATAACCAAATTTAATTCTATTAAAGAGCTTATTCTATATAGATAGGTGATGCTTTTTCTTATCAGGAATAATAGTTCTTTAAATTTAATAAATTTTACAAATAGAAATTGCAACTATCCTTTATTTCTATACTATATATAAAATATATATTTTATATCATTTTGGAGAATAATAAATCATTTTTTTCTAGATTCAAAAAGAATGAATATTCTATTCTCTTTACAGCTATATATAAGTTCTGAATCATATATAATAAATATATCATTTCAACCTTATAAACTATATAGAAGTTTTCTGGATATTTTAAATACTGAAAAAGTATAAAGAGAAATAGTTTTTATACAGGTAAACTATTAAGAGAAACCTAATCCTTAGTAGATGTTAAAAAGAATAAAATAGATTGATTTTTAACTTTTTAATTATTTTCCGTAATTACTATCTCTAAAAATAGTTTTTATATTTTCTTAAATATATTCTGTCTCCTAATAAAGTATCTTGAAAAATTTTATTATTTAAAACAATAAAATTTCTAAAACTTCATTTACTTAAAGTTCTTGAGCTAAATATTTCATTAGAATACTAAATTAAAACTTCATTATTACTTTATCAATAAAAAGTTCACTTTAGTTGAAGATATAAGAAAACTAAATATTGTCAATATATCAATCTTAATCATATGAATTCTAGGTTTCTAATATTTTCAAAATATATTTAATTAAACAATATTTTTTAGAGTGAATATTATATTTCATCATTTATTGGACATTTTCTACTATATTTAGATGAGAATTTTCATTCTCTCTTAATAGATATGTAAAAATAAAAAAACGAAATTTTCTAAATTTTTAATTATGTAAAGAAGAATTTAATAATATATTAACTCCAGTTATATCAATAAAATAACAAGAATTTTCTTTAAGAATTATTAAAATATCTCAAGGAATAACTTAATCCCAATAAATTTGTTCTATTAATTTTAATAAATCAATTTTTTCAATAAAATATAATTAAGAAATAAAATATATTATGATAGCTTTATTTAACTATATAGCTTTAAAGATGACTTAAACTATCCTTTTTAATATTTATTAATCATCAAACTAAAGTAGGAATTATACCTTTAATTAATTAATTTTGTTTCTCCTCTATATACTGAAAGATATAAAATCTTAACAAAGATATTTTAGTTTATATGCTGCATATAATATGCTATTTTTATAACAATTTGATAATAAAATACCTTATGATAAATATATTTAAAAATAAAAAAATGTTTTATGTTTTTAAAAAATAATAGGAATTTTTATAAAGAAAATTAGAAATTAATTATGTCAAATAACATATTTAATTTACAAAGTTAAAAATATTTCTTAATATATTAGAAATATTTTTAACTAAGATTAATACTTATTATACATTTATTTAAATATCAAATATCATAATTTGATACTGAAAAAATTAAGTAAAATAAATAAAACTATGATTTTTTTAGTCAGAATATTTTATTTTTAATGATTCTAAAAGAATCAGATAAATTCTTTTAGATTTTGGTATTTCTATTATTTTCTTATTTTAAAAAAATTAAAAAAGATTTAATATAATTATTATATATCAGTTTTTACTTTTGTTTAGATATAAAATTATTAATTTTATGTAATTATATATAATTATTAATTTAAAAAGAAATTTAAAGTACAAAACAAAATAAATTTGTTAATAAAATATTAAATTTTAAATATAGCAATTTTGAAGAATTCTTCTATTAAGATATTGAAAGTACTAATTAATATTAATTAGTAATCTTAAATAAATTTAAAAACAAGATAATTTATCATATCTTATATCTCAATTAAGTTAATAGTTAAAGACTAAGAATTGATTATTCTATATTAATTTTATTATCATAGTATAATGTTATAATTATAGTTTTATAAACTTAAAACTTTTTAAGAAAAAATCAGTTATGAATATATGTTTTATACATTTATTCTGACTAGTTGATGTAACAAGAATTATTTAGTTAAATAACTTTGTATTTCACCCTTCACTAAAATAATTACCATGATCCTAATTTGAATAATAAGAAGGTGAATCAGAATGATTCTGATAGCAAAAAATTATATATCCAACTTAAATATGATAATAAAAGTGATTTCCTTTAATTTCAATCTTGATAACCCGGTGTATATTTATACTGTTCTTTAATAAAGGAAAAACTAAATCAATTTTTATTGATTGAATGTCCAATAATTATTCTAAAAACAGTAATATAATATCCATTATAAAATCTGATAGTTGCAAAAATGGATAATATACTTCCATTAAATATTATACTACTGGATAGTTATCGTATATTTAATATTTGCTAAGCAAAATATTTATTTAATGGTATTTATTACAATCTCAATTGTATCTTTGTTTTTAAAAAACAATTACCTTATTTATAAATCGCTATTACTGACTAAAATAAAGATAAAGAAAGGAATTTTCTCGAAATTAAAGATAAAAATCTTTAGTTGATATTTTTCGTGATCTACTTTATTGAAGGGAGATTTTCATCACATTTAATTAATAAAATAACGCTAATTAAAAGAAATCCGTTTTCATAAACATAATAGTTTTATTTTCATAAAACTCTTTAAAAGAGAGATAATAATTTTAAAAACTATTAACGAAATTAGTTATTGTTTTTACGTAATTTTATTACGTAAATAAATAGGATTGGCTTCTTCAGCGATAATTGTTTTACCTTTTTTCCATTTTTGTAAGGCTAAAATCAACATATCTTTCGCATCAGGTAAAAGAATACCACTTTCTAACAAGTTTAAATTTGTTATTTTTAATATAGGGTATGTTGACCAACCAGTTCCGGCAATAGTCCACTGACCGTTTAATTGATTTATTCTAGCTAAAAACTGATCTGGCTTTAGTATAGCTTCAGTTTCTTCACCTTTCCAATAACCATCTACCTTAAGTTCATAATTTGCAGAATAAATTTCTCCCATTTTTGCATCTATTGCAACCAATACTTTTTCTGATCCTAATTGACGGAAAACTCCTTGCGATATAGTTAGTAAGGAAGAGATACCTATCATCGGCAAATTAGCCCCAAACGCTAATCCTTTAGCAATACCGATCCCAATACGAATACCAGTAAAACTACCTGGACCACAACCAAAAGCTAAAACATCAATATCTTTTAAATCTAAAGATGCATCAATAAGACATTGTTGTATCATTGGTAATATTTTTTTGTTATGTTCCCGAGATGAAATTTCAAATTTAGTGAAAATTTCTCCATTTCGCCACAAGGCAACAGAACATGCTTCAGTGGCTGTTTCAATTGCTAATATATGAGTTTCCATATTTTACAATTCTGTCCTTATTTATTCTTAACTTATTTCTAATAATTCCATATTTAGTTAAATAACATTCAATTAACAAAAATATTTTTATTATCTTTACTAGATACTTAAGTAATTTATTTTAACTTCTAAAAATTAATTATCACTTGCAAATTACGCATTTTATAAAAAAAATAAACCATTAAAAATTTTACCATAATATTGGATATAGTTAATTATTTATTACAAATAATAATGGATATAAAACAATTAATATTATAAATCAGCAATATTTTTAATTACTCAATTTAAGTAATTAGTATATAAAGTAATTATACATTAGAGAATTTTATTTTCTTGATTTTACCTGATAATTATATATATGATCGCAAATAATATCTGGGTATCTTTTCACTTAAATCTTTTTATGAATAATTAATTAAAATGATCATGTTTAAGATTAATAATTAACCAAAAAATTTTTATTTCTATCAATAACTAATTACTTTCTGTTATAAATTAAGTTAATAATCTTTCTTTAGTTATTTCTCTTTTTTATCAAGAAAAATTAAATAATCAAGAAATATTACTATTAATTTTACGATTTATATAAATCATAGATAGATAAAATAAATAATATCCCAAATTATCATCCTTTTATGATATACTTTAGTATAATAAATAATTACTAAATTCTTAAGAAGTTGAATCTATCAAGAATTATATGGTTTATTAAAAATAAATGTAATAAATAATTTTATTTTTATTTTAGTTTTATAAAAAATGATTTTTATAAATTCTATATAAATGAAAAATAAATATTTATTTTTATATAAATTACTAATATTTCTAGTAATAGGATAGCTATTTATTTTTTTAAAATTAAATGACGTCATTTTTAGGGACGGTTAACTCTTTCTGATTTTATCCTTTATTTTCTTTATATAAAATAATAAATTTTTTAATAAAATAAATTGATAAAGAAATTGAAATTCTTTAACTATTTATCTTTGCAAAAAATTTGTTATTCAAAATTATTTTTAATTTAATACTTAAAAATCATATAATTAGAATTATTGATAATAAAGATTAAAAGGATTTCAATTAAGAATTTTAATATCTAATCAGATAACATTTATTTTTGGTGTTATTTTTGATACATGATCCTATAATTTCTTCTTGATTTAATATTTATTTTCCATTTTTATTTTTCTGTTATTGCCACTAAATAACGCAAAAAATTGACTAATCTTGTTTTATGAAAAATTTAATTCTTTTATTGAACGGAATCTAAGGTATCTAAATTTATATTAACTAATTGTTTTTATCACATAATTTTATATTTTTATAAAATATTATTTTCTCTTAATATTGAATACACCTCTACTACCCTATTATCATAGGGAGATGATCTGATACGAATTCATTCATACATAAAACAAGCAGAAAATAAATCTATTTTTAATAGTTTTTCAATTAATTAATCATCACTTGATGCTAATGTCTCAGTATTATTAATTATTTAAAAGGAAAAATTTCTGTTAATATTTTATTAATTAATTTTTTCCGAATTATACAAATGAATATCATGATTCACACATCCCATAATATTCATTTAGAATATACAAAGTTAAAAACAAATTTAATTTTAATCCGAATTTTTATTAATCTTAGAGAGATATTAATTTCAGAAAAATAATATTCTGATTAAATAACTGATTTTGATTAAAATATAACAAAAGTTACTCTGAAATTATGATTCTAATTTTTTTTAATTAAAAGTCAGAAAAGATATAAATCTACTTTAACTTGATACTGCTTGTATAGTTTTAAGAATAAAGGAATTTGTAACTTTTTGTATTTACAATTTTAGTTCATCTATTATCTAAAATAATAAAAAATAAATAAAATAGTATTTTCTGATATTATTACTTCTGTATCCCATTTTCTACAATTCGTTCTATGGTAAGTTTTGTTTATTTCCACTAATCATGAAAGTTTATTTACCTGAATAATTACGGTTTCTCTTAAATAACAGAGGTTTTGATATAAAATGTGTATATGATGAAATAGACTTAACAATTAAAACCAATTAAAAATAACACTATAAAATGTAATATTTATCTTCTAAATAGAAATAATAATTATAGCTAATCTAACATGGAAAATTCGGTTATGCTAGTTTAATAACGATAATTCCGCTAATTAATAAAATAATGCCGGTCCAACCCTTTATAATTTAGTGGTTGATTAAATAAAATTCAACTAACGGCAACGGTTGCTACAACACCGAATATCCACAAAATCGCATAAGAAATAAAAAGTCAATATCCTTTATTGCTACAAATAATACACTAAAAGCACCTAAAACGAAAATTAAAGATAATATCTCTATCCATAATTTTTAAATCCATTTGATAACTTTAAAAAAATATTAACAACTACTTCTAAAATAATAACCAAAAAGAGAAAGGCACTATGCCAACATTGATATTCAGTTAAAGGTATTACCTCCCTTAACAACTTTAGTTGTTTTATTTAATAGATTTTTGGTATTGTTTTCTTTTTATTGAACATAATATACTAATTTTTTAGTACCTAATTTTATTAGCGCTATCCGCATAATAAGTAAGATTAATCCAATAATTTTTATCAGAGACAATGATTCATTAAATAATAGAATGCTAAATACTGTTATAAAAATTATTCCAATACCCTCACAGAGAGGGGTAATCTATTCCAATAGCAACTTTTTTAAATGATATTGCTAGTAATATGTAAGATAAAGTGACCATAAAATACATTATCAATAAACCAATCATATCACTTCCTCTCTGAGGGAAGAATACTTCATTGATAAAGTACCAATGACCTCTACGATAATTGCTAATACTAAAAATATCCAATAAATCATTATATTTTCCTGTGATTTTCAATCATAAAAGTAATAAATAAATATTTAAATTATTAATAATTTAAATATTTATTTAGATTAAAAATTTAATTACTATTAAAGTCTATTAGTAATAAGAGATGTTACACAAAGCATCACACCAGTGATATTCATTACAACTAATGGGGGATATTTTGATAATAAAAATAATAGCTACTATATTGATTTTTGACGCTTTCAGCGATAGAAATGATATTTTATTCATAAATCACACAAATTATCTAGGATAATACCACTATGAATCCTTATATTATTAAAATAAATGCAAATTTATTTATACCATAAAAATTATATTTACTCAAATAAATATAATAAATTCGAGTTAAAACATAATATTACTACAATACAAAGTCACAATTCCTATGATGCTATCCATTTATTATGGATGGAAATTATTCAAGTTCATTCCATGAACGACCATCTTTTTTAATCATTATATTAGCAGCATCAGGTCCTAATGTACCTGCTTGATATGGTTTTAGTGGTTCATTATTTTTTTCCCAAGCATCTAAAATAGAATCTACCCATTTCCAAGCTTCTTCCACTTCATCCCGACGGACAAATAGCGATTGAATGCCACGCATAGCTTCTAGCAATAAACGTTCATATCCATCAGTAAAATACTTTTTATTGAATATTTTAGAAAAACTCAAATCTAATTTTGTTATCTGTAAATGATATTTATTTTCAAGACCTGGAGTTTTGTTTAAAATTTCAATATCAATCCCTTCATTAGGTTGTAATCGAATAGTTAATTTATTTTGCGGTAGATCTTGATAAGAATCAAAAAAAATATTTAAATCTGGTTTTTTAAAATAAACAACTACTTCAGAATATTTTGCCGTTAACCTTTTTCCAGTTCTTAAATAAAAAGGAACTCCGTCCCAACGCCAATCATCAATATCAACTCGAATTGCCACAAAAGTTTCGGTTTTGCTTAATTTATTTGCTCCTTCTTCTGAAAGATAACCGGCCACTTCTATTCCTTGAATAAAACCTGATGTATATTGACCACGAACGGTTTTTTCATGAATATTAGTATGATCAATACGACGTAATGAACACAATACTTTAACTTTCTCATCTCGTATGCAGTCTGCAGTTAAATCTGCAGGGGGTGACATAGCAATTATAGTTAAGATCTGTAATAAGTGGTTTTGGACCATGTCACGCATCTGTCCAGCTTTGTCAAAATAACTCCAACGTCCTTCAATCCCAATTTCTTCAGAAACAGTAATCTGTACATGATCAATCGTCAAGTAATTCCAATTATTAATAAATAAGGAATTTGCAAAACGTAATGCTAATAAATTAAGTATTGTTTCTTTACCTAAATAATGATCAATACGATAAATTTGGCTCTCTTTAAAATATTTAGCAAATTCATTATTTATTTTTTTAGAAGAGATAAGATTACTACCTAATGGTTTTTCTATAATAACTCGATTTGGATTTTTATTAAGTCCAAAATGCCCTAAACCATGACAAACAGAACAAAAAGTTGTTGGAGGAATAGCAAAATAATATATGGATGGTTTAGTATCACCAGCAAGATATTTTGCTAGTAAATTAAATTTGTTTAAATTTTGAATATCTAAATTTAAAAAATCAAGACGTTTACTTAATTTTTTCCATAAATCAGATTCAATTTTTTCATTTAAAAATAATTCTAAAGTTTCTCTAACTTCCTTTATATAAGAAATTGAATCCCATTCAGCTCTACCAATTCCTATAATTCGTGTATCAGGATGGATATATCCTGTTTTTTCCAATTTATAAAGGGAAGGTAATAATTTCCGACGAGTTAAATCCCCTTTCGCACCGAAAATAATAAAATTACATGCCCGAACAGATTTGTTAATCGCCATGATATGAATTCTCCTTAAACAAAAAATATAGTAAAAATTGATAGTTTTAATTGAAAAAAAATAAATGTATCTTTTGACTTATTTAGGTAAGCTTCATCACTGATATTTTCTTTATTTCAAAAAATAATTCGTAATAAATTAAATTATTTATCCATAATTTAATTACTAATATTTATTAATTTAAAATATAAATAAAATTAAATTTTCATCATTTTAATTTAAAATTAGTTAATAATATTTTTATTATTAAAGAAATAATATTCAACATATTTTGATTAAAGTGGAAGTTAAGAACTTCCATTCTTATAAAGATTCATAAATAAATAGTTTTCAGTTAAGGTACTATACTAAAATAATAGTAACTTTTAGTATTTCTAGTATGTTAAAAAGATTACCAATTAATTCTTATAGAAAGTCAGCAAAAGTTATTAAAGTAAGAATATTGGGAAACAATATTAAAATTAAATTAATGTATGACTATTGAATAACTTATTATGAAATATTTTTTCGTAAGATAGATATCAATAGTTTTTTGATTTTAAATCATAATTAGCTAAAACAGTTCCACAAAATGAAACATTTTATGTTATTTTTTTCTTGATTAAGATACTATGGTAATTTACTTTATGTAAATTTTTTAAATCAAGTTATAATTAACTTAGTTATTTAAAAGATAATTTAAATAGTTCAAAAATTTATTTTTCTATAGATTTTATTAAACAAAACAAAAAATTACTTTTAATATAATCTCTATTTAACAGAAGTATATTATTGATATAATAGTTATTTTTTTTAAAATCCTAGTCGATTTTTAATTATTATAATAATGTAAATAAATCTATTCTATAAATTTTTTACAATAATTATATTTTTATTTTTTCATATTGCAATACTAAAAAATTGATAGAGCAAGTTAAATTATTTTAAAGAAAACAATGATTTAGTTATTTCTTATTATTATCTTTAATTTTAATTAACCTCAAATCGAATCCTGATTTATTAGTTTTAATTTGCTTTAAACGTAGAAATATCTATGTAAAAATAATATCCAATTAGGATAACTTACATTAGTTAAATATATTAGAAACATTCTTTCTTTTTTTTTAAAAGAAAGAAAATTATCTATGTAAAAATAAATATCATTTAAAAGATATTTATTACAATAATAAGTATCCTGATAAGCTGTAATATTACTTACATTTATCAGAATAAATTATTTATATCATTATAAAATATAAATATATTTACTTTATTAAAATGAATATCCTCTATAATTGGAGGAATATTAAATGATACAACAAAGAACTCTAAATAAAGAAATTAATTTCATTTCTATCTGATTATTTATCAACTAATACTTACTAATCTTAATAAGTTAACGGAGTCATAAAATGACGAGACGACTTAGAAGAACGAAAATTGTTACTACTCTTGGTCCAGCGACTGATCGTGATAATAATTTAGAAACAGTGATTAAAGCTGGTGCAAACGTTGTTCGTTTAAATTTTTCTCATGGTTCAGCAGAAGATCACTTAAAACGTGCAAAAAAAGTACGTGAACTTGCAAAATTATTAAAACAACAAGTTGCTATTCTTGGTGATTTACAAGGACCTAAAATTCGTATTTCAACATTTAAAGAAGGAAAAATTTTTCTTCATATTGGTGATAAATTTATCTTAGATACCAATTTAAGCGAAGGAAATCAAAAAAAAGTAGGAATTGATTATCAAGGTTTAATCAATGATGTGGTATCAGGAGATATTTTATTACTTGATGATGGGAGAATTCAATTAAAAGTACTTATGGTAAAAGATCATCAAATTCTAACAGAGGTGACTGTTGGTGGACAACTATTAAACAAAAAAGGGATCAATAAACTTGGTGGTGGTCTATCTGCAGAAGCATTAACAGAAAAAGATAAAGTTGATATTTTAATTGCAGCTAAGATCGATGTTGATTATTTAGCAGTTTCTTTTCCTCGCTCAGCTGAAGATCTAAATTATGCCCGTTATCTAGCTCGTAAAGCTGGTTGTGATTGTCAAATTGTTGCTAAAATAGAGCGAGCTGAAGCGGTTGCTAATGATAAAATTATTGACGAAATTATTTTCGCATCAGATGTGGTTATGGTTGCTCGCGGTGATCTTGGCGTTGAGATCGGCGATCCGGAACTGGTTGCGGTACAAAAAAAATTGATACGTAGAGCACGAGAATTAAACCGTATCGCTATCACTGCCACTCAAATGATGGAATCTATGATTAATAATCCGACGCCAACTAGGGCTGAAGTGATGGATGTTGCTAATGCTGTTCTAGATGGAACTGATGCCGTCATGTTATCTGCTGAAACAGCCACAGGAAAATACCCGGTTGAAACTGTAGAATCGATGGCTCAGGTTTGTCTTGGAGCAGAAAAAATGTCTGGTATCAATATTAAAAAACAGCACTTTTCTGATATATTTAATAGCATTGAAGAAGCAATTGCTATGTCAGCTATCTATGCAACAAATTATCTAAAAGGGGTTAAAGCAATTATTACTATGACAGAATCGGGTAGAACTGCTTGTATGATATCTCGGATTAGTTCAGGTATACCGATATTTTCTATCTCTTATCATGAAAAAACATTAAATCAGTGTGCACTTTATCGCGGCGTAACTCCTATTTATTGTAATAAGGAGACTAACACGATTAACGCCGTTAAAAACGCTATTCAATGCCTTCTGAAAAAAAAATATATTGAATTTGGTGATTTAGTATTAGTTACACAAGGTGATCAAATGGGTAAAATTGGTAGCACTAATACTTGTCGAATATTAAAAGTAGAATAATTTATAAATGGAATATTTAACTCTATATGTTTAAATGGATATTTACTATAATAATTATTATTTTGTTACTTTAGTGATTATTTTTCTTTATATATTATATGTTTAATTGAATATAAAAATTATAATGGTAAAATACTTAAATTAGTAAAAATTATTTTTTACTTACTGTATCTAGAGAAAAGGAATTTCTTTGAAATTATCATCCTATTAAATGTTTTAAAGTACATTAAAACAATTTTAGTTATTTTATTGAATATTAACTTAATAGTAAAATAAATCAGAATTTTATTCTGATCTCATCTTCTATAAAAAATTAAATAATAATGAGTAAAATATTGATAAAGTTAAATTAATTTAAACATTAAAGTATTAAAAATAACTCTTTATTAATAAATCCAATATTTAAATCTTTATATTAAAAGGTACAATAGTATTTCTTAATGAAAATATAAAGAAAATAAAAATATATTCATTTGAGAAATTAAAATCAATTAATTGATTTTAATCAACTTAATTATATTAAAGATTAAATATAATGATTTTACGGTTAAAAAATTAGCGAAAAATTATTTTTAATTTTAATAGCATCATCTAAATAATTGTTATTTATTAAAAGTATAGTAGATTTAATTAAAGATAAAATTAATCATGGGAATTAAATACAATAATTTATTAAATAAACTATAAATACAATTTATTGATCATAAAATAATATGAAATAAAATAGAGAAATTTTATATATTTTGTACTAGATATAAAGGAATTTCCTTTTAAATAAAGATTTAAAACGTTAACATTATTTAATTGATTAAATACTTATTTGAATTTTTTAAATAAATATATAGTTAAACTATTAATTTATTAATTGTTATAAATATAAACCTTTCATCTTTAAAAAGATTTTGCTAAATATTTAACTAATAGATAAAAATATAAAATGTTTCTATTCAGCTTCTTGAAGGGAGCTTCCCATCTTTAAACATTATTAATGGATAAGAATTTTTAATAAATTCTCTATTAATTTCAATTAATTATCTAGTTAATATCCCATGATATTATCTTTTTGATAAAAGATAATATCTTTTATTAGTAAGTTATTTTGTACAAATAAATATTATCTTTTAAAATTTTATAATTAAAATCATTAACTGTTATATAATTCATAAGTAATTTATTTACTTTTATATTTAATACTTTAATAAAAATTAAAATTCTTTTCAAGAAAAATTTATATTAAATAATAAAGTTATCAACTTAACTAAGAGCAATTTTTAATATTATTTAACAATATTATATTATTTTAATAAAAATTGAATCTTTATTCAGATAAAAATTTTTAGATTAAAGATTTTTATAAAAAATATTATTTTATTTTTAAATAAATATTTAAGATTATAAGTTTAATAAAACTAATTTGATTAAATAAATAAAGATCTTTTATCTTTTATAAAAAATAAAATCATAAAGAAATAAAGCTTCTATTTTCATATCATTATGAATTTTAATAATTTTAATATCTAGATATATTATAAAAAATATGATTTAACTAAGGTATCCCTCCCAATTCCTTTTTTATATTCTAGAATATATAGTGATTAGTTCTGTTCCAGGAAATATCTTCTAATAATTCAAAGAATACAAAATATGTAATTTTGATTAGTTTTATGACTGTAAATCAGAAATAACGTTTACAATCTCTCCTTTTCTTTACATATATTCATTAATTGTTGAACTTTCCTTTAGATTTTCTCTATAACTTGAAAATAATTAACAAACTCACTATTGCTTCATCCTGATCTTGATCAAGGTAAGAAAGACAAAATAATTTTTTTTAAAAATAGAAAATAAACGAGTTTAATAATCCTCATTTTAAACATGTAAAGGATTATCAAAAGATAATACTAACTTTATTATATAAATACTTAGGAAGTAGAAGATCTTTTATATTATGAATACATATATTTTTTATTATATTAACTTTTAGACGTAAATAATATGATTGGAATATTATAATTATAATTATAATCATAAGGAAGTGGCATAAAATAATATTACGTTATTATTTTTTAATTACTCACTAATTTACTTACTATGCTAATGAAGTTCAAATTGTAGTTTTATTCTATACTTGAAAAGTAATTCAAATAATATAATAAAATATTAAATTGGCTATGGAGAATATTTATTAATATATTTTTCTTTTGATTTTCTCTGAATTTAGAAAAATAATAGAAAATTAATTTTTCCCTATCTGAAAAACCTTTTTAATTTATCAAGCAATATATTATTTTCCAGTAATACATCTCGTAACTTGATAGAGAATAGGTTAAATTAAATAATAAAAACAGAATATAGTTAAATACCTTACATTTTTGAATGTAGGTAAATACTATGAAAAGGTTCAGAAACATAAACAACTTTAATATCTAAATCTTATTCTTTTATTTATTACTACACTCAAATTTAACTTATAAAAATTTAAAGCATTAAATGCATTCATATATAAAATATATGATTTATAGAAATATAACTATAAAACTAAAAAATATTTTTTTAATCGACTAATAATCGATAAAAATCATATTAATTGATTGCCAGTTTTAATTTATTTTCTTTAACTGACGCAAGAAATAGTTTACGATCTTCACCTCTTAATTCCTCTGAGTGAGGTAAATTAGCAGTTAATGGGTTAACTGCAAGCTGATTAAACCATAATTCATAATGTAAATGAGGTCCGGTAGTACGTCCACTATTACCCGATAACGCAATACATTCACCTTTTTTTACTTTCTCTCCTGGTTTAACTAAAAATTTATATAAGTGCATATAACGAGTCGTATATTGACGACCATGTCGAAGAGCAATAAAATTACCGGCTACTCTGCTATATTTCGTTACAATGACTTCACCATCACCAGCTGCTAGTATCGGAGTTCCTATAGGCATAGAAAAATCCACTCCATAATGAGGAGAAAGTCGTCTTGTTACTGGATTTATACGACGTAAGTTAAAAAAAGAAGAAACTCTAAACGTTTTGTTTGTAGGATAACGTAAGAAACCACGTTCTAAACCATTAGCTTCACTATCATAATAGCGGTTATTTTTAGCTCGAAATGCATAATAATTTTTACCATCAGTTAATAAATGAACACATAATAAGCGACTTTGTTCGTTTTTACCATCAAGTGTTTCACGACTTAATAAAACCGAAAATTTATCTCCAAATTTTAATTTTCGAAAATCAATCTGCCATTGTAGTGCTTTAGAGACTTCACGTGCTTCATTATATGTTAATCCTGCATTAAGTGCACTAGAGATAAAATTATCATTTATTTTATTTTGTATGATTTTATCAGTCCAAACTCCTTGACGAGTTTGTTTTTGTTCATTAAAAATACTGGAATTATAATGACGAGTATAGATGCGTGTTTCACGTTGTGAAACATTCCATATTAATCTTTGTAATTTTCCATCTTTATTCAATTTCCAGCTTAATATTTGCCCTATTTGTAAATTACGTAAAAGTCGATATTGACTAGAAAGTGTCACAACATCTCCAGTATCTAAACCATACTGAGTTAAAATACTAGAGAGATTATCACCATTTGAAATAATATATTCATTTGGTGTGTCAGCTCCTTTTTCATCAGTTACTCCCTCATCTGGTAATTTTTCAGTACTGTCGATGACAGTATCATCAATATCTGAATTATTTACCTGAATGGTATCTGTTTTACTATTATCTTTACTACTAAAAATAGTACCTGATTTTATGGGTAATTCTTGTAACGTGCTTTTATCTTTATAATCTTGTTGAATAATAACAGGTCTCCAAATTGCGATAGCCAATGTTATTATAGTTAATGTGCCTAGCATAATTTTATGCGTTTTAGGCAAATTGTCATATACCTGAAAGATAGTTTTTGGTATCTGCTGCACGTATTAATTCCTTCTATTTTTATCCAGGCAGCTCTTAAATTGATTAGATAATACTGTTAAAAATTCCAGATAGCTATTCTTACTTAATCTAATATTACTTCCTAATGGATCTAATATACCCATTTGAACATTTTTATTTTTTATAACACCTGGTCTGAATTGTGATTCAAAAAAAATACAAACTGCCTTTTTTTGATCTAATATCTTTTTTATTTGATATAATCTTTTAGCGCCAGGATGAATAATAGGATTAATAGTAAAATAACCTAATGAGGTTAAATGATAGTGTTTCTCAAAATAAATATATGCATCATGAAAAACAAAATATTGCTTATTTCCAATCGATTGGAGAATCTTAGCAATATTTTTATCAGTTTTCATTAATTCATTGACGAAATTACGAAGATTTATATCCAATTGTTTTTTATGATTAGGATATAAAGCTAATAATTGATTGTGAATAATATTAGCCGCAATACGTGCAATATCTGGTGATAGCCAGATATGCATATTATATTTAGAATATGCATGATGATTATGATTAAGATCATCATGACGGTAATAAGAGATTTTATTTTTTATCAATAAACTATCATTCCTATTTTTCAATAAGAGAGCTTTTACAGCTGGAACTTCGATTAATGTGATCCGTTTTTGAGTAGGTAACTGTGTTAATGGTTTTTCTAAAAAAGTTTCCATATATGATCCAACCCAAATAAAAAGATCGGCATCTTTTATCTTTTTTAAATCGGAAGGTTTTAAAGAATAATCATGTGGTGAAACATTATTAGGTATTAATATTTGTACATCAGTAACACCATCAGTAATAGCTGCAGCAATAAAACTTAACGGACGAATTGAAGTAACAACATCAGCATGAGTAATAGATAAAAAACTAACTAATATTCCAATAAGAATTCCTTTTTTTTTATAATTTTTTGAATAATTTTTATATTTTAATAACATTAAGATAATTCTCATAGAATAATTTTTACTTACTGTCATAATATAAATTCTTTAACTATCCTCCAAGAATTATTTACTATGCAAACTTTACTAAGCTTAAAAAATATTGCTGTTAGTTTTGGTTTACAACAAATTATAAAAAATATCTCTTTTGATTTACATGCTGGAGAAATATTAACTATATTAGGACCAAATGGTGCTGGTAAATCAACATTAGCTAAAATAGTCCTTGGGTTAATTTCTCCAAGTCAAGGAGAAATAATTTATCAAGGAAAATTAGACATCGGTTATGTACCACAAAAATTACCATTAGATATAACAATTCCTTTGACAGTTAAACGTTTTATGAAATTAAAATTTAATGTAAAAAACACTAATATTATTTCTGCTTTAATGTGTGTTGGTGCAAATCATCTTATGGAACAACAAATGCAAAAATTGTCAGGTGGTGAAATTCAACGTATTTTACTTGCTCGGGCATTACTTAATCAACCACAGTTACTTGTTTTAGATGAACCTGCACAAGGTGTAGATATGAATGGTCAAGTCGCTTTATATAATTTGATTAACGATATTCGCACTGAATTAAATTGCGCTGTTGTTATGATCTCACATGATCTTCATTTAGTAATGGCAAAAACTGATAAAGTACTTTGTATTAATAAACAAATATGCTGTTCTGGTCGACCTGAAGATGTGGCTTCAAATCCAGAATTTATTTCCATGTTCAATTATCGTGGAATGGAACAGATAGGTATCTATCGTCATTATCATAATAATTATCAATATGAATTTAAATAATTTTATTGATTATTATAAGTCTATAGGGAATTGTAATCATGCTAGAACTATTACTACCTAGCTGGTTAGCTGGTGTGTTATTAACTATTGCTACAGGACCTCTAGGTTCTTTCATTGTCTGGCGTCGCATGTCATATTTTGGTGATACTCTTGCACATTCTTCATTACTTGGGATCGCTTTTGGTTTATTGCTTAATATTAATTTATTTTATTCTATTATTGCTTGCACACTTATTTTTGGAGTTTTATTAGCTTGGCTAGAAAAAAGTCCGCAACTTTCGATCGATACTCTATTAGGTATAATGGCACATACTTCCCTATCCACTGGATTAGTGGTTGTTAGTTTAATGAATAATGTTCGTATTGATTTGATAGGTTATTTATTTGGTGATCTTTTATCGGTAACAATTGAAGATATTTTTTTAATTTTGATAGGAGTTTCAATTGTTTGCTCAATTATTATCTGGCAATGGAATAGTTTACTTTCAATAACAATTAATCAGGATTTAGCTTTTGTTGATGGTGTAAAAATACAGCGTATTAAAGTTCTATTAATGTTAATTACTGCTATTATTATAGGTATTGGTATGAAGTTCGTGGGTGCTTTAATGATTACATCATTATTAATTATTCCTTCCGCTACTGCTAGGAGATTTGCTAAAACACCAGAAGAAATGGCAATAGCCGCTATTATTGTTGGTATTTTTAGCGTGACTGGTGGACTTTCTTTGTCTGTCTATTATGACACTCCAGCAGGACCTTCGGTTGTGATTTGTGCAAGTGCTTTATTTGTATTAAATTTGCTTTTTAAAGTAAAAAGTTAATATAATTAATTAATGATTTTTCTTAAAAATATATCTTCATTATAAATTAATAAGATCACTAATTTTTAGTGAATTCTTTATTTTATTAAAAATATTAAAATAATAACCAATACGAAGTATCTAAATGCTTAATTTAATGTCCTTTAAATTAGAATATTCAAAATATAATTTTATTTTCCTAAGAAAGATAAATTGTTAATTTTACTCAATTTTTGGAAATATCTTTTCCGATTAATCTATAAATATTAATTATTTATATTAAAAAGATAAATTAGAAAATTTTAATAAAAATAAAGACATTATCTTTATCATCAATAAAGATGTAATATTGTTTTTGTTTTTAACAATCTTTTGTTGATTTTAATACATTAAAATGTAAACTTTTTATTTAATTATCAATTTATGATGATAGTTAATATTAACATCATTTGATTTTATATATATTTTAATACTAGATTTTTCTTTATTATATTTTATAATCATTTAATAAATATTATTATAAAATAATACGAACTATATTAGAAAATTAATATTTTTATTTAGCTGTATTTATTTTATTAAATTAAATTACTATTTAAATAAAAATTTAATATTTGAATGTAAGATTACTTTCTAAAATTCATTTTTGATAATATAAATTATCTTATAATGAAATTAAAAATTCAAATATAAGTATCTATAATTTAATTCATTAAATTATAGATACTTATAAATTAAAAGAGCTATCGTAAAAATAAATCTAAATCAAAATATTAATTTTTGAGTAGTAATAAAATATTTAAAAATTATAATTCAATAGAGGAGTTTTTGATTAACATTTAATAGGGAAGTGTTTTAATGAATAAAATATCAAAATTTCTCTAATAAGTAATGTTCTGTTCATCTAATGGTTGAAATAATTAAAACTCTACTATCAACTATTTTCATCAGGTGAACATACATGATAGAGATAATGGTCTTTAATAATTTTATTCGATTATATTTTAACAGAGAGACTTATTTAAAATAATTTATGTTAACTAATGATAAAATTAATCTTTAATTATTTAAAATTAATTAATTAATTTTAAATTAATACAAATATTTCTAGTAAATTACTAGTAATAAAAATTTTATTAAATTTATAATATAATTTACCTTTAATACTTTATAAAAGTTAATAACTATAATAAAATATAGATGAATTATTATTAAAAATAAATAATATAAATTAATATAACTTAATTATTAAGTATTTCTCTCTAATATTAATTTTTAATTATTAGATACTGAATCTCACTAAAATTTAGTATTTAAATTACTATCTTTAAAAGATAGTAATCTCGTTAAGATATAACGATATTGATTAATAAATTAATTATCTAAATATATTTCTAATGAAATGTTATAACTTATTTTTAATCTACTCAAAAATAAGTTTATTTTATTTCTATTAAATAAAACATTAAAATAATTATTAAATAATTTTTTAATTAATATCTGTATTAATTGTTATTGACTAATAGTATTTCTGATGGGATATGATTAATTTTTATTCGATTTTAGAGAAGTATTCTGAATTAATCTTTATTAAGAAAGAAAATATTTAAGAAGAAGTTTTATTTTCTTTTTATCAATTAAAAAACATTTATCTAATCTTATTCCCTATCTATATATAAATTTATTTTAAAAATATGTTAACACAACTCAACGAACAAGATAGTTTAAAATGTTTTTTAGTTAACATTAAGCAATATTTAATACTTCTTGAAAGTATAGCTTAATATATTATACTATTAATATTTGATATTAACATGATCTTTAGTTACATAATCCTCTTATTATCTGAACTAATAATTAGTTATTTGTGATGTTCTATATGAACAGATTTATAATTTTATTTATTGACTTTATTAAATATTTTAACACTATAAATAAAAAGTATAGAAAAAATTATTTTAATTAATAAAATTATAAAATTATAAATTATAAAACTTTCTAATTTTATAATTTCTTTAAAGAAATTTAAATGAACTTTTTTTGGTTTTATATCCATCTACGAAAGATAAAATAAAATAGAATGATTATATTATAATGAAAATAGTACTTCCTTTTCATTATTTATAACATCTAATAGTAATTTTATTTTTAAGTTAAAGGATCTTTTTACAAAAAATAAATGGTGAATTTCATTTAATAAATAAGATTTATCACTTTTATTTTAAAATTAGTTGATATTTTATCCTATTTTAATAATTTAACTAAAACTAATGCATAGATTGGATTTCAATTTATTTTTTATAACAATTTCCCTATATCTCAAGTAATAATTATAATTCAAGATTATATCTAAAAATTGGAAAATAATCAAGAACTTCATTTTGTAAGTTTATTACTAAATAAAGATTCTAATCTGTTCGTGGTATACATAAAAATCTACTAGGACTAGTATTCATTAAGTATTTTTAGAAATACTAATTTAATTAGTAACATTTTTTCAAGTAAATTTTTAACAGAAACTAAATAATTATATGAAATAAATATATTTATTATTTAGTTAATCATTTGTAATATAAATCATAATGTTTTTCGGTTAGTAACGATCATATTAAAAATCTCCTGGTATTCATACAAATTGAAAACTTTAATTTTATAATTAAAAAATTAAACTAGGAAATTCCTTTATTTCAAATATAATTAGCTATTTATTTAATGATAATTTTGCTAAATAGATTTTAATTATTATTTAAATAGATATATTCCGTAATATTAATTCTTTTAAAAATCTATTATGTTTAATAACTATTTCGTTCAACTTTCTTCTTAGAAAAAAGAAATTTATTTTTTTTAAATAAAATTTAATAGTGATAAATTTATTCCAATAAAAATATATTTTATTATAAAATTATGAATTTTTATTTATTTTAGTTTATGGAAAATTATTTTTATAAACCACAAAAAAATGAATCCTAAAATTAAAATTTAGATAGATCTTTATCCTATCTTTAATAGAAACCAAATCGGTTTTTAAGATTACTGGGATATCTTTTAAACAATAATTCTTTTGATTTTAATAATACTTTTTATATATAGAATAATATGATTTCCATATAAAATAAATTGGTAAAGATTATAAGATTATTGAAGTTCCTTTCATCTCTTGCAAAAAAATCTAATTTTTCTTTGTTTTATTTTAATCTATAAAACATTAGAAACTTTCTGTGGATAAAAGATGAACAATTACAATTAAAAAGAAAACTGTAATATTTTATTAAATTAAAATTTTTAGAATATTTCTGATATATTGTCCGATCATTTTTCCTTCTCTTGATATCTTTTACCATGTTCGTTTTATTTTTTATTGTAAAATATACAAATTTACTATTTTCTTTCTAGTGTAGAAATTTTTTATTGAAGATAATAATTTATCAATCTATATAAATCTCTCTTACTCATAAATTTTTTTTATTTTCACAAAATGCACTTTTCAATCAATAAAAGATTTTCTTTAAAAAAGAACTGACACTTATTCTCTATAATTAACGAGTATATTCATATTCAACAATACTTAAATTTATTTTTTATGAATTTTAAATAAACTAATTAGAATTTGAATTTAGTATTTCTAATTATTTTCTTTAAAAAGAAAATAGCAACTGATTATTTTTATTACTTATATGAGATATAGGCATTATAAAAAGATAAATATAAGAAAAAGATATATACTATACTTGATTAAATTTTTGTCTTTAGTTATATAAAGTTAAAAACAACTTAATTTTAATTAAATCTTTTTCTAATGTTAGCAAGGTATTAATTGAAAAATAAAATATTGACTAAAATGATCATTTTTCTTAAAATATGCTCTCAAAGTTTATCTGGTATAATGAGAATAATGTGTTGTTAATTAAAAGTCAGGTAAAATTTAAATTTTTTATTTAACAAAACCCAATCCCACCACCTCATTAATATATTAATAACATATGTCCTGAAGGGTTTCCCGCATATATATAGTTTTGAAAATTTGTTTTGTATAAAAGAATCACAGTAAAAAGATAATATTTTTAATTTTATTTTGCTTTTTGTAGGAAAGATCTGAAATCTCTCTATGACGATTTTCTTGCATTTCGATACGTTTTTTATAAGAATAAAAAGATAAATAATTATTCATAAATGTTTTATATTTTAAAAATGCTTTCGTGAAAAAATATGACTATGAAAAATTAAATTCTAATATTAAATACGTTTAAAATAAAACATTGTTAATAATAATCTAATCTCCTCCAGTAGAGGAGGGTAGGAGGAGATATATTTTAATTTTAGAACTAATATTAATTTTAATTTGGTTTATAAATACTATGTATTTATTTGTTTTTATTGATAATAGTTATATCCAATTCTGATAATGAATTTAAATTAACCGCACTGGGAGCATCAGTTACTAAACAGGATGCTGTGCTTGTTTTTGGAAACGCAATTACATCACGAATATTTTCTGTTTCCGTTAGTAACATAACAAGCCTGTCTAAACCAAATGCTAAACCAGCATGTGGTGGTGTTCCATATTGTAATGCCTCTAATAAAAAACCAAATTTATCTTGCTGATCTGATTTGCTAATTTTACAGATTTCGAAAACAGTTTGTTGCATCTTATTATCATGAATACGAACTGATCCGCTACCAATTTCATAACCATTAATAATCATATCATAGGAATTAGCAATAGCAGATAAAGGATTAGTTTTCAATTCTTCAGGAGTAAAATACTTTGGTGCAGTAAAAGGATGATGCATAGCATTAAGGTTTCCGTTTTGATCTTCTTCAAACATTGGAAAATCAATAACCCATAATGGTTTCCAAGTATTATTTTTTGTGATTCCTAAGTCATTCCCTACCTTTAACCTTAATGCTCCCATAGCAGTATTAACAATATTTTTTTTTCCAGCTCCAAATAATAATATATCACCTACTTTAGCTTTAGTGCGTTCTAACAAATTATTAATCACTTGTTGTGGTAAAAACTTAGCTATTGAATTTTTCATATCTACTTTATTTTCAATTAGTGAATTAACTTTCATCCAAACTAATCTCTTTAGTCTGTAAATACCAACAAATTCAATATAACTATTCAGTAGTTTACGAGTTAATTTTGTCACACACCCTGGAACACAAAGTGCAACTATACGTTCTTTTTGATTATTAGCGATATCAGAAAATATTTTGAATTCAACTAGATTAATTAAATCAGAAACATCAATTAATTCTAAAGGATTACGTAAATCTGGTTTATCTGAACCATAACGTTGTATGGCATCAGAAAAAGTTATTAAAGGAAAAGTTCCTAAGTCAATACCTTTATTTTCTTGCCATAAATAACGGATAAAACGTTCCATTATTTCACGAACTTGATCGGAACTCATAAAAGAAGTTTCTACGTCTATTTGAGTAAATTCAGGTTGACGATCAGCTCGTAAATCTTCATCACGAAAACATTTTACTATTTGATAATAACGATCAAATCCAGACATCATCAATAATTGTTTAAAAAGTTGCGGTGATTGCGGTAAAGCATAAAATTCACCTTTATGAATGCGACTTGGGACAAGATAATCACGCGCACCTTCAGGTATTGTTTTTGTTAAAATAGGTGTTTCAATATCAATAAAACCTTCTGCATCCATAAAACGACGAACAAAACTGGTAATTTTCGCTCGTTCTTTCAAACGAGTTATCATTTCTGGTCGTCGTAAATCAAGATAACGATATTTTAATCTAAATTCTTCGGAATTTTCTTGATTAATATCTATTGGTAATGGTTTCGCAGGATTAATAATGGTTAATGTTTCTGCAACAATTTCAATATCACCAGTAGATATTTCTTTATTGATTTGTTCTCTTTTTTTCACTATACCTGTGATCTGAATACAAAATTCATTACCTAATTTTGAAGCTTTAGTAAAAATTTTAGCATGATTTTTTTTCAAAAAAATAACTTGAACTAAACCTTCTCGATCTCTCATATCGATAAAAATTAATTTTCCTAAATTACGTTGACGATTTACCCAACCACAGAGAGTTACTTTTTTCCCGACGTGAGAAATATCTAATTGTCCACAATAATTTGTCCGCATACAAATATCCTTTTACTAATTATAGCTAAATTTATAAAATTTTCTTATAATAATAGGTTTAGTATTATTTAATTTAAATATGATTAAAATATTGTTATTTTACAAAAATTTTATTTTGAAAATAAATGCTCATTATTATATTAAAAAATTATATTTTATTTTTTCTCAATTTTAAAAATTTTATTAATTTAATTAATTATAAAGTTACGCTATATAGTTTAAAGGATTGAAATATATTTGTTATTTATTATTGCATTTAATGCAATTCGAAATAATTAATTTTATAGATTTTTATTTATCACTTTAATTTTTTAAAGTTATCTTTAACAGTAATTAAATTTAAAAGTAATAACAAGTTACTTACAGCGATGATAATTTTATAAATTAAAAACAGTAATATATTCTTTAAAATAATTAAATTGGATATATTTCATCTCTATCTTTTTATATTTAATAATAAAGATAAAATGGAGAAGTTGTGTTTAGTTTCTATTTATCTTTTGGTTAATTTTTAATATCTAGAGAATCTTTTATCAATTTAACTTAAAAGGTAGAGAATCTATTTTCGTTATTTTATTCGAACAAAGTAACTTTAGTTTTTATTATTTTTAGTAATTTTAGTTAAATTTATTATCTATTCTTGAATATTATTTTCAATAAAATTCTTATTTTGATAATTATTACTATACTTAACTAATTTCCATCTTATATGATATTTAATTTATTTACTAATATAAATTCTATAGGGTATAATTGCTGTTATTTACTGTTTAGTTGATAAACAAGTTATGTCTATTTATATTTTAGATAAACAGAAAGATACTTTATTTTCTACTCCTATTCTGGAATTAGGTTCCTGGAAATTTGATGAAAAAGTTGCCGAAGTTTTTCCTGATATGATCAAACGCTCTGTTCCTTGCTATTCAAATATTATCAGTATGATTGGCGTACTATCAAGACATTTTGTCACACCTAATAGTACTATTTATGATCTTGGTTGTTCTTTAGGTGCAGCAGTATTATCAATTCTCCGTAATATTACGATTGAAAATTGTAAAATAATTGCTATTGATAATTCAGTCGCGATGATTGAGCGTTTTCAAAGATATATTTACGATCATAAATCAAATATACAAATTGAAATAATTGAGGGAGATATTCTTGATATTAAGATACAAAATGCATCAATGGTCATATTAAATTTTACCTTACAATTTATTGATCCAACTATTCGACAGGAATTAATTAATCGTATCTACCAAGGGTTAAATCCTGGAGGTGTCTTGGTGATATCAGAAAAATTCAATTTTACCGATGAAAAAGTTGAATCATTACTGTTTAAGATGCATTATGATTTTAAGAGAGCCAATGGATATAGTGAATTAGAGATAAATCAAAAGAACAATATGCTAAAAAATACTATGTTAACAGATTCGATTAATAAACATAGATCACGTATAAAAAATGCAGGATTTAATCATTGTGAGTTATGGTTTCAATGTTTTAATTTTGGTTCACTACTCGCTATAAAAGAGTAAAATGATGATAAATTTTGATCAATTTTATAAAAAAAGTTCCTTAAGATCACTTGATCTTTGGTTAGAAACCCTACCTTTTCAAATTGAAAAATGGAAAAAAACTCAACATGGACAATTTAAGCATTGGCAAAAAATAGTGAAAAATCTACCAAACATAACACCTACTGACTTAAATCTAAAAACTTCAGTAATTGCAAAAAAGGAGATTCCACTTTCTTCAAAAAATAAGAACCGAATCATTTACTTATTAAAAAATTTAATGCCATGGCGTAAAGGACAGTTTTTTCTTTACGGTATTAAAATTGATTCTGAATGGCGTTCAGACTGGAAATGGAATCGTATTTTGCCTTATGTTTCACCATTAACAAATAAACAAATACTTGATGTTGGTTGTGGTAATGGTTATTATATGTGGAGAATGGTTGGTGAAGGAGCAAAAATTGTTATTGGTATTGATCCTTCTAAACTATTTTTATGTCAATTTGAAGCTGTGCGTAAATTAATTGGAGTTAATCAATTAGTGCATCTATTACCAATAGGTATTGAGAAACTCCCCCATTTAGCAATCTTTGATACTGTATTTTCAATGGGTATTCTTTATCATCGCCGTTCACCTTTAGATCATCTATATCAAATAAAAAATCAATTAGTTTCCGGTGGTGAGCTAGTACTTGAAAGTTTAGTTATTGATGGTGATAAAACTCAATGTTTAATACCTAATGATCGTTATGCTAAAATGCGTAATGTATATTTTATTCCATCAGCAAAAATGCTTAAAATCTGGCTAGAAAAATGTGGTTTTTACAATATACATATTGTTGATCAAACAGTAACAACTATACAAGAACAGAGAAAAACAGCCTGGATAGAAACAGAGTCATTAATAAATTTTCTTGATCAAAATAACAGTCATTTGACTGTTGAAGGTTATCCTGCTCCTTTACGCGCCACTTTAATTGCTACAAAAAAATAAATATTTATTTTTTATTATTTTAATTTTTTTATTATTTAAAATTAATGAATTTTTGTTAATTATTTTCTCCTTAGTTTAATTTTCATAAATTATGATTTATATTCATTTATCTTCATATAAAAAATTATTTTTATCTCTTTCTTTATACAAATGTATAATCTTATACAGTTTAAAATATTTTCTAAAAGAAATGTTTGTTTCCAATAATTCTACATTAATAAATTTTTATAAAATTAAGAACTTCCACCTTGTATTTTTTTAAATGATTATATTTAATTGTTTTTTAACAAACCTAAACCTAATTTTTTATTATAGTATAAAATTAATATACAAAGGTAATTCAAAATATTGAAACCTTACATATAAATTTTTTAGATCAATTATATATATCAAAATGTAATGAAAAATAAAACCAATATAAATAAATACATGCTTTAAAGAATATTTTGTTACCAATATTTCATACTAATTTAGTTTAATATGGCAATAGATCTCCATTTTGAAAAATTTAATTGATTGATAAATTTAATAATAACTTATTTAATAGTTTTAACTTTCTTTATCTAGTTTAATGGGAATTCTCTTCTTTAAGATATTCAATTAAATAGAAAAGTTATATTATATAACCTTTTAATTCTATTTTTATTTTTTAAATTAAAAGTAGAATTCTTCTCCAATTTTTGGATAGATAATAAAAAAGGTTAATAGAAAAATTTTTTGTTATAAATTTTCAAGTAATTATAGCGGAATATTAAATTTAAGATCATAGAAATAAATTCTTTAATAAATTGCAATAAACAGTTACTATCGATCATTAAATATCTTTATTCTATTTTATTTATCAACTTAAGATTATACCTTTTATAGGAAAAATTTTAAAAACCTTCAAAATTAAAAGAATAACAATTTTATTATTAAAATAATATTGTTTAAGAATAATATTCCCAATATATTTTGAACTTTTGTATACATTTTTAAAAAATAAATATGATTTAATATATATAATTTTGGAAGTGATATTCCAATTAAAATTTTAATTTTGAAACTATTAAAATTTTTAAAAGTTAAATAAATATAAAATTCTCTGTTGGTTCCGTTTACAAATATGACAAGATCAGATCCCTATATCTGATGTTATTTTAAATAATAAAGTTATTGATTAAATAATTAACAGTAAAATATGAATAGTTCCATTACATTATTATATAATGAACTATTTTATTATAATTTTCATAGATGTTGAATTTTAATATATTAAACATAGAAACTATTTTATCATTAAGGTAATTCAGGTGAACATTCAGGCTTTTCTTTCAGAGAAACTTACTAATGCTTTAATCGCTGCGGGAGCTCCTAAGGGTAGTAAAGCATATATCCGTTCTTCAAGGAAAGCTCAATATGGTGATTATCAAGTTAACGGTGCAATATCTGCAGCTAAGAAAATCGGCATCCCTCCAGTTCAATTAGCTGAAAAAATATTAAAAGAACTAAATCTTGAAGGTATTAGCAATAAAGTTGAAATAGCAGGACCTGGTTTTATTAACATTTTTCTTGATAAAAAATGGATAGCTAAACATATTGAATTCACCTTGCAACATAAAAAATTAGCCATTACTGAAGTTGTACCTCAAACTATTGTTATTGACTACTCTGCTCCTAATATAGCAAAACAAATGCATGTTGGTCATTTACGTTCTACCATTATTGGTGATGCTATTGCTCGCACGTTAGAGTTTTTAGGTCATAAAATAATACGTGCTAACCATATCGGTGATTGGGGTACTCAGTTTGGTATGCTAATTGTTTATCTGGAAAAAGTTCAACAAGAAAATACTACTGATATAGCTTTATCTGATTTGGAAACTTTCTATCGTGAAGCTAAAAAATATTATGATGAAGACGAAAGCTTTGCAGAGATTGCTCGTAATTATGTAGTTAGATTACAATCTGGTGATGAATATTGTCGTAAAATGTGGCGTAAATTAGTTGATATTACCATGGAACAAAATCAAAAAACCTATAATCGTTTAAATGTAACATTGAGTGAAAAAGATGTAATGGGTGAAAGCTTATATAATAATATGCTATCTTTTATTGTCGATGATTTAAAAGCTAAGGGCTTAGCTGTTAAAAGTGATTCCGCTATAGTTGTCTATTTAGATGAATTTAAAAATAAGGATGGTGATCCAATGGGTGTAATCATTCAAAAGAATGATGGGGGCTATCTCTATACGACAACAGATATTGCTTGCGCAAAATATCGTCATGAAATATTACATGCTGATCGTGTATTATACTATGTAGATTCTCGACAACATCAGCATTTTATGCAAGTTTGGGCTATTGCACGTAAAGCTGGTTATATTCCTGATACAATGTCATTAGAGCATCATATGTTTGGGATGATGACAGGTAAAAATGGTAAACCGTTTAAAACTCGATCGGGAGGAACGATCCATCTCACTGATTTACTTGATGAAGCAATCGATAGAGCTGCTCATCTTATCCGAAAAAAAAATCCCTCTCTTCCAGAGGAAGAATTACAATCGATTGTTCAAGCAATTGGTATTGGTGCGATAAAATATGCTGATTTATCGAAAAATCGTATAACTGAATATATTTTTGATTGGGACAATATGTTATCTTTTGAAGGTAATACTGCTCCTTATATGCAATATGCATATACCAGAATTGCTTCCATTTTTAAACGGGCTAATGTTAATTTAACATCGCTAACTGAACCTGTGACTTTAGAAAATGAACATGAACAACTTCTCGCAATTCGTCTATTACAATTTGAAGAGACAATACTAAGTGTTGCTCGAAAAGGTTTACCACATATTATGTGTGGTTATTTATATGATTTAGCTGGTTTATTTTCTAGATTTTATGAAAATTGTCCAATTTTAAATGCAAAAAATAAATCTTTAAAAGAAAGCCGATTAAAACTAGCGTTTTTGACAAAAAAAATATTAAAAACTGGTTTAGACACATTAGGGATTCAAACGATAGAAAAAATGTAATCTTTTTATCTATACTAAATATAAGATTTACTAATAAAGAAATTGTATACTTATACTAATTGATATCTTTATAAATTAAAAATTATTTAGGTATGGTTATTAAAAGAAAGAAAAGTAACTAATATGATGATCAAAAAAATAATGAATATAATTATTCAATAGTGCAGCAATATATAAAATATATTTAAAATTGCTATTCGTAATTATTATACAACAATAAAAATATTATATTATATCAATATGTATATTATAATACTATTTTATTAAATTAAACAATAAAATGTAATATAAAATATGTCCATATTATTTTTATATTTTTCTTAGTGTATAGAATTTTTCAAAATATACTAAATATCGTTAGTATTATATCAATATCTAAAATTAAGCATAATCTCTCTTATTATATAAAAGATAATTTTTATGAATCGCTAATATTCATATTTTCATTAAACATCTTAATAAGATAAAAATATCTTTTCCCCAGAGAGGTTTAACGTTAAAATACTTTATTTTTGCTCCTCTGAGAAAAAATAATTTTAAATAAACTTCATTTATACTACTCCTAAGGAGGGTAGAGTATTTTTTTCTACCATAAAATCTCGTAATAGTAGGGGAGGGATATAGAAGAAATAAGTATAACTTTATTCACTCTATTTCAAATAGAAATCTATGATATTGTATTTAATTATTATTAAATAATATTTTATTGTAAAATATATGTAATTTTATAAAAAATATGAAAGAAAATATATCCCATCGTTATCAAAATAGATAGTAAACGATTATCGCGTTTATATTCATAATATTGATATTAATCAATTAGTTAGAATAGAAATACTATAAATATAGAAATTAAAATTAAAATTTCTATCGTTAGATTTATTCAATATTTTCAATAAAAGCTATAATTTTAATATATAAAGAGAAAAAAGGAGGGGGGTTAATAGAAGACTATAAATATTACAATCGATAAAACTCCTTCATATCCAGTGAGTAAAATAAAAATATTTTTTATAAATATATATAAGGTTTATCTATAATAAATAACATTTATTTATAAAAAAATCTTCACTGATTCTTTTTATTTTACTCACTATCCTTTTTATACGAAAATTTATACTTATAAAATAAATATGAATTTTCTGATTTAATATTTCTTTTAAATACCAAAATCCTCTCAAATAAAGAAAAGTTTAAAACTTATCCTTTCTTTCTAATCTAGAAGATCGTATTAAAGTTTCAAGAAAATAGTATTTTCCTAATGATTACTTTTAGTTAAAATATAGAGAAACTTATCTTTTATTATAAAAAAGTAATCTCTTTTCAAATAAGGGCTGGAATTCCCCGTAAAATAACTATTTATTTTCTATTTTATCAGATATTAACTAATTTTAACGTTATATAAATTTACAAATCTGTTCATTTATGTTTTTAGTATATTTATTTGTATAAAACAATTAAAAGATAAATAGAAGTATTTTCTACTAATTAGTTTTTATTTATACCATATAGTAGGATAAATGTTAATGCCTTTAAACTCTAGAATAAATTTCTTCCATTTCGATATATCATAACTTTATTTAAATAAATTATCTGCTTTTATTATCTCTTCTCTCTCTAGAAGAGATTTTCAGAGGAAAATGTAATGTGTAATGAATTACACATTCAATATTAAACTTTAAATATGCTCCTATAATTATTAATAAGGAGAATAGAAATTCTACTTTTATAGAAAAGAAAAATATCGCTTAAGATTAATGATTAATATAATTGATTGTATTTTTTAATAAAACTTAATTAAATTAACGTCGATTGCCAAAAATACGTAACATCATTAAGAACAAGTTAATAAAATCTAAATAAAGTGTTAACGCACCAAAAATTGCGTATTTACGCACACTTTCTTGATTGCGATTATCAATTTGATTACCCATATCTTTCAATTTCTGAGTATCATAAGCGGTTAAACCTGAAAAGATTAATATACCTGCATATGTGATAACCAACGTTAAATTAGAACTTTGTATCCAAATATTTATCAATGAAGAAATAATCATTCCTATTAGTGCCATAAATAAAAAACTACCCATACCACTTAAGCTTCGTTTAGTTGTATAAGCATAGAAACTAAGCGCACAGAACATGGCAGCAGTAATAAAGAAAGTAGTGGCAACAGAAACTCCAGTATAAGAAATTAATAGTAGAGAGATAGTTAATCCTGTTAAAACTGAATAGAGCATAAACATTGCCGTTGCCATTGCTCCACTTAATTTAGGCAATAGAAATGATAGTCCCGTGACTAATGCAAATTCAGCAATAATAAGTCCTATTGATACCCAAGCATGCGTTGCCAAATACATAATAATAGAACTATTATTAATTGCATACCAAGAAACAAATGCAGTTAATAATAAACCAACTGTCATCCAGCCATATACTTGCGCTATATATGTTTGAATATCTACGCTAGAACGCTGAATAATCGAATCTTTTTGATTTTCAAATCGATTCATAATAATTACCCTAAATCACCTTATATTAAAGATAAAGCTATTTAATTACTTTAAATAACTCAGTTAAATTTAAGTTTAACATATTTTTTTCTTAAAACCATTGTTTGTATGAAAATAAAGAAATATTTTATAATTTATTTTTAATTATTTGAATAAATAAAAAATTAATTTAAGAAAAGTTGAGTCATCAATAAAAATATAATGTAATTCAATGTAACGATTTGTTACTACCTTGGATTTTAATCCGTATATATTTCTCTTTTATTAAAAGAAACTAAAAACATTTTTCTTATCAATAGATAATAAAAGAAAATACAGTTATTAATGCAGAAAAATTAAAATTCTTAATATATTTTCATTAGGAATATTTTAGAGAATTTTTCTTTCATGATGAAATAATTAATATTAATTATTAATAATATTATTATCTAAATTTTAATTCAACGAATTTTATTTCGTCAATAAAAGTAAATATACTAACTATATTATTGTTATATTTTTCTAATAAAATCATAGTGATTGATGAATTCTCCTTAAGGAAAATTATAGTATTTGATATTAAGTTAAATTCACGGAATTTACATCTATTTCAATTAATTTAATATAATTTAGATTATTACATTTTTTAAAATATTTTACGTATATTTATAAATTGTTGATGTTATAATACTTAACTCTTTTTTTTCATTTTAAAAATAATTCTTCTAATAACTAAAAATATGATTCAGTTTGAACTAAACAATTGTTTTATTTTTTCATTAAATCTCTTCAACTTTACTACTGAGTTCTATAAAATAATAAATGGGGTAATATTTTAAGTTTTACTATATGAGAATACTGTCCATATCTGTTTTCCATATGGTAGAGAATTTTTTCTTACAAAGAAAAGAAAATTTAATTAAATCAATTATATGAAGAATTTCAATTCTTTTTTAATAAAACCGTTTCAGTTCAAATTTCAGAAAATTTTTATCTTCTACATATAGAGAATATTCACATTATTTAGAATTTGTATTAGTGATTTAGGTATAATAGATTCCTTAATAAGGATTAAATTTTAGTATATTATTTAAAATAAAAAATATATGAGGTGTGATACCAAGTATCAATACCTTATGAAGAAATCAAATTTCACATTTTAATTATAATCTTACTGATATTTTTAATATCTTATATTTAATTGTACTAACAATAAATTACATAGAAAAAAATTTTATTTTTTAAGTAAATAGATATAAAAATTACTGATAAAAGAAATGTAAATCGATTAGAACTTTAGTAGAATATTTATTCTAAAGAATGATTAAAGCAAGTTTAATCACAACAATAAAAAATCATAAACCTGATGGATAAAGGTTTCATTAATATGGTAAAGTTCTACTTTTTTAATCATATTTAAATAGACGTCATCGAATTTTCATTTTAAAGTATATTTATGATAGAAAATACCACATAAATGGTATTGAGCTCATTCCTAAACCGTATAAAACAAATTTTATCCATTAAGAATTAGCGACAAATTGTTCACGTAACAATTGAATTTGATCACGTAAAATAGCCGCTTGTTCAAATTCTAAATCTTTCACATAACGATACATTTTAGCTTCTAGCGAGTGAATTGTAAGCTCTAATTCTTTACTCGAAAGCTCCTGATAACCTTCGATCATCGTTGATGATACTTGAAATTTCTTATATTTATTTTTTTTTGATATAAATCCTCCAACTTGTAATATATCGACAACTTGTTTGTTTAAACTTTTAGGAACAATACCATGTTTTTTATTAAATGCGATTTGCTTTTCTCTACGACGGTCAGTTTCTTTAATTGCTTTTGCCATTGAATTAGTAACTTTATCGGCATATAAGATAGCCTTACCTTTAAGATTGCGAGCTGCACGTCCAATAGTTTGTATTAATGAACGCTCTGATCGTAAAAATCCTTCTTTATCTGCATCTAAAATAGCAACTAACGATACCTCTGGAATATCCAATCCTTCACGTAACAAATTGATTCCAACTAAAATATCAAATAAACCTAAACGTAAATCACGAATGATTTCAACTCGTTCAACAGTATCAATATCTGAATGCAAATAACGAACCTTAATATCATGTTCTTGTAGATAATCGGTTAAATTCTCTGCTGTTTTTTTTGTTAAAGTTGTTACTAATACTCGTTCATTTACTTTTGTACGAAAATAAATCTCAGATAATAAATCATCAATCTGAGTTTCAATCGGACGAACTTCAATTTTAGGATCGAGTAAACCAGTTGGTCGAACAAGTTGTTCAATAATTTTATTAGTCGACTTATCTAATTCATACTTACCTGGTGTGGAAGAAATATAAATTGTTTGTGGGGAAAGTGCTTCAAACTCATCAAAGCGTAATGGGCGATTATCTAATGCAGAAGGTAACCGAAAACCATATTCTACCAATGTTTTTTTACGGGAGCGATCACCACGATACATACTGCCAATTTGTGGAATAGTGACATGAGATTCATCAATCACTAATAATCCATCTCTAGGTAAATAATCTAACAGAGTTGGTGGAGGTTCACCGGTTGAACGGCCAGAAAGGTAACGTGAATAATTTTCAATACCGGAACAATAACCTAATTCATTCATCATCTCTAAATCAAATTTAGTACGCTGTGTTAACCGCTGTTCTTCAATTATTTTATTACTTTCCAGTAGTAATTTACGTTTTTCTTCCAATTCAGCTTTAATATACTCTATGGCTTCAAGGATACGTTTACGTGGAGTTACATAATGGGTTTTTGGATAAATAGTAAATCTTGGTACATTGTGTTGAATTTGTCCGGTTAAGGGATCAAAAAGAGTTAGTAATTCTATTTCCTGATCAAATAATTCAATCCGTAATGCATATTTATCTGATTCAGATGGGAAAATATCAATCACTTCTCCTCTAACTCTGAATGTACCTCTCTGAAATATTTGATCATTACGATGATATTGTAAATCTGCTAGACGATGTAAAATAGCACGTTGATCTATAATCATACCTTTGTTTAAATGAAGTATCATTTTTAGATAGCTATCAGGATCACCTAAACCATAAATTACTGATACAGAAGCAACAACGATAACATCACGTCTTTCAAGAAGTGCTTTAGTAGCAGAGAGTCGCATTTGCTCAATATGTTCGTTAATAGAAGCATCTTTTTCAATAAAGGTATCTGAACTAAGAACGTAGGCTTCTGGTTGATAATAATCATAATAAGAAACAAAATATTCTACGGAATTTTCAGGGAAAAAAGATTTCATTTCACTATATAATTGTGCTGCTAGTGTTTTATTATGAGCCATTAATATTACCGGTCGGTTAACTTTCTCAATAACATTAGCAATAGTGAATGTTTTACCTGATCCAGTAACACCAATCAGCGTTTGATGAGGAAATCCATTATTGAGACCTTCGATTAATTTTTTTATTGCTTCAGGTTGATCACCAGCAGGTTGAAATTCAGCATGTAATTTAAAGACTTTATTCATATAAACCTTTCTTTTACTAAAGATATTTTTATTTTTTAAATTAAATTGGTGTTAATAACACTAAAAATGAAATTAATTTAAATATTAAATAATTAGTTATATAAATTTATTAAGTTTATAACTTGTTTTTATTAAAAATATTTTTATAATTATTAATTATAATTTAGAATAAATAGATAAATATAAAAATATTTTTTATATCCATTTTTAATTTCTATTCAATCCATATAAATTATTTTATATAAAATTTTATACCAGAGAATAATATTAATTTATAAATAAAATTCAAATTTTCTTAGTTAGAAAAACCTTTTTAGATAAAATACAAAAATGTTACCCATAAAGATTTGTGGGTAATTAAATTAATTCTTTATTAAAATCAATAGCTTTTAAGATTTCATTTAATTATTAAAATTTTATATAAAAATAATATTTTATTTTTTATTTTTTTATAAATTTTCATTTTAATAAAATAAAAATTGAATTGAATTAAAATAATATTTTCAATAGAAATTATTTTTATTACAATATGTTATCTAGATTGATAAATTTACCAATTGAATAAGATTTCCAATTTGGTAAATACGGAATAATCCCTAAACATGGAGCTGATAATCTCTCTTGTAATGTTATCAAATAATTCTCTTGATACTGATCAGGTAAAATAATTTCATTAGCTACCCAGCCCGCTAATAATAAACTGCTTTTCTCAATTGCCTGCGCTGTTAATATCGCATGGTTGATACAACCCAACTTAATACCAACCGTTAATATCACTGGTAATTGCTCTTGTATAACCCAATCCGCCAAAGTTTTTTCAGATGAGAACGGTGTGTACCATCCACCAATACCTTCCACAATTAGGAAATCAGTAGATAATTTTAATTTACTTAATCCTGAACTTATTATATTCCAATCGATAAGCTTTCCTGTTAGATGACTGGCAATATGTGGTGAAGTTGCTTGAGAAAAAACAATCGGATTAACATCATCGTAATTTAATTTTAAAGTGCTATTTTTTCTTAGTAATTGAGCGTCTAAATTTCTCAATCCGATTGTTAATTGCTTGCTACCTGAGGCTACTGGTTTATAACCTGCTGTTTGATAGCCATTATTTCCTGCTGATTGTAATAGTGCGCAAGAAACGACGGTTTTACCTATATTTGTATCAGTTCCTGTTAAAAAAAAACATTTATTCACGATATAGCATTCCATAAACGAGTTGATAAGTTAGTGGAAATTTCTTATTAATATTAGGATAATAATTAAGCAATTTAGCTAAATGATTTTTTGTCATTAAACCTTTTTGTTGTCGTCCATTTGTTAAATAAGTAGCACCAATACCCTTTAAAGATTGCAGTAAAGAAGGAAATGAAGAATAAGTTAAATATGAGGATCGTTGTTCTAAAGTATATGTCCATTTATTACAAATTCGTTTGATTTGTTCAAAAGTCATAAAAGAATTAATGTGACGGTTATTATCAATTTTTTTCCAACACTCTCGTAATTCTTGTAATGATCCATCTATTAAAGTAGAAAAAGCGATTACCCCACCCTTTTTAGTAATACGATATAGCTCACTTAATGGAGTATATAAATTGTTGCACCATTGGATAGAAAGATTACTAAAACAGAGATCAATACTTTCGTCACCTAATGGTAGACAGTCCATGTCAGACTGAATATAAATTCTTGCCGTTTGTTTTTGTTGTGCAATCTCTAACATTGATGCAGATAAATCAAGCGCAATAACTTCTTTTCCTATTAGCTGCCACTGCTTACTGAAATACCCAGTACCACATCCAGCATCTAAAATTATATTACCTGGGGTCCTAGATAGACAATCAAAAAGGTATTGACCACTTTCTTGTTGAAACAACGCAATATTGTCGTAATTTTTAGCTGCCCTCCCAAAAGCATGAGCAATCGCTTGCTTATCCATCGATATTCTTCTTAAAAAATTCATTTAATATTTCCATTAGCTGTTCTATATCGGATAATTGATGATTAGCCATCAACGTGATCCTTAATCTTGCAGTATTTTGTGGTACTGTTGGTGGACGAATAGCTTGAACCCAAAATCCTCTTTGTCGTAAAAATTGAGATAATTTTAAACAAACCTGGTTACTACCAATGATTAGTGGCTGAATTGCAGTATGAGAATTTAATAATGGAAAATTATAGAATTCAGCTAATTGACGAAAATAATCAATATTACGCTGTAATTTTTCTCTTAATTCATCTGCTTGACGGATTTGTCTAATGGCCTCAGATAATGCTATCGCTTGAGCTGGAGGCATTGAAGTGCTATAAATTAAATGACGGGAATATTGTAAAAAATAGTCGAAGGTATTTTTATTACAAAGTAATGCTGCTCCACTAAGCCCAAATGCTTTACTAAATGTTACTACCAGGAGTTCAGGTTTTACATTATGTAGATAACAACTACCTTTTCCTTCATATCCTCTAACACCAACACCATGAGCATCATCTACTAATAACCACGCTTGTGCCTTTTTTACCACTTCTTGTAATTTAGCTAATGGCGCGCTATCACCATCCATACTAAATACTCCTTCAGTAGCAACCAGTATTTTACTACTGTGATTTTCTATTAAAAGACGCTCTAAGGACTCAGGTTTATTATGGGCAAAACGTTGTAATTTTGCTGGAGATAACATCGATGCTTCCAACAAAGAAGAATGAATAAGTTTATCAAGTATGATATTATCATTTTTTTTCATTAATGTCATTATTATACTTTGATTTGCGGAATAGCCAGAAATAAATAATAAAGCACGTTGGTAACCTAACCAATCAGAAAGCTGTTGCTCTAATTGGGCATGAGCTCGACTATAACCAATAACATGACCAGAGCTACCACTACCTGTTCCATATTGATTTAATCCTGTTTTCCAAGCTTTAATAATTACCGAATGATGACTTAACCCCAAATAATCATTACTAGAAAAATTAACATATTGTCGTTGATCAAAAATCACAGTACGTATATCATTTTTCTCAATAATATTTCGATGCCGCCACAATGCTTTCTGCTTTTGCATACTAAATTGACTAGTTGAAAATGTTGACCAATTCATCTAGCTTCCTTATTATAAAACTGATTCGTATCCGCTTGAATCATGGCTTTATCTAATTGTTTTATTTCCTTCCTCCAGTGAGTTAATTCTATTTCAGTTTTTTTTGGGTTAATATTTAATTTATTGAAAAGTTGATGATCTCTGTCCTCTCTAGGATTAGAAGCTGTTAATAATTTACAACCATAAAAGAGAGAGTTAGCTCCAGCCATAAAACAAAGTGCTTGCATCTCTTCATTCATTTGTTCACGACCAGCAGAAAGTCGGACAAAAGAATTTGGCATCATAATACGAGCAATAGCAATGGTACGAATAAAATCAAATGAATCTACATCCTTATTATTTTCAAGTGGTGTTCCTTTTATTTTTATTAACATATTAATTGGAATACTTTCTGGAGCCTTAGGTAAATTGGCTAATTGAATCAGTAGAGAAGCTCGATCAGTAACCTTTTCACCTAAACCGACAATCCCACCACAACATACCTTCATACCTGCCTTTCTGACTTTATTAATAGTATCAAGACGATCTTGATAAGTTCTGGTGGTAATAATAGAACTATAAAATTTTTCTGAAGTATCTAAATTATGGTTGTAATAATCAAGTCCTGCATTTGCTAATCGATGTGCTTGTTTATTATTTAATTTTCCTAGTGTCATACAAGTTTCCATACCCAATGCTTTTACTTCTTTTACCATAGTTTCTAAATAATCCATATCGCGTTCATTTGGGTTTCTCCAAGCAGCTCCCATACAAAAACGAGTTGAACCTGATTTTTTAGCTTGTTTAGCAAATTCTATTACTTTTTGTACTTCTAAAAGTTTCTCAACTTTTAAGCCTGTTTTATATCGGGAACTTTGTGGACAATATTTGCAATCTTCTGGACAGGCTCCGGTTTTAATTGATAGTAAACTACTAATTTGGATCTGTTGAGGATCAAAATGTAGACGATGAACTTTCTGAGCTTGAAAAAGTAATTCAAAAAAAGGTAAATTAAATAATTCTTTTACCTCTTTAATTCTCCATGGTTTTTCTATCTTCACGGTTTTCTCTCCTGAAATAAAAAGTATTGTCAGTTTAAATAACCGCGTTATCATGTCAACTAAAATCAATAAAATTAGTTGAAAATTTATAATGGACATAGACGATATTAATTTTGATGCTAAACATATTTGGCATCCATATACTTCAATGGCTCAACCAACACCAGCTTATCCTATCGTACGAGCATCACTTGTCGAACTTGAATTAGCAGATGGAAAAAAATTAATTGATGGTATGGCTTCTTGGTGGTCAGCAATTCATGGTTATAATCATCCTGTACTCAACAAAGCTGCTATACAACAATTAACTAAAATGTCTCATGTTATGTTTGGTGGAATTACTCATTCAGCAGCTACTTCTTTATGCCGACAATTAATCGATATAACTGATGATAGATTAGAATGTGTTTTTTTATCTGACTCTGGTTCAGTAGCTGTAGAAGTAGCATTAAAAATGGCATTACAATATTGGCAAGCACGAGAAGAACCACGTTATCAATTTATTTCTTTAGAAGGAGGATATCATGGTGATACCTTTGGTGCTATGTCGGTTTGCGATCCAAAGAATTCAATGCATACTCTTTATCATAGTTATTTAACATCGAATTTTTTTGTTCAAGCTCCTCAATGTAGTTTTTATCAAAAATGGCAATCTGACGATTTAATACCATTACAAAAAACTCTAATGGAACAAGGTGACAAAATTGCAGGTATTATTCTTGAACCAATTGTTCAAGGAGCAGGAGGTATGCGAATTTATCACCCTAATTATCTAACGGGAGTGAGAGAATTGTGCGATAATTATAATATTTTGCTAATTGCTGATGAAATCGCTACTGGATTTGGCCGCACCGGAAAATTATTTGCTTGCCAACATAGTTCTATAGAACCGGATATTTTATGTTTAGGTAAAGCATTAACTGGTGGTTATCTTACTTTGTCAGCTACTCTGACCAGTCGTCATATTGCAGACACTATTAGCCAAGGTGAAGCTGGTTGTTTTATGCATGGACCTACTTTTATGGGAAATCCATTAGCCTGTGCGATAGCTGATGCAAACATAAGATTATTAAGGAATAACCCATGGGAAAAATGGGTGAAAAATATTGAAACCCAATTAATGCTTGAACTTTTTCCACTGAAAAATCAACCACAAGTTACTGACGTGCGAGTTTTAGGTGCGATTGGAGTTGTTGAAATGAAAAATAAAATCAATGTAACTGAATTACAACGTTATTTTGTTTCTGAAGGGGTTTGGATTCGACCTTTTGGTAAATTAATTTATCTAATGCCTCCCTATATTATTACCTCTGAGCAATTAACTAAATTAACTCAGGCGATAAAAAAAATAGTTATCAAACTTTAAATTAAAATAAATCATTTTTCAATCGAATGGGTCATAATCCACGTTGGTCCTTTACCAACTGGATAACGATCTAATTTTTGTAGAATTCCAGTAACCTTATCTATTTTATAGACTGTAATATGATTAGATATTTGTCCAGCAGATATTAAAAAATTACCTGTTTTATCTATATTAAATCCACGAGGTTGAGTTTCTGTTGAATAAACTGCCATTGGCGATAACTCTAAGCCATCTTCTATTACTTGAAAGTGTCGAATAATACTAGTAGAACGTTCACTAGCATAAAGATGTCGACCATTTGGTGTAATGTGAATATCTGCAGCCCAAGGTTTATTTTTTAAACCAGAAGGTAAAATAGTATAATTTTGCATTTGCTGATAAGGTTCAAATTTAGAATAAACATTAATTGTTCCATCTAATTCATTTAGGCAATAAAAAACATTCTGATTAGATGAAAATGCCAAATGACGAGGTCCTGCACCTTTATTAGTGGAAATTCGATAAGAAATCTCTTCGATTAAATATCCATTGTTATTTATAGTATAAATTCGAATGTAATCTTCCCCTAAACAGGTAACAAATAATCGTGAATTATCAAAAATTATTCCAGAAGCGTGAGGATATTTTAAATTTCTAATAATTTGAATAGGTTTCTGAGGAATTCCCTGTTGATTAATAGGTAATACCATTAAACATCCTTGATGATAGGAAGAAATAAATAACCAACGACCGTAATAATCAATTTCAATATGCGTTGGAGTAGCAGGAATAGTTGTAATAGCCTCTTGCTTTATCTTTGCTTTGGTAGAAATAAGGTAAGTAATAATTGCAAAATCAGGACGAATACCAACATAAATATTTCGACCATCACAACTAATTCTCATTGTTTGCGGTTCGGATGATAATCTTAAGTTCTGCAATAATGTAAGTTTTCCATTTTCATTCATTGTCCAAACATGAATTTGGTTGCTTTCTGGACTGGTAACATATACTATCTGTTTCATTAATAAATTCCTCAGAAATTATTTAATAAAATTCCCTCTCCTATTGTTTAAATCCTATTTAATGCTAGATATTTATAAGATTATCATAATCTGTTAATAAAATTAATAAGATGACTGATATCCCAGGATATTAAAGTATTTTACTTTTATAAATATTAATTTTTGATTAAATCTTATATTTATAAAACAATTTTCAATTGTTTAATTATTATTAAATATAAATTTGCTAAAATGAATTTATTATATGAATAATATAATAGAGATTATCTTAATATACAGAATTATCTAAAATTGAATATAAATTTCATATTAATTATGAATATGAATAATATTTAATTGAGTTTATTTTAAATATCTCTCTCTAATTGATTTTTATTATTGAAGTAAGTATACTTGTTGTTAACAGTAAGTAACAAGTTAAGAAAACATAATCTTATTTATAAATTAATAAAAAGAAAATATCAAGATGAACATATTGGTACTGAAAAAATTTTTAATAAAAATTATAAAAAAAGATTAATGAAACCGTTCGAAATTTAGTGATAAAATCAGAAATAATAGTAACGGTTAGTTTTATACTGCCATTTTACTAATAAACGATGTTTTCATTTTCTATGACTTTAGATAGGGTGTTTTTATTCAAGCTGTCGATCTTTCTTCATTAATATCTTCTTGGTGTAGTGTATTCAATGAATAAATTATATAGGAATTTCCTTACTCCCGACCTATCTTCCAATGAGATTTATATAATTATTATTAAAAGTTATAGTGATTGGATAATATCAAGTTTGAATTACATTACTAAATACAAGAGAAATTTTTAATAGATAGATATATTGTTTAAAAATTTGAAATAAACTCTAATATTATATATAAAAAGAAATTCTAAAAGAATAAATTAATCTATTTTTCATATTGGGAATGTGGTAATTATTATGTCAGGATATATGAATCTTGTATTAATGTATTTAATAATATCCTCTAAATTCAGGAGAAATAGCAATAAATTTTATAATAACGAACTTAATAAAGTTCATTATATTTCTGTTTTTAAAATATTTAAAATAAAATGATAGATATTTTTATTTAATGGAAATCATTAATAATAAAATACAAATATACTTTTCCACAAATCGGAAAGTGTATTATACTTACACCTAAAAAAATAAATATCCAATTTAATATAAACTATCTTGCAAATATAATTATTTATTTATAATATTAATTATTTTTAGTAAAAACTAATATTTATTTAATTTGATATTCATATGATGAACTTTACAAAATTATGTTAAGTATTCAGAATTTTCAGATAGTTAAAATAAATTTAATAAATAGATATATTGTAGAAGATCATATTTAAATAAATTTAATATTCATCCAATAGATAATTTCGTTAATTTTGAAACGATGATAAAATGTTTTAAATCAAAAAGGTATTTATGAATTAGTTCCTTTAAGATCTTTAATTCCATTTGATTATAAAAATTCGATATTTCTATTTTATTAGATTTGAGTTTAAAATAGTAAAAAATATTTATTATTATATTAAGTAATAGGAATTTTTTTATAATTAGGTAATAGTTTATTCGTTTAGCTTTTAAAATACTGAGTTATCAATACCAAATATTTACCATCGATGCGAATTATTTTGTGTGAAATCCTCTTCTCTTCACATAAAGATATTGAATTGAAATTTAATGCGGAATCATAATCTTTTTTATATAGCCAACATAAAACCTAACTTTTTATATAAAAAAATAAAAGCAATGTTGAATTGTATCTTTTTACAGTTTCAATCCTTACATTAGAACCAGAGGATTATTGTTAACAGAGCTAATGCTAATTTACTTTTCATTTGATACATCTCTTGAATAATTTCTATTATATTAATTAAGATTAATAAGATAATAAAAATTATTTATTCAGTATAACATTTACTGTTGATAAGATTTAAATATTGATTTAATTAACTTCAATAATTTTAACAATTAATTAAAATTGAAAATTTTTGTTAAGACCTATGATAAAATAAATTAATTATATAATAAACTACTATATCACTATATTAAATTTTATATTTATTTGAATTTAAACTACCTTAGTGTAAGAAATATTACCATTAATTTTAAATAAAATAAATACTTAAATTTATAAATAAAAAAAACGTAAAAAATTTTAATAATCTATATATCAGATATATAATCTGATATATTATCCAAATAATATATATTATATATATATTAGATATAAAATTGATTGACTAATGCTTTTCATCATATTAATTAAACTTCTTCTAAAAGAAGAAGGGATAGTTAAAACTATCATTTATTAGAAATATATATTCATTGAATATAGTAAAATAAAAAACTATTTTATTTTATTTTTAGTTTACAAATAATTTTATTAAAAAATCTATAAACAAATTATAAAAATTTTAAAAATTTCCTTTGTTTTGACCTTAAAGGAATTTTTGTAGCTGATGATTTCTATTTATAACTTTAGTTAACCCTCTTTCTTTTTAAGACTGGTTCTTCTATAAATATAAAAATAATACGATTACTATATAAAATATATTAAGAAGGATCGAAATTACTAAGATTTTCATTTGTTCATTAAAACTAGATTTTTTAGATTTAAAACTGTAAACCATCATGGATTATTCAATAATGAAGTTGTGAACGCTTTCAATTAGCAAGTAATCCAATAATATTTGGTTGTACTAAAATATTTTCTAAGAAAATATCTAATATATCGTTTTATGATTTCTTCTAACTTAATAGTTATTTGCAATAGCATTGCGTCAACTGATTATAGCAATAATATATTTTAATTTTCACAACTTCTATAATATAAATAATGAATGTTTAGAATTTAATTTTTATCATTAAATATCAGATAAATTATAAACTTATATAACTAAAGTTTATTCATTCATTCTCTTTTTTACAAAATTTATTTTTCCAAGTAGGATAAAATCCTACTAAAAACTGAAACTATTCTCGATAATTAAAGAGTATACTTTCATAATCCCAAACAGCAATGAAATGAAATTCAGTATTTCACAGTTTTTGAATAAAAACCCTTAATCTGACGCGTTAGTAAGTATTAATTACTTTTTAAAAATAAATCTTCACCAATTGTTTGATTAAATATAAAATCCTTATTTAAATTATGAAAAGATAAAGACAGAAGAAGATGCTCTTATTTAATTTTGTCTGTAAATATGCAAAATCTGAGAACAGATCAATTTCAATCTTTACTTTCTCCAAGATTAAAAGATATTAAATTTAACGAAAATAAGATATTCAATATTAATCAGTTTATTTAAAAAATAAATAAAATTCATCTGGTATTGATGAGAAAAATATATGAAAATTTATAATTCAAGTAATATAAATCTTTTTCTATTTTTAATCCAACTTCGTTAATATTTTAACGGTTATAAAAATATTTAAATGTTCTATATGTAGTTTTTTGAATATATATTTTATCTGAAAGATCATAAGGATAGATAATAAATATTTTCTGATCCCAATTATTTTTATAACGTAATCTAAAATCCTTTCCTTTATAAGTTTAGGTTCTTCCTATTTTAATAGATCGAAATTAATTAGATTAAATAATAATCTATAAAATTATTATCTTAAATAGAAGTTTTGTGTAATGAAATATATGTATATTACTAATTATATTTCAGAACTAAAATTGAGAATAATACTAATTTATTAATAATGGTCTTAGATCAACTCATTGTTCTCTATTTTGAGAGTATCATTAAATAATAATATATTTTATGTTAGTTTGAAAACTAAATTATTAATTAAAGCGTACAATCTGTGATTTTATGTTCTTTAAAAAAGATTTAATATTTCTCTAACCATATTAATAGTAACACTTTTCATTCCAAGGAAATTTCAAAAATTGAAATAATATAATTTATTTGCTTATTCGTATGTTCAGTAATTCATTTAATTATAAATATTTATTTCTTTTTATAATTATATGATTTCGGTTCTTTTAAATTGACAATCTGTTCTTCTGAACGAATCGAAAAAATCATTATTACCTAGAAACAATTTTAATACTGCACCAATATAAATTTTGACTTGATCTTAAAATTCTTTGTTTATTTGGATTAATTTATATTGTATATCTTTTTAATTCTATGGATAATTTTCTTCCCTTTTCTTTTTTATAATGTTATTTTATCAATAACGAATTTAATGGAGTAATCAATAAATAATGGATTTTCCTATTTATATAATTAAAATGTTAGCAATTAAAGGAATGAAATAACACCAATAAATTCCTTTATACATTTAAAATATTAATACTATATTTTGTTCATTCAATATAAAGTTAAATATTTAATCTTTGAAGTTTTATTTCATTTTTGAATAAACTTATTATATTTTATATATTTATTATTTCTAATAAAATTAATAATTTCTATTAAATGAAGATCTAATAACATCTTTTATCTAAAGATAATTGATAAATCTTTAATATTAAAAATAAACATTACACTATCATTATCAATACTTATATTATAAGTAACTTACTTTTATTGATTTAAAATTTATTTTTATATTTTACTGCTATCTATTTTCCATAATAAAGCATTAGAAAATGAAGCGTATTTTATTATCATATTGAACTATAATAATAATATTTTTATTAATTTTCCTTTTTAAATAATATAATATTTTATATATAATTTATTTATAAAAATAAATTAAAGATTTGTATTTAAAAATTAAGAATATATATCCCTAAAGATAGGATAAATATAAAGTTTTATATCATTTTATTAAAAGTAATATTTTCCTTAATTTCAAAATATTTTAGGATGAATATCGGAAAATTAAAAATGTTACGTTTTAATTCATTTAAAGCAGTTGATATGAATCATTGAGTAAATTCTTTACATAGTTGATCTATATGTGCAATATTATTCTTATAATAATATGATAAGTTGACAGTTGCAATATGTCCGCATCAAATAAATAAAGAAATTAATTTAAACCCATTATCAAAGTAAATATGGATAAAATTTATTTAAAATAGTATCTGCGGAGTAATTTCTTTAAATATAAATAATAATATTTTACAATAATATTTATTTTTGAAATAATTACTCTTTAATAAAAGATAAATATATTTTCATCAATTAATTATTCGTAATATAACATATTTTAATTAATTTTAAAAACTTATTCAAATTTAAGTTTTAATATTTAAAATACTTATTATAATAATAAGATATTTACTTTATATATATTTTTTGTTGAATAATAAGTTTATTCTCCATAATTACACAATTCTTATTATTTATTTATCGTTTTTAATACTTATTAGAAATAAAGTAAATTGATAATAAATTCTAGTGTGGATTTATTATAGATTCTAATAATAGAGAATCTCTATTTAATTAATTTTTGATTTATTCGTTATTTTAAATATAAAAATATTTATTAGTTACTATTATTAACTTAATTAATAATAGTAATAATTAAATTAATAAATTCATCTTTTGTTCCTATAGTAATATTTATAAAAGATAATGTAATCTTTTTCGTAAAAATATAATTATATAATTAATAAATAAGAATAGTTTAAGTTAGCAACTTTCTTTAAGAAATTTTTTCTATTTATATTTTATAATATATGTTTACTTAATTAATAGTTTTCTCTATTAGTTTATGATATTATCATACTTAAATTAGTATTTCATTAAATCTATTTAATATTATATTTAAATAGATTTAATTCCATTTATTAAAAGAAATAATTATAACTTACTTTTTAATTTTAAAATTAATTATTGAAATTATTCATTTTTATTAAAATTATTAAAATTTTAAATAATGTTGATTATAAAATATATAATTTTATTATTAAATTCATCATTAACTAATTCTGATAAAATCAGAAAATGACTAATATAAAAATAATTAAAAATATATATAATATATTATATATATACTTTTAGGTTAAAGTAACTGATAATACTTTTAATTATATTAAAAAATAATTTTTATATATTGATTTGATTTTTAGTGAATCTAAGTTCATCGTAATTTTAGAAAATTAAATATAGTAAGTTAAATATTTTATTAAAGAAATATAAAGTTATTTAAATTTAAAATCTTTGATTATTTAAATATTTTTAATGAAAATATTTAGTTATTAAATAATTAATGTGTTAATTTATAATGAATAATTTTAGATTGATATCAATATCAGTATTTTCTCTATTCTCTTATTAAAAAACTGAATATCTTAGAGTTATTTAAAGAATTTAATTAAATTCAAATACTTTATTAAAAGTATCTAACCGTATCTATTAAAAATTTATTTTCTTCTAATATTGATATTATTAATTTTGATAATTTTAAAAAATAAAGAAGCCTGTCATTTTACAACGACAGGCTTCAAAAATCCATTTATTTAACTAATCTTAAAGAGCAGTTACATTTGCTGCAGCTGGGCCTTTCGAACCATCTTCAATGGTAAATTCTACATTTTGCCCTTCAGCCAGGGTTTTAAATCCATTTCCTTGAATGGCAGAAAAGTGAACGAATACATCTTTGCTACCATCAGAAGGGGTGATGAAACCAAAGCCTTTAGATTCGTTAAACCACTTCACTTGACCCTTTATTTTGTCAGACATGTGCCTTTTCCTATATATCAATAAAGATTTCCGCTTTTATAGCAGGTATACAAAAAGCCTACATCACTATTTAATTATGGAAGCACTCAACAAGAACGGTCGAAAGGCTATCAAGGATAATGCTACTCATAACATATTGACTTAAATGTCGTAAATAAAATAGATCTGTTTATTAGGCTTTTTTTTATTAACGCACGAGTAGTTAATAATATCAATACTTTTATGCTTTTCTTTAAAAATAATTCTGTTTAAGAAGAAATTTTGTTAACAACGTTTATTAATAAATAAAATTAAAATGATTTAAATAAATTTAAAATATAATTTTATTATTACTAATTTTATTCAATAATTTATTTAAAAACAATCTTTTATAGATAAAAGAAGTAATTTAATAACTCTGGCATTAGAGGTTGTATTTATTTTATGGATTTAATTAATTAAAATAAATATTAATAATATAATAAAATAATTTTGAGTTAAATCTATTTTAAATGGATAAACCAGGGAAACTAGGAACGATAAAATTCTTTAATTTTAGAGTTTATTATTATAAATATATAGGCTTTCCTATAAATAGAAAAGAAAATTTCTTACTTCAATATTAGAATATCTAATCTATTAGATATCGTATTTATTTATACGAAACAATTATAAAGTATAAACTATTTTTTCTGATCGATATATTCAGATTTCTTATTAACATCAATCTATAAAAAGTATACCTGTGATTTATGGAAAAAGTTGAGTTTATGTGTAAATTACAATGGTAAAGTTTATTACTAAATAGGTTAATGAAATATATCCTAACTATTTATAAAATAGTTACTAAATTCTAATTATCAATAATGCAAAATTAAAACTAAATAAAATATTTTAGTTTTAAAATATTTTATGATAAAAATTTAGTTTTATGTTTTTTAGCTAACTCAATAAGATTGCTTTTATTTCATATAAAAATCATTTTTTATATGATTACTTTATTTTAAATTCAATGCGATCACAATATAAAAATATAGTAAATATATTATTGATATTAATATTAAGATTGACATTAATTGAAAATAGCGTAATAATATTTATTAACTTTATCTTTTAAAATCCTCCATAGTTCAGTTGGTAGAACGACGGACTGTTAATCCGTATGTCACTGGTTCAAGTCCAGTTGGAGGAGCCAAATTATTACAAAGCTTTCCTAATTCTAGGTTTTGTTTTTAAATAGAAAAATAAATTAATTTAAACAATCTTTTAAAAATTTACTATTCAATATATTATACCATATTTAAATTCATTTTTACTAAGTAAAATAACTTATCTGTCTTTTGACAAAATCATCTTTTATCGATAATATTAACTCAATATTTAATCTTATTCTTTCCATGATATTCAATTGATTAGAATAGCGGACTATTAATCCGTTATGTCACTGATCAATCTAAGTTGGAATAACCGAAAATTTTTAATTTATGATATTATTATCATTTTGTAATTTATTAATTTTATATCAGATTAAAATACTTTATTTTAGTATATCTATATTTCTAGTTTATTATGATTATTCTAATAATTTCATAAATTATTTATTACCTACTTTAAAATAGAAAATAATCTTTATGGTAAAAATCATAAGAAATATTAAAATTCGTCGCCCAGACGACTGTCATGTTCATTTTAGAGATGATGATATATTAAAACTTGTTGTGCCTTATACTAGCAAATTTTTTGGTCGAGCAATTGTTATGCCAAACTTAGTAACACCAATTATTAATATTAATCAAGCAAAATCATATAGAAAAAGAATCCTTAATACTGTTCCTGTAGAACACCCGTTTATTCCGTTAATGACTTGTTATTTAACTGATAAAACTAATACTAAAACAATAGAAGAAGGGTTTAATCAAAAAGTATTTGCTGCTTGTAAACTTTATCCATCTAACGTGACTACTAATTCTAGTTATGGAGTATCAAAGATAACAAGTATCTATCCCGTTTTTGCTAAAATGGAAAAAATAGGTATGCCATTATTAGTTCACGGTGAAATTACAAAAAATGATATTGATATTTTTGATCGTGAAGCCTATTTTATTGATCAAATTATGAATCCTATCAGAAAAGATTTTCCTAGTTTAAAAATTGTGTTTGAACACATTACTACTAAAGAAGCCGTTCAATTTGTACTTAGTGCTAATGACAATCTTGCTGCTACTATTACACCACAACATTTGATGTTTAATAGAAATCATATGTTAGTTGGTGGAATTAAACCTCATTTGTATTGTTTGCCTATTCTAAAACGTGATATCCATCAAAAAGCATTACGTGAAGCAATAAAAAAAGGTTGTCAACGATTTTTCCTTGGAACAGATACTGCACCTCATACAAAAAATAAAAAAGAATCTTTCTGTGGTTGTGCCGGTATTTTTAATTCACCTACTGCTCTTGCAGTTTATGCTACTGTTTTTGATGAAATGAATGCGATGGAAAACTTTGAAGCGTTTTGTTCATTAAACGGAGCTAAATTTTATGGTTTACCAGTTAATGAAGGGTTTATTGAACTTAAACGTAAAAAAGTTATTGTTACTGATAAAATTTCCAAAGGAAAAAATGTGTTAGTTCCTTTTTTAGCAAAGGAGGATGCTAATTGGGAAATCAATATTCTATAACTTTTAGTATAAATTTACTATAATATTAACTTTTTTAATAAATGCTATATTTATTATATATGGTTTATTTAAACAATAACTAATTCAGTTGATGATATTATCATCAACTAGTTTAATAAAACTAAATCAGTAATAGATATTTACCTTATATAAAATATAATTATCAATAATATTTAATAATAATTAACAATGAAATCTATAAAATAAAAGTTTTTAAAATTATTTAAATAAAGTTTAGTTTTAGTTAAATTAATAAAGAATTTTATTTTGAAAGAATCAGGAAATTAAATACTTTTTATAAAAAGTAAATTTTATAAAGTATTTTATTAATACTATTAATTATATTAATAAGTTTTTTAATCTTTTGAAAATTTAATATCGTCATATTCACAATATAAAAATATTTTATTAAAAATAAATATTTTTTATAAACGTCTATGATATAACACTCTTATAATTTATTTTAATTCTTCTTATATATTTAGAAATTAATCTAATTTATTTAAATTAATGTTTATTATATATATTAAATATAGAATTAGGGTTCTTAATATAATACTAAAATTATTAAAAATTGATAAATATATTATTTATGTATTCCTATCATTAAAAATTAGTTCTTACTAAGGGTAGTAAGATTCTTGTAATAAAGGACGCATTGATATAGATTAATAGAAATTAATTTAAATTAATCTTTTTTCTTTATTTTATATGATAAATACGAAAAAATTTCTAATAAAAACTATCTTTTTATTTAATAATTATATTAATGATAAATATATCGGATTTATTTTTAATAAAAAATTTTAATTCTTAAGGAAGACTATATAAAATAGAACTGAATTAATAATAAAATACATAAAAATTATACTTCCTTTCAAGGAAGTATAAGAATTACATTCCAATTAATATATGATTAAAGTTTTGTTTTATTAAAAAGTATAATAATAAAAATATTAATTATAACTAAATAAAACACAAATAATAAAAGTAATTTTTTTTAAAATTTTATATTTATATTTTTAATATTGGATAAAATGGTCAGGATTTTGGAGTTTTTATTTAATAGTTTTATTACTTTATTCTCTTATCTATTGGATAGAAATTCATTTTGAACGATAAAAATTATGGGAACGTATTTTGGAATATTAAATCCTAGTGTTGTTTTTTATCGTTCAAATAATAATTCAGTAATGAATTAGGTGCAAAATAGAAGACGGTTGCACTTTAATAAATTCATGATTTATCGAAAAAATATAAAAACGATGAAAAGCAAAGTTTAAACAAAGAGAAATATCGTATTGCATCAGATCATGATTACGGTAAAAATTTTTACTCTTTTTTTGTCAAATATACAGAAATATCCATAGAAATGAATATTTTAGTTAAATGATCTTATCCAACACTAATACCATTTACTCCTAAACGGGTTAGTTAATATACTAAAAGATCATGAATTACTCATTCAATTAGCAATAACTAATTTTCAAAAAAAAATGAAATATATATTTCATTTTCACGAATAGAATAACTAAAAAAGATTATACAAGCACTTGATCCAATATATGTAGTTATATCGTTTGTTTAATAGTAGACTTATAAGGAATGTATCATCTCTTTATGGTGATCTTCATCATATATACGATTAATAAATACTAATAGCTATATTATCAAATAAGTTGATAAGTTTATCACTAAATAATTTTTATTAATCAACTTTATTATCAAACTAACTATGAAATAAATACTGTAAAAATTAATAAATATATTATAGAACTAATACTATTATTAATATTTATTTCAAATTTTTTTTATTAAATTAAATAAATTTTAGTTTTAACCCTATTACACTTTGAAGTGACAAAAATTTAAAGTTAAATGTTTATTAATGTTAAAGAATATTTATGTACAACATACTGCAATTAAATATTAAACTTTTTTTTGGATATCTATTTTATCAATTGATCTTTCTTTTTTAACTAAGATGTATAAAGGATTTTTATTTTATATTAAACACAGGATTAATCATCCTTTTTATTATAATTTATTTTCAATAAATCTATTATTAGTAATATCTATCTTGATCTTATTTAATTTAATTAAGATTTAAGATCTTAATTCATATTGAATACTTTTAAAAGTCATTCAAATTTCATAAAGAATTTTCTTAAAAAGATTTATTTATAAAATAATCTATTTTATTATTTTTACTATAAAATATTACTACACCTAGTAACCTAATATAGTAAATATTATTAAAAATCGGATTTCTTTTTCAGAAAAAATTATTTATTCTAAATTTCAATATTTTTAATAAAATTAAAGTATAAATTTCATTTATCTTATAATTTAATTGTTAGGATGAAATTTATAAATCTAAATAATAAAAATTATCAATTTTATTTTAAAATCTAAAAAATTTCTTTTTTAATTTTATTTTTATTTTTTTATGAAAATTGATATTGTATTTTTAAGCATAATTTCTATTTATAAAAAATAATTTAGTATATTAGGACAGTTCATTACTTTTTACTATCAGTATATATTTATATAAATATATTACCTTATAATATAATATATTATGTAGCTTACTGTTAATTAACTTAATAAAATCAATTATAAACGATAAAATATTATTGTTTATAACATTAAATAAAAAATTCTTTTACTGATAAATATTTTATAAAAAGGATGTTAATAACTGGATAAACTTATTTTATTACTTATAATTTGTTAATATAAGGAATGTAAAAAATTTCTTTTATATATTTATTATATTTTAAACTATTTTCTCTCATAATTAATTACTTTACAATTAAAATTTTTTATAAAATATAAAGATATAACAATATTATGGTACTTTGAAAATATTTTCACTAAATTATAATAATTTTATCAAAAAATATCATTCTACAAATGAATATTTATCATTTATTTTAATCCATGTTTTATTTATTTAGAGAATTAGTTTTTAACTTTATTAAGTTAATAACATTCTGTCTTATAGACACTATCTTAATTATAAAATATATAAAAAAATTTATTTCATTTTAAAAATATATAGAAGTATTAAATATTTATATCGTAAATATAAAGTAAAGATTTATAAAGGCCTAAGAGGAGATGATGTTATACTGGAAATATTAAAAAATTAAAATAAAATTTAGTGAATTAATTAATCTTTATAATCATATTTATTTATATTTATGTAAAACTTAATAAAAATAATAATATTATATATATATAGATTCTATTTAATAATGAATCTAATAATTATTTTAAAATATAAAAGTAAATAAATTACTAACAATAAATTAAGAAAAATTTTTTATTTAATAAAATTAATTTTAATATACCATGTATTAGTGAATTTATCTAAAATAATAAAAATAAATTATTATTGAGATAGAATGATAACAAAATAATTGTAAATAATCATCTATTTATAATAGATGATTATTTAAATCTATTACTAATTACGCTATTCTTAATTTCAAAAATTAGTTTAGGAGTTTTTATCTTTCAACAGATTAATTCAAAGATAAAGAATAATTCTATTCAATAAATAAAAAATTATCAATACAATAAATTTCACTGAAATTGAATAAAATTTAACATTGTTTAACATATACTAATAATTATAAAATATTAAATAAGGAAGAGATCTAGACTTTAGATTATTTCCCTTTCAAGTATATTGTCGGTATTTTCAGTAGTACAACTTTTTATATCTGCTAAATCATGACCTTCATAATATTCTAAAATAAAATATACTTGACTAAATATATAGTCTTATATAATTTAATCTGGTTTATATTCATAATATAGGAAAACTATTTTAGTTTATCGAAACTTTACTGAAAGTTGTATAAAAATTCAATTTTTCTTAAATTATTCAAATATTTTTATAAAAGTTAATGAATATTATATGTTTATATTTGAAGATCGTGAAATTAAAACTGATGCTGATGGTTATCTTAAAAATAGCCAAGAATGGAATGAATCCATGGTATATGTATTAGCCATACAAGAAAATCTTATATTAACGGAAAAACATTGGGAAATCATTCGCTTCATTCGTGAATTTTATCTCGTATTCAATACTTCTCCATCTATTCGTATGTTAGTAAAGGCAATTTCTAAAAAATATGGAGATACTATTGGTAATAGTCTCTATCTTCATCGACTTTTTCCAAAAGGTCCTGCAAAGCAAGCAACAAAACTTGCTGGTTTACCTAAGCCAGTAAAATGCATTTGAGTTATTATAGGGGAGAACGTTGAATATAAAAATTATATACTTCTGTTCAGGATTATATTTTCATTAGTATAAATTATTTTTTTGATTATTTTGGCTCCGTTTCAATTAGTTTTTCTAACTATTGAATTAATTGGTATAGTGGCTAAAAGCTTTTGTGTTAATAAAAAATTCTATAGATTATATTTATAATCTATAGAATTCAAATTCTTCCGATCAATGTAGTAAGTATAATAGAAAGCTTTATATATTAGTTTTTCAAAAGCTATATAATTTCTATTATTTTACATTTTTTAGCATTCAAATACTAATAAATAATAAATTTAAGATATTGTTTTTTATAAAAAAGGTATCTTTATAGTATAAAGATAATCCAATTTATATATATAGATTGCAGATATTAAGAAAATATAAGGTAAAAGAGTGACCTGCTTGAAATTTATATTATTAATCCATATATTATTACTTATAGAATATGCAAGGCTCTAGGAGCTAGCTATGATGACTACCATTAAATTTAATATTGGACAACAAGTAAGGCATAAACTCCTAGGTTATCTTGGAGTAATAGTTGATGTTGACGCTGAATACTCTTTGGATAAACCACAGGATGATGATATTGCAGCCAATGCAGTTCTACGTTCAGCTCCTTGGTACCATGTCGTTATGGAAGATGATAACGGTGATCCTGTTCACACTTATCTGGCTGAAGCCCAAATTACTTATGAAATTTCTGATGAACACCCAGAACAGTCATCTTTAGATGACTTATCAGAATCGATTAAAAACCAACTTAGAGCACCAAAATTACGTAATTAACTAATTCTCAAATATAATCAAAAGAAAATGATCAGTTAATCATCTTCTTTTGATCTATTTCTATAAAAAGAAGATAACTCCTATTTTGTAGTATAGATTATTTGTTATAGTCATTAAATTAGTTAACTCAGTTATTTTTTTAATCTATTATTAATAAAGTTTAATCATAAAATAATCTTATTTTATATAATAACTGTAACATATTGATTTACATAAACTTTAATTATTAAATTTTTAAAATTTATAATATCAATAGAATATGGAATATAAAATAAATAAGTGTAATTTTACAGAGTAATTATTTAACAATTGTTTTATATTTATCGGAACAAGATCATTCGCGATATTTAATATTATAAAAATTTTACTTTTATTGAATTTTATAATAAGATTAATAATCTAGTTATTAGAAGCCTTTTAATTTTAATAATTAATTTATATAAATTAAATTGAAAAAATCTGCTATAGTTAATAACTCTATTGAGTTAATAAAATAGATATTAAAATATAGTTTTAATTTTTAAATTAATAAATATTTATGAAAATAAAGAATCTTTATGTAATTTGTTTTTTCAAAAATTAAAAAAATGAATTTTCTTCTAATTTTATGATTACTGTAAAGTAAATTTACTTATATATGATGTATAATATATTTATACTAAAAGGTAGAAATTATTTTTTACTAATACAAATAGTTAACTTTATTAACTAATGTATCAAGATCAAAGATTATTAATATTCTTAATTAAAAATTATAAAATAATTAATTTTATTCGGATATTTAATTAATAAAAATCTTATATTTTTATTATTTGAATTGATTAAATGCAAAATTCAATTCCAAATATAATTCAAGATGAAATATTTTTCTTCGTTTCTTTTTACTATATAGAATATTTTGTTTTTACTAATACAAAATCGTTAATTTTATTAGCAGAATCTCTATTTGTTTGAATGGTGGATCTAAAATTGAGATCTATAATTACCCAAAACACCTTAAAAACAGCATTAACTAATAATATATATAAAATAGTTTAGTTAAAAAGAATAAAATTCTATATAAATAATATTTATAGTCTTTACAATAAAAAATTAATTCTTAATAAGTTAATAAAAACAGATTGTGTTAATTTATCATATAAAACAATCTCTTTCTTCTTATATAAGAAGATATAATTTATAATAAACCATCAATTTTATTAATTAGAAAACACCAAAATTTTAGTAAAATACTTTTTATTAAAGATTTGTTTAGTTACACATAAAAAAATTATCTATCCATTAGATATCCACAAATTTTATAAAAACTATCTATTTCTTTAAAATACATAATACTGTTGAATTTATAAATTTTCTTTATTAAAGATATTTAAAGTCTTTAAAACTTTTATCATTATGTTAATCTGCTTGATATTAATTAATAATGAAAATTAATTTAAAAATTAAATTAATTAATAATAAAAGTTTACTAAATATGAAATATAAATAAAAAAGACCACATAATTTTTAATTATTAACAATTATTCAGATCTCAATTTATTATCTATACAACTAATTAATAAGAATTTTAAATAAACTATTATTAAAGAAAATCCAAAAATTATATGAACTACAAAATAGTTTATTAGTTGATGTATTCAACGAGTTTCTAGTTATATTTATTTCTCAATTTATAACTGATAATAATAAGTCGCTATTTACTCTAAGGAAAAATTAAATATTTAAAAGAGATGTATAATTTTTAACTTAAAATATTAAAATATAGAAAAGCTTAATCTGAAAAAATAAATTTGATATATATTAATATTGAAGACGATTCAATCCTTCATATGTACGGAGTTGATTTCAAGTAAAGATTAACTTTTTTATTCTTAGTAGATCGAGATTCAATTTAGAGTAATACTAAACTAATCAGTAAAAATTGAATAATATAGTAGATGTTTCTTATTGTGAAAATAGAATTTATTATTAATATAATAAGGAGATAAAGATTTATCTTTTAATTAGTAAATCTCCCCATAAATAAGACCATAAAATATAATGAAACTAAACATTTTAATAATATAAAGACGAACAAATAAATCTAGAGTCAAAAAATTTTTATCACTAAAGCTTAGTTATATGAAAAGTTAGTGATAAAAAATGGAGGGAAGATTTTGCTAGAACAAAATTCTACTAATTAATATTTGAAGTGAAATAAAATATAATGAATTAGCTCGGTTGATATATTACTGGAGATGAAATATAGAATCATTTTTAAAACTAATAAAAGAAAAAGTAACTTTAAATTTTTTCTAAAAACTATAAATATCCTTATTAAAGGGATTAATAAGATCGAGTATAGTTTTTATATTAGATTAATGCATAAAATGATTTAATGGGATTTGAAAGAATATCTTTTATAATTTTTCTTTAAATTACTTGGTCACTTATAAAAAGGAAAAGAGAAAGTATACTAATTAATTTTAAACAGATTTATTTATGTTACTAAATACTATTCAGTTTCTATCTATAACTTTATCGAAGGAATTATCCAATTTTTAGAAAAATATTTAAAGAATATTAAATATGTATAGAAATTTATTCTTTTTGAGATTGGAAGAAGATTATGAGCAACTTTATAATTAAACTGATTTATCCTGTATTCTTGATTCAACCATGTTGAAAATAATAAATTTTTTTATTTGCTACTAAAGTAATTAAAAAATTAAGAAAATTTATTGATTGAAAAAATTTGAAGTAATATGTATAAATAAAGATAAAAATATTTTTTTAAGGTACGTAAAACCCTATTCTTTCCAAAATAAGTCTCCCTCTTTGTCTTTTTATATAAAGAAATCTAGACTGACAAATCTATCATATTATATATTAAAAAATCTTTTGTAAGTTTTAATCATTTTATTTAATTAAATATATCAATCTATATTGATAGAATCTTTATAAAGTTATTACTCTTAATTATTTTTTTAAATTTAATAGCTATTTAATTTTATTTTTCACAATATTTTAATATCTTTAATAATTATTTAAGAACATTTCAATGCTTTTAAAAGTAATTTTACTTTCTTCCAAATAAATTTAAGTTTTTCAATTTATTAATATTTCATAAATATCTATTATTATTATAATAACAGTAAATTATTTATTTTAAATATATTTTAAAAAATATTTAATTTATTTAACTAATTTAATAATAACTAAATATAAGAAATAGATATAAGTAATATCTTATAAAGATATTATCTTGTTTATTGATCTAAATTAATCAATAAATAATAATTTATATTAATAATAATTTAATTTTTTATATTTGTAACTTGTTATCCTCTATTGCATTATAAATTAAAGTAATATATTATTTCCTATAAAATAGTTGTTTTGAATTTTTAACTATTAGATTATTTAATTGAATACTAAATATTAAATAAGTAATATTATAATATATAATATTTATATTATTTTATTTTTATCATTTCCTATTCCAGTGATTTTTTATAGTTTATAAAAATTAAATTTTTATATGTAAATATAAATAGTATATAAATTTATAGAAATATAACAAATGATTTTATTAAAAAATTTTATAAATATTAGTGATATATATTATTTCACAATAAAATTTACCTATTTATCTTTAAATCATATCGTTTTCCTAAAATATTTTCTATCCTTAAACTTATGGAATAAGGATAAAGAATATAAAAGGAATTTGCTTTATAAATTCTTATCTAAATTATAAGTTGAAATTAGCGTGATTAGTAACGAATTAACATGGAAGAATTTAACACTAGATTATGAATCTTATCTTAATTTTTTTTCTTCTGCTGAAAAACTATCTAATGCTACTTTACAAATTATTCAACCAAGATTATATGATAGTCTAAAACGTTTTTTATTAATACCAACCAATTCTTCTTTTGCTATTATTAAAGCGTTAGAATGTAATAGCTATTTATCTGAGTTAGCAAAATCTATTAAAAATATTACTTCATTCTCAGTAAAAATAACTGGAGATTATCAACAATTAAATGGAAGATTTCATTGGAAAAAAGGAGTTAAAGGATTATTTACTCCTTGTTATTCAGTGTATTTTTCTAATTGGATAGAAATGCCTCAATTATTTGGTAGTATTCATCAATATCAAAATAGTGTTCACTTAGAACCTGGACTATTACATAAAATTAATGGAGGGGTATTATTACTTTCTGTTGGTACATTATTGTCGCAACCATTAATGTGGCAGCGCTTAAAACAAATGTTAATACAAAAACGATTTGAGTGGCTTCCAGTAAATGATAATCAATTTTTACCTTACCCAATTGATTCAATACCACTTGATATTAAACTTATTTTAGTTGGAAACCATTTTAATCTTGAGAGATTTGAAGAAAAAGAGCCAGATATTTATTCTCAATCCACATATGGTGAATATGAATTTGAATTAGAGTTTGAACATAGTGCTCAATTATTGCTATGGATGCAATTTGTTAAACAAATTATTACTGATTATCAATTTCCGTCTTTAACAACTAATGCATGGCCAACTTTGATTACTCAAGCAATCCGATATACTGAAGATAAATCTATTCTACCATTAGATAGAATCTGGCTTATTCGTTGTTTAGCTGAAGCAAATCAATTTCAACAAAATAATCAGCTAACTGAAAAATCATTTCAAACCGCAATGCAGAAACGTGAATGGCGACAAGGTTACTTAGCTAAACGTAATCTGAATGATATTCTAAAAAACCAAGTTTTTATTAAGACTAAAGGTAAAATAATTGGCCAAATTAATGGATTATCTGTTATACAGTATCCAGGTCATCCAGAAGTTATTGGTGAACCATTACGTATTACTTGTGTTGCTCATTTTGGTGATGGTGAGTTTATTGATGTAGAACGTAAAGTTGAGTTGGGTGGTAATGTTCACGCCAAGGGAATGATGATTATGCAAGCTTATCTCAATTACGAATTAAAACTTGAGCAACCACAACCCTTTTCTATCTCAATTGTATTCGAACAGTCTTATAATGAAGTTGATGGTGATAGTGCTTCATTAGCTGAGCTTTGTGTATTAATTAGTGCACTTTCTCTTCAGCCTATCGATCAGGAAATTGCTGTTACAGGTTCGGTAGATCAATTTGGTTATGTGCAGCCTGTTGGTAACATTAATAAAAAAATAGAAAGTTTTTTTGATGTCTGCTTTCAACGTGGATTAACTGGTCAACAAGGCGTTATCATTCCTTCTTCTAATATTTGCCATTTATGTTTAAAAGAAAATCTTATTCATGCTGTTAAATCTGGTGTATTTCATGTTTGGCATGTTAAACACGTTTCTGAAGCAATTTCAATTTTGACAAATCATACTTATTATAAACAAGAGCATGATAAAAATAATTTATATCTATTAGCTTTAATACAAAAAAGAATTACTTTGGCTAATAACCAAGAAAGACCAAAATTTATGAGACTTTTAAAATGGTTAAATTAAAAAATAGATGATCGGAGTTGTTTATCTTACAATTGTACGCTATTCTTTATTCTTATTATTTTAATAAGGCTATTTAATAATATGTTTGATAAACATAGCTCCTATACTAAAAAAGATTTAGATGCTTCCGGTAGAGGTGAACTTTTTGGAAAAAATGGGCCACCATTACCTTCCGGTAATATGCTAATGATGGATCGAATCATAAAAATGATCGAAATCGGAGGAAAGTTTCATAAAGGTTTTATTGAAGCAGAATTTGATATCAAACCTGATTTATGGTTTTTTAACTGTCATTTTACTAATGATCCCGTTATGCCTGGTTGTTTAGGTTTAGATGCAATGTGGCAACTCGTCGGTTTCTATCTTGGATGGGTAGGTGGTAAAGGTAAAGGACGAGCACTAGGAGTAGGAAAAGTAAAATTCATCGGACAAATTTTGCCAAGTGCAAAAAAAGTAACTTATTATATTCATTTAAAACGTGTTATTAATCGAAAATTAATTATAGGTGTAGCTGATGGTGAAGTTTTAGTTGATGATAAATGTGTTTACATAGCAGAAGATCTGAAGGTCGGCTTATTCAAAGATACTAGTAATTTTTAAAATTGAATCTTTTCTATTAAAATCTATTTTGTTATTAATCTAAAATAGAAAAGATTTTTTACATGATCAAAATTTTAATAATAAACTTTCTATAGATTATTTAACCTTCTTTTCATTTTCTTGGTGATGAGATAACTAATTTTAAAAAAATCATATTTTAATCAAGATGTATACATAAATTTCCAATTAATAATAATTTTATTATCTTTATGAATTTTCCTTTTTTTTATAAAATGAATTTTGTTATTATACTAGAAATGGAAGATTGATCAAAATAGAATTAAGAGTATTAAGTCTATTTTTCCAATGATTGAATCCGATACTAATTAATTAAATTAATATTATCAGTAAGTTACCAAATACTCTTTTTATCAATTGTTTTAAACAGTTTTTCCGATAAATGATTTATTTCGTTAACATAATTAAATATCGATAGTTTAATTAATAATAGTATTAGTATTTTACAATATTTAAGATAATTAATGGTATTTATATCTTAGATTTTTGATTAGTAAAATCCACTTTTTAGTTAATTACATCAACATCATTAATAATTGATAATAGTATTTTAATACTAATAACAAATAGCTGGATAGGTGTAAGAATTTATTTTTATTATTTATCAAAATCTTAAATTCTGAATCTTAATTGAATTTTTAAAAGTAGTCTTTCTCTTATTCTTTAATGTTTTGATGATTATTTGAATACCCATTAACAGTTAATTAGATTTAATATATGCGTAATCCCATGATTTTATTACGAGTTTAAATTATTGATTAAAAATCTTGCAATAACTCGATTAAATTCAACTATCTTTTATTTTAAATTTAAAAGATTTTTGAAAAATTTTATTAGCCATTCCCATTTATTCAGTTTAGATAAAGTATTTTACTATCACGGATAGTTTTTCTTACTTTCTAATAGCGTATTTATAGTGTTGATTTATCATAATCCAATTGGAATATAATTTATTTTATTAATTTCTTAATTACTTTTCTAAATTTTTAATAATCTTCCACTTATTTGGATCATATCATGATGAATTATTTTAATAACTATTTTCATTATTATTTTTTGATAAGAAGACAAATTAACATAAATAAATTAGTTAGTATCTTAACTGATTTGAAAATCCATCTTAAACCTTGATATTTAAGAAATTAAATTTATAAAAATAAATATTTTATTGAAATAAAATAATAAGAATATTTTTATTTTTTTCAGTTTTAGTTTCTAATAATTTGCATGGATAATATCCATGTAAATTAAAGTGCAAATTTTTATATAAATCCTTTATACCACTTGTCAAAGGGAATTATTTTATCTAAAATTGATAAGATTATTTTAACAAGAATTTTCTTATTTTAATTTTTAATTCTATTACTTAACAATAATTCGATTAACTATATATACAGATTAGAATAGTTAAAGATAGTAATTTATAAATTACTTCATTCTATGAATAATAAAATTGATTTTATATTTTTTTAATATCTAAATATCATAGTATTTTGATAATAAAACTAAAAGCTTGAAATTAGAAAATAATATTTGATATTTAATAAAAATTAAAATTCTTTCTAAAATATATTTGATATGGATCCAGGTTATGTCTTTCTTGACTAATATTTATTTGTTTTATGTCCGTTACGTTCGACGAAGATACACAATAATGATGTACAATTTTCCACTGTCATAAAGATGCAAAATCTTATTTACTATTTATTGTTTAAAATATACTAAATTAAAAAATTTCGTTTTATTAGACATATTTTTCTTTCTTTTTAGAAAATCTATTGTTTAAAGAATCTAGGAAGTATACTATTAAAAACTAGTAGTAATTTCTATAATTATGGAATTTAACTAATAATAGAAAAGGATATAATAAACTTAATGTTTTGTATTTTTTAACAAAAAGATTACATTTTAATAATAAATTTTTAATTGTTTTTAACAATCTTTACTAAGTATTTTTAATAATTATTCTTCCATGAATTAAGAAAAAATAATATAAAGATGTTGGATCTCTTAACTTTTATCTATAATTAAAATAATCAAAAAATTTAGAATTTTAATTATTATTTTCGGTAAAATTAGAAAGATATTAGTTGTACAAAATAAAATTTTAAGTAATAATTTCATTTGATTAAAAGGTAAAAGTTTATTTGATATTATCAAAACAATTTGTTGATAATTATAGATATTCAGAATATATTTATTTTATTATATTATTTCTATCCTAATCTCGATCGATCAGCATAGTAATTTAACGAAATAAGTTTTGTGAAAATTTATTACTAAAAGATTTTTAGATACTTTACGTAAAAGAATTAATTAATGAAAAGATAGTGTTTTTAATTTTAATTTCTTCTCTATCATAATAGATTACGAATACGATCTCTATGAAAAATTTTATCTATTTTAGTACGATGTTAACTTTTATTTAAATGAATTAATTATTGCTCTTCTTTGAAAGAAGAGTTTTTAAAAAATTTATATTCACATGCAACTAATTATTATTACTTCAGTAATAATGTTAAGATAAGACTTATATTAATTACTTTACAAAATCTTCACTCCTTTAAGGCAAGATCGCGCGTAATTCTGAGATCGATTAGACTTAATATAATTAAGTTAGAACTAGAAAATTTATTATCTAACTTTGTTGAAATTTTAGAAATTAAACGAAATTTCCGTAAATATTATTCTAAATAAAATTCTTATATATTCAATCTGTAGATCCATATTTTTAACTACCCACGTTGTTCAGTATGAGCGTGATTTTATTTAAAAATCTTTAATCAAAATAAAGTAATTAATTACGTTTCTCCTCAAATTATAATTATATACGTTATTTCCCAATAATATTAATTGCATCTAAATAGTATATTTTATTCAATATCAATTTTTTACGATCGTAAAAAATTGATTATTTTCCAATTCTATTTCAATGAGATAGAACTTAATTGAATAAAAAATATTTTTAGATTTAGAGGGGTAATTTTAAGAAAAAGAGATTATTTAGTGTTTTAATAAAACAAAATATACCAGAAGAAAAATTGATTTTTATTAATCTGATAATATTGAAGAAATTACTTATTTTCTAGAAAAATAAATTGGAAATTATTAAATAGGAATTTAAATCCAATTAAATAAGTTTTAAGAAAAAGTTAATAGTACTAAATAAAATACTGATAATATAAAAAATAAACTGATTGATTATCAGAAATTCTAAAATTTTCTCTTAGAGAATATCTGTAATTTTAATATCAAAAGAAAAAATAATGAAATAGCTATCAGAAAATTTACTAATTAATTTAAATTAAAAAATATTCATTGAGAATTTTTAATTAGTTTAACAAATAGAAAATATAAAAAAATTTCTTTACTTTCATAAAGTAACATAATTAAATTTCTGATTAATAAATTTTTCTAGTGTTTATATCCAATAAATATCACACATATTTAATTATTTTTAATAAAATAAAAAATAATTCCTTTTCGAGGGGAATGGGTCAGATAAAATAGATAGTAGTTAGTGTATGTCGATAAATTTATTGGATGATTTTCTGTATTTTCTTATTTCTTTTTATAGATAATCGGATTAATCTAAAGAGAAAATTATAAAATTTGTCCTTACCCTACTCTCAGCTCAATTGAATACGTCAAACTAACATACAGAATTATATTCTATTATTATTTTTTGATAATAATATCTGTACTTTTTCAGAAAAAATTCAATTTTTCATTTCCTTTATTTTCATTATTTTAAAAATAACTTCATATTCTATCTACATTAATATCAATTATTTAATTAATTTATGTTTATTTTATTTTAAAAATTCCTTAGCAGAATTTATATATACTAAATATTTTATTTTATCATAGGAATTTTTATTAAATTATTTTTAATAATAAAAATTCCTTTCTTATCTTTATAAACTTATTCATTTTTTCTTATTATTAAATATTTAAGTATTGGTATTATAGAATTAGTGATTATAGTATTTTCTAATAGAAAATAGATTTTTATCATTATAATTAACGATAAGTATATTTATTTATAATGTTATTCAATTTTTTGTTTACTATACTATTTTATATTATTTCTAATTTTATCAAAGATAAAAGTTATACTTATATCAACTTAATTCAGATATGTTTGCAATTGAATCAAATTTATGATTAATGATAAGGATATCACACAACATCTTTCTGAAATTAAGATCTTCTATTTTTCTAATATACTCATCTCCAGTTAAAGAATCCATATATATTTTGAATTTTCAATTTTTTTGAATAAAATTCGAAATTAACATCAGTTATAAACTAAAAATTAGTATATATAGTTACCCAATTTGTTGTTTGAATTAACTAATAAACTACTTTGTAGTTTCATAATCTAAGTCTTTTCTATTAGATGTTTTTTAAATGTTATTTTATTAATATTGGTAAAAAATTTAGTTGTAAGAAAACACTTTAATATTCAAATTATAAATATTGATATTCTATTTTCTTATATAATTATAAGCTTTATTATGGATTAGTTTTTAAAAAATTCTTTCTTGTTAAGAACATAAACAGTTTGTTCGGTGTTAAATTTTCTTTTAATGCCTGCAAATAATATTTTTAATATCGCGAGCATGGAGACTAATCGAATTTATATAGTACTTTCTTCATATATTTATTAATTAAATATAGTTTAATTAATAATTTAATTGTGTATTGAGATTAGTACTAAATAAGTTATATGAAAAACAAAGATTAATATCATTATCACAAAATATGTAGATGGTCTATGATGATAGGTAGTTAAAAATATCAATACTATATTATAAGATAAATAAGATAAGATTTATTAAAAACCACTTAGATTTATTTTTCGTAACTGGAATTTAAGATCAATTTTATAACAAAAAATATTAAATACTTATAATATTTAATTAAAAATTAGAGTAAAACTTAATATTTTATAGAATATAAAATAAATATTTAATTAAATATTATCAATATACTAAAAAGGAATATTAGGTGTATTACTTGATGTGATATTACTTGAAAAGTATAATTTTATAAAATAATTTTTTATTAAATAACTAAATTGTACATCGAAAATCAATATACTAATATGATTTAGTAAATTAAATAGAAAATTCAAATACTAATTAAAATTCTATTTATTTAGAATTAAAAAGATTCTCTTAATTAAACATAAAAAGTTAATAATAATTAATAATTATATTGATAAATTATCAACTATTTAAAGTAATTATTAAAAATAAAGAAGGAAAATTACCATTAAATTTCCTTTGTTTAGTATTTTATTTTTTAAAATTTGTATTTTAATTACTATTAATAAGAACAGTAATTTTCAACTTTTATTGTATAAAAATAAATGAAATTTTTTCATTTAGTGAGCTGATAATAAAAATATCTAGATGAATTTATTTTATTTAAATCAAATTTAAAGAGAAAAATATATTAATCAAATCTTATGTAATCCTTTTATATTTAGAAAATATAATTAACCTAATATTGGTTAATTCTTTTATTTTTAAACATTTTAGTGGTTTTATTCTCCGAGATGGAAGTTGAATTTATTTTTAAATTAATTTAAAAAATAAAATAAATTATCAATTACTATAAAATATAGCTTAAATAAAAGAAAAATAACAATAGTATAGCCAAAATCTGTTTTTATTTTTTAATCTTTTATTTTATGATTTTATTTGATAATTTGGTAAAATGATACTTCTTATCTCATTGAAGAAGGATATCCGTGAAAAAGTTATAAAAGCAAAAGGAAGATTTTCATAAATACGTAAAAGTATTTATTAATGATTAATAGAATGACTGATTCCCTCAGTATAAAGTGATCGTAAACAGAATTAATAAATTAAATTAAAAAATATGAATAACTCAAGAGTTAAATTAAAATCAAAATATGAACCTTTTATTTTTAAATAAAATCATTTTATCTCAAATAATCTTTGTGTTATGGAAATTCGACAAAAAGATGTTTGATATAAAATAATGATTTAAATAATGAACTTCTTCAACGTATTAAAATACAAGGATAAAAAGAGTACTCAAATATGTTCGATTGTTCATTACAAGAAGATCTCAATAAAATAAACAGAATAATTTAAAAAACATATATTTATAATAATATCTTTATTCTCATTTTTGAGAAAATTGTTATGTGAAGTAAATTAGATTAGTATCCTTATATGTAAAATACATTCTCAAAAAAAATTTATATCAAGTGTCATTTAAAATAATATAAAATAGGAAATTATAACAGATCGCAATGAAATAATTTTATTTTCAATATCAGAAAAACCTTTAAGAAGATCGAATTCGGATAAAAGATAAAAAAGTAAATAAATGTTTACATAATATATTTTTCTCTAAAAATTTTAAATTAAAAAGAATATAAATAAATTTTTTATTTATAAAAATTAATAAATTTTATAAATATTTATATAAATGCTCTTCGATAAGATATTAATCATACTGATAATCTGATTGATCTCATTAAATATATAGAAATTAAATTCCATCTTCTAACAGAAGACTTATTTAACCTCTTTGAACAAAATTAATAATCACTACTAAAGTGTAGTAATATCTGTTTTTAAAAATATCTATCATTACTCAAATTATATTTACCTACTTAATCAAGTAGATATAGTATATTGTTTTAGTGGTTAAATTGATTCATTAAATATTAATTTTCGATAAGATTATGAATTTTTAAATTTGATATATATATATCATTAGAAAAAATGATCATTATCATGATCTATTTAAAAAATAAAAATATTCTTTTAATGATAAACTAAATTTTATTAATCTCTAAAACCAAAATATGGAATATTGGGAGTTCTTTTCATAGAATCGAAAAAGTTTTTTATTATCGTAATTATTTTAAGGTAGATCTTAAAGTTGATCTTAATTTTTGTAAAATCGAATAAAATCAAAAATTATTCCAATTTTAAGAAAAGAGAAGAAATTTTTTAATAGAAATCTTAAATTTTGGTGATAATTTTACAAATTTATAATGAAGAATTATTATAATAAACTGAAATGAAAATATTTTACCTAAAATCAAAAGAAATCTGTTATATTTTAAATTTTTAGGATTCAATTCTATTGATCTTTTTAATCGATTAATTGTGAATTTAATCTTATTATTTTTATCCTTTTATATTAGGAATAATTCATTTCCATCAAAATCCATTCAATTCCGTTAATCACTTTATAAATTCCACAAATATTTCCAACTGTTTGGGAAATTTATTTGCATGATAATCATAACAATAGATTACTTAATCGATAATATCCTTTAATTACATCTAATTATATAAAATAAATAAAAAATTAATCTTAGTATAATTTTACTTACAAGTTTATCAAGTTACATCAATACCGTATTTAACTTCGGTTATTGATTCAGTTAGGTAACTAACTACCATATTAATATCCCAAGTAATATACTTCTATTATATTTACAATAAATCTCCTGAGTTACTAACACAACTAATATAGTAATTTTAGATGGATATTCTCATGTATATGAGAATATCCTTTGAATTTAATAAAAGCAAGGATTAATTAATAAATAAATGTTTAAAAATTTAATTTTTTAAACATTTATATAGATTATTATCTTATAATTTAGTATTATATCTCATAAATATTTTTATTAATAATAGGTTATACAATTTCAACATAAATAACCTAAGTATAGAAAATCAAATTGATTGATAATTAATTTAAATTAAGATTGATTTTATATAAATATTGAGTTTTTGATTTTATTATTGAAAATATAAATAATCATTATTATTTATACTCTTAACTAATAAATTTCAAATAAATTCTGATATTATGCTTATAGAATAAATACCTTTACCTATTTAAAAGTATTATTCAGTATAATTTACTAATTTTTATTTTTTATTTGAATTAAATTCATATGGGATATGGAATCTTTTTAAAGCGGATAAATTCTTATAATCTTCATTATAATGAAGTTTAAAATATTGATCCGAAATTATTTAAATAAATTAATTTATTAGAATAATTTAAAAATAAACAAATTTACTCAACTATTTTTTGATTATACATATATAAAAATCAATAAATATTTTTTAAAAAGCAGTATCCAGAAATAGAATCTCTATTCTATATTCATAAAGTAATATTAAAACTCGACAAAAAATGAATAAAAACTTACTCTTACTATATTAATAGTAATTTTTTATATCGGATATATAGCTGATTAAAAATCATAATTCATTTAATAGATACATATTTTTATTAAAAGTAATTTACTAACATATGAAATACAAAATTATTTCTGTAACCTCTTTTATGCAAAACTGTACAATAATTTGGGATGAAAAGAGTCTAGATGCTGTTATTATTGATCCTGGTGGTGAAACAGAAAAATTAATCTCTGAAATTGAAAGATATTCATTAAATTTACAGTATATTTTATTAACTCATGCTCATTTTGACCATATAGGTTCCTGTGCTGAGATAGCAACATATTTTTCATCGCCAATTTATGGTCCGCAAAAAGAAGATCAATTCTTAATTAAGGAGTTAACACTTCAAACTAAAATGTTTGGTGTACCAGAATGTTCAATTTTTACTCCAGATTGGTGGTTACAGGATGGTGATGAAATTAGTTTTGCTGATATCAAATTATCTGTTTTACATTGTCCAGGACATACACCTGGACATGTTATATTCGTTAATCATACGGATAAAATAATTTTTATGGGAGATGTTCTTTTCCAAGGTAGTATTGGTCGAAGTGATTTTCCTAAAAGTGATCAATCTGACTTAATCAATTCAATTAAAACAAAAATTTTGCCTCTCGGTGATGATTATCAGTTTATACCTGGTCATGGACCAATGTCTAATTTAGGTTTTGAACGAAAATTCAATCCTTTTTTACAAAAATAATTTTATTCAGATATTAAATAATTTTTATTTTATTTGTTAATAATAAATTCTATTCATGGAATTGACTTAGTCGGTTTGACTATTCAATTGAAATTAAGAGTTTGTTTTTATAATACGTCAATGATAGCTGTACATAAAGGAATCATATTCTCTAATGTTAGAGCAGCAATATTAATTCGACCTGAACTAATTGTATAAATGGCGTGTTTTTCACGTAACTGTTTTATTTGGTCTTTATTAAGACCACTAAAAGAAAATGTACCATTTTGTTTACTAATAAAAGTAAAATCTTGTTTAGCGTCTTTTTCTTGTAATGTACTTACAAATAATTGTCGCATCTTTTGGATACGTTGTCGCATGTTTGTCAGTTCTTTTATCCATTCTTTCTTTAGTGATTCATCGGATAAAATTTTAGTAACAATAGATGCACCGTGAGAAGGAGGATTAGAATAATTTGCTCGTATAATTGATTTTATTTGACTAACCACTTTCTCTGCTTGATCACTATTCTTAGTAATAATAGTGCAGGCACCAACCCGTTCATTATACAAACTAAAATTTTTAGAGTAGGAGCTTGCAATGATTATTTCAGGATTTTTTTTGACAAAAATACGTAAACCTTGCGCATCTTCGTCTAATCCTACAGCAAAACCTTGATAGGCAAAATCAAAAAGAGGTAATAAGTTTTTCTTTTTTGAAATTGTAGATAGAATTTCCCATTGCTCTATCGTTAGATCGATACCGGTAGGATTATGACAACAACCATGCAATAATAATACATCCCCAGGTTTAGCATCTTCTAAACTAGTTAACATACCAGAAAAATCTAGATTATTTTTATTAGGATCATAATAATTGTAATAAGAGATTTTTAAACCTGTTGCTTTAAATATATTTTCATGATTTGGCCAGGTTGGTTGACTAATCCAGACTCGTTCTGTAAAGTTTTGTTTAGCAATAAATTCAGCGCTAATACGTAATGCACCTGTTCCTCCTGGTGCCTGTGAAGTTCGAATTCGATTTTCAGCGATAATCGGATGATTATTCCCAAAGAGTAATGTTTGAGTAACAGTAGCAAATTCTGCTATCCCACTAATAGGAAGATAATTTTTAGTCTCTTCTTTCTCTAAAAGATATTTTTCTGCTTTTTTTACGGAAGTAAGAATAGGAATTTTTCCTGACTCATCCTTATAAACACCTATACCTAAATTTATTTTTTGTTTACGTAAGTCAGCATTAAAACTCTCTACTAATCCTAAAATAGGATCATCAGGAGCAAAAATAATATTCTCTAACATATTTATAATTCCAATAGCTTAATTTTAATTTTTTAATTAATGGATCTTTCAGATTAACACGATGAAAATAATTTCCCAATATTTTTTAATAAAATAAAATAAAATTTTAATATTAATTAGAAATTAATATTATTATTTAATAACAATATTTTATCAAATTTAATGTAAATTAATAAAAGCAATGTCTTTAATTCTTCTTTTAAATTTATGGTTTAATTTTTATCGTTAAATCACCAAATAAGTTATGATTAGAACTGATAAACTAAACCTAAACCAATAAGATTATCCTTATCAATACCATATTTTTTGGTAAAGTTATTACTATTAATCAGGTTGATTTTATAATCAATAAACGCGTTTAAATTTTTGTTAAAATAGTAAAAAGCACCTAGAGAGATATATTTTGTTAGGTCTTGTTTTTGAGAAAAAAAAGAATCAATTAAATCTTTTTCTATAGATGCTATATAAGCAATAGATGGTTTTAGACCAATTTCATTAAAAAAATATTGAGCAACTAATTCAAGATTTTCAGTTTTGTTAGAGCTTTGTTTCATGTTATTATTATTAATTATTTTACCAAATCTAGTAATATTACGAGTTTCACCATACATTGCTGCTAAATACAGATTGTTTGCATCATATTTAATACCAACGTTCCAGACTTCACTAATATTATCGCCAGAACCTCTTTTATTTTTTTGAATCTTATTCAAACCTCGATTAGATTTACTATAACCACCGCCTAAGGTAATACCCAAACCGATATTGTAGTTAACGGCTACACCTAATTCATCACCGTTATTTTTCAAATTATCTGAATTATCTGATCTATTACTTTTAGTATTTTTTCCTTTATACTGTAAAACGAAGTTCAAGTCATCAACAATACCAAAGAAATCAGTATTACGGTAAGTTAAAAGGTTACGATTACGTCCAGTCATATAACTATCATTCTGAGATATAGAATCTGCACCATAAAGTGGAAGAACATCAGTCCATCTATTGATATCATAAAGAACACCATAGTTTCGACCATAGTCCAATGAACCAAAATCAGCAATTTTCAAACCGACATAAGATAGATAGTTTATTTTTTTATTCTCAGTTTCGCTTTTATTGGTTTTTTTCCATTCAGAATGAAAAAAAACCGTTACTTTTTTAAAAATCTGAGTATCACCTCTTATATTAAGACTAGCACTTGATTCATCGCTATCACATTTTTTTCCAAAAAAATGAAGAATGTCAACTTTACCATATAAATCGAGTTTTTTGTTATCTTTGTTATAGATTTCAGTTGTGTTTGCTGTACCAGCTAATAATACCGATATAACTACTGAAAGAATATTGTTCTTCATCATCATTATTATTGCCCTCATTAATGTTATTCGAATACTCGGCCATCGCTAAAATAAATCCTAATCATTAGGAATTTCTATCAATAAGATATTAGTCTTCTCATTTCTGTATTTATTGTTTCATTTATAAATATTTTTATCTTTTTCTAAAATGAAACAAGTTTTTTTATTTATTAGAAATAAGAGACTATAAAATCTTAAATAAATAGAATTTAATCTAATCAAAATTAAAAATGAAAGGTTAGAAGTATATATTAGTTAATTATAATTAACATATTTATTCGTTTATATGATTAAATATTTAAAAATTCGCATTACGAGGAATACGAGGGAATGGAATTGTTTCACGAATATTTTTTATACCAGTGACGTAAGCTATTAGGCGTTCAAATCCTAGACCAAATCCAGAATGAGGAACAGTACCATAACGGAGAAGATCTCGATACCAGATATAATTTTTTTGGTTAAGACCCATTTCTTCTATTCGAGAATCTAGTTTATTGAGTCGTTCTTCACGCTGAGAACCACCAATAATTTCACCAATACCTGGTACTAATATATCCATAGAAGCAACAGTTTTATTATCGTCATTCAGACGCATATAAAAAGCTTTAATATCTTTTGGGTAGTTTTTAACCAATACTGGTGCTGTGAAATATTGCTCAGATAAATATCGTTCATGCTCAGAAGAAAGATCGATACCCCAAAATATTGGGTTTTTAAAAGTTTTATTTGATTTTTTCAGAACTTTAATTGCATCGATATAGTCAATTTCTAATAAATTAGAGGAAATAAATTTTTCTAATCTAATAATAACATTTTTATCGATACAGTCGGTAAAAAATTTTAAGTCATCATGTCGTTCCTCTAAAATCGATTTAAAGATATATTTCAACATTTTTTCGGCTAAATTTCTGATATCATTTAAATCGGCAAAAGCTACTTCTGGTTCAACCATCCAAAATTCAGACAAATGACGACTGGTATTAGAGTTTTCTGCTCGAAATGTTGGTCCAAATGTATAAATTTTACTTAATGCACAAGCATAAGCTTCAGCATTTAATTGCCCAGAAACGGTTAAGAATGCTTCTCGTCCAAAAAAATCTTGATCAAAATCAATATCACCTGTACCTCCTGTTCTAGGGAGATTATGAAAATCTAAAGTTGAAACCCGAAACATTTCACCGGCACCCTCGGTATCGGAACCAGTAATAATTGGCGTTGATACCCAAAGATAGCCTTCTTTATTAAAAAAACGATGAATACTTTGAGCTGCTGTATTACGAATCCGAGTAATAGCGCCGATAAGATTAGTACGTGGACGTAGATGTGCTACTTCACGTAAATATTCAACAGTATGATGTTTAGCTGCTATTGGATAAGTATCAGGATTTTCTACCATTCCGATTATAATAATCTGAGTTGCAAATAATTCAAAGTTTTGTCCTTGACCTTCTGATAGTTTCACTATCCCGCTTACTTCAACTGAGCATCCGGTGGTTAGATGTAAAACTTCTTTTTCATAATTCTCTAGTTCATTGCTTATAATAGTCTGTAATGAATTGTAGCAGGAACCATCATAGATAGTAAGGAATGAGAAACCAGATTTTGAATCTCTCCTTGTTCGCACCCATCCACGAACGGTAATTTTTTCTCCTATCACAATACGGCCTTGTATTATTTCTATTATAGAAGCTATCTTCATAAAATACTCTCTTTTGAGATTTAATTTTTTTTAATTTATTTATTCAAATTAAAGAATTCATATTATTTCTCAACGTTTAGAAATAAGAAAATACTAATTTTAAAATGAGAATAACCAAATGAAAAGACTTTTATAATAATTAAATTTAATTTACCATTATTTGATAAATTAAAATAATTTACATAATATTTAATTATGTATTGTGAGTAATCCATTCTCCTTATATTACTGGGATATCAAATGCTTTTTTTAATCTATCGATGAAGTCATTGTCATGACAAATAGTTTTTCCTGGACTATCAGATAATTTAGCAACTGGCTTACCATTACATTTCACTAATTTAATTACAATATTAAGTGGGTTTACTTTAGGAATGTTACAAGTTAATCTGGTTCCTATACCAAAAATAAGATTAATACGTTTATAAAAATGTTTATAAATCATCAATGCCTTTTGTAAATTTAAGTTATCTGAAAAAACAAGTGTTTTACTCATAGGATCGATATTTAGTTTTTTATAATGATTAATCGCTTTTTCACCCCATTCTAAAGGATCACCTGAGTCATTACGTAATCCTTGATAACGATTAGCAAAAGTAATATCAAAGTCTCGCAAGAAAGCATCCATAGTTATACAATCTGTTAAGGCAATACCTAATTGATCTGGATATTCATCCAACCAACTTTGTAATGCAACACGTTGGCTATTAGAAAGATCACTACTAATTTGTTGGTGAGCTTGAAACCACTCATGAGCTTGAGTACCAACAGGTCTAAGTTGTAATTGTTGAGCTAACTTATAATTACTTGTTCCAATAAAATACGGAAAATGATTTTTAAGCTCGTTAATAATAGAATATTGCACTATATAAGAAAAACGTCGTCGAGTACCAAAATCCATTAATTTAAAGTTTGTTAAATCTATATTTTGTATTTTTGCATATTGATAAAAATTCTTAATTAATTTATGTAATTGTTCAATCGCATCTTCATTTGTTACATTAGGAGAGCGATTATGGTGAACTAATTCACTGATTAAAGCTAATAAAGGAACCTCCCAAAGAATAACTTCACGCCATGGAGCGCTAATTTTTATCGCTAACTGATTTTCTTTAGTTCTATAAACGTTAACTTGAGTAGGATTGAAACGAAAATCTTTTAACCAATCGAGATAATCAGATTTAAAAAAAAAGAGACCTCGCAGATAGCGATATTCATTTACTGTTAATTCAATATGTTCCATTAAATCTATTTGTTGTCGTATAGCTTTAGCGTAGATACCAAGACGTTCATCACTACGACAACGAAATTCTGCCACTACAGATACTTGATTATAGTGATGAAAAACAGCTTGTTGCATATGCAATTTATAAGCATCAGTGTCTAACAATGATGTAATGATAGGTTGTACATCTAGATTCATAATTCGTTAGCTATCCTCACGGAGGCATTACTTTCGGATTAAAATAAAACATGGCAAACTATATCTGTTGATATTAGTAAGAATGAAGAAAGTTATATATATCTAGCATAAGTTATTATAATTTTTAATTATCTATTTTATATATTTATTAAATAATTCTATTATGATGGATCTCTTTGCAGAGATTAATTAAATTTTCTTAAGGGAATTTAAGATAAAATCTCAATTAAGAGTAAATTTTTATAATCAAAAAAGTCTATTAATTTATTCTAAAAAAAATAATAGCATAAAATATCTCAATAATTGAGATAAGTAAAATTTAATATTATGCAATATCAAACGAAAAAAATTTTTCAAAATTAAAAGTCCAATGATTATACTATTTTATTAATATTAAATTTAATTTTGTGTTTTATCCAGTAAAAATTATTTTTACGGTTGTTATCCGAGTAAACCGAATTAACAGAGAGAAGATTAATATTTTAATGCTTGATGGTAAAGAATTTGATTTTACATACTATTCATATTGATGAAAAAACATTTTCATCTTATCGTGAGAATCTAAAAACTTATTATTAAGATCAAGTGCTTTAAATTTTTTATTCCTAAAATCGTTAATAAAATAAATTCATTTAAAAACATCTCATTAGATGGATTTTATACCTTAGATAAATTTCTTTATTCTCAATATGAACCAGATGGTATTCGTAATATTACTTACTATTTAGTTCGATCAAGTCATTTTTATCTTTTTCATAAATTGTATTATATCTGATAAATCGTTTTATCATTATTTGGTTTTTAATGGACATGAGATTGGAAAAGGGGAAAATAGAAGATGGTCGTTATTTTGTAAAATGTTAAGATCCGTTCTCTTAATCCGAGATATTTTCTCTCCTTGTTAGAAGTTGATTTTACTACTTTTATGATAACTTTATTATAAAAAGTTTCCATTATGTATCGTTATCTATATTTGTCAAAATGAACGCTTAATCAAGCTAATTATGTTATGAATTATTTAAAAATTAATAAGATGAGATGAAATACGTTTTTATTTACGAATTTTATTAAAAAAATTTATATAATCGTTTCCATTGATTTCTTTAATGCGAGTTCTATAGAAAATAAAGATCTCAATATTTTTAATTCAAAATATCTGTTAAGTAAAAACGGCAAAGGATAAAACTATCTAAATATTGAAGCGGTAATTGGTCATGAATATTTTCATAATTGGAAAGATAATTGTGTTACTTGTCGTGATTAGTTTCAATTAATCCTTAAAAAAGATTTAATTATTTTATGTGATCAATACCTTAGAGTTATGATCTAAGTTTTCCTTAGGTAAATTGAATTAAAAATATTCACATGATGTGTTAGAAATAATTTTCTAAAGATGCTCAGTCCAATGGATGATCCACTTTATCCAGGTAAAGTGATTGAAATAAATAACTTTTATACTTTAAACGTATATAAAAATAGAAGAAATTACTAGAATATTACATTCCTTCCTAATTAGGAGTAGGAACAATTCAATTTCAAGATAGAATAAAATTTATAGACTATTCTCAATGATGACAATGCAACAATATGTAATAATTTCATTCCAATCTATAATGCAGGAGATATATCTCTCTAATATTGATCTTATTTTATTTCGTCGTTAGTATAGTAAAACTTTTATACCTTTAATGACGATCAGAGATAATGTCTAGTGAAAAGAAGAAGTGGTTTATTATATGCTAGCCAGATTATATCATTAACGACAGATAAAATAGAAAAATTACGATTTGCATATACCATTAAATATTAAATTGTATAATAGAGAAGGTAATGTTATTTCATTAACGTAGAATGCTAAACTTATACCTTCTGTACTTAATTTTGTTAAAGAATATCAGACTTTTATTTTTGATCATGGTTATTTACCCACTAATCCATTTATTATTTCATAAATTTTCCGAACCAATAAAATTGAATTATTTATATATTGATTAATAATTAATATTATTAATGCGATATTCGAATAATGAAGTTTAACCATTTAAAATTTCTCTTCTAGATCACTGTTATTTATTTATATTGAAGATAAGATTAGTTTCTTACAGAAAACATAGAATCTTAGATTACCATCATATATTATTGATGCATTTCCTAGCCTTTAACGTGATAAGAAAATGTCACTTTGTTTTAAAAGAAGAAATTTTTATTTTTCGTTTTAAAAAAATAGATTAATAGTTTAAGATCATTGATACGATCTCGATTCATAATGCTATTAATTTTAATATACAAAATTTTCTATTAAATGATACAGTAATTTTCGATATTATATTATACTAATAAAGTAATAAAATATAATATCGATCATAAGTGAATATCACTAATCGTTCTTTGTAAAAGAGGTGTTTATTTACTTTTCTTGTAGCATTGATAAGTAGCAACCTGATAAATGTTTAATAGAACAGTACTATCCGGTAAAATACTATATAATTGATTCGATAAAATCTATTAAATGCTTGCTATAACTACATAAAATTACCGAGTTATCAGAAGATAATGGTAAAAATTTAAACAACGTTGGAAAGGTGATAGTTTAATAATGGATAAATAATTTATTCTATAAGGTGTAACCTTGGATAGAAACATTTTAGAATCAATAGGAATAGGTAATCTTCTTACTCACCCAATATTTAATATAGAGAATCCTAATCTCTAGATACATGGCATTGATTAGGTGCTTTTATTATACAAAAATATTTTTATTTCATTCTGAAGATGATATTGTCTATGAATTTTTAGTAAAATGTTAACTATTTTAAATAGTACTAATTCACAATTTGCTTCTTATTTAATTAAGCAATTGATTAATATAAGAAATTATGATAAAATATTTCAAAATATGACGTATCTTTGGTTTAAATAGTTAAAAGAATTAACCAATCTTTCTTTTGATTTATTTTAAAAAATAAATAAATACTACTAGAAAATAGTAGCATTATATTTATACTAGATTTAAATTGAAATCTTTTTATAAAACAATTTCTTAAATAAGAAATATTTATTCTTTAATAAAAGAATTTGAAAGAGTAGGGTTAATATCCTATTAATTTTATTTTTCTATTTTTAAAATCTAAATAAAAATAGAATTTTTACTAAATAAATTAAATTATGATAATCTTTTATATCTACTATTCATATTTAATTATAGATCTAACAATAGACTGTTTTATAAAATAAAAATAGTAAATATTTTTATATGAGTAAATTATCCACATTATCTATCAAAAGGTATAGCTAATGTTTTATCCCATGATCCGAAAAGCATTATTTCACTTAGATCCAGAACAGGCTCATGAAATAACTTTCCGACAACTTAAATATATTATGCATTCACCGCTACAGTTTATGATCCAGCAAGATGTTAATCTCAAACCAACAACTTGTATGGGATTGAAATTCAGAAATCCATTAGGATTGGCTGCTGGTCTTGATAAAAATGGTGAATGTATTGATGTTTTTGGTTCGATGGGTTTTGGTTTTATAGAAATAGGAACAGTTACACCTCACCCACAGACTGGAAATAAGAAACCTCGATTATTCCATCTGGTTGAAGTTGAAGGGATAATTAACCATATGGGGTTTAATAACTTAGGTGTTGATAATTTGATCGAGAATGTTAAAAAAATGAAATATAATGGTATAATAGGTATTAATATTGGAAAAAATAAAGATACACCTATTGAGCATGCTAAAGAAGATTATTTAATTTGTATGGAAAAAATTTTTCCTTATGCAGATTATATTACTGTTAATATTTCTTCACCTAATACTCCAGATTTAAGATTATTACAATATGGTGAAGCATTAGATGATTTATTGAAATCAATTAAAAATAAACAACATTTATTAACAAAAAAACATCTAAAGTACGTTCCGGTAGTAGTAAAAATTTCTCCTGATTTAACAGAAAAAGAGATAATCAAAATTACTGATAGTTTAATTCGTTATCAGATTGATGGTATTGTTGCGATAAATACTAGCTTAGATCGAAATTTAGTAAAAGGATTAAGGTATTCAGATAAAACCGGTGGATTAAGTGGAAGACCTATACATTTAAAAAGTAATGAAATTATTACTTTATTAGCAAAGAAATTAAAAGGGATATTACCAATCATTGGTACTGGTGGAATTAATTCTTTAATTTCAGCAAGAGAAAAATTGGATGCAGGGGCATCATTATTACAAGTTTATTCAGGATTTATTTATCATGGACCTAAACTAATCAAAAATATTATTAATAATATTTAATTTTAACTAAATATCATTTTAAAATAAATAATTTTTTCTATTAATTAATTATTTAATTTATATTTGTATATTATTAGATTCTAGGGTTTCTTAAAAAGAAAATATATAAATTTCGAAAATTTTTTAAAAAATTTAAACTTTAATTATTAAATATTTAAAGAATCAATAAAATAATCAAATTGGAACATAATAAATCAAAATAAAATCTAATAATCGATGAAGATTTGTATTATAGTGACAAATATAAAATATCCGATAAATTTGTATAATAAAAATATTTTATATATTTAAATAAATTAGTAATTTTTACTTTATAGAAAATATTTTCAATATTAGGATAGTGAGATTGGATCATTATCCTAATAAATTTCATTTTCATTCTCTAATAAAAGTATTAATTTTAATTAATATATATATTATATTTTATTTTTTAAAGTTAAAAGCATTTAAATTTATTTACCAATAAACTATTTAAAATTTAGTATTAGAAATAATATTCTATTGAGATTTATATTAAAAGATAACGAATAGGAAAGATTTTTAATAAAAGGAGGTTTCAAATATAAAACTTATATAAACTAATAATGAAGAATAAATTTGGATTAAAAATATAAAAACAAAGTTTGTGACAAGATATATAAGATTATATAAAAATAATTTATAGAAAATAAATTAAGGAAATTTATATTCTTTATTTAAATTTTAAACACCTTTAGAAAAATCTTCTCTTCTATAACTATTTTAATATCTTAAATTGTTTCTAAATTATTTTATGTTAATATTTGAACAAATATAATTTTTTGATTTTTTTAACTAAGATTTAATTAATAATTTCTTAAAAAGAGACGATAGAAATAAGAAAGAAATTATTAGAATTTTTCTATATCCTGAGATATATAGTGCCTATCTTTCTTAGTTGAAATATAAAATTAAGATATTATAATATATAATATTTAATCTTTACTAAATTTAGTACTAAAAAATATTTTCTTTATTCAATCAATAACAAATAACTATATAAAAATTCTTTATATAAATAAAACGGTATTTAATTATAAAATTCTTGTATTTGAATAAAATTCATATAGATATTCCAGAATTATCGTAAAGCAGTAACGTTTATATTAATTAATTAATAAAATAAAATAACGATTAAAACTAAATATTAGTTCTGTATAAAAATACGACAAAAGAATAACTTCTATTAATTAAGTAAATTTTTATATAAAATGTTAGTAATAATTTTACGATATTCTGTAAAATTAAAATGTAATATGAAGTAATTTTTACTCAGTTGAAACAATAGAAAAGTATATTTATTTATTATAAAATTTAAATTGGAATAATTTTTTAAAAGTGAAAAATTAAGCTATTAAGAATGAATATCCTTCCTCTTAAAGAGGGAAGGATATTCATTTAAAATTGACGAAAATGATATGTATTTTGATTTTATTATCAATTCATATAATATTGAATATTTTCTTACTATTAATATTAATTACTAGAATTTTAATAATTTTAATCTCTATTACAGAATATTAAAATTAATGGGGAAAAATTTATTTTTTGTTAAAAATTTTTATATTTATTAAAATTGAACCAATTAATTATCTACAATAACTACTATTTAGTTTTATAAATTAAAAAGCAAAATATTGTAGATATTTTTAGTTTAATATATATAAGATTTTGGTTTAATACTTTTAAATAATAATCCAGACATAAAGTATTAATTTTATTCTTTCCAATATTTTTGGATATTTTAATTTAGCATTGGCAATCTACATTAATTAAAGAGAATTTAGCATTTATATCTTTTAAAAGTAAAATTTTGAGAAACCTTATTTTTTAATAGTCAATCTATATGCGATTCGGAAAATTATTATTAATTAAAACAGTAAATTATATTTTATAAATTGGTTTAGTAGGTTTTAGAGCGTAACTTTTTTTCGATTTTATCGTTTGTCAATTTTTTATAGTCTATAAATTTTATCTTTTATAAATTTAAATAAAAGAAAATTTTAAAATAAGGATTTTATAATGCTTGTTCATATAGATTTTAAAACTAATCAAAAAATTATAAACCACACGATATTCAATACTTGATAAATTTTAACTTAGTGATTACTGAGTTAAGTTAATAAATATATTTACTTTTTCTAAAAAATTTTTATAATTCATAACTTAGAAAGGATATTCTAAGAATTTAGAAAATAAATCTAAATTAATTATACATTATATTTTATCTAGTAAGGTATAAAAAATAAATTCTCCTATTCGAATTATCGGTATCTAATAGTTCAGATGGAACGAAATATTTGTATCTATTTACGGTAGAAATTTAAATATGAGTTCAAAAAATAAATTTTTAAATTATTTTTAAAAAAATTCTCTTTACCTATAAAGGAGTATATTCGTAACATGATTGGACGAAAATATTTTTAATACTCTGAAAAATAAAAAATCTAAATAAATTGAAAACACAAACAACAGAAATTTATTCTTATCAAATTTATAATGCTGATTTAAATAAATATAATATCAAAGCTGATCGTTATGAGAAATATATTCTTAATTGAAAGATGTATAAATCTTCAAAAGAGATAAATAATCGTAAAGATAAAAACTTCTATTTAATTTTGATAATTATAAACTCCATTTAGATATTAGCATTTTATTTCAGAAAATCAATTTTTGAAATACCGTCTGCTCTAACTCTAGAAAATCAAGTAAGAAATAATATGAGAAATTATTCTAAAATAGTAAGTTTTTATTATTATATAAACATAAATAGTAATTATTTAGTATTTGATTAATTATTTAAATACAGGATTTTTTAGATCTCATCGTTTGATACATAAAATGTATGGGGGGGGAGGAAACATATAATCAAAAAGATTTCTTTAATTTTTTATATGGAATTAACATTTGAGATATACTTTTTTTCTTTTTTATTTGTTCGTTTAGTTAGTAGTATTGATATACTATTTATGTATTTATTAAAAATAAATAATAAAATTATAGAATTATAAATTAATAAGTAAGTAATATTTTTTATTAAAGCTAAATGAACAGATTATATTTTCATATAAGAAAAGAAATTCTCTTAAATTTTTATTGATCTAACAAATTTTAAAATTTAAAACGAATGAATAGCATTTTGGAATATCCGATAAGATCATATATATTGATTATTTAAATTAAACAATTATTGTGTTTGAATGAGCATAGTAAGAAGTTTTTCTACTAAATATATTTTAGATGAATATATTATTGAATCAATTCATTAGAATATAATTCTAATAAAATTATTTAAAAATTTATTTCAGTCTATTTCATAAATAATAATCAAATCCATAATTTTTAACGAATTGGTTATACAGATTAGGAAAAATAATTTATGTCATTAATTAATATGTCAAATGCTTATTTAGCTTTTAGTGATGCACCATTATTAGATAATACTGAATTACATATTGAAGATAATGAAAGGATTTGCTTAGTTGGTCGTAATGGTGCCGGTAAATCAACTCTAATGCGTGTATTGACAAAAGAGCAAGATCTTGATGATGGATATGTAATTTATCAGGAGGATTTACAACTCTCTCTTTTACAACAAGATCCGCCAAAAAATATTTACGGTACTGTTTTTGATTTTGTAGCTGAAGGTGTTAAAGAGAAGGCAAATTATATTAAGTCCTTTCATAAAATAACAAATATTGTAGAGCAAGATCCCACTGAAAAAAATCTTAATAAGTTAGCTAAATTACAGGAAGTATTAGATCGTGATAATTTATGGTTACTAGATACAAAAATTAATAATGTGATTAAACAATTACAACTTCCAGCTAATAGTGTATTATCCGCTCTTTCCGGTGGTTGCTTACGTAAGGCTTCTTTAGCACGCGCTTTAGTTTGTTGTCCACACGTTCTTTTTCTTGATGAACCAACCAATCATCTTGATATTGATACTATCTTTTGGTTAGAGAGTTTTCTAAAAGATTTTCAAGGTAGTATCGTTTTTATTTCTCATGATCGTTTTTTTATTCATCATATGGCAACACGTATTATTGATCTTGATAGAGGTAAATTAGTTTCTTGGTCAGGTGATTATGATAATTATTTGATCAACAAAGAAAAATCCTTATGTATAGAAAAACAAAAGAATATTAAATTTAATTATAAATTAGCACAGGAAGAAATTTGGATTCGAAAAGGAATAAAAGCAAGACGTACTCGTAATGAAGGAAGAATAAGAGCGTTAAAATCCTTACGAATAGAACGTTCTCAGAGACGCGAGGTAATTGGGAAGGTAAAGATGCAACTTGAAGAAGGAAGTCGTTCTGGAACGATTGTTTTTGATCTTAAAAATATCAATTTTTATATTAATAATAAAATATTGATTAATAATTTTAGTGTTCAAATACAACGTGGGGATAAAATTGCGTTAATTGGTCCTAATGGTTGTGGAAAAACAACATTGCTCAAGATAATTTTAGGGCAACTTAAAGTAAATAGCGGAAATATTTATCGTGGTACAAACCTTGAGATTGCTTATTTTGATCAATATAGAATAACATTAGATCCCAATAAAACGGTGATGGATAATTTAGTTGAAGGTAACCAGGAATTAATAATTAATGGACATTCTTGTCATGCGCTTGGTTATTTACAAAAATTTTTATTTCATTCTAAACAAGCTATCACACCTGTTCGAGCTCTTTCCGGTGGAGAAAAAAATCGATTACTGTTAGCAAAATTATTTTTAAAACCAAGCAATTTATTAATTCTTGATGAACCAACAAATGATTTAGATATTGAAACAATTGAACTTTTAGAAGAGTTAGTTGATGATTATCAAGGAACAGTATTATTAGTTAGTCATGATCGTCAATTTATTGATAATATTGTAACTGGATGTTGGATATTTGAAGATCATGGTAAAATAGATAAGTATGAAGGTATTTTTTATGATGCCTTTTCGCAATCTAAACAAAAAGTTTTTTCATCCGATTCTAGTATTACTAAAATTAATAACTCAACAGAAAAAACATTTAAAGAAAATCCAAAACGAAAAAATACTAAAATTAGTTATCATTTATTGAAAGAATTAGAACAATTACCGATACGAATAGAAAAATTAGAGTCTGAAATTAAAATATTACAATCTCAAATTAGTGCATCTGATTTTTTTAATCGCCCCTATGTCATCAGTGAATCACTATTAAAGATATTAGCAGATAAAGAAGCAGAAATAGAAATAATATTTGATCGTTGGCAAGAATTAGAATTACTCTCCCATTGGAGATAATAATTTTACATTATAACTATATAAAAAATTTTTATTATAATTTATATTTAATAATAATTATTTATAATAAAGATATTCTGCTCGCAATATAGTTTAATGATATCATTATCTATTTTATAGAAAAATAATAAAATCAATTATCCACTTTTATGATTTTTTATCTAAAAATATAACTATCTACCCAAGTAAATAATACTGATAAAATATCAATTTATGATCTTTGTTTCTAGTTTATTTTTATTAAATTAAAATTTAATGAATATTAAAAATCAAATTTTACTCTTTAATACTTTTTAATTATATTTGAAGATTACAGTATAATAAATACTCTTATCTTATTTTATTTTTTATGTCAGTACTTTTGCCAGATTTCTCATATTATTCCATTGTTTTTAAAAATATCAACGAACTAATATAATATATTTCAATTTTACAAAATAAAATTTGCAAAATTTTTTAAATAAAAAATATAATGGATTGGTATATTGTTGATTTTTTAACTTCAATACCCATTGGAATTGTTAAATTGATAATTTTTTCTAAAAAATTTAATTTTATTTTGTTTATTATTTTATTTATTACATGTTCGGGAAGTTAATATTTATATTTTTGTTTCCTATACATAAAATGTTAATCATTTAACTAAAAGTATTCTATATGCTCAAAAAAATAAAATAAATTTAGTAAAGATTCATAATATATAAACTATTTTACTGTAAAACGGTAAGTTTTATATTTTGTTTCTAATATAAAAACAAAGGTTATATAGTAAAGGATCTTAAATAGTTTATGAATAACTAGATATATTATTATTTTTTATTAATCTCTGTATTATAGAAAATAATTTTTCTATTATGATTATTAATCAATAATAGATACTAGAATAAATTCTAGTTATTATTTTCGATATTATTTTTATTAGTGATAAAATTTTATATATTTTCCATTATTATTTTCACTTCTAGTATGGATAATATCAATCTTTAAACATTTTTCTATATATCTTTATTATTTTAATCTTAAAAAATAAGGAAATTTAGATCCGATTATAGTATACTTTATTTATCAAATTTTTGATGTTGGTGTTAGGTAATTGATTAATAATTGATGATTTCTAATTTTATTATTATATTTTTTATTTATTATTATTAATAATAAATATTAATTAAATTTTAATGAATATTAAAATATTTAATCATATTTTAATTATAATTTTGGTTGGTATCTAAATTTATAAATGTACTTATGAGTACATATCGAAAAATAAAATTCACATAAAAAGATTTTAAGGTGGATCTAGTAAAAATAAACTTAATATTAAAACAAAAATCAGTAATCTAAAATTTCTCATCTATATTATATAATTTTAATTATCATATATTTTATTGATACTTTTGGATCTTAATTTGTTTTGTTTATCTTATTCAGTAAGATATTTAATAAGATTAATCACTTAGAATCTTAAAAATTCTAACTCTAAAAAAAATAAAAATTAAAAGTTTGTAGTATTACTATAAGTTTAGTGAAAAGTTGTTCTTAAAAAGAAATAAAAATTCTTTATTAAGAAATGTTTCAATGAAATATAATTTTTTATTTAAAATATATCGAATTTTTCGATTATTAAATTTGCTATTGCTAAGCATATAGAATAACTGAATTAAAATATTATTTTCTATTTTAACTATTGCGTTATATAACACAAGATGACAAGATAATTATCTATTCTATAAATTCAATTTATTGAATTTGGTACGATACAATAATCATTCTTTAAATAAATAATACAGAAAAATTTTTTAACTAAGGTTTTATAGATGAAAAAGTTTCACTCTATTTATTTATCAATTTTTATAAAAAATTATTTGAACTATTCATATATTCTTTATCTTTTATTATCAGAAATAAAAGATATAGAGGAAGGGTAAGTAAAAATCATTTGTATAAATAATGAATTATTTAAATCTGGATAAGATATAACCCTAATAAGAAACAAGATGTTTCTTATCCTCTACTATTTACATTATAAAACATGATAAAATCTAATATCTTTCTTAATTATATTTAATATAATATTTATTATATATTTTTGTTATTTAATCGATTTAATAAGTTTCTAAAACACTGAATCGACAAATCTCATTTTTATTAACTATAGAAAAATATTTATGAATAGAAAATTGAAAAAATTTTTTGTTAGTTACTTTTTTCATTTAAATAGATTTAGATATTCAATAAATCAATGTTCATAATATTACAAACGATAATTTTCTATCCTATACTAGATAAGTTATTAATAAATATATTATTCTCTTCTAATATTTTTAACGGATTACTTAGTAGTTAATCAAGAAAATAACTTTAAATTTAATCTGATGAAATCATTAGGTATTTTCTTTTCTCCATAAACATTTTGCGTAAACTTTATCTATAATGGTTTTAAGTTACGATTTAGCATGAAAATGCTTCGATAACGACTATAATAATATTTATCGTCCATTGATACTATAATATTATAAAAATAATTTTATTAAAAAATTTATTAAAATATTATATATATAATTCAATATATTATAATAGTTAAATTTATTAACTAGAATTAAAGATACTATTTAGATTAAATCTAATTAATAATTTAATCTAAATTATCTCTATTATACTAGTTAGTTTTATCGTGTTATTAATGCTTATTTTGTTAGTATCAAAAAATATTTATTTTTTTAGTTTTTAACTATTTTCTATTAAATTATTAATTTGTCGTAGATAAATTAATGTTGTCAATGACATATATATTTAAGAAACGCTATTGAGAATATTTACATTATAAAAAATATATAATATAAATTATATTTAAAAAGGTGGGTATTGTATTTACTTAAAAATTTAGTTTAAAATCATTGAACATTCAAAGAATAAATATAGCAAATTTTATTTATACTTATAAACTTTGTTATAAGGTTTATTTTTTAAAATTTTTCTATTAAAAATAGATCTGTAGTTTTTATAGAAGTTAAATTTTTTTACTACTTTCACAATGTTTTTGATAACGTAAAACAATAGATTTCTAGATATATTTCTCCATATATTATTTAATAAAATAGGTAGTCTAGAATTTAATCATATATCGAGGTTAAAATTAAATAAATAATATGGAAAATAAAGATTAATTCAATTATTATAAATAATATGAAGGTATTTTATCTAGGATAATAATCCTAGTAAAATTTTTCTCTATAAATTATCCAATTTATAACATATTTATCATAAATTTATTTATTCAATATGAAAAAGAATATTCAAATTCTAATGAATATTTCTAATATAAATAAATTTTAAAATATCTAATTTTACTTAACTTTAATAATGGAAAAATTCTTTTCGAACTGCATTAAGATCCTGTTGATTATTTACTTCTCGTCCTGGCATTTTAACTGGTAAAGAAACATGAATTTTTTCACCGTACCATAATACACGCAACTGTTCAAGCATTTCTATCTTCTCTAAAGGACTTATCTGCCATTGAATATAACGACGAATAAAACCAGCCCGATAAGCATAAATACCGATATGACGTAAAAAATATTCCCCAATTTCTATTTTACTCGTTTTAAACCTATCACGTTCCCATGGAATAGCAGCTCTAGAAAAATATAAAGCATTACTCTGTTTATCTGTAACTATTTTTACAATATCAGGATTAAATACTTCATCTGGATTATTAATTGGAACTCCTAATGTTTCCATATTAATGTTATTTAGTATTATATTATTAGCTAATTGATTAATTATTTCTGGTGGGATTAAAGGTTCGTCACCTTGAACATTAATAATAATTTCTTCATCAGAAAATTTATATTTTTCAATAAGTTCTGCTAATCGTTCAATTCCTGATTGGTGGGAAACGCTTGTCATGCAGACTTCACCATTAGCTTTTTTTACTATATCAAATACCTCCTGATGATCAGTAGCTACAATAACACGTTTTGTGTCCGACATTAAGGATCTTTCCATTACTCTAATAATCATAGGTTTTCCATGAATATCAGCTAATACCTTTCCAGGTAAGCGATTAGAAGCAAAACGCGCCGGGATAATTACTGTAAACATTTTACTTTTCTTCATCTAAAGGTAAATCTCTAGCTTCTTCTCTTAATAATACAGGAATGTTATTACGTACAGGATAAGCAAGATGATCAATTTTACAGAGAAGCTCTAAATTTTGTTTATCATATACTAGTTTCCCATGACATATTGGACAAACAATGATATCAAGCAGACGATAATCCATATTCTTCTCATCAAAATGTAATTTAATATAAAAGAAGAATATTATAAGCATATATTATCGTTAACTTTAATATCTTCTCTAAACTGTATTTGTCAAAAATTTATAAAATTTCTTATATAATTATAGGATGAAAATCCTACATATAATAAAATTATCGAGAGATAAATACCATAAGCATTACACGTAACTAAAATTAAAATACATTTTTTCTTTAAGTTATTTATTTTTACTCTTTAAAAGAATTTAAGGATAAAAATAATTCTTAAATTTTATTCAGAAGTGAAATGAAGATCCATATCTCTTCTTTTATATTAACGAATTTTTCTCAACTTATAATTTTAATCGAATATTATAAAAATTTCTTTTGTTCAAATGTAAAATTTTTAATTTTAATAAATTCTCTCTACCTATTTTACTTATATTCAATAAAAAGTTTATTTTTCTTTCAGAAAATGTCTTTAATATTAAAAGTAGTATTTAACTTAAAATAACTCAATATTATTAATTAGTATATAATGATTATTTAGAAATAAAACAATATTACAATAAGAATAATTTTTATTAAAATTTATTAAATAAAAATTTCGATAATATTATTTATTTTATAATCATTATGATTGGAATTTAAATTTCAATGTGAATGATACATTAAGATTATTATATCAATAATTTTTATTAAAAATTTACTAATTTACTAATGTCCGACAGAATTTTTTCTGTACTAGATTGTGAAATCTTGACGTTTACAGGAAGATACCACCAATTTAATTGGGCAAAATGAAAACATTTTACAGCGTCTTTTTCAGTCATTAATAATGTTTGATTATCAGTCACTAATGTTATTAACTTAGAAAAATTATAACATTGATGATCAGAAAAGGCGTAAGTTGTAATCAGTAAAATTCCTTTTTTCTCAAGACTTGAAAAAAAACGTTGTGGATATCCAATTCCAGCAATCGCAACAATTTGCTCCAAATCATAGACAGATCGTTTTTCTCCGGTTAACATATTGACCGCGATATCTCCTATTAATTTCATGGAAATCTCATCATATTTAGCTATACCATCAGTAGTAATAACAGCATTAACACTATTTAAACGACACTTCCATTCACGTAATGGACCAGCAGGCAACAACCAACCATTTCCAAAACGACGGATACCGTCTATAACAACGATTTCAAAATCTCTTTGTAAGCTATAATGTTGAAGACCATCATCAGTAATAATAAGATTCAGTTCTTGTTGACTTAGTAGCATTTTAACTGCTTCTATTCGTTTAGGAGAAACTGCTACCGGTACACCAGTTCTTCTATAAATTAAAGCAGGTTCATCACCAATTTCCTTTATTGATATATTGCTATTAACTAATAGTGGATAAGAATTTGCTTTAGAACCATATCCACGGGATACAACACCAACACGATATCCTTTTGATAAAAGATGTTCAACTAACCAAATAACAACTGGTGTTTTACCATTACCGCCAACAGTCAAATTACCTACAACAATAATAGGTATCGGCGCTTTCCAAGTAGGAATAATTTCTAAATGATAAAAAAGACGTCTTAGTCCAATAATCATTCCATAAAATATCGACAACGGCAGTAATAAAAGATATAGATACGAATTACCTAACCATATTTTTTCAATCATTATTTAAATTGCATACTATAAAGTTGAGCATATGCCCCATCAGACTTAATCAAAGTTTGATGATCACCTCGTTCAATAATTTTACCATCCTGGATAAATAAAATTTTATCTGCATTTTCTATCGTTGAAAGACGATGGGCAATAATAATAGAAGTCCGATTTTTCTGTAATTCATCCAATGCTGCTTGAATATCTCTTTCTGATTCAGTATCAAGTGCAGAAGTAGCTTCATCAAGAATTAATATAGTTGAATTATACAATAAAGCACGTGCAATAGCAATTCGTTGGCGCTGTCCACCAGAAAGCATTACACCATTTTCACCAATAACAGTATCTAGTCCATTATCTAGTTTTTGAATAAAATCCATCGCATAAGCTATTTTAGCAGCTTTTTCGATTCCTTTTCGACTAAAACGACCATCTGTTGCATAAGCAATATTATTTGCAATAGTATCGTTAAAAAGATAAATATGTTGAGAAACAAGGGCAACTTGACTACGTAAAGATTTTAAAGTATATTCACGTAAATCACGATCATCAAGTAATATTTGGCCTTTATTAACTTCATAAAAACGGGTAATTAGATTCGCAATAGTTGATTTTCCTGAACCTGATCTCCCAACTAAAGCAATAGATTTTCCAGACGGAATTTTAAAACAAATGTCATGTAACGCAGGATAATCTTTTGTTGGATATTTGAAGGTAACATGTTTAAATTCTATTTTACCTTTAGATTTTTTTAGTATTAATTTCCCATCGTCTTTTTCTTTGTCCATATCTAAGATAGTAAATAATGTTTGACATGCAGCCATACCTCGTTGAAATTGTGCATTAACATTTGTTAATGATTTTAATGGTCTCATTAATGAAAACATACATGAAAAAACAACACCGATAGTTCCTATTGTTAATGTTTGCATAACTTCTGGGAAGCTCGCGATATAAAGTGTGAATGCTAATGCTAGAGAAGCAATCAACTGTATAATAGGATCAGAGATAGAAGATGCTGTTACCATTTTCATCGTTTGTCTACGCATATGATTACTTACTTTTCTAAAACGCTCAGTTTCGACCTTTTGTCCACCAAAAATCAAAACTTCTTTATGGCCTTTTAACATTTGTTCCGCACTATCCGTTACTTGCCCCATGCCAGTTTGCATACTTTTACTAATATTCCTAAAGTGTTTAGAAACCGAGCGAATAGTTAATGTAACAATAGGAGCAATTAAAATTAATATTAGTGAAAGTTGCCAACTATAATAAAACATAAGCCCAAATAAACCAATAATGTAGGCACTTTCTCGAACGATAGTAATTAAAGCGCTAGAAGAAGATGAGGCTACTTGCTCAGAATCATAAGTAATGCGAGAAAGCAAAGTTCCTGTCGATTGTTTATCAAAAAAAGCAAGAGGCATTCCCATAATGTGACTAAATAAACGTCTACGCATATTCATTACTACTTTACCAGAAACCCAAGCAATACAATAATTAGAAATAAAACTTGATATTCCTCTTATTAACATTAGCCCCAATATAGCGATCGCTAAACATTTTAATGTGCTGTTATCAGCTTTTCCAAAACCTTCATCAAGCAAAGGTTTTAATAAGGAGATCATGAATGCATCTCCTGTAGCATTAATAATTAATGCTACAAAAGCTACACTTAATCCCAGTTTAAATGGTAAAATCATTGGCCATAATCGGCAAAATGTTTGCCATGTAGAAAAATCTTTTTCATCCATTATCATTCTCTTATTAGGTAGCTATAAAATAAGCAGTTTATTTTACTTGGGAAACGTCTAAATACCAAGCTATTGATAATATCAGATAAGGATAAACCTTTATGTCTATAATGTATTATTTCCAATATTATTGGAGTAAAATTTTGCTATAATTTATTTTGATTCTGATTTTTTTTAAGTAAACATTTTCAATATTCACATATTGTTGATCTAATTTATAAAAAGTTAAATGTATCTCCTATTAACAAAAGAGAAGGGTATATACATATTATTTTTTAATTATTTGTATAAGAATCTTTGTTTACGAACTATTTTCATCATAAAAAAGTTTTAATAAATTAATTGGTAAATTTTTAGTTTCTAAACGCAAGAATTTCTTTTTCATCTACTTTTCAATGTTTTTGTGAAAAAGTTATAAAATAAAAGAAATTTCTAATTTTTACTAGACATGATTTAATTATTATGCTGATCCTTTTAATTTTTCACTTATTTTGGTATAGAAATTTAAATATAATTTCTACTATTTCTAATGAATTCCTAGATAATAATAAAAATTAATTTTTATTAAAATTACTTCTGATCATTTAAATTCGGTATAGGATAATAATTAAACTAATTACTTAAAATTAATAGGATCAGCATAATTATAACTTAAATTATGATCCTTCAAATCTTAAATAATGATAATTATAGATCAGAAAAAATAGTAGTGTTATTAAAGATATTGTATTTCTAATAAGATTATCTCTAATCTTATAAATTATGAATTTTCATCTTCTACAATAATAATTTCTGCGATCTATTTCTATAATTAAATATAATTAATTGCAAAAAATTTGCATTTTTATAGGTTATAAAAATTATTTTTTATATATTATTAATAGTAAATTGTACTTGATTTTGAATAAATCAGAAAGTGATGGATTTTATAGAATAAATACAACTAAATACTTTTATTATAACGAAAAAATAGAAATGTCAAACTTATATTTCTTGATATAAAGTATATAACTATTATTAAAATAATGTTTTTTAAATTATATAAAATTTTACTACATAAAAATTTAAATATATGAAAAAATAATTAATCATTTATTGTTTATAATAATAAATTTCTATTTATTTTAAACCGCATATAAATTATCCAAAATAGCAATGTTTATTTTATTTAATAATAATTACCTGAATTCTACTAATTCATACTATAAATATAGTTATTTGAAAATAAATTAATTTAGTATTAAGTAAGTTAAGTTACTTATCTTGAAGTTATACATTTTTTATTTTATAAATAAAGATCAAAATCTTAATTTAAATAAATCGAAAAATTCAAAGAATAAAAATTATTAGAAAAAATTAAAAATAAAAAACCGAAATTTTCGGAAAAAATAAATTCTATAATGAATAAGAAAATGTAATTCATATTACATAGATGTCATTTGATAGAATAAATAAGAATAACTAAAAGATCAATATCCTAAATAAGATAGAAATTACAAAAGGTTCTAATAAAAATAGATAAACAATAAAATCACACAACAAAATTCCAGAAATAAAATAGTAATTTCTCTCCATACATAAAAAATTTATATGTCCATTAAATTTATGATGCAATTTTAATTGCAATTCTGATATAGATAATATCTAGAAGAATTCATATTGAAGTAAAATATATTGGATAAATCATATTTGATGGTTTTGCATATTTACTAATACTTTTATCGATTCTTTAACTTATCTGTTATATTAAGTTGAATTTACATAATAAATTTTTATTTAATAAAAATAAATTTTAATTTGAAAGATTCGTAATAAGGATTGATTTATAGGATATGATTTAAAATCAAAATTAACTTCAATCAATAAAATACGAAGAAGTTTTAATTAATAAAAAATAATCTTTTTTATCCTAAAAATTATCTTAAATTAAACTATTAATTTAAGATTGTAAATGTAAATGTAGAATACAAAAAATTTTTCTTAGTATTAATTACTTGTGACCTAACTTTTATCTAAGTATTATTTATTCGATCAATAATTCTTACTAAAAATCTTTTCAATAACTCCTTTATATAAATTATTATTTTCTTGTTTGAAACCCTTCTTATTTTTTAAAATAAAATATATATTGTTAATATTTCCATAAAAATATATTTTTAGATAGCGTATTTAGTTCAATTTAAATAAAAAATAAAGTAAAATATAAATTTTAGTCAAATCATAAATAAAATAATTTATTTAGTAAATATAATAAAAGGATTAATATAGTAATAGAATTATTATATTAATTGATGTTTTAATTAATGTTCATCTGAATTTAATTATGTTAACTAAAAGTTTTCATATAAGAGTACTTCCCCCCTAATATAGTCCCTATATTATTAAGATACTTAATGAATATTATTTAATACAATAAATAAGTTTTTATTAAAAGAAAATATTTTTTCTTTTAATACTTTATAAAATTAAATTAATTAAGTTTATTTAAGAAATTTCCTTTTTATATAATTTTAAAATTAATTATTTTATAAATATAAAAGAAAATTTTCAATAGTTTAAAAATTTTTTGTAAAAATTTATTTTCCTAATTAAAAGTTCTTTCGAAATAAAATATTTTATAAAATTAAAAATAAATTTGTTAATATTTATGTATAAATATTAACACGATTACGTAATTCTTTACCGGGCTTAAAATGAGGGACATATTTTCCTTTTAAATCAACTTTATCACCAGTTTTTGGGTTACGTCCGATACGCGGCGAACGGTAATGAAGAGAAAAACTACCGAATCCACGAATTTCAATACGTTCTCCATTAGCGAGAGTTATTACCATATGATCAAGTATTTCTTTCACTGCCTTTTCAATAAAATTTCCTGGTATATGAGTTAACTTTTTTATAAGGATTTGAATTAATTTAGATCTAGTCATAGGTTTTCTCTAAAATTCCATTACAAGGAAATAATTTTTCTAATGATTAAATTAATCATTTGTTCCTTTAGCTGCTTTGAACGCTTCAGCCATAGCATTGTTTGCAAGATTATTATCTTTCTCTTCCTGCTTATTAAGAGAAGCAATTCTACTTTTTTCATCTATCTCGTCTTCTTTTGTACGAAGGGATAATGTAATAATACGGTTTTTACGATCAACACCAATATATTTAACTTCAACTTTGTCACCAATGCTTAATACTTGAGTAACATCTTCTTCTACACGATCACGTGATACTTGTGATGCACGTAAGTATCCTTCAATACCAGAAGACAACTCAATCATTGCACCTTTTGCGTCAATAGAAACTACTTTACCGGTAACAATAACACCTTTTTTATGAGTAGAAAGATAGTTATCAAAAGGATCTTCTGTTAACTGTTTAATACCTAAAGAAATACGTTCTCGTTCAGCGTCAATTTGTAATACAATAGCATCAATTTCATCACCTTTTTTGTATTCACAAATAGCTTCTTCACCTGTAATTTTCCAAGAAATATCAGAGAGATGAACTAAACCATCAATACCTCCATTTAAACCGATAAAGATACCAAAATCAGTAATAGACTTTATCTTACCTTTCACGCGATCATTTTTATTATGCGTCTCTGAAAATTTCTGCCATGGATTTGCTTTACACTGCTTCAAACCCAATGAGATACGACGACGCTCTTCGTCAATATCTAATACCATAACTTCAACAACATCACCTACATTAACAACTTTAGATGGATGAATGTTTTTATTAGTCCAATCTATTTCAGAAACGTGTACTAAACCTTCAACACCTTCTTCAATTTCAACAAAACAACCATAATCAGTAAGATTAGTGACTCTTCCTTTCATCTTACTTCCTTCTAGATAACGGTTAGAAATAGATATCCATGGATCTTCTCCAAGTTGTTTCAAACTTAAAGAGACTCTTGTACGATCACGATCAAACTTTAATACTTTAATGTTGATTTCATCACCAACATTAACAATTTCACTTGGGTGTTTAACACGCTTCCAAGCCATGTCAGTAATATGTAATAATCCATCAACACCACCAAGATCAATAAATGCACCATAGTCAGTTAAGTTTTTAACAATACCTTTAATTTCCATTCCTTCTTGCAAGGTTTCCAATAAGTGATCACGTTCTGCACTATTTTCAGACTCAATAACAGCGCGACGTGAAACAACAACGTTATTACGTTTTTGATCCAGTTTTATAACTTTAAATTCAAGTTCTTTACCTTCCAAGTGAGATGTGTCACGAATTGGTCGAATATCAACCAATGAACCTGGTAAAAATGCACGAATACCTGTTAATTCTACTGTAAAACCACCTTTTACTTTACCGTTTATAATACCCATAACTGTTTCGACATTTTTATAAGCTTTTTCTAGCATCAACCAAGATTCATGTCTTTTTGCTTTTTCGCGAGATAATATTGTTTCACCAAAACCATCTTCTACTGCGTCTAAAGCAACATCAATTTCGTCATTAACCTGAATTTCTAGCTCACCATACATATTTTTAAATTGTTCTACTGGAATCGCTGATTCTGATTTCAGACCGGCATCAACTAAAACGACATCTTTGTCGATAGAAACAACAATACCCCGAACAATAGCCCCTGGACGGGTTTCGATACTCTCTAAAGATTCTTTAAATAATTGAGCAAAAGATTCTGTCATAGTAAGATCTTCAAAAGTTTAATTTTAACTTTCATTCAACATCCTGTTAAATGGGGTTATTTTACGTGCTTCTTAATAATCCTTATTATAAAGCTTTATTTGATTTAATGTAATTTACATTACACCAATTAGATGTGTTAATCTATTATATATTCAATATAAATCATATTGTATAGCTAAGATTTATTTTTTTCATATAAGAGATCACCTGATCGATAACTTCTTCAATAGATAATTTTGTAGAATCCAGAATTAACGCATCTTTTGCAGGAACTAATGGAGAAATTAATCTATTACAATCACGATAATCACGCTCTTTAATATCAAGTAAAATATCGGTTAATTTAACATTAAATCCATTTTCTTTCAATTGTCTCATTTTTCTATAAGCACGCTCTTCAATTGTGGCATTAAGAAAAATCTTTACCGGTGCATCTGGAAAAACTACCGTTCCCATATCACGACCATCAGTAATCAATCCTGGTTTAGTACGAAATTCCCTTTGCCTATGTAATAATATTTTTCTAATTCTAGGAAAAGTTGATATAAGAGATGCCATTTTACCAAAAACTTTACTACGAATTTTGTTACTAACATCTTCTCCATCAAATATAACACTTAATTCTTTCTCTTTAAATTCAAAACGGATATCAAGATTAGACGCTAATGGAACTAGTTCTTCTTCAGACTTAATATCAAGATGATAGTGTAATACTCCTAAAGATAATACACGATAAATAGCTCCGGAATCAAGTATTTGCCAACCTAGCTTATTTGCTAATGCTTGAGATAAAGCACCTTTACCTGCTCCACTTGGACCATCAACTGTGATAACTGGAGATAAAACTGCCATTATACTCTCCTTTTTGAAAATTGAATTTTTAGAAAAACTTTCTATTAGAATAACAAGTATTTTACACTATACTTAATTTTTTCTACATAAGGTAATAATAAAATTAAAAATTAAATTAATTTTATATAAAACATAATACTCGTTATTCAGTGTTATGTTAATATTTATAAATATACTAATATCGATAACTCAATTTTTCTAACTGATAAAAATAATCTGGAAAAGATTTAGCAGTACATTTTGGATCTAAAATAGTAACCGGGGTATTTGAGAAAGCAATAAGTGAAAAACACATAGCCATACGATGATCATTATAAGTTACTATTTCTGCATATTTTAATAATTTAGGAGGTAAAATACGAATATAATCACGCCCTTCTTCTACTTTAGCTCCAACTTTTGTTAATTCGGTCGCCATTGCAGTTAATCTGTCAGTTTCTTTTACCCTCCAGTTATAAATATTACGAATAACCGTTTCACCTTGCGCAAATAGAGATAAAGTCGCAACTGTCATTGCTACATCTGGGATCGCATTCATATCCATATCAATACCAATTAACTTATTTCGTTGACATTCAATAAAATTTTTACCAAAACGTATTTTGGCACCCATTTTTTTAAGTATACTAGAAAATTGTATATCACCTTGTAGACTATTTTTGCTAATCCCTGTTACCCTAACAGTTCCACCTTTAATTGCTGCTGCAGCTAAAAAATAAGATGCAGAGGAGGCATCTCCTTCAACAAGATAATTGTTAGGTGAAATATATTGTTGTCCAGCTTTAATATGAAATCTACAATAATATTGATTATCTACTTTAACACCAAAAATAAGCATTAGTGTAAGAGTAATCTCAATGTAAGGTTTAGAAACAATGTTTCCTTTTACCTGAATAGTTGTATCATTATAGGCTAAGGGCGCAGCCATTAAAAGTGCAGTCAAAAACTGGCTAGAGAGACTTCCATCTATTGTGATGGAACCACCAGAAAAGCCACCTTTTATCCTTATTGGCGGATAACCATATTTTTCTAAATAGGCAATATTTGCCCCACCTTGCTGTAGAGCATCAATGAGATGATCAATAGGACGCTCTTTCATTCGTGGTTCTCCTGTTAAGACAATATCATTGTCTTTAACTGCTAAAATAGCACTTAATAAACGAATAGCCGTTCCTGTATTACCAAGAAAAATTTCTAAACCTTTTTTATAGTTAAAATGATGACTTCCTCCTTTTATAATACATGTTGTAAAATTATGAAATAATTGATATTCGATACCTAATATCCTCAAAGCATTAAGCATATGACGAATATCTTCACTAGCAGGAAGATTAGTTAATACTGTTTGTTTATTCGATAATGCAGCTAACAATAGTACTCTATTAGAGATGCTTTTTGATCCAAGAAGATTGATAGTACCTTCAACATAAGAAATTGGTTGTATTGTTATAGGTTGCATTAATAGGAAACTCTCCAATAATTAAAGTTGGAAAAATTATTTAAATCACATTTATATTTTTATTTGATATAATCAGAAAGATGTCCGTTTTATTAATTTAACCTAAAATGTTTATTTACCTTATTTATAATAATGTTCAAAATTAATCATAAAATCAATTAATTTATGCACACCAGATAAAGGCATAGCATTATAAATTGAAGCTCTTATTCCACCTACCGCTTTATGTCCTTTTAAAAAAAGAAGCCCTTTCTGTTCTGCCGCTTTGATAAACTCATTATCTAAATTAGGTTTTGCTATTTGAAATGTAACGTTCATTAATGAACGATTTATTGGATCTATATTATTAATATAAAAGTGACTATTATCAATAATATCATACAATAATCGAGCTTTTTTTTGATTATGTATTTCTATTTCTTTTAATCCACCTTTCTCTTTTAACCATTTAAAAACCATACCAGATAAATATAACGCAAAAGTCGGAGGTGTATTGTATAATGATTCATTTTTAGCTAGAATAGTATAATCAAGTATAGAAGGAATTTTTTTTCTTTTCCCACTTAATAAATCTTCACGAATAATAACTAATGTGATACCTGCTGGACCGATATTTTTTTGCGCTCCGGCGTAAATAACACCAAAAGAATTTACATCAATTGGCCGAGACAAGATCGCTGAGGAGTAATCAGCAATTACAATTTTACCTGGACAAAAATTAGGTAAAGATTGTATCGCAATACCATCAACCGTCTCATTCGGGCAATAATGAAGATATTTAGAATTTTTTGTTAATAACCATTGATTCATTGGTTGTACAGATAAAAAATCTGATTTTTCTAAACGAATATTAATCTCATTGACAAAACAATATTTTATTGCTTCTTGTGCAGCAGACTTTGCCCAATATCCTCCTACAATATAGTCTACAGTTTCATCTGTTTGAAATAAATTTAATGGTAATGCGGAAAATTGCCCTCTTCCCCCTCCGTGACAAAAAAGGACTTTATAATTATCAGGTATATTAAGTAGTTCACGTAAATCTTGCTCAGCTTCTCTGACTATTTTCATAAATGCTTCACTGCGATGGTTTATTTCCATTACCGAAACACCAATACCATTCCAATTACGAAATTCTTTTTGTGCACGTTGCAAAACTTCTAACGGTAACATACCAGGACCAGCGCTAAAATTATATATTTGAGTCATCGATTAGCCTTATTGATCTTAATTAAGTTGTTAAAACTTAACATCCTTGCAATAATTTAATTATTTAATTTTTTTTAATAAAACAATTTTTTAGCAAATATCACATTTCAAATTAAGAAATCAATACTTACCTTTATACTTAAATAATGATTAATTTCATTAAATTATGATTTTTGTTCAAGGAACATTATACTAAAACCCATCCTCCTTCTATAAATTTTAAAATTTAATATCAGCAAGTCCATATTTATTATCATTAATTTCGTTATATTGAGTCATAAAATTTTTTGGAATAAAGTAGCGGGAATAAAGCCTATTCTTTTCTTTTTACTAAATCATTATAGGTAAAGTAAAATTTATTATCTATTTGTATTACTCAAATCCAGTACTAATAATGCTTTATCAATTTTAATAAGTTAAGAACTTTACTTCTACTTCTGATGAATTTAGATAAGCATAATAATACCAATTTTAATAAATAGTCTAATTTACTACTATTATAGGTAGTAGTATCTTATTTATTTTAACTACGCTTAAAGTAAGTGTAGTTTATTTATTTTAAATTAAACTCTTTTTATGATTAACTTTATAAACTTTAACAAAGTTACTAGTTATTTTAACTGCATCACAAAAACTAAGAGATTTTATCGTCCTTAAAATCTAAAAAATACTTTTTGATTTTTTCCTATCTCTTTATCAAAAAGAATAATGACAATCATTATATAATCTCTATTTTCATTAAATAGTTAAAGATATAAAACCGAATTTCATCGCACCAACCCCCACCCCCACACAAGTTACATATAAATGTTTTTATGATAATTTTTTATTAAATATAAAAATAAGGAATTTCTTTGTATTATTATTGATACTGATAAAAATTCAGTTTTTCAGAATTATTATTAATTTTTTTTAAATATTTTGTTATTTATGATTTTAAATCATTTATTATCTTTTGAATCATTATTAAGAATTTATTTTAAAATATAAAATTAGTAATTTCTACTTTAATTACCATACTATAAAATAAAATTAATAGTAATTTTACTAGGACGTATAATTGGGATTTTAAGTTTTTGAAGAATTACTATCTTCAACAAATATCTTCACAGTAATTAGTATTTTAATAATTTCTAAGAAAATAATAATATTATTTAATAACAATTATATTATTTCAATTAATAAAATATTTCATATTATTAAAAATTTTTCTTTTAAAACACTGGAAATTATTTTCAAAAATTTCTTTTAAAGAAAGAAATTAACTCTTATATAGAATATTAATACTGTGAATAATATCAAATAAAACAAAAATATTATAGTAAAATAATTTACTCATTAAAATAAATAAATATAAAATACTATGGCTATAAGTCAATTTTTTGCTCTTTTTTTGTAAAAAAATCAAATCTAAAAATTTTTTACTACTCCTCAATAGAATTTTAAAAATACTATTTTGTATTGAAGAAGGATTTTATGGTTAAACCTATCATCCCTATTATTTGAGTATCAAAATGATATTTATCATAGAGATGATTATTTATATATTTTATTAATAAAAAGATTATAGAAAGTTCTATCTATTCGTTGAATAGTAAGTTAACTCTTACGTTAAGAAATATAATTCTTTATTCATCAAAATATATTTTCTATATTATATATTTTATTTATTAAAAAATTCTATTTCGCTTCTTTTAATAAATGATTTGAAATTTCGATAGTATAGGAACTTTAAAATAAAAATAATATTTTCCTTTCAATTTAAAAGGACATTGTAGTAATAAATATAGAAAATAAATAAAACTAAATCCTTCTTCAATCTGATTATATTATTTACCGTCTCTAAAACGGAATGTTCGTTTACAATCAAGGTTTTTTCTTACTATTTGTTTTTCTTTTATAATCTCTAATATTTTGATAAATAAACTAGAATTTTGATTTTATTTTTTAATATAATACTTATTTTGGTGATATTAACAGAAAAATAAAAATTTTGAGTGAAAAATATTTTCTATCGTTATAAGATTCTTCGTTTTATGTTTTTTACTAAAAACTTTAGTATTCAATAATATTAAATATTTTAAGTTTAACTTAATCGTATTATTCCTTTTATTGTTGTTCATCTAAATATCCATAATTATATATACAAAACTTGTGTATCATGTTGCTCTTTAGAATAGCAAGTTTATTATTTTAAATTTATCTAATAAAGATTGTCTCTTCTAAAGATCTGGGTATCATACCATGTAATATTTTTGATATTTATCTTTTTTATTTTTTAATGTTGCTTATAATAAAAAATTTGTTTTTTAATCGTATTCAACTTACCATTTATTTATGATTGGAAATCAAAAAAATAATTAATCTTATATAATTATCGGAAAATAATTTCTTTAAATTAATAATTATATTAAAAATTAAAGAAAAAATTAACTTTTAATAAACAAATTTTAATATTTTTTTGTAAAGGTTATTTGCTTTTATAAAAAAGATTATTTAAATTAATTTAAGATTATGTTTCGTTTGATTAACTAAAATTAACTTAATTATTTCACTGATAAAATTTATTTATAGATAATTTTTTATATTTTTAAAAAAAATCTTATATTTTTATTAATTAGCATAACTTTAATCTTTTTATGTATGGTCGTAAAACTTCTGGTATTTCAATTCTCCCATCAGCTTGCTGATAATTTTCCATAATAGCAAGTAAAGTACGACCAACAGCCAAACCAGAACCATTTAATATATGAACTAACTGAGATTTTTTATCATTTTTATTTCGAAAACGTGCTTGTATACGACGCGCCTGAAAATCTCCAGTATTTGAACAAGAAGAGATTTCACGATAGGTATTTTGTGTTGGTAACCACACCTCAAGATCATATGTTTTACAAGAAGAAAAACCCATATCGCCGGTACACAAGATAATTTTACGATATGGTAGTTTTAGAAGTTGTAATACTTTTTCTGCATGTCCAGTTAATTCTTCCAATGCTTCCATTGATTTTTCTGGTTCAATTATCTGGATTAATTCAACTTTATCAAATTGATGCATACGAATTAGCCCACGTGTATCTCGGCCATATGAACCAGCTTCGGAACGAAAACACGGGGTATGTGCTGTTAACTTTATTGGTAATATATCTTTTGCTAAAATTTCATCTCTTACTAAATTAATAATCGGTACTTCAGCGGTTGGGATTAAAGCATATTGCTGATTTAATGATTGTTTTTTCAATGGTTTAGTATGAAAAAGATCTTTGCTAAATTTAGGTAATTGTCCAGTACCATAAAGTGTTGCACGATTTACTAAATAAGGAACATAAGTTTCTATATAGCCATGTTGTTCAGTGTGTAAATCCAACATAAATTGCGCCAAAATCCGATGTAAATTCGCAATTTGTCCTTTCATGACTACAAAACGAGAACCGGTAATTTTTACTGAGGCTGAAAAATCCAGACCATTATTTAATTCACCTAATTCCACATGATCTTTGATGTCAAAATCATACTGTCGTGGCTTACCCCAACTACTTATTTCAATATTATTAATTTCACTTTTTCCGTCTGGTACGCTTTCATCTGGTAAATTTGGTAAATTTAAAAAAATATTTCGAATCTTATCCTGTATTTTCGTTAACTTATTTTTTATATTATCTAAGTCTTCATTTAAGTTTTTAACTTCGTTACATAAAGCTTCAACATTTTCACCACATACTTTTGCTGCACCGATTATTTTCGAACGAGAGTTTCGTTCAGCTTGTAAATTTTCTGTTTTAATTTGTAAATCTTTTCGTTCTTTTTTTAATTTACGCAACTTATCTACATCAAGAATAAATCCTCTACGAGCAAGTTTTTTAGCAACTACTTCTAAATCATTACGCAATAAATTTGGATCGAGCATGTTTAACCTATAAAATTACTTTTTCTAAAATCTGTCAATATTCTCTAACAGGTAAATACTTTTACCATAATTTATTTAAATTATGGTAAAAATCGTTTTAACGATAGCTTTTTATTGAGTTAATTTTTATCAAATTTACCAGAATCTAATAAATTGGTAAATTTGTTTCTTAAATTAAGGTTTAATAAATAATTATAATATATTCTCTTATTATATTATCTTTTGATAAATAAATTTTTATTAATTCTTAATGATTAGCTTATCATTATTTTAAAGAAATACGTTTCTTAAATATATTTCTTTATTAATTTATTAGAAAAATTACGTATATGAATTGATAGATTATAATCTTATTTCTATTTTATCAATTATGGAGGAATAAAAGTATGATAAATAAAATTATTTATAATGATGTATGAATAAATATCAAATACATTTTAATAATAAATTTTCTCTTCTTCTTAATTTAGGCATAAATCAATAAAACAATCATAAGTTTTTTTGATATTTAGAATATTTTCTCTCAGATATAATTATCTCACTATAATATTCTTTAATGTATATTTACACATTTTATGATAATAGAATTAATCTCTAATTTAGATAGAACTTATTTAATACTGAGGTTCGGATATCCGACTGAATCCGTCCCCGAGTATAAACTATTTTACTTAAAAACAACACATGTGACAGAAGGGATTAGCAGATTGAATGAATTTTAGTATTAAAGATATCGCTTAAGTACTCAAAAGAATTTTTTTACAACTTATAAAAACTCTTTGAAATTTCCTTAATAACTAAAAAATTTTTAAAATTAAATCAATGTGTATATAGAGAGTCTGTCCAAAGCTAAAAAAGAAAACAATTTTTTAATTATTCCTTGAATTACTTATGATTTTTAATCACAGCTAAAATTTTATTGCCAATAATAAGTAAAAACAACGTTTAAAATGAATAACTATATGGAAACTAATGTTATAAATTATAAATTAGTTTATTAATTTTAATCCAGAAAAGAAATTACTAATTGAAAGGATTTAAATCTATAATTTTATTAATAATTAGGTCGCTATCTTGTTTTAATGGAAAAATTTAATATTCAAAAAATATATAGATTTTTTACTACGAGAATAGTAAAGATATAGGGATATGTTAATTTAAAAAAAAGAATTTTTTATAGATTATTCATCATAAAAGCAGTTTAATCTCTAGTAATTAATGAATTTAGGCTCTTACATGAATATAATTTCTTATTCTCGATAAAATCGATAAATTTTAAAATACCATCTTAATCAGAAAAATTGAATGATCTAAAAATTATTTACTGCAATAAAATTAAATTATCTTTAATTAATTAGAATAAGATTAAAGATCTTTTTACTGTTACTAAAATATCAATAAACTTTATTAGAATAATAAAAGTATTAAAGTTTAAATAATACAGAAAAATGATTAATTCAAGAGAAAAATAAATCAATACTATTAAAGCTAATATATTAAAATTAATTAATAAAAATAAAATTTAGATAGATGAATTTTTCAAAGAAATTTCTAATATGAAATAAATATGATAAGTAGCTAAATTGATATTATTTACTAGAGATGGAACATTGATTTACTTTTCAAACTAATAAAATCTGCAAGAATAATCTTGAATTTTATCGTTAAAAATGAAATTTCCTTTATTAAAATAATTAATAATAGCGAGTATAAATTTGTATATATATAATTTTGAATATTTAATGATTTGAATAAAAAATTTAAAAACGGTGTTAAGAAGAATCGTAAATTTTTTAAATTTTTTTAATTTTTAGAAAATGTTACTGTCAATTTTAAGAAATTTATCGATTCTACTGGACTTTTTATAAAGTTTCTATCTAATCTCATTAAGTGGGGAAGAGATTATCCAAAATTTTTATCTTTACTATTATAAAGAGTTAAGTATTTTAAAATAATTACAATTTCCTTTAATGGAGAAGAAAAAATTGAGAATAATAACATATATAGAGGATGAATTATTGTTTAATAATTAATTAAAAATCCAATAAATACAAGTATTAATGGAAAGAACTATACGAAAAATTTTTACTTTTTAAAATCATATCATTATAATAGATAATCTATTCTTATAAAAAAGAAAACTTCCTTTTTAATTCACTTTTTAGTAAACTTATTTTATTGTTTGGGTTATTGTTGTTAATTTTTATAATTAATTTTAATTATAAAAAACTATAATTTTAGTAAAAATTTAATGATCATTCGTACAAAATTAATTAGCAATTTTACTATAATGTTATATTATAAAAGTATACTAGAAATATAATCTTCTAGAAATTATTAAGAGCAGATTTACTATCTGTATTCATCCATACTGTAAAATTTATCATATTTTTTATTAGAAGATAATTCTTCCAGATAAATAAAAAATATGTCAAATAATTTTGACTTAAATTAAAAGATTGGGATTCTATTTCATAATCACTAGTAAAAATTAGCCTCATATCCATTTATATTAAGTAAAAACGTATCTTCTTTAACTTTATTAAATAAATGAAAATTCATCAATTAATAAAATTTAATCTTCTTAATTGTTGATTTTAAAATCTATTCAATTGCTTCTCTTAATCTTCTTTTATATTATTGATATAACTGTTTAGATTTTTCAACTATTGTATATAAATAATGAATAATTTGAAGAAGATTAGTTTTTTGTACTTTGAAAAGTATAGAAAATCATAAAAAATTAACTAGTAATAGTATGTACAGACGGAGTATCTTCTAAAGATATTAAAGTGGATATAAAATCCAAATAAATATTTCTTTAAGTTGATTTATTCGCATTTTGCAAAAATGTTTTAAATTTACTAGATGAAAATAAATTTTTAAATTATTCAACTCACCTTATTGATCTTTGATCATCAATAGTTACTCCTGGAGGAGGAAAAAATTTAAATTTATTGTCGTCGACATGATCGTTTTTCTGAGATTTAAGTTCATATAAAATTATCTGTCCATTTTTTTCTATCGAAGCAAACTCCTGAATAGTACCATCAGACTGAATAGTAATTGAAAATTTTTTCAAATTTCCCATATTTTTTTGGGTTGTTGTCATCAAAAAATCATTACCATTTTGGCTAATTTGATAATGTTTCCAATCCTTCGGATTATTACGGGTGATTAGCATAAATGGAGTATCAGTTGTTATCTTATTTAATAAACTTACTGTAACCTGCTCAAGTAAAGGATTATAAAACCAAAAATTACTACCATCAGAAATTAACCAATTTTCATCTGGTGATACCATATGAAATCTAAATAAATTTGGATGCTTTATCCATAACTGACCTTCACCTTTCTGAATTAAATCACCATTAACTTTCATCACTTTTTGTGAAAAATTCGCATAAAAACTATGTATTTTATTTAGGCGAACTTGCAATTCAACAGCAGCATTTGACGATACTTGGCTAATATGAAAACTTATCCCTAACAACCATAATATCATTAATTTTTTCATTAAGTAATCACTCTTTTATTCATAACATTCTTTATTTATAAAAATAACTATTAGATCAATATTTATCTTTACTTCTAATATTAAAATTTTTTGATTAACATCATAAGTTAATTATCTAAGAATGTATTTGAGATTTCATCTTCTCAAAAATTCTAATTGTTTGATTATGACCCAGTAAGAAATTTTTGAATATTAAATATAGAGATATATAAATCCTCTATTACAAAATCCAATAAATTAATCAAACAATAAATTTTGTTTTGATAATCATCATTATCATTACAATATTATTAATATTATAAAATTTTCTTTAATTTTCAAATTTTTTATATGCATCACAATCTATGATCGTAAAAACAGCAAATTCATAAATTGAAAAAATATTTTTTATGTAAGTAAATAATATCATTCATTTAATATGAAATCATCTTCATTTTGACTAATTGTAATAAAGGGAATTTATCGTTTTTAATATAATTAATATAATTTAATGAGTATTATTTAGCTATTTTATTAAATTGATAAAAATATCAACAAATAAATTTTTCTTAAATCAACAAAATTAGATGAATACCGATCCGGCATGTTTTTTAATAAATGTTTAATTAAGTCTTCAGATTTCTTATATTCCGTAGTTAATTAAAACTTAAAAACTATCCTTAAAAGGATAAGAAATTTAAAAAAAATTGGTAATAAATAAATCATTCAAAATTCACTTTGTATAGAAATTGACGTTTTCAAATTTCTCTGAATATTACTTTTAACTATAATCTTTAAAAACTTACATCCGATAATAATCCTGATGATTTTGATTCGATTTTTCCTAAAAGGAAATGCAATATATATCCTAATTATAATACAACCTATTTGGAAAATAGAATTTGTTGGAAGGGGAGGGAAGGAAGAAATAAATTAATTTTAGGAAAAAAGGCTTTCTAAAGTTACCATTCTTAAGTTTAGAACAGCTTTATAACTATTCTCTTATATTATGGGGAATAGTTGGAAACTTAGTTATATTTGATAACAAGGTATTGTTTTAATTGATTAGTAGTGATAAATCGTCAATTAGAACTTTTTCCTTTTATTCATTCTATAGCATTATTCAAGATTTTGTGATATTTCAGATTTTATAATCCAAATCGATCTAGATAAGTCAATAATTGATGATTAATTGTTATAATGATTCTTTCTAAATATAATCTCAGCATCTCCTCTCTCGAATTCGAAAAAATATAAAATATTGTTATCAAAATTTTTAGAATATGAATTAAACACTTCGATAAGAAGTTAATAATAATTCATAGATTCATTTTAAAAAATTAAATAAACTTACTTCTATTAAATTGGGTGGTTGTGATATATAGAGAATTATGAGTTTGTTAATAGAAAGTTCCTGAACTTAGTAAGGTTTCTCTCAGAAAAATCAAAAAATCATTATTCTAATTATAGAAATTAGGGTTTTCATAAAATATTTTTATAATAATAAGAATCTTTTATATCCCGAGGAAAAGATTCTCCAATTTTACTAGTATATGCAGACTGCTGTATACAAATTATATATGATAATATCTTAAATTTTTTGAGAAAAGTCTTCTATTGAAGTCTTTTTTTTTGAAAACACTAATAGTTACTCTTCTGTTCAAAAATTACTGACTGTTCCTGAACAAAATCTTAAAAAGGAAAATGATGATTATAATTTATACCCAATCAATTTAATACCTCTTTATCATTCAAAAAACTTTCTTTTCTTCGCTAGCAATTAAGTAGAAAATGAATAGCATTCCATGCTATCAGAATATCTTTAAATAAAGAATCTTATCTATTTGATTCAATTCATGTTATTAGTTCTATTAATTTTATAGATATGTTTTATTTCATTAATACAGATAGGTAATCTATTGCATTAGGACCCTTTATTGTTCATATCGTTATAAATACTGTTTAAGAATATTACGTATTCTTTTATAAATAGAAAATTTTATCATCCTATAAATGGGATCCATGAAAAAATAAATATTTTCAAATTTTACTTTATATAAAGTAAAAAGGATCATGATATTAATTTCAATAGATTTTTACCGGAAATAGTTCTAAAGATAAATGACAAAATGATATTTTCTAAATTAGCGATAATAAGTTTGATATTTAATATCATTAACTAATGTAATCGTTAAATGTAATTATTAAAAATTATATTTAATAATATTTAATATTTTTAGATAAATTACTAAACTTTTTTCTTGAGTAGTTTAAATGCATAGAAGTTTAACCTGGTATCCATTTTCAAATGAATACGTACGGAAGTTTCTGATAAAGAAATCGTTAAATCTCTTGATAAATTAAAATATTAAATCTTTTTAGCTACAGGAGATATTATTTAAAAAATTAAAAAAAATAATAAAAATTTTTTAGAAAAAACAACTTTCTCTTTTATTCGATAATTTCTTGAACAGAGATCAATTAAAAAAACTTAATTGAAATAGAATTAAATAGATCCATCTTTATTTGTTTAATGATGAATAAATGGGATCTAGTAATGGATAATGATGAAAAAGATTTCTGTTTGTGTAAAAATTACGTTATTTCTCTATGTAGAGAAGAAGTTTTTAATCTCTTTTTACTACTATTATTTAGTATAATAAATTTTTTATAAATAAAAATGAAATATTCTTATATATAACATCATTATTATTTTTTACTTTAGGTTGACATAAAAAGTATTATTCAGTACTGTAATAAATTTTATAATTTTTTAGTTTTGATCCAATTCAATTTTTCATATTATCAGATAAATTACCATAAAAATCAAAATTATATTAGTAAATAAAAAGGATTTTAGATATGAAATTCCCCGTTCCTTAACATACTCTTTTTTTATTTTCTATCTTATAAAGAATACAAGACTACTAATAATAAGGAATCATATATTTTCATTTATTTTGAAATTGATAAAATTAATAGTTTATATTTTGTATATTTTATCTCTAAAACTGGATATTAGAGATAATTTTTTATCATGTGTTAAAAATTTATATTTACTTCTATCAAATTTATTTTCTATAATATTACTTAATCTTTTTTAATTTTTAATTGTTAAAACTAAAAATAAAAATCATCAAGATGATTATAACCTTTATTTTTATTAGATTATTTATAAAAAAATAAAAAAATTTTTTGTAAGAATATCGATTCTATCTACTACTATAAATTATTGAATCAATATCATTTTTTGCTAAAATAGTTCGGTAATCTTTTATAAGATTCTTTAAAGTTGAGAACAATAATTAAATAAAATGAAACTAATAATTAAAATATAAAATAATAATTAACATTTCTTAAAATATTAAAACAAGATAATATAGCATTACTAAAATAATAATAATAACCTTTTAATCCACCTGAAAAAAATTAATGAATAATCAAATATTAATAAGTAAATTATAAAGGGAAGATAACGTAATTATTAACGGATAAAAACTTAATTATAAGAGTAAGGAAAAAAGAAAATTCAAATAAATTTTTCTTATCGATATTTTTAAAGATATTTCAATATCTTAGGAATTATAAGCAATAGTACGAAATTGACTAAATACTGAAAATTAGAACAAAGAAATATAGAGTAACTAAATAAAATATATTTGTTAAAATTTTTAATTCCCTTTCTCCATTTCCTCTATCTATTCACAGATAGGAATGGAGAAAGGGAATTAAGACTTTATCAGAGTCTATTATCAATAACTGTAATAATAGAAATTGTAAATAATATAAATATTTATCAGTATTTTGATATTATTAATATTTTAAGATTAATATTTTCTCTTATATATATATTTTTCAAAAATAATAATCAACGATTTTCATATATTATAAAATATGAACTATCAGATAGATTCTTATCGTTAAAACTGTATCTATAAATAAGAATATAACTAATTTTCTTGAAATTTTCATATATTTAATTAATATATCTTAATAATTTAAATAATTACTTTCCTTACCTCTATTCCATTACTAAATAAGTACGGAGGTGTCATTAACAATAGGAAAAAGTAAAGTCTTTTCTAATAATCTATGAATAAGAAAGCGAGTATGTTAGAAACTTCTGTTTTTAAAATAAAATATCAAAATTCACTGAGAATAAATTACATTTCTGAATTTCTTCCAGTTTTTATAATAGGATTAATTTTTTTAAAATACCGGCAAAGTATTATTCTTTGAGATAATTTTAATAAAAATTAATTAAGATGCATCGAGATAGTATGAATTTAATAATGGAGGTTTCAATCTAAAATAAAACCTTGATATTTCAAATGACAAATATACTGTAAATAAAAATATCAGAGTTGATAATTTCTTCTACTTTAGAAAATTTTATATTAGAAAGACAACTGTCTTTGTAATTTATTAAGTATGTTTTTCTGTTTATATTATCAAAAATTTTTGTATATTTTTATTATAAGTTACTTTGATATTTTTTCTTTTATTTATTTTAATATACCAATTGTATTTCTTATTTTTTTCTTAATTAAATTGAAAAGATTCAATAAAGTTATAAACTGTGCATAATTATTAGTATTTTAGTTTTAGATAATTTATCTATAAAATTAACTATTTAGTTAATTTTTCATTTAATATAAATTAAAGTAATTAATTTTACAGAAATATTTTTTAAATATAAAAAATTATTAAAAATATGAATTAAAATTAGAACATAATATGGAGTTAATTTATTATTAACTGCTTTTATTAATTAAGAAATATAGAAAATTTTCAATTTAAAATCTTTTTATAAAATTTCATGATTTTCTTTAATAAAATTTAAAAATCCAATAAAAAATAATAAAAGATTATTATTTCATTGAATTTACTTTTTTTTATTTTTTTAATCTTTTACAATTATTATAAATTTGAATAAATTTCATAAAACGGTTTATCTATGGACACATCCAATCATAGTAGAATTATTATTCTGGGATCTGGACCAGCAGGGTATACTTCCGCTATTTATGCCGCTAGAGCAAACTTAAATCCAGTATTAATAACCGGTGTTCAGATAGGAGGGCAGTTAACTACAACTACTGAAATTGAAAATTGGCCTGGAGATTACACCAAGGTAATGGGATCGGTATTAATGGAACGAATGTTACAACATACTAAAAAATTTATTGAAGAAGAAAACATTATTAATGATCATATTTATACAGCTGATCTTCGAAAACATCCATTTCAACTCACTGGAGATAATAGAATGTATAGCTGTGATGCTCTTATTATAGCTACTGGTGCTTCACCTCGTTATCTTGGATTACCTTCTGAAGAAACTTTTAAAGGTCGTGGTGTTTCAGTGTGCGCCACTTGCGATGGATTTTTTTATCGTAAACAAAAAGTAGCTGTAGTTGGTGGAGGAAATACTGCTATCGAAGAAGCAATATACTTGTCAAATATTGCTTCAAAAGTTCATATTATTCATCGACGTGAAACATTTCGAGCCGAAAAAATTCTCATTCAACGGATGATGGAGAAAGTAAAAACTGGAAATATTGTATTACATACCAATTTTATACTTGATGAAGTATTAGGTGACAATGATGGTGTTACCGGAATTATTTTACGTTCAAAAGAAAATGATAATATAAAAGTCCTGTCCGTGACGGGTTTGTTTATTGCTATTGGACATACACCGAATACAAGTATTTTTATTGATCAATTAGTCTTAGAAAATGGTTATATTCAAGTGCAATCTGGAACTAAAGGGAATGCAACTCAAACTTCAGTTGAAGGTGTTTTTGCTGCCGGTGATGTAATGGATAATGTGTATCGACAAGCAATTACTTCAGCAGCTACTGGTTGTATGGCTGCTATTGACGCTGAACGTTATTTAGAAGCTCTATACCAAAAATAAATATTACAAATTTATAATAATCATATAAATTTTATAGGAAAGAGTGATTTGGAATAACGCTCTTTATTTGTAATAAATCTATAATAAAAAGATTTATATTATAATATTAAAAATAAGAAGTTGTAATAATTAATTTATTAATGGTATATAAAATTATTAGTATAGGATAAAATAAAGCCAAACTAACTTGATTAAACTGTTTAAATAAAAAATCAGCATAAATAAATTTAATTATAATTTATACTTATTTAGTTTATTGGATAATAATTAATATGACTAACTTATAAGTACGAAATCTTCCGATTTTAACTACTATTTTATAATCATTAATAATGGGATAGATAATCCAGTTTCAAAATAACTTCTAGTTTAATTTGAATTACTTATTTTTATTTACTTTAAAATGGATAATTAATTTTATACGAAGAGGTTTTTTTTGATTCCTTTTTGTTAAATTATTCACCAATAGATTTTTGTAGAATGATGTTAAATCCAATTTTGATCAATCATATTTTTAAAAATAAATCTGATAGAAGTTTAAATCTATTTAATTCAAATAGTATTTGAATAAATACATGATTATTATCTTCTCTCTATGTTATCTTAAATTTATTTAAGCAACTGTGATTCTCCTATTTAAAGTATTTAAATCTCTATTTTTCCAATTAATTATTATTTTTCTTTAGGTGATTTTATATATCAAACTGTCCATTAATACTTTATTTATGATGTTCATCTATATGAACATCTCTTGATTTTACATAAAAGAAATTTTGTTATTAAGTCTTATTAACCAGTAGATTTATTATTTCCATTAGGTTAACTTAAAATAGACTTAATATATTTTTATCTTCTTCGTATCAAGAAAGAAGTAAAAAATATTGAGAAAAAAGAATTTTTATAAAATATTAAAGATACCCCTATCATTATAAGTATTTACTTTTTTTCTAAATAACTAGAATTTTTGCATAAAATTTCATTACAATAATTGCGATTTATTTTTTATTTTTCTTATTTAAAAGAATTCTATTTCGGTAAATATGGGGGGGGAGATACCCAGTAGATTTTATTATTTTTTTCTATTAAAACTTTTAGTGCAATTTTCAGTTATTATCGAAAATTATGAAATTACTACCAATTTTAAAATAAAAATAATATGTAAAATAGAAGGTTTATTTACATTACTAGAAAAACATAAAATCAATCATCGTTATAATCGAAAAATAATCAGAAAATTACATTGGTTTAAACTATTAAATAGTTTCTGTAATGCACAGAAACTTAGAATTTTCCTCATTAATGTTCGTACTCTTTTTCTATCCTATTAAATTTGACTCTATTATTAAATTAATTGTATTCTTACTATCATTATGAAAAAGTTAGAAACGATAAAAATATATTTACTATAAATATACTAGTAGTATTTATTTATTTTATATTACTTTTTCCATTAATTTAGATTTAAGGTTCCGGAAACTAAATATAACTTATTTTAAAATAATTTTAGATTGATTAATAAAAATTAAATTTATTCTCATTAATTATTATTAATACTATTCTTCTTTTATTTATTTACTAACTTTTCTCAGAAAAAATCAATATTTCGATAAACTGTTCATGTAACATTATTACTTAATCAATATTTTTAAAATAGAAATCCAATTATTGTTTTTTTTAAATCCTACACGAGTGATAAAAGATAAATATGAAGATGTTGGTTTAACTTTTATTCGTTATGTAAAGTTAAGAATAAGTTAATTTTAATCTCCATTTTTCAAGATTAAAAGTATTTAACGTATAAAAAATAAAATAGTGAAATAATGATTCATTTTGATTAAAATCACTAAAATTTATCTGAAACAAGTGAGGATTAATTTACTTTTAATTATAATCAAAAGAATATTCATCTTTTCTAGTTTTTATTTCTAAGTAGTTTTAACTAAGAAATCTGGAGTGAACCCCCCTTACACTTTCACATATTAGGACTTTTAGAAAAAATTTTTAAATAATTTATATCAGAAAATAAAAAACATTTCCTGATAGATATTTTTTATTTTTATAATATATCAGAATCTGATTTATAAGGAATTTTCATTGATACTATGTTATTTATAGTGACGTTTAGATAAGGAATTATTCCATATTTTATTTGAAAGAGGAGAGTTTGCTAGATATAAGTAATATTTACATAAATAATTATTTTCAGTAGTAAAGTTAAAATAGAAACTATATTTATACTTGGATTAAGCTCACAATACAAATAGTTTTATGTTCACTAATTATCTTTTACTAGCAGGTTAATATACAAGAATTAGTTAAGAAAGGTATTTTTTGTCTTAGAATATTTAAAGATATTTACATTTTAAAATTATTCTCGAAATATTATTTTTCTATAGGAAACTCTCCCAAAAGGAGATATCCGAAATCTTCTAGTAAATAAAATATTGAAAGAATTAATATCCACTTAAATAATAATATAGATTTTTTTCTTTAGTATTGAAAGTTTTTATTTCTATTTTATTCACTTTGCTTTAATTAGATTAAATTAATTTTTAACTTTTACGTTAAACAAATTTATCTTATATTTTTTATGATTTTATTATTTTAGTTGAAAATTTATTGAACATAATTTACGATCTTATCGTATCTATTAAGAGAGTTTTTTAAATTAATTTAATATAAAATAAATAAAATAAGTGTTTTGTGTATTATATCGCTATTCAAACAAGTATTAAATAATTTTAAAAATTTAACTATTTAAAAAGTTAACATTAATTCTCTATATATTTTTTTATTTTCATTCTTACAGAAATCTATTAATATAATAGTAATAATTATCCTTTTAATTATCATTTTTTAAATCAGACGAACTTATTTTTCTTCTTCATCTTTTATATTTTACCTTTATTTTAAAATTCTTGTATCATTAGTTGTTTGTATTTCAATATTTAGAGAAGTTATTTTTCTAACATAGGATCCAGTTAATGAAATTAAATAATTAAAATAAGCTGATGATATTTTCCTGATTTAGATAAATAATGACAAATTAAAAGTTAAAATTAAGTTATATAAAAAATATTTTAGTTATTCATAAAAAACAATAATAATATTAAAAATATATCTCTTTAAGAATCATTATATTTGTTAATTCAATATGGTTTATTACTACTAAGTTTATTTTAATAAATCAATTCCGTTATAACTATTAATTCGTGAATCAATAAGTAAAGATATCATCTTTAGTTAAATTTTTGATAAATAGGTAGGTCTATTAATTAGTAGGATAAAATCCTCAACTAAAATAATGTTAATTCTAATACATTTAATTATATATTTTATTGATATTTTAAATAGTAAGTTTTTAACTTAAAAATAAGACTAATAATATTTTAATGATAAAAATAAACAAACAAGATAGTTTTCCACTTTTTACTGAAAATTAATATTTGATAACTGAATCGATGGGAAAGGTTCGTATTCGAAAATTTTAGTTAATAAAGCTTTCGTTTAGGTAGTTTAAAGAGAATCCTTCTTTTGCATGATTCTTATAATAATTTTTATAAATTAATCTAATTAAAGTGAGAGACTAGAAGGAAAACTAAAAATAAAAATATTAATTAAAATTTCATCAATAATTAGTAGAAAAGATTTCTATTTATTTTGCATTGCTTATAAGGAATTGGAAACTGGACTCAGAGATATCTATGGTATATGATGAAAAATAATTCAAGATAATTCCAAAATATGATGGAATTTTATAATTAAAATAACAAGATTTTAAATCTTATCAATTTAAAATATTAATAACATGATTATTAAATTAATTGATAGTAAGATAATTATATTTTTAGTTTGATGATGGATTTTTATATTCCTTCCATTTTCTGAAGATGGTTTATATAAACCCATATAGTTTACTACTTACTTGTAGATCATTTTGATATCGGTATTTTACATAAACTCTTCATTTTATGAAAAATTTCATTAGTTTAATTTAAAATAGATCTTATTATGATAGTAAGTCAGATCTACGAAAATTTCTCTATTAGTATAACAGAAGCATAAAAATTAACTGAACAACTAAAAAATAAAGAAAACTCTTTCTTAGTATTATTTAATATTTAATTATGACTTTAAATAAATTATTTTAGATATGCATTATAACGTCACTAAGGATCCTTATTTCACCTGTAAAAATAATAGAAATATATAACACTTAATATCAAGGATATAATATTTATTCTATTCAATTAAAATTGATCACAATATAAAATTAATTGTTGAAGTATAATATTTCATTTTATATTGTTAAATTTTTGTTATGAATCCGATTTTCAATGGTTTTAGTAACGATTATAAATATAGACCTTTTACTTTTATTATCATTTCCTGCATTTTTGTGATAACCTATTTGATTATTAAATAATTAATAGAGAAATCCATTTCTTTAAGTGTGAGCGATTCTTCCATCGGTTAAAATTTTAATTTATTTCTACATATGATTCGCAATCAGCAACTTATTGATAAATAGATACTGATTAAAATAAAATTATAATTTTACCTAGTATAAAAGAAAGTAATAACTCGTAATGATTTACTAAAAAATTTTTTATTTAAAATATAATAATAAATTAGTTAAAAGTTAATTAAAAAATATAAGTAATAAAATAATTCGTACTATTATAAATTAATTTATTTAGTTTATAATAGTACTTTAAGATTTATTTTTATTTTATAATGTAAAAGTTACTATTCAAATTATGTATTTATTGTAAATTAATACTATTTAAAGTATTTAATTACTAAATAATTTTACTTTTGATAAAAGTGACTTTAATTCAATCTTCCTTTACATAAGAAGAGTTTTAGCATTTATTTACCAGTAAAAACTGAATAATTAACCTTAGAGGATTAAATGACTAAAGAAGACAATATTGAAATGCAAGGTACAGTACTAGATACTTTACCGAATACCATGTTTCGTGTTGAGTTAGAAAATGGACATATAGTTACTGCACATATTTCTGGAAAAATGCGTAAAAATTATATCCGAATACTAACGGGAGACAAAGTGACTGTCGAACTAACACCTTATGACTTAAGTAAAGGACGAATCATTTTTCGTAGTCGTTGATTTCCTCCCCTTTTCTCGTATCTTTCAGACTTTTTCATAGACGATTGAGAATATCGTCTACTCTTACAAACAACTGTAATGAAATTCTCATATCCTCTAATTTAATTTTTGCATATTTTCAAAGTGATACGTTAATTTTTGTGTTTTCTTATTCAGATCGATCTTAACAATACCACCATGACTTAATTGACCAAATAAAAGTTCATTAGCTAAAGGTTTTTTTAAATTATCTTGGATCACTCTTGCCATTGGCCTAGCTCCCATCGATTTATCATGACCTTTACCAGAAAGCCATTGACGTGCTGCATGACTGATTTCAATTGAAACTCCTTTTTCATCAAGTTGATCTTGTAATTCAACAATAAACTTATCAACAACTCTATCTATAACTTCTGGTGTTAAAGGATTAAATAAAATAATACGATCCAATCGATTACGAAATTCAGGCATGAAAATTTGTTTTATCTCTGATAATGTATCACTACTATTATCTTGCTCAGTAAAACCAATTGATTTACGTTGAGCTTCTTTCAAACCAGCATTGGTAGTTATCACTAAAACAACATTACGAAAATCAGCTTTACGACCGTTATTATCGGTTAAAATACCATTATCCATCACTTGTAATAAAAGATTGAATATATCAGAATGTGCTTTTTCGATTTCATCTAACAAAACTACTGAATACGGGTGTTTTATAACTAAATCTGTCAATAAACCACCTTGATCAAATCCTATATACCCTGGTGGAGCACCAATTAGCCGACTAACTGTATGCCGTTCCATATATTCAGACATATCAAATCGTAATAATTTAATATCTAATGCCTTTGCTAGTTGAACGGTGACTTCTGTCTTACCGACACCTGTTGGCCCAGCAAATAAAAATGCACCAATAGGTTTCTGACTAGCGCCCAATCCAGCTCTATTTATTTTAAGCGCTTCGCTAAGATTTTGAATTGCTTGTTCTTGACCAAACACTAATAATTTCAATTTATCATCTAAATTTTTCAATCTTTCTTTATCGCTAGAAGAAATTGTTTTTTCAGGAATACGAGCAATTCGAGCGACAACTGATTCTATCTCCTGCACCCCAATTATTTTTTTACGTTTATTTTTTGGTGTTAAATGTGTTTTTGCACCAGCCTCATCAATAACATCGATCGCTTTATCCGGTAAATAACGATCTGTAATATATTTTACTGATAAATTAACCGCAGCTCTAATTGCTTTTAAACTATAACGAATATTATGATAAGCTTCATATTTAGAACGTAACCCGTTAATAATCTGTACAGTTTCATCAATAGAAGGCTCGAGAATATCAATTTTTTGAAATCTTCTTGCCAATGCACGATCTTTTTCAAAAATATGATTGAATTCTTGATAAGTCGTTGAACCCATCACACATATCCTTCCCCTCGATAGTAATGGTTTAATTAAATTAGCAGCATCAATTTGTCCTCCGGATGCTGCTCCAGCACCAATAATCGTATGGATTTCATCAATAAAGAGAATACTTTTTTCATCTGTTTCTAAGACATTTAATAATGTTTTAAATCGCTTTTCGAAATCGCCTCGATACTTAGTACCTGCCAGTAATGAACCTATATCAAGGGAATAGATAGTACAACCTTTCATCACTTCTGGAATATCATTTTGTATGATGCGCCATGCTAATCCTTCCGCAATCGCTGTTTTACCAACTCCAGATTCACCAACTAATAGAGGATTATTCTTTCTTCGTCGACAAAGAACCTGGATCGTTCTTTCCAGTTCTAACTGACGCCCAATTAAAGGATCAACTTTACCAGATTTTGATAATTGATTAAGATTTGTGGTAAAGCTTTCCATCTTTTCTTCAACCCCAATATCTTCTTCATTCTGGTAAACTGCATTAATAAAATCTGAATGACTATTATTCATCTCACTATCTTTAACTATGCCATAAGAAATAAAATTAACAAGATCAAGACGACTTACATCATGCTTACGCAACAAATAGACAGCTTGAGACTCTTTTTCGCTAAATATAGCAACCAATACATTGTCACCGGTAACTTCATTACAACCAGATGACTGAACATGAAATACGGCACGTTGTAATACTCGCTGAAAACTTAACGTTGGTTCAGTATCTCTGGTATCATTTTTAGGCAATAATGGCGTTGTTTGTGAGATAAAATTTTCTAACTCTTGTCGCAATATCATAAGATCAACTTTGCAAGCTTCTAAAGCTTTCTGGGCTGATGTATTAGTGAGTAAAGTGAGCAATAGATGTTCAACTGTTATAAATTCATGTCTATTATCTTTTGCTTTAGCAAAAGCTATATTAAGATTAAGTTCAAGTTCTTGGTTAAGCATAATCACCTCCCTATAAATTATTTTAATCAAACTTTTACCCTGCAAATTAATAAATATTTAATATTTATTGCATAATTATTGATTTTATCTGGTTTTTTTCTTCAACCTTCTCCCAACAGTATAAATTCCATAGATCTCTTTAAAATCCCATAGATTTTTTTAAGCGTAAATTGAATATAAAACATGATTTAGTAGCTTACTCTTTATTGAAAATGTATTATTAGCATAAAACTTATAGTATAAAATCCATTCATATTAAATTATCATGATATAAAATCACATTACATATTGGAAGGTAGCTGTTAAAAGAACGGATCTATTTTATTCTTTAAATCTTATATCTTGTCTAATAATTTAATTAGCATTCAGTTATTATGTAAAATTTGTTTAAAATATTTTAATTATATATTTTGATTACTCATAGTTTATCCAGTTTAGTTTAATTTTTGAGCAAATATCTCTTAAAAGTAAATTAAAACAGCTGATTTATAACATATCTAAATTAGAGGTTACTAACTGAAGCGATTTTTTCAAAACTATTATATTTTGATTCCATATATCTTTTAAAATAAAATATATGTTATGGATAAATATCTTTAGCTTCTTTTAATTAATATGAATAAACCTGTTTAGCTATACTTGTTCTTTGGAACATTTCATCCATAAATAGGAAGAAACTTCAAAAGTTTGTTCATCAGTGAAATAGTATAATAGCAAATGATAAAGATAAAAAATAAGATTTTATCTATTAAATCAATAATTTGAGTATTTCTCATCTGAGAAATACTTTAATTTAAGTAAAAATAATTTTTTTCCATTCTCTAATTTAGATAAAGGAAGCAAGAATATTCATTGAATATTTATTTTCAAAGATCTGAAATTCCAAAAATTTCCAATCTTTTCATAAAAGAATTTAATTCTTAAAGAAATATTTAAATAATATACCTTCAGAAAGATATTGTTCATCTGACCGGGTAATTATGACCTATATCAAAACAATTCAATTAATATAATTATTTTTTATCTTTTGATGTTTCAAAATTAGTAATTAGCAAAGTGATCTTTTATCAAGATCGAAAATAATTTCAGAGTTTATATAATTTTGTTTAGAAATTTCAATTTTCCTATTTTTAATGATTTTTATTAAACATTAATCTTATAATTAATAAGAATATTTTCTTCTCTTTAAAATATTTAAAAAATCAATATTTTTTATTAAATTCAAATTGAATTTTGATTTATTCGGTTATTTTATAGTATTTATTATAGAGAAATATAGATATTTTATTTAAAATCATATAAATACTAATTGATTACATTATTAAATTTTTTGGGATGGGGATGATACCTAAAAATTAGATGAAATATTTTTCAAAATTTCATACAGATTATATCTGTATCCTAATATTTTTAAAAAAGGAAAAATTTTCTCTTAAATTTAAAATTAATAATGATATTTTTGCAAACTTATATTTTTAGTAAATAATTAAGCATTACATATATATCCGATAAGGATATAATATTTTTCAGCTTCTTGAATGGTTATGAAATTGAATCATTATAACTCTTACTCTTTCAAATTCTAGAATTAATAATTATTTCTTTATATATTCATATTGCTCTTTCGGTGGTTATAAATAATAGTAGTAAATATAACTACACAATTCTGTAATACCATATTTATCTTTCCTATCAAAAAAGATAAAGTATTGATCTATATAAACTGAACTCCTTTACTAAAAATTTTATTTCTTGAAAAATTACTTTTCATTGACGCTGAAATATATATCTAAAACTGAAAAAAATTTTTTAATCAAAGATATACTTATAAGAAACGTGATTTTAAAATCCAATATTTCTCATGTCTTTTTATCTAAATAATCGCTATCTAACAATAGTGTTTTTTATCATTTTCTTTAAAAAATTAAAAATATCTACTGATCATTTTGCACTTACCCCTGTATGATGACTTATAAAAAATGAATACAAGAATTCTGATTCAACCTTTGTTTGTAAGTATTTATGTGAGGAGATAAAAAACAGTCAAATTTTAGTTATATCTTTACCTATAAAAGAGAGAGATATTGATTATAGAAAAATTAGATGTTGAATAATGATTAATTTTTAAAATGGTGCATAAATCTTATTTCAGTTTCTGAAACTAATATCTTTTATTAATCATACATAAATCAAACAGGAGGATATATATCTAATTTTATTACTTTCCTCTACATTAATAAAATATCTTTAGTACTGTAAAAATACACTATAACTTTTAATATTTATGGATTTGATGAGTTTTTTGTAAAAACACTCAAGAATAAACAACAGTATTTTGATATCATTATTATGATATATTTTAGATGTAATATTTTTCTGTAGAAATTTTTTATTTATTCTAGAATATTTTGTATTCATATTTTAAAAAAATTTTTTCTATTTATTTCTATTTGAGAAATATTTTTAGGGATAAATATATCCATTTTATGGATCATTTTATTAAAAATTAAATAATACTGGAATAATAAAATCTTAACTTCCCTTTAAAATAAATCTTATCGTGAAAACTTCACGATATAACCACAATAGAAGTAATATTATGGTTAATCTACTTTGTTACCTAGGATTTTATCCACTACTTCAAAAGTAAGTAATTGCTTAATCTTGTATATCATCTCTCCTCTCATTATCATCATAAAATAAAGCATGACTTTATGAGATGCCTATTGTACTATTACCAAACTTTAATAATAAATTAAATGGAATATTATATAAATTCAATTATTTTAACACCTCTTAATTAAGATTGATAATTACACTAAATTTTCAGTTAGTTCATTAAGAGAAAATTATGTTTTTCAATTTTAACCAATAATTAATATTTAGGAAATTGTGTTGAAAAGAAATTAATTATATATAATATAAAAATATTTTATATCTCTAGTAATAATATTTAATATTCTTTATAAGTAAAATTGCACCATCTCTATTTTAGTTAGAGCTAATTTTCATATATTTTAAAGAAAATTTATGAAACTAATTTGTATGAATTAGTTAAATTAATGTAATTATATTTTGATTTTTTCTAAGGAACATATGAAACAAAATTAGTTTATTTAAGATATTAAATAGAGAAAGATATTTAAATTATAAAAATATCTTTAATTTTCGATAATCAACATCTGTTCTTATAATATAAAATATAATGAATTAGCTTTAGTAGTATAATAATCAAAGATAAAATATAAAGTTTTAAGATCAATAAAAATAGAGGAAACATAATATTGAATTTTAGCTTTTAAAAATAGAAGGTGTTTTATATTAAGGAAGTTAATAATAGCAGGAATATGCTTTTATGTGCGTAATATATCTTATCGATATTTAATTATCTTAAGAGAATTTTTAAAATGATAAAATTTGTAAGTGCCATTGTAAATTTACTCGCTCTCTTAAGAAAGAGAGTCATAAAAATCACCATTATTTTATAGTAAGGTTATCGATACTTATAAATATTTATGCAATTTCTATTTATGAATTTTCATAAAAATTATGGAAATTTTTTAGCAATCCATTATAGATGATTAAACATACTTTTTCTTTTATTCGAGTCTTTTTATAAAAAATCTTCTTTTGCTAATTTGTATAATATATTTGTTAATTTACTTAATCATTTCATTTTATTTTTAGATTTAATTTCAAGTATTTTTGTTATTCATATTCTACCAACATAAATATGTAAACTTTCTATAAAAACTTTTAAGATATTTAACTTTTAGTTAGAGGTGGTTGTGTAACTTATACAAAGATAGATGGGAGTTTAATTAATTAAATTAGGAAGTCTCTTTAAAAAACTGTTATTTTCTCTATGAGAATTTAGATCTAAGAACTAACTTTATATAATTCTAAATATTCAATATCAACTTGTTTATTTTATTTTATTTTTTATCAAAAAAATACTTGATATGAAAAGAAGTTGAAAATGCAAAAAATTATACCAATAAACTATTAATTTTTCGGAATTAATCTTCTAATTATATGGATCTTTTATTTACTTTTTAGCAAATACATCTAAATAGAATACAAAACCTTATTTTTAAGAGTTAATATTTTTTATTCCGACATTATAAAATTTTACTTTAATTTTAGATATGTCTATTTTGTTTATTTTAGAATTTTTATTGCAGAAATACCAAAATGCCTTTTACAGAAAGGTTATTAAACTAAGAATGTTTTTCTGTTATTTAAAATTTATAGTTTCCTGATATAAAGAATCCATTAATCTTTAATTGAATAAAAACTAATTTTATTGATTTAAATAAGTTAAATAATGTCTTAATTAAGAATAAATTTTAAACATGAATTTTATAATCTTTATTTAAATTATCTTAAATTATATTTAAGTTACTGAGAATAAAGTTTAAATAAGTAATCAATGCTTTTTACAAAGTAAATTAAAAATTTTTATAACTATTTTCTATTCCATTTTAATCCTAAACAATCCATCAAATTGTTCAAAATAAATTTAAACATTTAATATTTGTTGATAGTTTTTTCTCAATATAAATCAGGCCATTTTTGCACAATAAAAAAAGAAAATAATTCTAAATATTTTTAATATTAATGAAAATATTTTATACCTTTTTTATAGACTTCTCCTGTTAAGAGAACATAGATTTAAAATCGTTACTTTAATAGTTAAATTATAAAATCTATAGACTATTAATTAATAATAAATAGTTGATATCTTCATTGTTATATCAAAGTTTGATTTTTTAAAGTGTGTTGTTTATTAAATCTTCAATTATAATTAGTTATTAACTAATTATATTATCATTTTTTAAATTTTTTAGTTTTTATTCCAACTAATTTGGATATTTAAATAAAAATACAAAAGTATAATATTATTTTTAATATCACTTTTCTTAACTAAGAATATATTTTCTTGTTTTAAGAAATTTTCTTACTTATTTTTATGTAGAGATATGATTTTAATAATCATTAAAATCTAAATACTGATATAAAAAGAAACAATTTGCAAATCCTCGTTAGAATTTTTCATTTTATCACTTGTTTTGATAGAGATATCTTTAACTAATAATTTATTTTACCTATCTTTTGGATTTATTTATTTCCTTTATTGCTTAAAAGAATTATCTTTGTTATAGTAAGTAAATATTATTCGGTTCTTCAATAATCGAAAAATAATTTTTACCACTGAAATTAACGATAATCATATGATATATATATTTAAAAATATTTCAATTTTTTTATTATCCTAAATAATCAAAAGTATATTCCAAAGAATTTATTACAAATAAAAAATTTGGTATTTATCAAACTTAATTCTAAAATATGAGAATTTAAATATTTTTACAATTAATAATAAACATGAAATTCTTTTTATAAATTAAAATCCTTCTATATCTTTAAATATCCTCCCCCCCCCCAACTTTAAAGTGCTCATATTTTAGGAATTTAATTTTTCTCTTATAGTAAAATAGTAAGATAATTATTAATTAGTTATAGATCTGAAAAATTATAGAATGGAGAATTTTTTCTTCATTAATTAGTAAACTATTTTTATAATTTTTATATTAGGAAGTCTTTTGATGATTTATTTTTAGTCGTGTTTTTTTGCTATATAGATAACAAAATAAGATAGAACTAATTATTAATAATCAAAGAATTAAGTGTTCTTGTTTTTATTTTTATTAGATGGTTAATAATTTCTATTATAGATAACATTTAATTTTTAAAAATTAAATGTTATTAAAATAAATGATCAAAGCTTTTATGTGTATTCTAAAATTTTTAGAATATTTATAAAGATCTTTAATACCATAAATTAATTAATTAACATCTGTATCATATATTGGTTAACCAAAATAAGAAGTTGACCATTTAATCTATACATCAAAATAAATTTATTAAATAAAATTTAATTATGTATTAAATATTAGTATCAATTTTTTAAAAAATTTGTAGATACTTACATAAAATCATATAAATTGGTTTCAAAATAACTAGGTAAATTATAAGATTTAAGATAAAATTTACCATATTTCTACTCAATAAATTAGATAAAAATTGTAAGAATATACCTTTTACTCTGCAAAAGAGAATAATATTTTCTTTGATATATTGGTACTCTTAACTTTAGTAGTGAAGTATAATTTTCGTATATACCTATATCTTCACCAAAAAACTATTTTAAATTATATAGATTAGAAAGAATAATTATCTATCTAAATATACTTTACACAGGGTAAAATGAAGAATATAAAATTTCGTTATAGGGAAAATTTCTTCTTCAATAGAGTAAAATCTCTATCATAAAAAACGTTGTTAATTTTCTGATTATTTAATGTAAACTCTATCAATAAAACCTGTAAATATAAATTTTGGAGATTCTTTAACATTTAAAATTTACCGAGATACAGCAAGTTAACAAGATCAAAAATTATATATTCTTCCTGACAGTAATTCAAAATAGATTATGATTATAATCAAAGATAGACTTTTTGAGGATCAGCATTGAATCGAAATGAATTATTACTTAGAATTTTTGTTCAAAAAATATTTTTTAATATTTTCGAAAAATAGAAAATTAAAATTGGATTTTTCTTACAATTTCAGCTTATAGTAACATTTATGGATTAAATAAATAAGGATTATTCTCATATTTATTTTCCATAATTCTTTGAAAAGTTTCGTATTAAAATAGTTAATAGTAATGATTTTTAAAAAGAAAAAATTTTAAAATATTAATGTTTTATATAGGTGGTATTATCTTTTTAAGAAAAATTTACAAATTATTGAGTTTAGCTATTCTTCTCATATATAAGGAAGCAGTTCTGCTATAATTCTCAAAGAGAATTTCTGTTCTTAATAATGTAATTCCAACGTCAATGGAAAATATATTTAATAGAAAAAATAATATATAAGATAATATTAATTATATAAATCGATTGGTTATTTCTCTTCAATAAGTAGAGTAAAACTTCAGAATCATAGTAATGATATAAAATTGTATCATTACTATGATCACAGGATATATAGGAAATAAAGAAAAGAAATTTAGTAAGAAAAAATAATTCAGACTATAGATTTCCAACTTTATTATTCTAAAAAATCTTATTTTGATAATTTTCTTAGAAATTTTTTCTAAATTACAAACATTCAATTTTATTATTGAAATTCTATGACGGTTTTAAGCGATTAAAGTAAAAAATAAAATTCAGATTTTTACTGAATAAATGAGAAAAATTCAAAAATCTCGATAGTTAGTAAAAATTGTATTCAATTAATCAGATTATTTTAATAAATATAAAAGGAAAATCAAAAATAAATAGTTACTCATTTTAAATGAGAGAGAGATATGCATTTAAAAATGAATCGATAATTTCAAAAATCAGAATAAGAGAATTTTATTAATTAAGGATTAGTTTAAGATTTCAATCTTATTGAAATCTTATATAATTTTTAAAATTAATTATTTAGCACTTAAAGTTTTATATAAAATTTTCCTAAATTAAAATTTATAAATAAAATATTCATGAACAAATAGAAAATATTTTACTAAAAAATGAACTTTATTCAAAAAAACTGTATGTAATATTACACTTTTTCGAAAATTAAATTTATTTAATTTTATTAATTTTTATTTATATAAATATTTTATTTATATTAATAATGATTTAAATTAAAATTTAAAGATTACATTTTTTATTTTTAATTTTATTTAAAATAAATACAATTATTATCTTTATTATGAGGTATTAAATTAACTTTATTAAAGTTTATCTTAAAATGTTTTATTCATTAAATATTTATTTAACAATATTTCAACCTTATTCTTTACATAAAATTAAAATCATTATAACTCTCTCTATACTTGAGAAGATTTTATACCCATTTGTAAAATTTATACTAACTGAAAATTGTTATCTAATATAATAATTATTATTATATATGATTTAAAAAATATATTTACAATTTAATACTTTGTCTATTTCGATAGAAAATGATATCAAGAGATTTTCCTTCCACTATCACACTATGATGAACGAGAGACTCGAAATAAAAGATAATTTTTATCAATATTTATCATCTATGGCCTATTATTTTAGTAATTACCGAATGGAAATTATTGAAAAAACTTTCATAACTTTCTACTATAAATCCACTTGAACCTCATATTTAGTATTTAGTAATTTATATGTGAAACTAAATTCCAGATCGATAATGCAGACTGCTTTTAATCGTTAATCTCTTGTATCAAGATGATAGACACAAGACGGTAATTATATTTCCTTGTTAAATAATAAATTTGAATTATGAGAATGGAGCAGAATTCATATTAGAAAGTACAATTAGATATTGAAACTGAAAAGGATAATAATATACCGGATATTATCTTTGCTTACAGGATACTTTTCTTTAATTATGGCAGATAATCAATTTAAACATATCAGTGTTCTTCTTAATGAAGCAGTTAATGGCTTGAATATAAAACCAAATGGAATTTATGTTGACGGTACTTTTGGGAGAGGAGGGCACTCTAAATTAATTCTCTCTAAGTTAGGAAATGAAGGTCGTCTGATAGCGATAGATCGTGATCCAGATGCAGTGAAAGCCGCTAAAAAAATGATTACTGATGACAGATTTTCAATAAAATATGGTTCTTTTTCTCAATTACAAATATTTCTTGCAGAAGAGGGTTTGGTTAACAAGATTGATGGTGTATTACTTGATTTAGGTGTTTCATCACCACAATTAGATGATCCAGAACGAGGTTTTTCTTTTATGCGGGACGGACCATTAGATATGCGTATGGATCCTACAAAAGGTCAACCTGCCTCTGAATGGTTAATGAATGAGAAAGAATCATACATAGCTTGGGTATTGAAAACTTATGGAGAAGAACGATTTGCAAAAAGAATTGCAAAATCGATTGTGGATCGTAATCATAATTTATCGAAGGAACCATTAACACGAACAAAACAATTGGCAGAATTGATAGAACAAGTTAATCCATTTAAAAGGAAAAATAAACATCCAGCAACGCGCTCGTTTCAAGCAATTCGCATTTATATAAATAGCGAATTGGAAGAAATAGAAAAAGCACTAAAGAGTTCATTAAATATATTGCTACCACAGGGTCGGCTATCTATTATTAGTTTTCACTCATTAGAAGATAGATTGGTTAAATATTTTATTCGAGAGCATAGCAGAAAAGTAAAAGTTCCGTACGGATTATCATTAACCGATTCGCAATTAAAAAATATTCGTAGACCAATATTGAAAATGTTAGGAAAAATAAAACCAACAAGAAAAGAAGTTATTGAAAATCCACGAGCAAGAAGTTCAATTGTGCGTTTTGCTGAAATTTTGGAATAATAATGATAGAGGAAAAATATAACTTAATTAGGATCATTAGTTACGATATTTTTCGGAATGGAGCTATTCCATGTATTCTGTTGATAGTGATCATAATATCAGCAATCTCAATTGTTACAGTGAGTTATAAAGTACGGTTATTAACGGTAAAAAAAGATTTTATAGTAAAAGAAGAAGAATTTTTAGATACAGAATGGAGAAATTTAATTTTGGAGGAGAAGTTATTAGGAAATCATAGTCGAATTGAGCGTCTTTCGATAGAAAGATTACAAATGATTCATGTGAATCCTATGAAAGAACATATAGTGATTGCAAAGTAATTTTAGTAAATAGGTAAACAACATGAAATCTGCATTCTTAATAAAAAATAGAAAAGGATATGAAAAAAAAGTTAGCTATGTAAGTTGGCGTTTTTTGTTAGTACATGTAGGAATAGCATTAATGTTAATTGTTCTTATTGTTCGTATTACTTATTTACAAATTATTAATCCGGAAAAGCTTCTTAGACAAGGTGATATGCGTTCACTTCGTGTTGAGGAAGTAACGAATACACGAGGAATGATAAGTGATCGTGATGGGCGTCAGCTAGCAGTAAGTGTTCCGGTTTACGCTATTTGTGCTGATCCGAAAATAATTAATGAAAAGGGTGGATTAATTAATAATGAACGTTGGAAAGCATTGTCAGATGAGTTAAAGATATCGCTAAAACAGGTTAATCATAAAATTAATATTAATCCTAATAGTCGTTTTGTCTATTTAGCTCGTCAAGTAAATCTATCTGTTGCTGAATATATTAAAAAATTAAAAATAAAAGGTATTTATTTGCGTAAAGAGTCAAGACGTTATTATCCATCTGGTCCAGTAACAGCTCATTTGATTGGGGTAACAAATATTGATGGGCAAGGAATTGAAGGAATTGAAAAAAGCTTTAATTATCTCTTAACTGGATCGCCAGGAAAAAGGATAGTGCGTAAAGATCGTTATGGAAAAGTTATTGAAGATATTTTTTTCAGTAATAGTCAAGATGCGAACGATTTGATATTAAGTATTGACGAGAGAATACAATTGTTAGTTTATCGTGAATTGAAACGCAGTGTAATGGAAAATAAAGCAAAGACAGGTATTGCCATTTTAGTAGATGTTAATACTGGTGAGATATTGGCAATGGTTAATATTCCATCTTATAACCCGAATAATCTTTCTGGTACCTCAACTGAAATTATGCGTAACCATGCTATCAGTGATGTATTTGAACCTGGTTCAACAGTTAAACCAATGGTGATTATTAGTGCGTTGAATAACGGAATTATTAAAACCAACAGTGTTCTAAATACTCAACCATATATGATTAGTGGTCATAAAATTAAAGATGTAGGAAAATATAGTGAATTATCCGTTACCGGTATTTTACAGAAATCAAGTAATGTTGGTGTTTCAAAGTTAGCATTAGCAATGCCTTCAGATGAGCTGATAGATGTTTATGCTAAATTTGGTTTAGGAAAATCGACAAATCTAGGATTAATTGGAGAAAGTAGGGGTATCTTTCCTAATAAAAAAGTACATTGGTCTGAATTTGAAAGGGCTACCTTTTCTTTCGGTTATGGGTTAATGGTAACACCGTTACAGTTGGCAAGAGTTTATGCAACAATTGGTAGTTTTGGTATTTATCGTCCGTTATCAATTATAAGAGTTGATTCTCCGGTGTCAGGTGATCGTATTTTTCCTGATGGAATTATGCGGAGCGTTGTTCAAATGATGGAAGCTGTTGCATTGCCTGATACTGTTCAAGAAGCAGTTAAAGGTTATCGAATAGCGATTAAGACAGGTACAACAAAAACAGTTGGTATTGATGGCCATTATGTTAATCAATATATTGCTTATACGGCCGGAGTAGCGCCGGCAAGTAACCCTCGCTATGCTTTGGTTGTGATTATTAATAAGCCTAGTGCAGGAAAATATTATGGAGGAGTTGTTTCTGCACCTGTATTTGGAACTATTATAGGAAATGTTTTACGTTTAACAAATGTAAAGCCTGATGCATTAACTTCAGATCAGAATAAATTAGTAATTAACAAGATAACAGAGGATATAGGTGGCAGATCGTAATTTACGCAATTTACTTGCAGTATTAGGTTTTAATGCACCAGATAAAATATTACAAGAAATGAAAATTGATAGCCGTAAGATAGTGACAGGAGATCTATTTTTAGCAGTTAATGGTCATCAAACAGATGGACGAAAATATATCTCTCAAGCAATAACGCAAGGTGGCGTCGCTGCAATTATTGCTGAAGCAGAAAGAGAAACAGAGTCTGGAACGATTCGATATATTCATGATGTTCCAGTAATTTATATCAACGATCTGAATAATCAATTATCGCTATTAGCAGGAGAATTTTATCAACATCCAGCTTCAAATTTGCGATTGATTGGTGTAACAGGAACAAACGGTAAAACAACCACTAGTCAATTAATTTCTCAGTGGGCGAAAGAGTTGGGCGAAGTCACTGCCATAATGGGTACTGTTGGTAATGGAATATTAGGAGAAGTTATACCTAGTAAAAATACGACTCTTTCAGCAGTTGATCTTCAAAATGAATTACATTTATTGGTTGATAAACAGGTTAGTTTAGTTGCGATGGAAGTCTCCTCGCATGGCTTAGTGCAAGGTCGTGTTGCTGCTATTCCTTTTAGCGCTGTTGTCTTTACTAATTTAAGTCGCGATCATCTTGATTATCATGGTGATATGAAAAATTATGCAGAAGCAAAATGGTTATTATTTTCAACCCATAAATCTAATAAACAAATTATCAATGTGGATGATGATACAGGTTTGCAATGGATTAAAAAATTGCCAGAGGCATGTGCAGTTTCGATGGAGAATAGAATACCTACTAATTGGCAAGGTGTTTCGATGTTAGTAAAAAAAGTGGATTATCATGATCGTGGAGCAACAATTCATTTTAATTCTACTTGGGGAAAAGGATCTCTTGAAAGCCCATTATTAGGAGATTTTAACGTAAAAAATGTCATGTTAGCTATGTCGACCCTTTTAATGGTAGGGTTTTTATTTGATGATGTTGTAAAATCATCAAATGTTTTGCAACCAGTTTGTGGACGAATGGAAGTCTTTACTTCCCCAGGACGTCCAATCGTTATTGTAGATTATGCTCACAATCCTGATGCAATTAAAAAAGCGTTAATTGCGACCAGATTTCACTGTCGTGGTAAACTTTGGTGTGTATTTGGTTGTGGAGGAGATCGGGATAAAGGTAAACGTGCATTGATGGGAAGTTTAGCTGAACAGTATGCAGATTTTGTAATAATAACAGATGACAATCCACGTAATGAAGAATCTGAAATAATTATTAATGATATTTTAAGTGGTTTTTTAAATCCTGAGAGAGCAACATCGATTATAGGACGAATAAAAGCAATTACTAGTGCGATTATGCAGACAAATTCTGATGATGTCGTATTAATTCTAGGTAAAGGTCATGAAGATTTCCAAATTATTGGTAATCATCATTTTGATTATTCGGATCGAATAACGGTAGCACGGTTATTGGGGCTGCTAATATGATCCCTATTTCGTTAAAGAAATTAGCTTTCGTTACACAAGGTGTTTTGTATCAGATAAACGATCAGAATGCAGATAGTATATGGATTAATACAGTAACAAGTAATAGCCGTAAACAAACCATTAATGGTTTGTTCATAGCATTAAAAGGAAAACGTTTTGATGGTCATCATTTTACTGAAGAGGCTATCGGAACAGGTGCAATAGCATTATTAGTTGATCATCCATTAACCATTAATTTTCCACAAATTATTGTTGAAGATACACGATTAGCAATAGGAAAATTAGCGGGATGGGTTCGATCACAAAGCAAAGCTAAAGTAATCGGAATTACTGGATCTTCTGGAAAAACTTCAGTTAAAGAAATGGTAGCTTCTATTTTATCTCGCTGTGGAAAAACACTTTTTACTGATGCTAATCTCAACAATGATATTGGTATAGCGTTGACTTTATTTCGTTTGACGACAGAACATCAGTATGCAGTAATTGAAATGGGATCAAATCATATTGGAGAAATAGAATATACCACTAATATTGTTAGACCTGACAGTGTATTAGTAAATAATTTATTTGCTGCACATCTTGAAGGTCTTGGTTCATTAGCTGGAGTTGCTAAAGAAAAAGGTTATATTTTTAAGGGATTAGCAAGAAAAGGAACAGCTGTTATTAATTTGGATAGCCATAATTTAAAAAATTGGCAATTTTATTTTAATAAACAACAAACTATTTGTGGTTTTTCAGTTATAAAACAGCAATACGCTAATTTTTACGCGGAAAATATTTCTATAAAATCAAAGAATAGTACATTTAACTTACATACACCAACCGGTGTTATATCAATATCATTACCTTTGCTAGGAAAACATAATATTGCCAATGCATTAGCGGCGAGTGCATTAGCAATGTCAGTGGGGGCAATGATTGAGGAAGTTAGTTTTGGATTGGCTTATGTTCATCCTCTATCAGGTCGATTATACTCAATTAATTTAGCACCAGATAAACTTCTTTTAGATGACACATATAATGCTAATATTGGCTCTATGATTGTTGCCATTGATATTTTATCTCAAATTTCTGGGTATCGTATCTTGGTTGTCGGTGATATAAGTGAATTAGGTGATAATACTAATATCCTTCATCAAGAAATCGGAGATACAGCTCGAAAAATGAAAATCGATAGAGTTTTAAGTGTCGGTAAGGATAGTGCTCTTATTAGTCAACAAAGTGGTTGTGGAGAACATTTTTTTTCTAAAAAAGAATTAATTTCTAAACTAATTCCACTAATAAAAAAATATAAAATCGTATCAATTTTAGTCAAAGGTTCACGGAATACAGAAATGAAGGAAATTGTAAACGCATTACAGGAGCATTTTTTATGTTAATTTGGTTAGGTGAATCCCTAGTTAAATATTTTTCTGGTTTTAATCTTTTTTCTTATTTGACATTTCGGGCTATTACTAGTTTGCTAACTTCTTTGGTGATTTCGCTATGGATGGGACCTAATTTGATTTCTTTTTTAGAAAAATTGCAAATAAGTCAAACTGTTCGTGATGAAGGTCCCGAATCGCATTTTAGTAAAAGCGGCACACCCACAATGGGAGGTTTGTTGATTTTATCTTCTATTTTTATTTCAGTCATACTATGGGCTAGGTTAAATAATCCCTATGTTTGGTGTGTATTAGTCATTTTGTTGGGATATGGTATTATTGGTTTTATTGATGATTATCGCAAAATTCTATCCAAGAATTCTAGAGGGTTAATCGCACGATGGAAATATTTTTGGCAATCTCTATTAGCTTTAAGTATAGCATTTATTTTATATAATACAGGTAAGGATACTGCAGTAACTCAATTAGTTCTACCTTTTTTCAAAGATATTATGCCACAACTTGGTCTATTTTATATTTTACTCACTTACTTTGTCATTGTAGGAACAAGTAATGCAGTTAATTTAACTGATGGATTAGATGGTTTAGCAATTATGTTGACAGTTTTTATTTCAGCAGGTTTTGCATTAGTAGCTTGGATTACTGGTAATTTTAATTTCGCTAACTATTTAAAAATTCCTTATATTAATCACGCAGCTGAATTAGTTGTGGTTTGTACTACAATTGTTGGTGCTGGGTTAGGATTTTTATGGTTTAACACCTATCCTGCGCAACTTTTCATGGGTGATGTTGGCTCGTTGGCATTAGGTGGTGCATTAGGAACCATTGCTGTTTTACTTCGACAAGAATTTTTATTATTGATTATGGGAGGTGTGTTTGTAATTGAAACATTATCGGTAATTTTGCAAGTTGTATCATTTAAACTATGTCGTCAACGAATTTTTCGTATGGCGCCGATCCATCATCATTACGAATTAAAAGGATTGCCTGAACCTCGAATTATTGTTCGTTTTTGGATTATCTCATTAATGTTGGTATTGATTGGATTGATAACGTTAAAGGTCCGTTGATAATGGTTAATTATCAAGGGAAAAAAGTTGTTATTATCGGGTTAGGCCAAACAGGTTTATCTTGTATCTATTTTTTTCTTTCACGTCAAGTTGTTCCACGTATCATTGATACACGAATATTCCCACCAGGTAAGGATAAATTATCTCCAGAAATTATGTGTCACAGTGGTAGTTGGAATAGTGAATGGTTAATGGAAGCTGATTTAATTGTCGTTAGTCCCGGTATTTCCATTTCTACACCAGAATTAAAAGTAGCAGCAGATAAAGGTATTGAAATTATTGGTGATATTGAACTTTTTTGTCGTGAAACGAATAAACTTATCGTTGCTATCACAGGCTCTAATGGTAAAAGTACTGTTACAGCATTAGTTGGAAAAATGGCAAAAGCAGCTAATTTGAAAGTAGCAATTGGTGGAAATATAGGAATACCAGCACTGACATTATTAGAAAAAGATTATGATTTATATATATTAGAACTTTCTAGTTTTCAGCTAGAAATAACATCAAGTTTAAAATTTGAAGTGGCAACTATATTGAATGTGACAGAAAATCATATGGATCGTTATCCTTCAGGAGTTAAACAGTATCGTTCTTCTAAATTACGAATCTATTCTAACGCTAAAATTTGTATTGTTAATGAAGAAGATTCACAAACTTGGCCATTACTCGATCGTGATGCGCGTTGTATCAGTTTTGGCATTAATAAAGGGGATTATCAATTAAATACTTTTTATAAAGAAATTCAACTAAAAGGAGAGTCTCTTATTAAGACTTCTGAAATAGGGTTAGTCGGGCAACATAACTATCTTAATGGGATGGCTGCACTAGCTTTAGCAGATGCTATAAATATTCCACGTAAAGCAAGTTTGTCAGAATTAACTCAATATAAAGGCTTACCTCATCGTTGCCAATTAGTTTATCATCATCTAGGTATTCAATGGGTTAATGATTCTAAATCAACAAATATCGCTAGTACTAAAGCAGTTTTAAAAAGTTTACAAATATCTGGTACGATTTATTTGTTATTAGGTGGAGATGGAAAATCAGCAGATTTTTCATCATTAAAACCATATGTATCAAAAAAAAATATTAAGTTAAGTTGTTTTGGGCGTGATGGTTATAAATTGGCACAGTTAAAAAAAAATAGTTTACTATTAGATACAATGGAACAATGTCTACGAGTTATAGCGCCAAAATTGAAAACTGGAGATATGGTTCTTCTTTCACCAGCTTGTTCAAGTTTTGACCAATTTCGTAATTTTGAACATCGAGGTGAAAAATTTACTGAATTAGCGAAGGAATTAGGTCAATGTTTATATTTAATTTAAAACAACTAAAAATTTGGGATAATAGTGAACGAGATAAAATATTCTAAATATGATACTTTATGATCGTACTTTATTTTGGTTCACCTTAGTGCTATCTCTAATTGGTTTTATTATGGTAACATCAGCTTCGCTTCCGATTGGGCAGCGCTTAACGCAAGATCCATTTTTTTTTGCTAAAAGAGATGCTATTTATATTATTTTATCATTTAGTTTATCTTTATTAGTATTAAATATTTCTATGGTATGGTGGGAAAAATATAATTTTTTATTATTAATAATTTCCTTAATACTCTTATCAACAGTATTGGTTTCTGGAAACTCAGTTAATGGTGCTTCTCGTTGGATTAATACCGGTATTATACATATACAGCCGGCTGAAATTGCAAAATTATCTCTATTCTGCTATGTATCCAATTATTTAGTCAGAAAAATTGATGAATTGAAAATTCAATTTTTTGCCTTTATGAAGCCTATGTTTATTTTGCTATTAATGAGTATTTTACTTTTATTGCAACCTGATTTAGGTACAGTAATTGTGTTGGTTGTAACAACCTTAATATTACTATTTCTTGCTGGTGCTAGGTTAGCACCTTTTATCATTGGTATTATTATTTGTACGGTAAGCGTTATTGGTTTGATTTACTTTAAACCTTATCGTTTGCATCGAATAACTTCCTTTCTTAATCCATGGGTAGATCCTTTTGGTAATGGTTATCAATTAACACAATCTTTAATGGCGTTTGGGAGGGGAAAATTTTTGGGTCAAGGTTTAGGTAATTCTATTCAAAAATTAGAATATTTACCTGAGGCACATACTGATTTTATTTTTTCGATTTTAGCGGAAGAGTTAGGTTATATCGGTGTATTGTTAGTTCTTTTAATGTTATTTTTTATTTCTTTTCGCAGTATGATGATTGGAAAACGAGCGTTAGATACAGAGCAATATTTCTCAGGTTATTTAGCTTGTTCAATTGGTATTTGGTTCACTTTTCAAGTATTGATTAATATTGGTTCTGCGACAGGAATATTACCAACTAAAGGATTAACATTACCATTAATTAGTTATGGTGGTTCTAGTCTATTAATTATGTTTATTTCCATTACTATCTTGTTACGCATTGATTTTGAAACACGTCTTAAAAAGGTGAAGGTACTTATAAGGACAAAGAGTAAATGAAGAAACCAAAAAGACTAATATTAATGGCAGGCGGTACAGGAGGACATATTTTTCCAGGATTGGCGATAGCTAATTATCTAAAATTACAAGGCTGGGATGTTCATTGGCTGGGAACTTCCGACCGGATGGAAGCATATTTAGTTCCTAAACATGGCATCGAGATTGATTTTATAAATATGCCCGGTTTACGTGGTAAAGGTATTAAGGCATTGTTGGTATCACCTTTTAAAATTATTAAAGCGATAAAACAAGCAAAAGTGGCTATACAACGTTATAAACCTGATGTTGTATTAGGTATGGGAGGATATGTTTCTTTTCCAAGTGGTATTGCTGCGTGGCTATGTAATATTCCAATTGTGCTACACGAGCAAAATGGAATAGCAGGATTAACCAATCGTTTATTATCTAAAATTGCTAATCGTGTTTTACAAGCATTTCCAAGTTCATTTCTTAATGTTACGGTAGTAGGAAATCCCGTTCGTGAATCGATATTAGAATTACCTGATCCTGAAAAACGTTTAGTTAATCGTGATGGAGCTATTCGAATTTTGGTGATAGGTGGCAGTCAAGGGGCAAGAATTTTAAACCAAATATTACCAGAAGTAGCTGCTCAATTAGATGAAAAAGTAACCATTTGGCATCAAGTTGGAAAAGGTTCTAAAAAAATGACAGAAACTTTATATAAAAAATTATGCGTTAAATCAAATAATTATAAAGTAACTGAATTTATTGACGATATAGCTAAGGCTTATGCTTGGGCTGATATTATTATCTGTCGCGCAGGTGCTTTAACAGTTAGTGAAGTTTCTGTTGCAGGTTTACCAGCAATATTTATCCCTTTCCAACATAAAGATCGGCAGCAATACTGGAATGCGTTACCGTTAGAAAAGGCAGGAGCAGCGAAAATTATTGAGCATCCTCAATTTTCAACAAATGTTTTGTTGAGCTTATTAAATCAATTATCTCGCCCGAAGTTATTAGAGATGGCAAAAAAAGCACGAGCAATATCGATTACTGATGCAACTAAACGTATAGCAGAAATATTAATTGAAATTTCTAAATGAAATCTTCTTTATATTAATAATGGTTAAAATCAAAGTAGCAATGAACGAAGAGAGTAAAGTGAATACACAAAAATTACCAAAATTAAGAAGAATAATTCCAGAAATGCGTCGGATTAGGCATATTCATTTTGTTGGAATTGGTGGTTCTGGCATGGGTGGTATTGCTGAAATATTGATTAATGAAGGTTATAGGATTAGTGGTTCTGATTTGTTACCTAATACAGTTACTCAGGAGTTAATAAAGCTTGGTGCAAAAATTTTTTTTAATCATCGATCAGAAAATATTGAAAATGCTTCTGTTGTTGTTGTGTCTACGGCAATACCTGCGGATAATCCAGAAATTATTGCAGCACAAAAAGAACATATTCCGGTAATTCAACGAGCTGAAATGTTAGCAGAAGTAATGCGTTTTCGTTATGGTATTTCTATAACAGGAACTCATGGAAAAACAACTACCACTGCGATGATTGCTACTATTTATAAAGAAGCAGGATTAGATCCAACGTTTATTAATGGAGGGCTGCTAAAAAGAGAAGGGGTTCATGCATGTTTAGGTAATAGCCGTTATTTGATTGTAGAAGCAGATGAAAGTGATGCTTCTTTTTTACATTTACAGCCATTAATTGCTGTTATAACAAATATTGAAGCAGATCATATGGAAACTTATCATGGTGATTTTGAAAAATTAAAAAAGAGTTTCATTAGTTTTTTACATAATCTGCCATTTTATGGTCTTGCAGTATTATGCATAGATGATCCAGTAGTTCGTTCGATAATAAATAAAATAACTTGCTATAGGACTACTTATGGATTTAGTGACGATACAGATGTTCAAATTACATCCTACAAACAACTAGAAAATCAATGTTTTTTTACTATAACAAGAAAAAATAGAGCTGATTTAGAATTTATTTTGAATACACCAGGGCGTCATAATGTATTAAATGCAACTGCGGCTATTGCAGTGGCAACCGAAGAAGGTATTGATGATAATGTTATTTTGCTTGCACTAGAAAAATTTCAAGGAACTGTGCGACGTTTTGATTTCTTAGGTAATTTTCCTTTATCAAATATTAACGGTAAAAAAGGTAATGTTATGTTGATAGATGATTATGGTCATCATCCAACAGAAGTTAATGTTACTATTAAAACAGCAAAAGAAGGATGGCCAGATAAACGTATAGTGATGATTTTTCAGCCACATAGATATACTCGCACGCGTGATTTATATGATGATTTTGCCAATATTTTAGAACAAGTTGATGTATTATTAATGTTAGATGTTTATCCAGCAGGAGAAAAACCTATCCCTGGTATAAATAGTCAATTACTATGTTGGAAAATTCGTAATCTAGGAAAATTAGATCCTATTTTTATATCTGATCATGACAAGATTAGAGAAATATTAGCGCAAATTATAGAAGATAACGACCTGATACTTATACAAGGAGCTGGAAATATCGGTAAAATAGGACGTAATTTAGCTAATACAGATTTACGGCCAATAATAAGAAGTGAGGAAAAGTATCATGGCTGATAAAATTGCCGTTCTTTTAGGAGGAAAATCGACTGAAAGAAAAGTGTCATTACAATCTGGTAAGGAAGTTGTTAATGGATTACGTGATGCTGGAATAGAAGCATATTCAGTGGATATTAAATATTTTTCTATCTTCAAATTGAAAGAAGTTGGTTATAATAAAGTTTTTATTGCTTTACATGGACGAGGTGGTGAAGATGGTACGGTGCAAGGAGTTTTAGAATTTTTAGGATTACCTTATACAGGGAGTGGTGTTTTAGCTTCATCACTTTCAATGGATAAGCTACGAACTAAACAATTATGGGCTGGTATAGGTTTATCGATTGCACCTTATATAGTATTAAAAAAACAACAGTTAGCAAGGATATCAGATGAAACTCTTTTTAAGTATGTTTATCATTTAGGTTTACCTCTTATTGTAAAGCCAACTCTTGAAGGTTCAAGCATTGGTATTAGTAAAGTAACAACTTTTCCTAAATTAAGAATATCACTAGAATTCGCTTTTCGTTATGACAAAAATGTGTTGATTGAGAAATTCTTAAATGGGCCTGAATTTAGCGTAGTAATTATAGGGAAACAAGTACTTCCTTCAATTCGTATTCAACCATCTGGTGTTCTTTATGATTATGATGCGAAATACATTTCTAATGAGACACAATATTTCTGTCCAAGTGGATTGAATAATAAAGAAGAGGCTTTATTAAATAAATTATCATTAACAGCTTATAAGGCAATCGGTTGCAATGGTTGGGGAAGAGTTGATCTTATAAGAGATAACAATGGTATTTTTTACTTATTAGAAATTAATACCTCACCGGGAATGACCACTCATAGCTTGGTTCCTTTAGCTGCAAACCAAGCAGGTATAACTTTTTCGCAATTAGTTAAAAAAATTTTAGAGTTGGCGAAGTAATATGTCACGAGCATCAGTATAGTGAACATTCGTAATAAAGAGCTTAAAGAAAAACGAAACGGTGTTTCCAGAAGTAATTCTGTTTGTTTAACTGGAATTATTTTCTTATTAATAGTATTGGTTACTATTATATGGAATGGGTGGATGATCTTAAATTGTATAAAAAATCTTAATCAATTTTCTATTTCTAAACTAGTAATCACTGGGGAACGATATTACACCTGTGACGATAATATTAGAAAAGTAATATTAGAAATAGGTATACCGAGTACATTTATGACTATAGATGTGAATGCAATCCAAAATCAAATAAAAAGTATTCCATGGATAAGGTATGTTACAGTTCGTAAACAATGGCCGAATAAACTAAAAATTCATTTAGTGGAATATAAACCTTATGCTAAATGGAATAATACTTTTTTTATTAATGAAGAAGGTGTTGTTTTTAGTTTACCATCATCATTAACTGTTAAAGGTAATTTTTTAATGTTATATGGACCAAAAGGTACTCAGGAAGAAGTATTAAAAATGTATCGTATTATGCAACAACAGCTAGAACCATATAAATTTAGTATTAAGTCAGTGTCGATGACTGTGAGACGTGCTTGGAAATTAGTTTTAGCTAACGATATTCGATTGAATATTGGTAAAAAAGATATTAAAAAGAGATTAAACCGTTTTCTTGAAATTTATCCACTATTAAAAAAGGTGACAGATAAATATATTGAATATATAGATTTACGATATAGCAGTGGTGCTGCAGTAGGTTGGTTACCACTTTCAGATAAATCTGCAACATCTATGAGTTGAAATAGATTAAGACCGCTAATTGTGATCAGATACAGGCAAATAAAAATGATTAAAACAACAGACAGAAAATTAGTGGTTGGTCTTGAAATTGGAACTTCAAAAGTTTCTGCACTAGTTGGTGAAATTTTACCTGATGGGATGGTAAATATCATTGGTGTTGGAAATTGTCCATCCCGAGGAATGGATAAAGGGGGAGTGAATGATTTGGAATCTGTTGTTACATGTCTGAAAAGAGCTATTGATGAAACAGAATTAATGGAGGATTGTCAGATATCATCTGTTTATTTATCGCTTTCTGGAAAGCACGTTAGTTGTCAAAATGAAATAGGTATAGTTCCTATTTCTGAGGATGAAGTTACTCAAGATGACGTAGATAATGTTATTCATATGGCTAAATCTGTTCGAGTTCGTGATGAACATAGAATTTTACACGTTATTCCACAGGAATATTCTATTGATTATCAAGAAGGAATTAAAAATCCAGTTGGACTTTCAGGTGTACGTATGCAAGCTAAGGTACATTTGATTACTTGTCATAATGATATGGCTAAAAATATTCTTAAAGCAGTTGAACGGTGCGGTTTAAAAGTAGATCAATTAATTTTTGCTGGTTTAGCATCAAGTTATTCTGTTTTAACAGAAGATGAACGTGAATTGGGTGTATGTGTTGTTGATATTGGTGGTGGAACTATGGATATAGCAGTTTATACTAACGGAGCATTACGTCATACCAAAGTTATACCCTATGCAGGTAATGTTGTGACAAGTGATATTGCTTATGCATTTGGCACCCATTCCAGCCATGCAGAAATAATAAAAGTTCGCCATGGTTGCGCATTAGGTACTATTGTTAATAAAGAAGAAAATGTTGAAGTACCAAGTGTAGGTGGTCGTCCACCAAGAAACTTACAACGTCAAACACTAGCTGAAGTTATTGAACCACGATACACAGAGTTGCTAAATTTAGTAAATAATGAGATTTTAAAATTGCAAGAACAATTGCGTCAGGAAGGTGTTAAACATGATCTGGCTGCGGGTATTGTTTTAACAGGAGGAGGCGCTCAAATGGATGGTCTAGTTGAATGCGCTAAAAAAGTATTTCATACCCATGTTCGAATCGGTAAGCCATTAAATATAACTGGTTTAACAGATTATGCACAAGAACCTTATTACTCTACAGCTGTTGGGCTCCTACATTATAGCAAACAGATTCATTTTGAGAATGAAGTAGAAATAGATAAGGGTGGATCTCTAAGTAATTGGTTTAATATAATTACTAATTGGTTGAGAAAAGAATTTTAATTTTGTAAGAAGCAAATCTTTGCTTCTATATAGGGGGATAAAATGGAGAAAGATCATGTTTGAACCAATGGAATTAAGCAATGACGCGGTAATTAAAGTAATCGGTATTGGTGGTGCCGGAGGAAACGCAGTTGAACATATGGTACGTGAACGCATTGAAGGTGTTGAATTTTTTGCTGTTAATACCGATGCTCAAGCATTGCGTAAAACAACAGTAGGACAAACTATTCAGATCGGAAATAGTATTACCAAAGGATTGGGAGCAGGAGCGAATCCTGAAGTTGGTCGTAGTGCCGCTGAAGAAGATCGTGAAGCATTACGTAATGCTCTCGATGGGGCAGATATGGTATTTATTGCTGCTGGTATGGGTGGTGGTACTGGTACCGGTGCAGCTCCTGTTGTTGCTGAAGTTGCTAAAGAGCTTGGTATATTAACAGTAGCAGTAGTAACAAAACCCTTTAATTTTGAAGGTAAAAAACGTATGGCATTTGCTGAAACAGGAATTTCAGAGCTGTCTAAGCATGTTGATTCTTTAATCACCATCCCGAATGATAAATTATTAAAAGTACTTGGACGAGGTATTTCTTTGTTAGATGCATTTGGTGCAGCAAATGATATATTAAAATCGGCGGTTCAAGGCATTGCTGAACTTATTACTTGTCCGGGTTTAATGAATGTAGATTTTGCTGATGTTCGTACTGTCATGTCTGAAATGGGTTATGCTATGATGGGGTCGGGTATAGCACAAGGTGAAGATCGAGCTGAAGAAGCAGCAGAAATGGCGATTTCTAGCCCATTATTGGAAGATATCGATCTATCTGGCGCTCGTGGTGTTTTAGTTAATATTACTGCAGGTTTTGATTTGGGGCTTGATGAATTTGAAACAGTAGGTAATAGCATTCGTGCATTTTCTTCAGATAATGCAACTATTGTTATCGGTACTTCACTTAATCCTGAAATGAATGATGAATTACGTGTGACCGTTGTTGCTACAGGAATTGGTATGGATAAACGACCAGAAATCACGTTGGTTACTAGCAAAGCAACTCCAAAATCATCGATAGAGAAGAGATATCAACAAATACAAGATTCAATGCCGAGTATAATTCCGTTAACAGAAGAAAAATCTGCTGCTAAAATAGTGAATAAAGAAAATATACATTCAAATAAAGAATTGGACTATTTAGATATTCCAGCCTTTTTAAGAAAACAAGCTGATTAAATTAACAATTAGTTAACTTTTTACTTTTTATGCTAAAATGTTTCTCTAATTTTCAGGTAAGAATTAGTAAACAAAATATTTAAGAATCTAAGAAAATGATGATCAAACAAAGTACACTAAAACGTACTGTTCAAGCAACAGGTATCGGTTTACATTCTGGTAAGAAAGTCTCTTTAATATTACGTCCAGCACCAGAAAATACTGGTGTTATTTACTGTCGTACAGATTTAAATCCTCCAGTTAATTTCAAAGCTGAAGCAAAATTAGTAGGTGATACAATGCTATGCACCTGCTTAGTCAATGAAGATAATATACGTATTTCAACGGTAGAACATTTGAATGCTGCATTGGCAGGATTGGGAATTGATAATATTATTATTGAAGTAGATGCAGAAGAAATTCCAATAATGGATGGAAGTGCTGAACCTTTTGTATTTTTATTGTTAGATGCAGGCATTAAAAAATTAAACAGTGCTAAGAAATTTCTCCGTATTAAAGAAAATATCCGAGTTATAGATAGTGATAAATGGGCTGAACTAACTCCTTATAACGGATTTATTTTAGATTTTACTATCTATTTCAATCATCCTGCTATTAATAGCAGTACTCAACGCTATAAATTGGATTTTTCAGTAAAATCTTTTATTAGAGATATTAGTCGTGCTCGAACATTTGGTTTCATACATGATATTGAATATTTACAATCTAAAAAATTATGTTTGGGAGGTAGTTTTGATTGTGCAATTGTTCTTGATGATTATCATGTATTAAATAAAAATGGTTTGCGTTTTGAAGATGAATTTGTTCGTCATAAAATTCTAGATGCTATTGGTGATTTATTTATGTGTAGCCATAATATTATTGGTTCTTTTAGCGCATACAGATCAGGTCATGCATTGAATAACAAATTATTGCAAACTGTTTTATCAACAAAGTCTTCTTGGGATATGGTGACCTTTGAAGATGAGTCTGAAATGTCTGTTGCATTTAAAGCACCTTCAACAAATAATAATCTGAAAAATATTATTTAATTATATTATTTATTTTATCATAAAATAAATAAATTATTTTTTCTATTATATTTTTTGTTGATACTTTTATTCAATCTTAGATCTTTATTTCTAGTTTCTTTCCTCCTAATTTCTAGCTAATTCAGCTAGCTGCTCTAATTTTTCTTTCAATTTTTTTGGGCTTTTTTTTGCTAGTTTACGAATCGTTTTTTCGCTTTCTTTGCTTAACTTGTTTATTATCTGTTTTGATGATTTTATAGTTATTTTTTGAATTATTAAAAACTTTTTTGATGTTTTACATGATAATGATGGATTAATTATTACTTTGATTAAAGATATCGATGGTAAAATAGTATTACGTAATGTTGAAAGTAATATAGGAAGTTCATAGTCTAGTCGTACTTTTCGGTTAGCATTTGTAATCTCTAATATAAGAATATGTTGACGATAATTAACAACTCTACAATAAGCTTTTACTTCAGCAGGAAGTAAGTTTAAAACACTAATATTAAGTTTTATTAATACCTGAGTATGTTGTTGGATAGTTTGTAAAATATTTTCAGAAAAGTTGCTTTCTTTTAATAAAATATTTAAAGATTTAGGATAACTATCTCGCATTTTTACTCCAAATCTTTTTATATAATATTCAATAAATGTAATAAAATCTTTTATGATTTTTACTAAAAATATTTTGATCACACATATTATTATATATAGAAAAGATTAGTATTTAATATATATATATTACTTACCTAGGACCTTAAGAAAAAGTTACTGAAAATATTTGATATCTTAACCAATTATAATTTATATATCAGATAAATTTATCTTTATCTCATTGGTTTAACTGATTAGGTATATTAATAAGTATTTGTATTTTATAATTATACCGTAAATTATTGAAATCAGTATATTTTATATAATATAATAAAACTAGATAAGTTTTCAACTAAAAATCTTATAATATAGCTTTGGAGGTATAGGGTCGCATCAATTAAAATCTATACATAACAAACTAATTTCATTTAATGTCCTAAACACTCTTTACTCTATAATATATTTGAGTATATTATATCTTTTTTATATAATTTCATTTATTCATTAAAGCACAATCTTCTTTTTACTGTATCTCCTGCCAAATTAGCCTATTGGTTATTTTGGATCGTGGATATTCGATCTGGACCTTAACATCAATTCATTGACTTTTTGGTTGATTCTTAAAGCAACCTTTGTTCAATTGAACAAATTAATTATATTGGTTAAAACGAATTAATATAGATGGATTCTAATAAGAATCTTTCCTTAATTGAGAAAATATTTATGGTAACTAATTTATTAAAAAAAATTTTTGGTAGTCGTAATGACCGTACTTTACGTCGTTTAGGTAACCTTGTTAATATTATTAATAATTTAGAATCTGAATTTGAAAAATTTTCCGACCAAGAGCTTAAAGCAAAGACAGATGAATTTCGTAATCGTATTAAATCAGGAATAACATTAAATGAATTAATCCCTGAGGCGTTTGCAACTGTTCGTGAAGCAAGTAAACGTGTCTTTAACATGCGACATTTTGATGTTCAATTGCTGGGTGGTATGGTACTTAATGAACGATGTATTGCAGAGATGCGTACTGGTGAAGGAAAAACATTAACATCTACATTACCTGCATATTTAAATGCTTTAATGGGTAAAGGTGTGCATATTGTTACAGTAAACGACTATTTAGCTAAGCGTGATGCAGAAAATAATAGACTACTTTTTGAATTTCTTGGTATGACAGTCGGTATTAATTTATCGGGTATGTCTACGATAAAGAAACGCGAAGCTTATATGGCAGATATTACTTATGGAATTAACAATGAATATGGTTTTGATTATCTTCGTGACAATATGGCTTTTAGTCCAGAAGAACGCGTGCAACGTAAACTCCATTATGCATTAATCGATGAAGTAGATTCTATTTTAATTGATGAAGCTCGTACTCCATTAATTATCTCAGGACCATCTGAAGATAGTTCAGATCTATATAAAAAAGTTGATAAATTAATCTTTCATCTTAAACAACAAGAAAAAGAAGATTCAGATACTTTTCAAGGTAAAGGACATTTTTCTGTTGATAAAAAATCTCGACAAGTTACGTTAACGGAACGTGGATTAGAATTAATTGAACAATTATTAGTAAAAGAGAATTTAATGGAAAAAGGGGAGTCACTTTATTCTCCGGATAATATTATTCTTATGCACCATGTAATAGCTGCACTACGTGCTTATGAACTTTTCAGTCGGGATGTAGATTATATTGTTAAAGATAATCAGATTGTTATTGTTGATGAACATACCGGACGTACAATGGAAGGACGTCGTTGGTCAGATGGATTACATCAAGCTGTTGAAGCAAAAGAGGGTGTTAAGATTGAAAATGAGAATCAAACATTAGCATCAATTACCTTTCAAAATTATTTTCGTTTATATGAAAAACTAGCAGGTATGACCGGTACAGCTGATACAGAAGCTTTTGAATTTAGATCTATCTATAAATTAGATACAATTGTTATTTCAACTAATCGTCCTATGATCCGTAATGATTTATCTGATTTAATATATATGACTGAATCAGATAAATTTGATGCAATTATCAATGATATTCGTGAATGTACTAGAAGAGGTCAGCCAGTATTAGTAGGTACTATTTCAATTGAAAAATCAGAGTTAATTTCTCGGGAACTAACTAAAGCTAAAATTGCGCATAATGTTTTAAACGCTAAGTTCCATTCGATGGAAGCGGATATTATTGCTGAAGCAGGGCAAGCTGGTTCAGTTACTATTGCGACTAATATGGCTGGGAGAGGTACAGATATTGTGTTAGGAGGGAGTTGGCAGACAGAAATTAATAAGCTAAAGAATCCTAGTCAATGGAAAATTGATAAAATCAAAACAGAATGGAAAGAACGTCATAAAGCAGTAATTTTAGCTGGTGGATTACACATTATTGGTACTGAACGCCATGAATCTCGTCGTATTGATAACCAATTACGAGGTCGTTCTGGACGTCAAGGTGATCCTGGTTCATCACGTTTTTATCTTTCAATGGAAGATTCTTTAATTCGTATTTTTGCCTCTGATCGAGTTAGAGAAATGATGCGTAAATTAGGTATGAAACCTGGGGAAGCAATTGAACATCGTTGGGTAACAAAAGCAATTGCTAACGCTCAATATAAGGTTGAAAGTCGTAACTTTGATATTAGAAAACAACTTTTAGAATATGATGATGTTGCTAACGATCAGCGAATTGCTATCTATTCACAGCGTAATGATTTATTAGATGGTGGTGATATTAGTGAAACAATTGGAAGTATTCGTGAAGATGTAATAAACAATATTATTAATAATTATATCCCTCCTCAATCCTTGGAAGAAATGTGGGATATTGATGGATTACAAAAAAAATTAAGTAACGATTTTACTTTAGAATTACCTCTTCAGGAGTGGTTAGATAAAGAACCAGAATTGCATAAAGAAACTTTGTATGAACGTATTCTAGAGAAATTAATTAAAAATTATAAAGAAAAAGAAATCATTTCTGGTACAGAAATGATTCGTAATTTTGAGAAAAGTATCATGCTACAAACTCTTGATACATTATGGAAAGAACATTTAGCTGCAATGGATTATTTGCGTCAGGGCATTCATTTACGAGGATATGCACAAAGAGATCCAAAACAGGAATATAAAAGAGAATCTTTTTATATGTTTTCGAATATGTTAGAAACTCTAAAATATGAAGTAACTAGCACTTTAAGTAAAGTAAATATTCGATTACCAGAGAAAGTGACTATACTTGATGAGAAAAGGCGAGAAGAAACGGAACGTTTTATTAGAAAGCAAAATCTTATCCATAAAATTAAAAATAAAGAATTGATGTCAAAAACGGAAGATCAAATAGTAATCAAAAAAAATAAAATTGGTCGTAATGAAGCTTGTCCATGTGGATCAGGTAAAAAATATAAACATTGTCATGGTAGACTTAAGTTACAGGTTTTTTGTTAAAAGAATCAAAAAAAGAAAGAATATATTCGTTTTTTAAAATTAAACTTTAAAAATAATTAAAGTTTATAAAACAATTAAAAATTACTATTGGGTAGTATATTAAAATAATAAAAATAAGTAATTTTACTTTTTAACATAAAGTTAATTTATATATAGAAATTTTCTAATTTTCTATCAATAAATTAGAAAAGGTGAATCATTAATAAAACAATTTTTAATAATATTAAAGAGAAGATTGGACAAATGGTTATTAATAGTCATTTTTTACAGGTTGTTAAAGATAAATTTCCAGATCGTAAGATTAAATTTTATTTTCTTATAGAAAATGTATTTTCAATTCTATGAAATAAAATCAATCTTCATGTTAACTTTTATAAAAATCATTCATAAGTGTAGATTTTATCTACTAATCAAGTAATTATTGATATCTTAATCAAAAATGATAGTAATATACTCTATATCAAAAAAATATAGTTAATATAAATAAAATTACTGAACTATTTTATCTAATTTTTATTTTATTCTTTAAATAAAATCCTATAGTTTTATTTTTAATATATTATATTTATTGGAAATGATATTTGAAATATCATTTCAGAAATATTCTAAAGACTTCAAGAAACTTAAATTTTAAAATTTCTTTAAAAGAAAGTTAATTTAATTAGATTTATCAAGATATATATATTTAGTTTGATTAGATTATGTAGTTTTATAGATTTATTAAAATAATTTAATATTTGATAACGAATCTTAAATAATGGATAATAAAATGTTAGTCAGTAAAATTTAATTTTTAATATCATCAGTATTTCTAAATTTTCTCTAGGTATTTTCTAATTTATAGTATTGAAAAATTTATGATCAATAATGATCTCTACTATTTTGTGGCGTTAATTCTAAATTGAGAGAGAAGATTTCTATTCATTTTATTTAATGAAGGTACCCAAAAAAAAATGGTATGGATTTCAGTTATCAATAATTTGTTTTTATGCTGTACAATTTCTTTGAAGTTTTTTATTTAAAAGATACAGTCTTGTATAACTAATTTTATTATAGAATGTTTTTTTTAAAACTTTTTCATTAGCATCTAAAATACTTGCTTAGATTAAAAAAATATAAATCGTTACTCAGTAACTTGATAAATTTTATTTGTGTTATAATTGAGTAGTTTATTAATTTCTTTTATCTCAATCATACTGAAGATAGAGTAGATAGTTAGAAGAGGTATCTAAGTTGATATATAATATTTATCACTGAATTTAAACTATTTAAATCCATAGAATTTTATAGTGGAAGGAAGAATAATTATCATTATTAAATTTTTGAAAGAGATAAACTTTCGCTAATTAATGAGAAAAATAAATATATTTAGATATAATTGTTTATAGAAATTTAAGATAAATTTACTTTTATAAAATAAGATTATGGTATATAAAACAAATTTCTTTTTAAAAAGATCTATAAAATGAATAAATTCTTACGTTGGGAAATTAATATACTGATTAGTTATAGTTTTCCTCCATAATCAAAAATCGAAAACTATACTGAGAAAAAGAAAAATTTTTTCTGATATATAGTTTCTTCTCATCGAAGAACATTGTATAAGAGTTATCCATATCATGGATCTCGACTCTTTATATATCTTCTTTCTTAATAATATACTTTTAAAACATTATCAAACGATAAAAATTTTCTATAGATTTCTATAACTTTTTAAAAATATATAAGAGAAGTTAGTTGGTTACATTTGAAAGCTACTCTACTAAGCATTTTAAATTTGATGCTTAGTCAAAAAAGAACACAATAAATAAATTCTATAATAATTTAATTTAAATTCTAATTTATTAGCTATGATAACCCATCTATATCCTTTTATATAAAGGATATAAAGGATGTTTGTTTATCTCTAAATATTTAACTTGAGGATATAATCTATATTTATTAATATTGTTTTAATCAAATCTGTATTTTTTAAATACATTTGATAGAAACCATTATAACTTTTTAATTTATAATTAAATTATTGTTTTTAATTAAAATTAACAGAATTTTTAAAAAAATATAACAGGAAAAGAATATAATCTTACTCTTTAAAAAATAATTTAATTTCTATCTTATTAATCTTATAAACATAATACTAGTAAAATAAATCTAGAAGAAATCTTTCTTGATATATATTTGATTACTGAAAAGAGAATATTATTTAATAATACTTATCTTTCTATAAGTATTAGTTCCAGTTTGATAAACCTATTAATAAAGATAATTTTCTTGAGTTTCAACAAAAAATTTTAATTTAGATTAAAAATAATTTTTGAACTATTTATTAAAATTGATTTTTTAGTTATTAACTTTCTTTAATAAGAGCTATATAGATTTATATTGGTAATAATATAACACTTAAATTAATTCAAAAATAAAATAAAAGAACAAATTATATAGTAAGTTATTATTTTAATTTAATAATTTTGAATAAATCTTCCTTACGGAAGGAAAGGATATGTTTTTCTGTAATGGATATTTATAACTATTACTAGAAATACTAGTATTTATTCTATTTTTTGAGAAGCATTCATAGCTAATTGAAAGTATTTCTGATGTAATTTTTCTATGGTATTATAAAGTGTTAGTTTGTTAGTGTGATTATTAATTATTTCATCAGCTTTTTGTAGCCGTCTTGTTTGAGTAACTTGATTAGATAAAATATTTTTTACTTCTTCTTGACTGATTCCGTCACGATTTATTATACGGTATATTTGTTCTTCTAATGTTAGATTAGTAACTATTATATGATCAGCAAGGTGCTCTAGATTATTTTCAATTAATAATGGTATAACCCAAATTACATAAGGGTAGTTAAATAAAGTTAACTGATGTTGTGTTTCTTTATGTATTAACGGATGAAGTAAATTATTTAACCATTCTTTTTCTATTGGGTTGCTAAATATTTTTTTTCTTAACTTGGAACGATTTAAACAACCATCGTTGTTAAGAATAGTTGAACCGAAATATTTTTTTATCATATTAAGCGCATAAGTATTAGGCATAACAATTTGTCTTGCAATGATATCTGCATCAATAATTGGTACTCCTAAGGATGAAAATTTATCTGAAACAGTACTTTTACCAGTCCCGATCCCTCCTGTAAGGGCAATAATATAACTCATGTATATTTCTTTCTCTCTTTAATAGATTTTAATATTCTATTCCAAGAAAATTTAGTTAATTTTTAATTAATTATAACAAATTTTAACATAAAAATTTGATTTATTTTTTTAAATTGATTATTTAATAGGATAATTATCTAAATTAAAAATTAAATTAAATATATAATAAATAATAATCAAGAAATTATACTAAAATAGTAGTATCACTAATTAATTATTACTTCAATTAATTTCTATCTTTACTTAAAAATATTCAAAAGATTTTTTAAAATCTTTTGAAAAAAATTAAGTTTTAATACCCTTAAGAGAAATAAATTCTCACCATATAAAACCCTGAAAGAAACTTTCTTTTTTAAAAAAATTTTTTACTGAATTTTCATATATAAAATTAATGAAATTATGATAAATAGAGAGATGTTTAGTGTTTTAATGAATATTAAAATTATGATAATAATTATTAATTTTGATTTAATTTAACATATAAAATTAAAAAATAGTAAAATAACAATAATGTATAAAATATTATCAACAATTTATTAGATATAGTAAAAAATGAAATCTAGTCTTTACTAAAAATTTAAAGATTAAATTTTTTATTTTAAATTCAGTAAATTTCTTGAAAATATAATTGAAAATATAAATCTAAAATAATTGTTAAAGATAATATCGTTTTTAGTTATTTTATTAATTTTTTATTAAAAATTATCGTAATAAATGAATTAATAATTTTATATGAAATTTTATTGGTTTATTCATTTTAGTTTAAGTCTACTAAAAATTATTTTAGAAAGAAAATTAAATGCTTTTAATAAAAGTAAACCTAATGTTATTAATACTTCTAATAATTTCTACTAAAGTTTAACTTTAGATTAAAAAGTATTCTACTTGAATAGATACTTAAAGTTGATACATAAAATATATATTTTTTATATAAAAATCTTATAGATATATATATTTCTTTAAATTTAATTAAAGTAAATATTAAATTATTTTAAAATGTTTTAAAATCTCCTTTTAAAAAAAATTATTAAAATTTAAATATATAAATTATTAATGTATAAGAAACAAAATTTACTGAATCATATTTCTGTTCTGGTTACTCTATATAGTTTCAGTATTGTTATTGTTAAATTTGAATAAAAGTTATTTTAAAATAAATTAATAGAAGTTGTATTGTTCTTTTTTAGTCATAACTAATAAAAGTTTATAATGAAAATTAGTTTTTAAGATCCTAAATATTCATTATTTTTTTCAACTTAGATATTTACAAAATAATTTCTATTTAATGATCTGATTATATCATAATTTTACTTTTACTATTATATTATTGAATAATGAAGTAATTTTTTATTACTACATATATATGGAAAATCTTATTTTCTATTAAAGATCTAAACAATAATTAACTTCACATAAAAAGTTGAAAAATTTTCTAGTAAGATATTTAAATTTTTTAGTTAACTTTTTGTAAAATTTTGATACTAGCAACGTTTTTACTTAGCTTACTTTATAGTAATTTTAACTGTTTTTAATCAAATATTTTTCTTAACATAATTAAATTTTTCTAAGATAGAAATTAATGATCTTAAGATGATTTAAAATAAAAATTTTATAGATTAAATAACCCTTAATAAAATTCAATTGAGATCTCAATTGAATTTTTCATATAATAGTTAAAATATTTATATGTTATGATATATATAAATTTATAAAGTGTTATGATTTTAGTAATTTCTAGTTATTCATACAACTAGAATCCTTCTTTATAATAATCAACTTTAATGTAACTAATGTTAATTAAAGTTAATCTTCATTTTTTATTTGAACAGAATAATTCTGATATTTAAGTTCTTTTTATATTTTAACTTTATAATTATATTAATTGAAATAATAGTAAATTTTATTTCAGCTTAAATCCGATCATGAATAAAAACATTAGAAATAAGTATAACTTTTTAGTAGTTAAATTTTTATAATTAAAAATAGAAAATATTATAATCAAATAATCTGTAACAATATTTTAATTATAAAAAAATTTTAATTTATCCTTGATAAATTTTATAATTTATGATCTAAAATTCAGATAATGTTTTAGTTCAGTAATTATTCTTTGTAGAACTTTCTAAATAACTCAATTTTTATTGTAGGTAGTCCTTTCATTTTTAATGATTTTTTAAATTTTAATAATTTTCAGAAATGATTTTAAATAACATTCCATTTTATTTCTTATATTACTCTCATATTTTTAAACTTTATTTATTAGAATCGTAAATATTTTATTGTAACCAAATTTGATAAATACTTATTCAAAAATCCAAACAATTTAATTTTTATTTTATAAGAAATAGATTCAAGATCTTATTTATAGATCTTTTAATTTATAGTTTTGTATTTTAAAATACATAATTTTATTAAAAAATTAATAATTATTAATTTTTATTAAATAAATTTTGTTCTTTCATAACAATAGTAAATCAAGAATAAAAATATAAAATATTATAATATTCCTTTAAATAATATTTTTATATTAAAGTTTAAATAAAGTTGAAAACTTTTACCAATAATTAATTTTTAGATTTATATCTAAATTATCATTTTTAACTTTATATCGATTAAAATTGATAAATTACTTATTAGTATATATTTAATAATAAAAATAATTTTCTTACTACTAAAATAATTACTTATCAAAATAATAATTTTTAAATTTATTTATCAGAGATGTATCAGTAATTTGATAAATATTTCTATATTAAATGATAGATTAGTTAAAATAAATAAAAAATTAATTTATTAAATACTTTGTACTATTAAAGATAATAAAAATCCAGTTTTTGACCTTTAAAACCCTGCCTTATAATTTTTTATAAAAATTTTTTTTAATACAAAACTAATTATATTTAAAATAATATAAGAAAGAGAAGTAAATCTGATAAATAGATCAGAGTATTCCTTAAATTAAAAATACTATTATTTATTTAGTATTTTTATATTCATTAATTACAAGATCCATATATTAGCTATTAATTTTTCTTTAATTAAAGAAGTAATATTACTTAAAAAATTTGTTTAGATGATTTAAATATCAATAAAAAATTGAAATTTTAATTGAAAAATAAAAATAAATTTATTGAAATAGTGAAATAAAAAACAAAAACTTCCATCAGTAATACTATATCTCTTATAAGAACATCTTAATATAACTGATAGGAGTTTTCTTTTAAAATATATGTACTATAATACTTAAAACATTAAAATCTTACTATAAATAAGATATTTATTATCTTTCCTTTTAATATATTAAATAAAAGAATTAAATATTAATTCTTTTATTATATTTATAAATTTTTATATTTGTTAAAATAATTTAACAATTATTTAATTTAATTAGTTATATATAATGTATTAAAAAAAGAATTTCATATTAATGAAAATTATCTTCTTACCTTTAAGATAAGTATTTTTTTAAATTAATTTAAATAAAGAAATGATAATAATCGTTAACAATTCTATTAATGATTGTTATCATTTAAAAATCTCATATCTATATATTTATGTATTTAAATTTAGTTAAATATAATAGCAAGATTCATTTATTCAATTATTTGTTTATATAGATAAATAATATTTTTTAAAAATATTATTTATCAGATTTTAAATTTTCAAAATTTTTATCAAATATGATAATATTTTAAGATTAAAATTTAATTTTTATAGAAAATTAATGGATAGTTTTTATTATATATAAGATATATTGATATGTTAATTTATCATAATTTTGCTATGTAAATATTTATAAAATGAATATTATATCAAAATTTAATAATTTAAATTATCTGATTCTCATTGAAGAAATCTCCTTAAATATTTCTTTCTATAAATGAACTATAAGTAGTTTACTATTCCTCATCCTTTTAGATTAAGGATAGTTAAAAATTAAAGATAAAATCTTTCTATTTTTTCAATAAAGAATTATATCAAACTTTCATTGAACCTTCTTACCTTCTTGTTATTATAACATATATAAAATTATAATCTATTTTTAGAAATACATCATCAATTTAAAGATTATATTTAAATTTCAATAGTTTGAAAGAAATTAATAAGGATTTATATTGAATTAAACGATAAATTGTTTACAAAGTTTAGAATATTCAATGGAATGAGATATTAATGTAAAATTGAAATTTTACAATATAAATTTCTTTTTATTGAAAAAGTTTATTAAGTTTAAATATCACCTTCATTTACTTTCTTAAATTATTTTAATTTCAGAGAAAATTTTAATCAGATTATATATACATAAAAATATAATTAGTATTAATTAAATATAAAACTCAAATTTTTGAACTATTATTATACATAAATTTGAAATAAATATAGAGGAGAACTTTTATATCTTCATTTAAAAATTTATTAAAGAGATTTTAATGAGAAATCTGATCAAATCATAATCGTTTTTTTAGGATCGATCAAAAAATTACTAAATTTATTAATAAAGATTTTTGTTGTTACGTTTTGCATTATTATATGATTTATTAGAGATAAATTTATAGCAAATAAAAACTATTTTTATTTATGATTAAATAAATGTTTTTAAAAGATGGAATCAGAAATTATATTAGAAAAAAATAATAAATAAGGAATACACCATGCTAAACATGTTAAAAACTGACATAGATCCGATCGAAACTCGCGACTGGTTACAAGCGATCAAATCGGTCATCCGTGAAGAAGGTGTTGATCGTGCTCATTATCTTATTAAAAAGATAATACAACAATTATGTAAAATGGGATCTGATAATATCACGCTGGATTTTAAAACCTCTAATTATATCAATACTATTTCTGTGGAGGATCAACCTGATTATCCTGGTAATATAGATTTAGAACGTCGTATTCTCTCTGCAATTCGTTGGAATGCTGTAATGATAGTTTTACGAGCTTCTAAAAAAAATTTAGAATTAGGTGGGCATATGGCTTCCTTCCAATCTTCTGCAACTTTATATGAAGTTTGTTTTAACCATTTTTTTAAGGCAAAAAATAATATTAATGGTGGAGATTTAGTTTTTTTTCAAGGACATATTTCTCCTGGTATCTATGCACGTGCATTTTTAGAAGGCCGTATTAGTAAGGAGCAAATGGAAAATTTCCGGCAAGAAATTTCTGGAAAAGGACTTTCCTCTTACCCTCATCCTAAGTTGATGCCTGAATTTTGGCAATTTCCTACAGTGTCAATGGGATTAGCAGCGATTACTGCTATTTATCAAGCAAAATTTTTAAAATATTTACATCATCGAAATTTAAAGGATACAAAAGATCAAAGAGTTTATGCTTTCCTTGGTGACGGTGAAATGGATGAGCCTGAATCTAAAGGTGCTATCACAATTGCTACTCGTGAAAAATTAGATAATCTTGTTTTTGTAATTAATTGTAACTTACAGAGACTGGATGGTCCAGTTATTGGTAACGGTAAGATTATTAATGAATTAGAAGGTATTTTTATCGGTGCAGGATGGCAGGTTATTAAAGTATTATGGGGTGGAAGATGGGATGAGTTGTTGAGAAAGGATGATTCAGGTAAACTAGTTCAGTTGATGAATGAAACTTTAGATGGTGACTATCAAACATTTAAATCTAAAGATGGCGCTTATATCCGTAAACACTTCTTTAATCGTTATCTTGAGACAAGTGAATTAGTTAAAGATATGACCAATAATGAAATTTGGTCATTAAATCGTGGTGGACACGATCCAAAAAAGGTTTATGCTGCTTTTAAGAAAGCAGAAGAAACTAAAGGTAAACCAACAGTAATTTTAGCAAAAACAGTTAAAGGGTATGGTATGGGCAATAATATAGAAGGAAAAAATATTTCTCATCAAGTTAAAAAAATAAATTTAGAAGAGATTCGTTATTTCCGTGATCGATTTAATATACCAGTATCCGATGATCAATTAGAAAAATTGCCTTTTATTACCTTTAAAGAAGATTCAGAAGAATATAAGTATTTATATAATCATCGTTTGGCATTGGGTGGATATTTACCAGAACGAAAACCTACTTTTGATGGAATCTTAGATATTCCTAAACTAGAGGAATTTAACCAATTATTAAAAGAGCAAAGTAAAGAAATCTCTACAACGATTGCATTTGTACGCTTTTTGAATATAATGCTAAAAAATAAATCGATTAAAGATCGATTAGTACCAATTATTGCTGATGAAGCTCGTACTTTTGGTATGGAAGGTTTATTTCGGCAGATAGGGATTTATAGCCAAAACGGACAGCAGTATATCCCTCAAGATCGTGAACAAGTTGCTTATTATAAGGAGGATAAAAGAGGGCAAATTCTTCAAGAGGGTATTAATGAATTAGGAGCTTGTGCATCTTGGTTGGCTGCTGCTACATCGTATAGCACAAATAATCTTCCGATGATTTCATTTTATATTTATTATTCCATCTTCGGATTTCAGCGTATTGGTGATCTGCTATGGGCAGCTGGAGACCAACAAGCTCGTGGATTTCTGATAGGAGGAACTTCAGGGCGCACTACATTAAATGGTGAAGGTTTGCAGCATGGAGATGGACATAGCCATATTCAATCACTAACTATACCTAACTGTATCTCTTACAATCCAGCCTATGCTTATGAAGTTGCTGTTATTATTCACGATGGTTTAGTCCGTATGTATGGTGAGAAACAAGAAAATATTTATTATTATATTACTACTTTGAATGAAAATTATCATATGCCAGCGATTCCTTCTGGTGTTGAGGAAGGTATTTGTAAAGGTATTTACAAGATTGAATCACTAAAAGGAGAAAAAGGAGAAATTCAATTATTAGGTTCTGGTTCAATGATGCCTCATGTCCGAGAAGCTGCAAAAATTTTGTCTAATGAATACAATATTGGTTCTAATGTTTATAGTGTAACGTCATTTACCGAATTAGCTCGTGAAGGACAGGATTGTGATCGTTGGAATATGTTACATCCATCCAATAAACGTCGTGTACCTTATGTTTCTCAAATCATGAATGATATACCTGCAGTTGCATCAACTGATTACATGAAATTATTTGCAGAACAAATTCGTTCCTATATTCCTACAAAGAATTATCATGTTTTAGGTACTGATGGATTTGGTCGTTCAGATAGCCGTAAAAACCTTCGTTATTATTTTGAAATTGATACTTCCTATGTGGTAATAGCGGCGTTAGGTGAATTAGCAAAACGTGGAGAAATAGATTTAAAATTAGTTGATGAAGCTATCAAAAAATATAACATTAATCCAGAAAAAATTAATCCGCGTTTAGGATAAGAGGGAAAATCAATGTTTATTGGAATTAACGTTCCTGATATTGGTGTAGATAAATTTGAAGTTATAGAAATTATGGTAAAAGTTGGTGATGAAGTTGATATTGAGCAGTCGTTAATCACCGTAGAAGGTGACAAGGCATCAATGGAAATTCCATCACCGCAGGTTGGGATTGTTAAAGAAATTAAAGTTTCGGTGGGTGACAAAGTTACAACTGGTAATTTAATAATGGTTTTTGATACAATAAAAACAATAACAAAATCCAGCATTAAAAAATTTTTAGATTCAAACATAGATAAAATAGATCATAAAGATGATAATCTATCTAGATTTGAATTAAAGAAAGTAGTTTTACCGGATATTAGTAATAATGAAATTGAAGTTACTGACATAATGGTTGATCTTGGTAATCAAATTTACGTTGATCAATCATTAATTACTGTAAAAAGTGAAAAGGGGTTGATAGAAGTACCAGCACCTTTTTCTGGAGAAGTTAAAGAGATTAAAGTCATAAAAGGAGATAAAGTTAAAACTGGTTCACTTATTATGATTTTTTCGGTTTATTCCAACGAAGTTTTTCCAAATACTGGTTCAGAAATCACGATTTCTAAAATACCAAAGAAATTATCGAATCCATATTTTGAAAAACCTAAAACTTCATTCATTAAAAAGAAAAGTTCTATTTTAAATATTAAAAATAAATTTATTGAAAAAAAGAAATATGTCTATGCAACACCACTTATTCGCCGATTAGCGAGTGAATTTGATATTAATTTATCTAAGATAAACGGAACTGGGCGTAAAGGTCGTATTATACGTGAAGACTTTCAGAATTATATTAAAGAAGCGATAGATCATTTTGAAACAAAAGTGAGTACAACGGAAAGTTTTCTAAGTATGAAAGCATGGCCAAAAATTGATTTTAGTAAATTTGGTGAAGTTGAAGAAGTCGAATTAAATAGAACTCAAAAGATATTTAGTGCTAATTTGAGTCGTAATTGGACAATAATTCCGCATGTAACTCTTATGGAAGATGCTGATATTACCGAGGTAGAATCTTTTCGTAATCAGCAGAATAAAGAGATGGAAAGATTGAGAATAGGAATAAAAATTACACCATTAGTTTTTATCATGAAAGCAGTTGCTCGGGCATTAGAAGAAATGCTTCGTTTCAATAGTTCAATTTCTGAGGATACTAAAACATTAACACTGAAAAAATATGTTCATATTGGTATAGCGATTGATACAGAAAATGGTTTAGTTGTTCCCGTTATTCGTGATGTTAATAAAAAAGGTATTATTGATCTTTCAAAAAGATTAATGGAAGTATCAAAGAAAGCTCGTTCCGGTAAGTTGACTGTATCTGATATGCAAGGTGGAAGTTTTACTATTTCTAGCTTAGGTGGAATTGGTACAACAAATTTTACACCTATTATTAATGCACCAGAAGTAGCTATTATTGGCCTATCTCGTTCATCAATAAAACCTGTATGGAATGGGACTGAATTTATTTCACGTATAATATTACCTATGTCGCTATCTTTTGATCATCGTGTAATTAATGGGGCAGATGGAGCACGTTTCCTTACTCGTATTGCACAGTTAATGAGTGATATTCGCCATTTAGTTATGTAATTTACAAATTATCTTGAATATCATCTTACTTTTATTAATTAATAATTGAAAAATTTTTTCATATCGATTAAAAAATTTTGTGATATTGGACAATTTCAAGAAAATTAATAATTATTATTAATTACTTTTAGTATAAAATTTCTGTAATTATAAATTTTTTTCGTCTAACAAGATAGTGAGCATCAAAAGTAAGAGGTCATGATGGGTACTAAAATTAAAACACAAGTAGCAGTTCTAGGTTCTGGCCCTGCAGGTTATTCAGCAGCTTTTCGCTGCGTAGATTTAGGTTTAAAAACAGTTTTAATAGAACGTTATGAGACATTAGGAGGCGTTTGCCTTAATGTTGGTTGTATTCCTTCAAAAGCATTACTGCATGTTGCAAAAGTTATTGAAGAAACTAAGGGATTTGTGAAACATGGAATTGTATTTGATAATCCAAAAATAAATATTAATAAAGTAAGGTTTTGGAAAGAAAAAATTATTGGTCAATTTACCACTGGTCTATTAGAAATGGCAAATAATCGTAAAATTATGATTATTAATGGTTTAGGTAAATTTATAGATGAAAATACACTTATCATTAAAGGAAAAAAAGAGGAAACAATAATAAAATTTGAGAATGCTATTATTGCAGCAGGTTCACGACCAATTCAACTTCCATTTATTCCATATGAAGATTCTCGTATTTGGAATTCTACTGATGCTCTACAGTTAAAAAAAATACCAAATCGTATATTAATAATAGGAGGAGGCATCATCGGTTTAGAAATGGGTACCGTTTATCATGCATTAGGATCAAAAATTGATGTTGTTGAAATGTTTAATCAGATTATTCCAGCAGCAGATAAGGATATTGTTAATTTGTTCACTAAACAAATACGTAAGAAATTTAATTTAATGCTCGATACTAAAATAACTGCACTAGAAGCTAAAAAAGATGGTATTTATATTACTATAGAAAGTAAAAAAAATCAGGAAGAGAAACAGTGTTACGATGCTGTTTTAGTGGCAATTGGTCGTGTACCTAATGGAAATTTGATTGATGCAGATAAAGCTGGGATAGAAGTAGATAAAAATGGTTTTATCAGAACAGATAAGCAGATGCGTACTAATATTTCTCATATTTATGCCATAGGTGATATTGTTAGTCATCCAATGTTAGCTCATAAAGGTATCCATGAAGGATATATTGCTGCTGAAGTGATTTCTGGACTAAAACACTATTTTGATCCAAAAGTTATCCCTTCAATTGCTTATACTGATCCTGAAGTTGCCTGGGTTGGTTTGACGGAAAAAGAAGCTAAAGAAAAAGGTATTAATTATAAAGTAGCTACTTTTCCATGGGTTGCTTCTGGTCGCGCGATTGCATCCAATTTTTCAGATGGTATGACTAAACTTATTTTTGATAAGGAAACTCATCGTATTATTGGTGGAGCAGTTATTGGTATTAACGGTGGAGAATTGCTTGGTGAGATTAGTTTAGCTATTGAAATGGGGTGTGATGCACAAGATATTGCATTGACCATTCATGCTCATCCTACATTATACGAATCAATTGGTATGGCAGCTGAAGTATTTGAAGGAATTATTACTACTCTACCTAATGCAAAATCAAAGATAAATAAGACTAATATTTATTGATTCTGATCAATGTTAAAGATGTATAAATAAATTAACAAAAAAATTTAATTCTATTTTTTTGAATGATCTATATTTATTATATTAAATAAAAATTATCTTATTTAAAATTAATTGCTATGAAAACAAAATTTGTTTCCTATTTAGCTATAAAATACAAGTATTAATTTAAATTAATTTAAAAGATCTTTACATGATAAAGAACATAATAAAACATAGAAAAGTCTAATTTAAGAAATAATGCAAACTTACCAAATAGTAAACAAGTGAATGAAGTATTTTAATTAATATAAATCTACCTAAAAATTAATAAATTTTTCTGTTAAAATTTATTAATTATACTAATCCTGTGGGATGGTTGAGTAAACATTTTTATATATGTAACTTGATTTATCTTTTATCGATAAATCAAAAACATATTACTTTTGATTTTAGTAATAAAGTGAATAAATTTATATATTTACTATATATTCATATAGGTTTTTATAATATCTCTTTCATTTGTTGAAATAATTAAATAATGAATATATAAATATTCATCACTAATATAAGTTATAATATTAGTTATATATAAAAAATAAAAGAATGCACAGTATATATATGAAACCTATAAGATCTTTATAATAAATAAAGATTAGTTTTCTAACTTACTAGGAATTAATAGAAATAATTTAATAAATTTAATTTTAAAAAATAAAAATGAGTAAATACTGTTTCATATTCCGAAAAACTATTAAAATCAAAAATATATAATAGATAAAATAATTATTATATAAAATATGGCTATAACAAATTCTATCATGATAGGAAGAACCTTAATTCTAGATCGGATCTTAGTTTGCTATAGACTAAAATAATTGTGAAATCAGAAAAATATTACTTTTATATTTTTATTATTTTTACTAAAAATTTAAAACTTTAAATTAAAAGCTTTAAATTGCAGAACTTTTATCGTTAAAATCTACTGAACCTATTATCTAAATAATAGAATATTTAGGGATGGTTCTTTAAAGAAAAATGTAATAATCTTTACTATCCATAGAATCTTTTCAACACAAGTATAGAATATAAATTGAATTATCGAATAGTTTTTTAAAGAAAATGGAAATTCGCTTGATTTATTTTTGATGTTAAAAATTTTTTTATAAATATTTAAGAGAAATTTTTAAGAATTAAAGAAGCTTTATTTTATGTATTCTTTAATAAAGAATACTTTTAAAATTAAATTTATGAACAATAGAGTTTTCCATTTATGAAATAAAACAAAAATATATTTATTCTTTAATTATTCAGCATTTATTAACACTTCAATTTTTATATTTATCTAATAAACAATACTTAAAACAAAATAGTATGAAAAATTGAAGTTATGAATTTTACTAAAGTAATTTATTTAGTTAATATAATATCATTTTTAATTATACAATTTTAATTCATAATTGAGAATTATACTCGCTATTTTGCTTGTAAAGAGAAATTAAATAATCCGAAAAGATATATAGATCATTTAAACATTAGTATATTAATATTTAAAAGATTTAATTTTAGAAAGATATCTGGATATCTGTCTTTGATCATAAAGAAAATTCAAAATTTCTCAGATGCAAACATTAATTTCATAAAAATTAACCATTTACTCTCTATAAAAATATAAAAATCTTATAATTTTAAAAAATAACTAGTAAAATTAGAACTATATAGCGCAAATAATTTATCGTGTAAAATACAGACAGATAGTATTAACTATAAGGATAAGATCCTACCTTTTTAGGTTAGTAAACGTACTAACAATGATTAACCATATTCCAAAATTTAAACGTTTATTTAATGACATAAAAAATAAATAAATTCATAGTTTCAAATCAACCATCATCGTTCAGTCTAATTATATTTATAAGAATCAGTGATAAGAAAAGATTCTAACGAGATGGATAATAAGTAAAAGCAATATTTCTGAT
>JBHEQT010000003.1:0-182924 GCA_046530785.1 Arsenophonus sp.
TTATAATAGCTTTAATAGCGAAAGCCGATTGAATTAAAAATATTATTCCTGAGCTAATTAAATAGCTAATCGAAATAGGATTTAGTTATGTATTGAGAATACAATGTTAGATACGTTATAAATAGTAAAGGTTAATAAGATTTTTTAGAAAAATAAAATAAATAAGATAATAAGAAATAAAATATACTATAGTTATTGTTCAAGTTTATTTGAAGGTGATTATTTGGTTATTTAATAAAATATTTCTTAGAAATTGCACAATGATTATTTAATAAAGATTAATTATCTATATCCAATTATTTATCAATATTGTCTCTGGATAATATCGTTTAAGAGATAATTTACTTATTCAACTTTATTATCAAAAAGTTATTTATCATTAAGATTCAGAAATGAATTTTCAACGGATAAGAAAAAAATTTATTACTGTTTTCTTTATAAATAGTGTGTTCTACTAAATTTAGTAATTTTTATAAATTATAAGAAATCGAAAAATAAAAAAGGTTTTTATCATTTTTACTATAGTAAACAGTTTCATATATTAAGATAAAATCTTTTTTTATTTATTCAGAGTTCTCCAGATATAAAAAGCTTAATATTCGATATAATACAAAATTATGGAATACGACTCTTTATATTACTATTAGAATAAAAATTGATTTTACAAGAAAATATTTCTTAAATTTAAATGATTTACATATAAAAAGTTTAACATATTTAACATTAAAAATAATTAACGATGATTAATAAAAGACAAAGATTATTAGATTTTTTGATTACAAAAATAATTTTTAATTAGCTTTTAGAAAGCTATCAGTTAATAATGTAAGTCTTTTCACCTTGAATAGAAATAAATAATTAAATTACATTATTAAGATGTAATATCAGAAGTTAAAGTTAATAAGATAAATTCAGCAAAAGAATCACTAATAATAACAAATATTGTACAAAGAGAGGAAGAAATATTAGAATTAAACTTGGACTATCATTTGGGTAAAAGTTTAATTAAGAATTAATGGATTCAATTTAATTGAGAAAGATTCTTTTTAATATTTCATTATCATAAAACAACTTTTAAGATAGAAATTTATTTTTTACTAAAATATTTAAAATAATTTTTATATTTTTTCCTTACGTTTAAAAACTGATCTTAACTATAAGAAAATAATAACTACAAGTAATTAGATAAGTAATTTTATACAATATGATAATCTAATATTAATTATTAACACAATAGTATTATTTTTTATAAAATTAAAGTTTAATCCAATAATGATTTCTATCATGCTTATATTTAAAATCTATTTTTAAAAGATTTATGTAAAAATCAAGTTTTTTAAAAAATTCAGTCCCTAGAATTCATTATATAAGTTTTGGATAGAATTTTTATTCATTAAAATAATGATGAATTATTTTTCATGTTAATTTATTTTTATTTTAAAATTTAAAAATCCTTTTTATATTTTACCTTAATAATAAATTTATTCTGAATTTATTATTCATATCATAATATTTTATGATTTAATATTATATTTTTTAAAAATTATCTATTTTTTAATTTTATTCTTATTTTAAACAATTCAATATAACTTATTATAATTAATATTAGTAAATTTTACTTTTATAGTAAATAAAAATTTTACTTAGTTACTAAAAATTTTATTTTTGAATTTTAACTTTTTATTATTTATTAAGTTTTAAATAGTATTAAATACATCAATAGATAATTTTTATCTTTAAATTTTAACTGTTTTTATTCTATTAGAATAATATATCTTTAATTTTAATTATATAAAATCTCCGTTATTAAACATCTTTTTAAGATGCTTCTTATTTTGACATTAGATATTTTATTCGATAATATTTTTACTAATATCATAGAATTTACTTCTATAATCCTTAATATTTTTCTTAACTTTTTGCTATTCAGGAACGGTTCTATATTATATCTAAAATAAACAAAAACTGATTTGCATTATTTTATTTTTATTAAAATTTTATATTTTTGTTTGAGAAATATGGTTTGTAATAATAACTTTATTTATTTTAGAATCTTTTCTATCAAAGTGTATTGATTCATAGATTATAAAATAAGTAACAACTATTTTAAAATAGAGATCAGATGATAAATTTTGATCTTTTATTTTTAATATTCTATATTGATTTCGTCAAAGAATGTATCTTTAATTTTTGTAAATCTATATATTACGACTAATAATATATTTTATATATCAAATTTATCTAATGAATATTATTTTTAATATAGTAATTAAATAATTAAGTTTTTGATATTTATACTTTATATATTAGATATAATTTATCAGGAATAAATATTTATTGAAAATAAATTAATGAATTTTATTCATTCTTAATTTTAGTTTTAAAATATTTAATATTATCCTATATAAAATATAACGTAAAAATAAAGTTTAAATATTTTTCTATATTGCATCGAGTTTAAGAGGAAGAAATATTGCTTTCTTTTAAATTAAATGATGTGATTAATCACAAGTAACTGTTTTAGTTTTAATAATTATTTTTTATTCCTATACAATACAATTTCAGTATAAAATAAATTAGAAAAGATCGATAATTGATGAACTTTTATTAATTTCTATACCAGAAAAATTTAGTTTTTAAGAAATTTATTTTTGATGCTAATTTTTAAAGATTTATTATAGATATTTTATAATAAATAGAAATACTTACTATTAAAAGTATAATATTTTATTAGAGTAAAACTCTATAAAATATAATTGATACATATTTACCGATTATTTTCTTTATTTAATGCTTTTCCTATATCTTTTCATTTTATTATGATATTAATCGAGTAAACAAGCTTTATTAACTTTTATAATATCGGTAATTTTAATTCTATTACTGAAGATCGTTTAAATAACTAGATCTATATAATTGATGTTATATATATTCTCTATTTTTAGCAAAAGTACTTTTCTATTATCGAAGCTAAGATTGCAATCTTTAAAGATTAATAGTAGTTATAATAATAACAGATATTATCATGTAAGAACGTAGCCTAAATATAATATTCCTTATTTTTCTCAAAAAAAAATAATTCTACCTTAACAATAATTTTTTAAATTATTTTTTAAAATAATGATCTTCTTAATAATTATCTTGGTACTTAAGAAGTCCAACATTTCTTTTAAAAGGTGAATATAAAGATTTCTTGATTCAACTCTGATTCTGTAAGTTGTTATAGATAGGTAAAAGTGAAAAAATAAATTTCGATTTTATCTTTTTCTTTTACATCAAAAGAATTATTTTTACAAGATAATATTTTAAGTATAAATAACTTTTATTAAAGTAGAGAAAAGAGATTTTTCTTCTTCGTAAGAAGAATTTCTTTCTAACAATTATAATCAGGAAATCTAAATTTTTTATTTTTTTTACTATATTTTAATAATTTTAATAGAATAATCTCTAAAACCTTTAAATTTGTATCTTAGTAAATTTACTTATGTGAAAGTAATCAATTAATAAAAATATTTTGTGAAAATTATTTCATTTTAACTCAAATTTAAGATCAAGTCCTATTATGAATTTTATCTATTTTATTCTCTTGTTTAATTATGATTAAATAAATTAATTATTTCGTTTTTTCTTTATTTAAATAAATAGTTTTGAGCGTATCGATAATAAGTAAATACCTGTGAATTATATTTCAGTACTAAATATAAAAAATATTTATAATAGTAAATCCTACTAACTCTTAGTCAAGATCTGAATAAATTTAGCAATTTTTCTAATTATTTATCTACTATTACTTCAATTTCTCATAAAAGTAATTTTAGGTTATCATTAATTCATTTATCATGAAATTTTTATCTTTAAAAAAATTATGAATCATAACCATCAGGAATTATTTCTTTTTATTAATCGAATAAAATAAAATGGTAATAAATTATATTTCTAGATTAAGAATCTATTTGAATTTAATTAATTAAAACAATATCATGAATTTTATAACATCTGAATAAAAATATTTTATTTAATTAGAAATGATTTTTATCGTTATAAACTAATATTTATTCTATAGAAGTTTTCAAGAACTTATCATTGAATAACATTCAATAATCTTTAATCCGAGATTATAAAATAAAATTTTATCTACGTTTAGATTTAATGAAAGATCTAATTAAATGTAAATAAATTAAATTTTGACTAAATCTCGATAAAGTTTAGTGTAATTTTTTACGAATTTAAAAATTAAATCTATTTAGTAACATCGGAAAGAAATTATAGAACTGATAAATTACTTAATTCTTAAGTTTTATTTAATAAAAGATAGATAAATATTATTGATTAATAATAAAATTACTTAATTAAAATATATTATTAGGATTCAAATTTTATTGAACATCAAAATCAGGAAAATATTTTTTATTATCATCTAGCATTAAAATAAAAGAATATTCTAGAGCTGTATCTTTTAATCGGTTAAAACGACCAGATTTTCCACTATGACCAGCTTTCATATTTGTTTTTAGCAATAAAACAGTATTACCCAATTTATATTCTCTTAATTTAGCCACCCATTTTGCTGGTTCCCAATATTGGACTTGTGAATCATATAAACCTGTTGTAACCAATAAATTAGGATAACGCTGATGTTTAATATTATCATATGGACTATACGATTTTAATCGAAAATAATCTTCCTTCTTAGAAGGATCACCCCATTCGTCATATTCTCCAGTTGTTAATGGAATAGAGGGATCAAGCATTGTCGTCACAATATCAACAAAAGGTACTTGGGCAACCACTCCTCGATAGAGTTCTGGTGCTTGGTTAATTATCGCTCCCATCAATAAACCTCCAGCGCTACCACCCATTGCATATACCCGTTTTTTATCACAATAACCTTCTGAAATTAATATTTTAGTTGCATCAATAAAATCACTAAAACTATTAATCTTATTTTCAACCTTACCTTGTTGATACCAAAATCTACCTAAATCACCTCCTCCACGAACATGCACTAATGCATATACAAAACCTCTATCTAATAAACTCAATCGTGGTGAATTAAAAATTGGATCTAAATTAACACCATAAGCACCATAACCATAAATCAAAATAGGATTATTATTTTTTTTCCATAGATTTTTACGATATACTAACGAGACTGGCACTTTTATATTATTTTTTACTCGAACCCATATACGTTCACTGGTATAAAGTGATTTATCAAATCCATTAACTTGTTGTTCTTTTAATAATTTATATTCATGAGTTAGCATATTTATTTGCATAATAGATATTGGTGTAGTTAACGACGAATAACCATAACGTAAAGTTTCACTATCAGCTTCTGGATTGTAACCAATCCATGCACTATATACTGGTTCATTAAATTTAATATTTTTTTGTTGTTTTGTCTTCCAGTCTATTTGTCGAATATTAACCAATCCATTATGACGTTCTTCAATAACTAACCAACGATTAAAAGTAACAAAATTCTCTAAATCAATATTCTTATTTGGTTCAATCACTGTTTGCCATGGATGATCACTCGACCGAGTAGAATATAAACCAAATTTTTCAGATTGATGATTAGAACGAATATAAAAATAATTATGAAAATGATCTAATTCATATTCATGTCCTAGTTGACGTGGTGAAAATATTTTCAGTGGCGCATCAGAGTTATTAGTATCAATTAATCGATATTCTGATGTTTCTGTACTGGTAATAGATATCAATATATATTCTTTTGAAGTGCTTTTTTTTATACTTAAGTAAAACCTATTATCACTTTCCTGATAAACTTTTTTATCTTCAATATTATCTTTGCCATATTGATGACAATACACTTGATAAGGTAAAAGTGTTTGTAAATGATTACGAACATAATAAAGAGTTTGACTATCATTAGACCATACAACATTACCAGAAGTATTTTTAATTACCGAATTTTCCCATTTTTTACTATTTAACTTTCTAAATGAAATTTCAAACTGACGACGACCTTGAAAATCTTCAATAATTGCCAAAAGATTATTATCTTCAGAAACAGTAATACCATCTAATGTATAAAATTGATATCCTTTAGCGCGTTCATTACCATCAACTAATATTTGCCAAGAATCGTTTTGGTGAATTTGTTTACGTTGATAAATAGGATATTCTTTACCATTCTTATAAAGAATACGATAAATGTAACCATTATAAATATAAGGAACCGATTTATCTTCTTGCTCTATACGAGCGACCATCTCACTAAACAATTGTTTTCTTAATTCGATACCAGATTTTAATACTAAATTGGTAAACTTATTTTCTTTGGTCAAATATTTAATAATTTCTTTATTTTCCCTTCTATCATCACGTAGCCAATAATAATTATCAATACGAGTGTCGTCATGTAATACTATTTTATATGGTTGTTTTTTTGCAATTGGAGTTATCATTTTTTCTCCTGCAAGGCAGGTAAGCGGAATCATAGTTAATAACGATATTAATCCTAAAATATTTAAAGATTTATAAAAAAAGAATTGGATTAATTTCATCTTTATTAAGAGATCCTATCTAAAACATTTAGTTATTTAATAATAACTTAAATAACTAAAAACTTATAATACTAATTAATAAAACTATTATTTAAAGAGTAAATATCTAAAAAATTAATCAAATAAAATTTTTGGATAAATTTTATCTCTTCTATAATATAAAAACTCAATTTGATTAGTGTTAAATGAATGTAAATCTATAGAGAATTTATAATTCTCTACTTGATAAGTATCTTCTTTTCTATTATAAGTGCAACACTATTAACTATATATTATGTTTATACAATAGATGTAGACATATATTAATTTTCTATTCTCAATTAATACCAGCGCTACAATATAAATTGTATTAGGACAACTAGTAATATATTAGCTAAAGTTATAAGTAATATTAGTATAAGGATTTTATAATAGATATAATCAATAAACTAATTAATCTTTAAAGGTGCTATCAGACGTTAATAATTTTTTAAATGGTTTAAAATAATATTCTATTTCCATAAAATTCAGCATCAGTTTTTAACTCAAATCAATTATATCTTAAGTACTGGTATGTTTTACTGATTTTGTGATGGATTGATCGCAAGATCATAAAGAAATAAAACTTAAGAGAGATAGTAAAGAAAAATTTAAAATTAATAATAATATCTTATTTTTCTATTTCTCAACAATATCATCTTAAATGGGCAGTAAGGAAAGTTTCTGGTATTTTAATTGTTACTCATTCCATGTTAAAAAAGAAAGATATAAATAAAAACTATTTTCTGTTATGAAATGGGATAGAAGGAGATAATCCATATTTATTATGTTATTCAGTAAATTATTATCCTAAAATCTAATTATATTATTTATTATTGTTATAATCTGATTATAACTTATAAAAAATATTGACGAAATTATGCCATCATTTTATTCTTGATAGATCTATCAAGAATATCCATTAAACTAATGGGGTTATTGATTGATCTTTCTAGGTTTCTATTTTTACGAAAAGTACCATGGTTTCATTATTTTAATAATATTTAATTAATAAGTTTTTAAACATAGAATTTTTCATTATTATTAACTTAAAATCTTAATAAATTGCAAGTTATTCAATTAAAAACTTTCAATTTCTTTATAAACTAGTCCGATCCAATTAAAATTAAATAAAGATAAAGATCTTAATTTATTCTTTTAAAGAAAGAATATTTTTCTTACCTTTACTTCTTCTAAAAAACATAATTTTATTTTTTAATTAAAAGAAAATCAGATTCATAAAAATAAAAGGTACTATAAGAAAAAACTTATTAATCTCTTATATAAGAATCAAATTTTTTAAATTTTATCGTGTTATTATAAACTCATATTTATTTTATCGTTAACAAATGTTAGGAAAATTTTAATAATTAAGAAAGGAATAAAAAGTTTTGGAGTTAATATAATTAAATTGAAATCTTAATTTTTAATTACAGTAAATAAAAATAATCAAGTTCATTTTTTATTAATTAATACTAGATCAAGAATGACTTGATATAAAAAAGAATTTATTATCTCTTCATTAATTATTTATTGTATTAATATATGATTCATTAAAAATGAAAAAATTAAAAACAGAATATATTATATTTTTATATAAAGAGAAATATATGGTTTCAATTTTACTAATATTAAAATAAAAAAATGTATATATTTATGTAATTTTATTATTTATCAACTCAATATATCTCAAGATAAAATGACTAAGAAATATTTATTTAAAAATAAGATAAAACAATCTATATAAACCCCATTCTTTCGCGGTTTGCATAATTTTCTTCGATTTCATTCACATTTTTACTGTGTAAAAATAAAGAAACTTTTATAATTAAATACTATAATTTTATTAAGATTAAATTTTTATGAAAATAATAAATTCTATATGAAAGTGTAAAACTATTACTTAAATTTAAAGTAAAAAATCAATCTGTTAAATATATTAATAATACTTAAAACCATTTAATATCAAAAAGATTAAAGTAAATGTTAATTCCATACTGAAGTTTTTATGGGGAAAGGAATTACATTCTACGAAAATTTTAAGATAGAAATATTTTCTCATAAAAACTAATAAAAAATCAATGGTTCTTTATTTTATTAATTTCTATTTATTTTATATACCATTAAAAATTTTATTAGGAAAATATTTCTATATAATAATTTATTTTTAATAATGATTATGATCTGTGTAATAATTTTTTATAGAAAAAGCTAAAATTCATTTTTTTTTAATGTTATTAAGATAATTCTCATAAATATCAATACAGTTTATTAATAAATTGTGAATTTAAAATATTACTCGAGATTGTTGATAAATTAAAATAAAAGATATCTAAATATTTTCTTATATTTAATAAATAATCAAATTATTATCTATTATAAAAATTAATATTTTTAAATGTTTTCAAATAAATTTTTAATAAAAGTAACTAATACTTACTTAATATTATTACAAGTAATTATTCTTATTTTTAGAATTGTATAGATTTTTTGATATTTTTAAAAATTATGACAACTAGATAGCAATTAGATCTTTATTATAAAGATGTAATCTTCTTAAAATAAGAATTACTAGTTTGATAATCATCATCTGATTTATTAATTCAATAATTATTATAGTAAGAAGGGTATCGAATTCAATTATTCAAAATTTATATTAAATATTTAAGATAAGAGGTCTTAATTAATAAATATAATATGATATGGAAAATTGTTCGATGAGTCAAAAACGAATCTTATATATGTGTAAGTAATTTTTAAAGAATTAATGCTAAAATATTTAAGAAATTATTGAACCACTATTTTATTAGAAAATAACGATAATTTTTATATAATTATTTTTAATAGATAAATATCAAAAATTTATGTATTATAAAGGCTTTAAGTTATGATTTGTCCTGTTCTTAAGCTTGCGAAACAACTTATTCAAAAACCTTCTGTTAGTCCTGATGATCATGGATGTCAAATTATTTTAATTAATCGACTGAAAAAACTTGGTTTTTCAATTGAAGTTATGTCATGTAATGACACTACAAATCTATGGGCATATCATGGAAAAGAAGGTAAAACGCTAGCTTTTTCTGGACATACTGATATTGTTCCGGCAGGTGCAATTCAGAATTGGCGTTATCCTCCTTTTACTCCAACGTTAAATAAAGGATTCCTCTATGGAAGAGGATCAGTTGATATGAAAGGTTCTCTTGCTGCAATGATTGTTGCTGCTGAAAAATTTATTAGTGATTTTCCTAACCACCCTGGTCGATTAGCTTTCTTAATTACCTCTGATGAGGAGGGTAAGGCTAATAATGGAACGGTAAAAATAGTTGATAATTTAATGACACGTAATGAAAAGATTGATTATTGCATAATAGGTGAACCTTCTAGTCAAGTTAAGCTTTGTGATACCATCAAAAATGGTCGTCGAGGATCATTAACTTGTAAGCTTATTATTAAAGGAATTCAAGGGCATATCGCTTATCCACATTTAGTTAATAATCCGATACATAGTTCATTATGTTTTTTAAATGAATTAATTAATAAAAAATGGGATATAGGTAATTCTTTTTTTTCTCCTACCAGTTTGCAAATTTTTAATATCTATTCTGGTGCTGCAAGTAACAATGTTACTCCTAGTGAATTAATTATACAATTTAACTTTCGATTTAGTAATGAACTTACAGAGAAACAAATTTGCAACCAAGTTGAAACAATATTAAAAAAATATCAATTTAATTATAAAATCGAATGGGAATTATCCTCCTACCCGTTTTTAACGAAAAAAGGTAAATTAATTGATATTGTTAGTGAGATTATAGAAAAATATTGTTATTATAAACCTAAGTTATCAACAGATGGTGGGACATCTGATGGTCGTTTTATTACTAGAATGGGTACGCAAATTGTTGAATTAGGTCTTTTGAATAAAACTATTCATAAAATTGATGAATGCGTTAGTATTGTTGATTTACAAATATTAAATTTTATTTATCAACAAATTATAAAAAAAATATTATTAGGAATATAAAGAATGAATATTAAATAACTTTAATTTTTAGAAGATTAAATAAAAAAAATAATTTTTTATCAATTTCTTGAAGGGTTCGTATATAATAGAGAAATAGATTTTTGTAGAATAACTAATAGTATACTCTATACTAGAGTAATCTTTTGTTAAATAAAGAAAATATAAAAGTAAATAAAAATAATAACAACTTAATTTTATTTTTTTTAAAAAAATAAAACTTTTTAGTAATTAATTATATTAAATTATATTTAAGTTATAAAATAATTATTTATAAAATATATACATGAGAAATAAAAACTTAATAGTTTATAGAAGCATATTATTCTAAATAATCGAAAAATAAAAAAATATTATTATATAATACTAAACTAACAAAAAATAATAAGTAAAATTCCTATAAATGAATACTTAAAATGAATAATAGTTGATAGGATCATAAAAAGTATAAGCTCTATTAATCATTTATTAATGAGAAAATAAATATATATTTTATTTGGTTTATTATAAATAATAAATTTTAATTGATTATAAAATATAGTTCATTTTACATACGTATTTATAAAAATAAATAAACAAATTTACAGTAATTATTAACTCCAAGGAGTTATAGTTTAATATTAAGTGTATCTTTGTAGTAATTAATTATTATAGATAATTTGATGTCTTTTAATAACTCAGATATAATAAATTTATTAGAAATAGATTAAGTTTATAAAAATTCTATATATTTATTATTTATTTCTATAAAAGTTTTTGTGAGTTGATGTTTACCTGCTAATCGAATAATAATTGATATTCTTTATTTTATATTAAAGAATATATCTTTGATAAAAAAAGATAGCCTTTTCAAATATAGTATTCAAGTAATCTTACTTTATTATTTTTTTAAAAAAATAAATTATAAGAATTAATACAAAAAGAAGAATTTAATTTAGTGAATTACTTTACTATTCATTTCTTAGTTTTACGATTAATATAAAATAATCAAAACTTGTTAAAAGGAAATAAATTTTCATGACGATATTATGGATATTTAGATGAAATGTAGATTAAGATAAAAAAATAATATGATTTCTATTATGCTATAAATGGAAGCGGTAAAATCACTAACTTTATATTCAACTAAAAGAGAAATAAAATAAATAGTTTTATGATCTTATAGAAAATTATCTATTAAAATATTTCACTATTCTAGTGAATATTGAGTAAAGATATTTGCTAATTTTCTTGCACTTATTTTTCTTAATTAATATAAATTTAAAATAAAATAGTATATTATAAGATAATTTTTTAAACAAATAGGATCATCAATTTTTAAAAAAAATTCTAATTAAAATTATTAAATAGTAAAAATACCATTAGAAAAAATGAAAAGATATATTAATCTATAGATATTTTATATCTCAATTTTCTGAAAATTTTATCAATATATTAAGGAAACAATAAATTTTAGATGATAGTTAGTTGTAACCATTTAACCGAATATTAATTTAATTAATAATTTATTTATTAACAAAAAATATAAATTTAATAATGGACTTTATGTACAATTATTTCTTAATAAAATGAATTTTAGTAAAAACTATTGGAATTAATAACTTTTAATATGTATAATATTATCGCAATATTTTATCTTTTTATAAATTCTCATTGGTGAGATATTGCTTATGTTACGTATAAAGAAAGATGCTTTAACATTTGATGATGTATTATTAGTTCCCGCTCATTCAAATGTATTACCTAATACTGTTGATTTATCAACCCTATTAACTTCCACTATTCGTTTAACTATTCCAATTCTTTCAGCTGCTATGGATACCGTGACGGAATCAAATTTAGCTATCGCATTAGCCCAAGAAGGTGGAATTGGTTTTATTCACAAAAATATGTCAGTTCAGCGTCAAGCAGAAGAAGTTCGTCGAGTTAAAAGGTATGAAAGTGGCATTGTTGTTGATCCTATTACAGTTACACCTGAAACCACAATCCGTAAAGTCCATGATATGGCTAAATATAATGGTTTTTCTGGTTATCCTGTTGTTAATAATAAAGAATTGCTTGGTATCATTACCGGTCGTGATATTCGTTTTGTAACAGATTTAGATCAGCCTGTTACAGCAGTTATGACAAGTAAACCAAATTTAGTTACGGTCAAAGATGGTGAATCTCGTGATGTGGTTTTACAAAAGTTACATGAAAGACGTATTGAAAAAGCATTAGTAGTTGATGATAATTTTCATTTATTTGGTATGATTACAGTAAAAGATTTTCAAAAAGCTGAACGACAACCAAATGCATGTAAAGACGAAAAAGGTCGTTTAAGAGTAGGAGCGGCTGTAGGATCTCGAACTAATAATGAGCAACGTATTAAGGAGTTAGTTACAGCTGGGATTGATGTTTTATTAATTGATTCTTCTCATGGACATTCACAAGGTATTTTACAACGTATTCGTGAAACAAGAGAAAATTATCCTGATTTGCAAATTATTGCTGGTAATGTTGCAACCGGAGAAGGAGCTAAAGCATTGGTTGAAGCAGGTGCCAGTGGAGTAAAAGTGGGTATTGGTCCTGGATCTATATGTACAACACGAATTGTGACCGGTGTTGGCGTACCCCAAATTACTGCTATTGCCGATGCAGTTGAGGCGCTTGACGGTATGAATATACCAGTAATTGCTGATGGAGGAATTCGATTTTCTGGTGATATTGCTAAAGCACTTGCGGCTGGAGCCTCTTGCGTTATGGTTGGATCGATGCTTGCTGGAACTGAAGAATCACCAGGTGAAATGATCTTGTTTCAAGGACGTTCTTATAAAACTTATAGAGGAATGGGATCATTAGGTGCAATGTCGAAAGGTTCTTGTGATCGTTATTTTCAAAGCGATAATGCAATAGATAAATTAGTTCCTGAAGGAATTGAAGGAAGGGTTGCTTATAAAGGATTGTTGAAAAATATTGTTCATCAGCAAATGGGAGGGCTTCGTTCTTGTATGGGGCTAACTGGTTGTGCTACTATTGATGAATTAAGAAAAAAAACAGAATTTGTACGAATTAGTGGTGCTGGTATACAGGAGAGTCATGTTCATGACGTTACAATTATTAAAGAATCACCAAATTATAACTTAGGTTAATTATTTTATAAAATATTTTTCTATGAACTTTTTTAAGTTATTACTTGTTTTTAGAATTTCTTTAGATGACAACTAACATTTATCAATATCGAATTTTAATCATTGATTTTGGTTCACAATATACTCAATTAATCGCCCGTCGTATCCGTGAAATTGAAGTTTATTGTGAAATTTGGAGGTGGAATATTTCTGCTTCACAGATCCAGGAGTTTAATCCTAACGGAATTATTCTTTCTGGAGGACCAAAAAGTACCACTGAGAAAAATAGCCCACGTGCACCAGAATATGTTTTTCAAGCTGATATTCCTGTATTAGGTATTTGTTATGGAATGCAAACTATGTCTATCCAATTAGGTGGAAAAGTTGAAGTTTCTAGTAAGAAAGAGTTTGGATACGCAAAAGTATCCATTCAGAATTCTTGTGAATTGTTTCGTAATATTTATGACAGATTAAGTATAGATGGTAAGCCACTTCTTGATGTTTGGATGAGTCATAGCGATAAAGTTACTGTTATCCCAATTGATTTTAAGGTTATAGCTAGTACCGATAGCTGTCCATTCGCTATTATAGCTAACGAAAAGAAACGTTTTTATGGTGTTCAATTCCACCCTGAAGTTACACATACTCATCAAGGTAAAACTATTTTACGTCATTTTGTATTAGACATTTGCCGCTGTGAAGCACGTTGGACTGCTTCGGTTATTATTGAAGATAAGGTACAAAGACTAAAAGAACAAATTGGTGATGATCAAGTTATTTTAGCGCTATCTGGTGGTGTTGATTCATCGGTTACTGCATTATTACTTAATCGTGCTATTGGTAAGCAACTAATTTGTATTTTTATTGATAACGGTTTATTACGATTAAATGAAGTACAACAAGTTATGACTATTTTTAATAGTAATTTTGATTTTAATATTATTCATATAGAAGCGGAAAAACGATTTTTTAGCGCATTAGTAGGAATTGATGATCCAGAGTTAAAACGTAAAATAATTGGTCGTATTTTTATCGAAGTATTTGATGAGCAAGCAACTAAACAAACAAAAGTAAAATGGTTAGCACAAGGCACTATTTATCCAGACATAATTGAATCTTCAACTTCAGAGATAAGTAAAGAATATGTTATTAAATCTCACCATAATGTAGGCGGTTTACCAGAAGAAATGAAACTTGGATTAATTGAACCATTAAAGGAATTATTTAAAGATGAGGTTCGTAAAGTAGGTATAGAGTTAGGGCTTCCTTACGACATATTATACCGTCATCCATTTCCAGGTCCAGGTTTAGGTGTGAGGGTGCTTGGTGAAGTGAAAAAATGTTTTTGTGAAGTATTACGTCAAGCGGATGCTATTTTTATTGAAGAGTTACATAAAGCTAATCTTTATCATAAAGTTAGTCAAGCTTTTACTGTTTTTCTTCCAGTACGTTCTGTTGGTATAATGGGAGATGACCGTAAATATGATTGGGTTATATCATTACGGGCTGTTCAAACCATTGATTTCATGACTGCTCATTGGGCGCATTTGCCATATGATTTTCTTGATTTGGTTTCGAGTCGAATTATAAATGAAGTTACGGGTATCTCTAGGGTAGTTTACGATATTAGCAATAAACCCCCTTCGACGATTGAGTGGGAATAAAAAATTAATCTTTAAAAAATTTTTTCTGAGAATTTAATAAATAATATTAAATATTTCTTATTTTCTTATTTAATTTAGAATTAAATTCTTTCTTTACAAGAAGAAAATATTACTAAAGAAATAAGTTAAATAAAAAATAAAATTGTTTAGCAAAATTAAATAAATACTTTAATTTTCGTTACTTTCAAAAAGTAAGATAAAATCTTATATATCGATATACTGATAATTCTAGTTTATAGGAAAGATTATTAAATTCAGGTATTATTAAAATAATAATTTTACTCCAATTCAACATGTATTTCAATGGATTAAAGATTAAATTTTTTTACATAAGATTATAATCTCTTACCAGGAAAATAAAATGTTCAATAGTTAATGTATAGAGGATATTTAACGAATCAAATTAACAAATAGAAACCTATTTTCTGAATTAATTTATTTTAATATTATATCTAAAATATTAATTTTCTGGATATATTTAAACCCACCAATAAAATAAATCTTTGTTAAAAACAGTAAATTTAGATTATAAATCCTTATATGCATAATAATTAGATATCAAAACGATATCGGAAAATCGGAGAAATTATTATAAAATGCAATCTGCTGAAATATATTGATTATTATACTATTTTAAGTTTCTATTTGATATTGATATATCAAATTTATTTGATTAAAACGATTAATATCAATATGAAAATTCATTAAGTTTAGTTTTAATAGATTGTGAATTCATTTATTTTCATTATTTTAAATAATATAACGAACTTATAATATTATAAGTGATTGATAAATATATTTATAACGGTAAAATGGATAACTAATCCTGAAGTTTTTCGTAATCTATATATCTCTAACTTTAATAATATTAATCATCAACGATCTGATATTATTAATAATAAACCTTTTTGTTAACTATTATATAACTTATATTAATATTTCTAAACTTAGAATTTATATTAACTGGAGAATTATGCTCCTAATAGAACTTTATTAGAATAATATAAATATTAAAAATGAATTATTATTGGTCTTATTACCGTAATTAACTTAATAGTCCTAATACTATTTATTCAAAATTTTATTGAAATCTATTCTATATTGCATTTTTAAATTATTCAGTATGAAATTACTTTATATTTTAATGAAATATTAAAGAAAAATGAAGAAATCATTCATTTCTAATAATAATAAATTCATAAATTATTATTAGAAATCATTAAAATAAATCCTATATAAAATTATATATATAAATAAATTTATTAAATTTGAGAATATGATATATTCTTATATTCGAGATAATTTTATGTTAAGATGATATTTTTTATTCAAAAAATATTAAAAAAAATAGAATAATAATTAGAGTTATATCACAGTTTATTACTATAAGGTATTTATACCGGAATAATTACAGTTTATAAGCTTTAATACCAGTTTTAAACTGATCTAAAGAGATCACTTTCTATATAAATAATAAAAAATTAACAGTAATTTTAGATAGTCTGAAATTATTTTTTTAATAAAAATTATTAGAAATGTAATTTTCTTTATTTTTTTTAAAAAAAGATTTTAATTAAAATTAAAATCAGTTGATAAAATAGTAAATATAATTAATTAATAAAATTATAAAATATAAGATATAGATAATTTTTATAGTTCTGTATTATTAATAATAATTAATTATTTAGAGCTTATTAAAATAAGCTATTTAATTAGTAATAAAAGATTTTATCTGATAATTAATTTAATAACTGTTAAAATTCTTCTTTAATAATTATTAAAAACGATGTTTTACCGCCTCAGCCAGTATATTTAATAATTGTTCAGTGTCTTGCCACCCTAAGCAAGGATCGGTAATAGATTGACCATAAATAAGTGGTTTTCCTGTAATTACTTTTTGAGTTCCTTCTATTAAAAAACTTTCTGCCATGATCCCGGAAATCATTAGCGAGCCTTTTTGTATCTGTTTGGCAATATTTTTAGCAACATCTATTTGACGATGATGAATTTTTTGGCAATTGCCATGACTAAAGTCGATAACTAATTGTTCAGGTAATCTCAATTTACGTAACTGATGACAAGCAATAGCAATATCTTCAGATCTATAATTAGGATATTTTCCTCCTCGCATGATAATATGCGAATAAGGATTTCCTTTAGTTTGATAAATGGTCATTTGTCCGTTTTTATTGGGTGATAAAAATACATGACTGATGCGTGCTGCACGAATTGCATCGATAGCAATATTAAGATTTCCGTCAGTGCTATTTTTAAAACCAATCGGATATGAAAGAGATGATGCCATTTGCCGATGAATTTGGCTTTCTGTTGTTCTGGCGCCGATGGATCCCCAACTAATAAGATCGGCGACATACTGCCCAGTTATTATATCCAAAAATTCAGTTGCTGTCGGTAATCCTAGTTTATTTATACTAGTTAGTAATTCACGAGCCAATCTTAATCCTTTATTAACTTTGCAGGAATTATTAAGATCAGGATCTAATATTAAACCTTTCCATCCTATTACTGTTCGTGGCTTTTCAAAATAGGTACGCATTACGATTTCAAGATAATCTTTATATTCCATACGTTGTTTAGCTAACATCTTTGCGTATTCAAGTGTTGCTTTAATATCATGTACTGAACATGGTCCAATAATCACTAGTAATCGTTGGTCTTTCCCTATTAAAATAGATTCAATAACTTTTCGTGATATTTTTATATTTTCGATAATTTTTTTCGATAAAGGAAATTCATCCTCAAGGGCTTGAGGTGTAATAAGGCTATCAATAGGGTGAATTCTTAATTCATCATTTTTATACATATTTATCTCATATCTTCTTCACAATATAGCAGTTTTTTTATTAAATAACGTAACATTAGAATAACTAAAAATAAATAGAATCCAATGGTGGGTTATTAAGATATAGTTAAAGTAAAGAGCGTTTTTTGTTTAAATTTAAATTTGTTAAAATATAAGATAGGGATATTCTTAATTTACCAATGAATTTAGTTAAATTTTTTTTCATAAAATAATTAATAAATATGTAAATAGTAAGAATTATATTGTTTTAAACAAGGCTTATATTAGTTTATTTAATTTTATTTAATGTTGATATAAAGATAAGTATAGTTATTTTTTAGTCTTCTCCCTCATAAGTAGTTTTTAAGAATTTTATAAATAATTATTAAAATAAAAATTATTTCTATTAAACTTTAATAGAAATAATTTTTTAAATTTATCCATATCATTTTTCCTGAAAATAGTGTTAGCAATTTTAGATGGAAAAGTAATGAATTCCTTAATTAACACCCTGATTGCATTTTATCACAGAAAGAAAACGAGCAAAATAATCTAAACTTGATAAAAATCTTTATTATCACCATGCAATGTTATATATTTTATTTCTCTTAATTCTAAAATGATACTTATCATCTATATTATATAGTACTTTGTGTGCTACATATCTTTAATTTTTGATTTTAAATTGATCTTTTTAAATTGGGATTAATTTAAAATTGAATATTTATTTTTTTCAATAAATATTACTATTAATTCTTTATTTTAGGATTAGAAGAGATAACTAAGTAAGAAGAAAATTTCTTTTTAGTATTAAAAATTTTTTTTCAATTTTTTTATTTATTTAAAGTATGTTTTTGTAATGAAAATTACAATATAACTAAAATGAGAAATTTTGAAATAGCGATAAATTAACCTGATCAAGGATCTCTGCCCGACAATAGAATTTCTTTATAAGTAAAAAATACACTTTTTAAAATTTTGTTAATTTATTTTTAAATTAATTATCGTTAAAATATTATTTTTCTTTTTCATAGTTTATAGTTATCTAACTTTTATATAATATTTAAATAGAGAATAGTATGGTAAAATTAAAAAATTAATTGTCTAGTAAGTAACAAAGAATACCGTTGTAATATAGATTATTTTTTTATTTTTAATTTTAAATTATTTAATTTAAATATATGCATTCTTATATATAACATATAAAATATAAGCTTAATAAGAAAATATCCTTTTATAATAAATTTGGTTAGAATTTTCTTTCTTATGGTATTTCTATATATAATACTAATATATTAAAAGTAATAAGTTAACCTAATAAATATTAACTTATAATTATTAAATGATATATAGTCTACCTATTTCTTACTAACGGATATTAAATTTTTTAGAATTTAAGTACTAAAAAATAAATATATTATATAGATACTATTAGTATTCATACCTTTATTATATAAACAATTATAAATAAAAGTTTATAACTAATTACTTAATATCTTTTATTAAATAGAACTTAAATTTATTTAGTATCTTCTAACTATTTTCTATCATTATTTTAAGTTTATTATTTTCTTCTTAATTTTTATCTTCTATATCACTTTATCGCCTACAATATATTATATCACTATATAATTATAAAAGTAAATAATTACTGACTTTTCATCTAATTTATCTATTAAAGAAAATACAATAGTATCACGATCTAACTTAATTTATCAGTAACAATTCATATTATAAAAAATATTTTCTTTAATAATATTAAAGTATACAATATTAAGTATTGATTTATATGTATTAAAAACCTCTTCTTGTTAAGAAATAACCACATTGAATATTTAGAAGTATCAAAATTTATAAAAATGAGTTCTATTCTGATAAGTTAGTCTTTTGTCTATGTTTACATTTTGTTGTTCTATTAAATACTAGAAAAATTTTATTAATTTAAACTAATTGATAAGTTTTATTGATTTATTTATAATATTAATACAATTATAATTCAGTTATTGGGATTTCTCATGGTTAATGCAGATTAATTAATTTTAGGGGAATATCTTAAAACCGATAGAAAAAATCTTTTTAAAAACTGTTTTAATTTAATAGAGATTCGGAGGAAAACATTCGCAAAGAATTTCATTGTATTTTAATCATTTAAATAATCAAAATGAACAATGATAATTATATTAAAATAAATATTTATAATATATTAATAAATTAAATACTATAAATAAATTTTTCATAGCTCTCTAATATACAATAATTTTTAACCAGAGAAGGTAAGCATAAATGAATCAAGAAACTTTTAGAATAAATTATTCATTTTTTATTTTTATTAATTTCATTCTATTTAGTGATTTTAATCTATTATGTTAAATTTTATAATTATTAATTTTGATAAATATAAATTTCTTCAAAATGAATATTTCTGATTAAAACTATTAAAATATTTAACTTTAAATATCTATATATAAGTATATATTATTATTGTGATTTAGTTTTTTAAATAAATTAAAGTTTATATTCCAATAAAAATTAAATAAATAAATAATTTATTAAGAAGTTATTTAATTTCTAGTGAAAATATTCATATATTAATATTAATATATGAATATTAATATTAATATGTGGTCAATAGATAACATTATTAATTGATTTTATTAATCAAAAAATTAATAATAGAGATAAACACTAATAAATAAAAATCAAAATTTTACTAAAATTTCTATTTTAAAAATTTTGTAAAAATTTCTTTAGTTTAAGCAGATACCTATACGTTTAGCAACTTCTTCATACCCTTCAATTAATCCACCTAGATTTTGTCGAAAACGATCTTTATCTAATTTTTTTTTAGTTTTTTTATCCCATAAACGACTACTATCTGGTGAGAATTCATCACCCAAAACAACTTTATTATTAAATAACCCAAATTCAATTTTAAAATCGACTAAAATCAACTCTGCTTTATCAAAAAATGTATTCAATACTTCATTCGTTTTATAACTTAATAGTTTCATTTCTCTTAGATGAACTTTACTAACCAAATTGAAAGTTTCACAATAAGATTCATTAATCATTGGATCATGTTTTTCGTCATCTTTTAAAAAAAGATCAAAAATAGGAGGATCCAGTAATATACCTTCTTCAATACCAAACCGCTTTACTAAAGAACCGGCTGCTCGATTACGAATAATACATTCAATCGGAATCATAACTAATTTTTTTACTAATGATTCAGTATCTGAAATTAAACATTCTATTTGAGTTGGAATTCTGGCTTTCTCCAATATTTTCATAATAAAATAATTAAATTTATTATTTATCATTCCTTTATTTTTAAATTGTTCTATACGATCACCATCTAGTACCGATGTATCATTGCGAAATTCTAATATTAATAAATTAAGATTATCTGTAAAATATACGGTTTTTGTTTTTCCACGATATAACTCAGTTTTTTTTTGCATTTTTACTCCAAAATTTTAATCTTTTAATTAAATTACTTTAATAAAAATAAAATATAGATGAAAACTTTTACTTTTTAGAGGATAAGAATTCTAAAAAAAATAATAAAGATGATTTACAGTGAATAAATCTCTAAAAATAATTCTCTGTTTATATATTTAAGTGTTATAAATAATATTAATAAATTTAGTATTACTAAAGGATTAATCATAAGTTTTACTAAACATGACTTTTAAATGAAATTAGTATTTCCATTATTTATGTTAAAATCATTTTTTCACTATCATAAATTATAGACTACTACGATTATTTATATCGATAATTTTTGATAGTTATGATCATTTTTTACTTTTAAATTATTAATGATAGTTAGTAATACTAATATAATTATGAATAAGATTGATTAATTTAGTTAAACAACTATAATTAAAAATTATCTATATTTTCTCAATATAGATAATAATTTATTTTAAATAAAAATTATAATTTTTATTTAAAATAAATTATATGAATATGATATAATCTTTATTAGTATCATATATTTTTACATTTTAATAACGAAATATTTTTTATTAATTTTATAACTAAAATTAATTCTGTAATATCTCTATTATTTTATTTGTTGAATCAATTATTTAATATATTATTAAAATATTAAAGATTCATATTTCTAGTGGACAAGTGGATGTTTTTCTTACTTTTATTTTTAATACCGTTGTTAGTTATTTATCATGACTATTTTATTATTTTTGATCTAGTTAAATTTTATAACTTCCTTTAAAAGAATATTTTGATTTCCTTTTAGTTAAGTAACTCGATTTGTAATAAAAGAAATTCTCTCCGGATTATTTTTCATAATTTTAATCTTTTTGTTGTTAAACAGTTTTAATTTACAACTAAAGAAAAATATTTCCAGCGCTATTACTTAAAAAATAAACGACTTTCAGTTAATTATTATTAGTCTAATTTTTATTAAGTAACGAAAATACTTGAATAGGAGGCCTAATATCTAATAACTTACCTGTAACACCATTTTTTTTATCTGGAAAAATATCATATTCATTATTTTGTCTTGGTAATGACATTCCTTTAGGGACTGTTAATTTTTTTAAGGGTGGTGTATTTAAATATGATTTATCATCAATGATCTGGCGATCATAATATTGATTATTAGAACAAGCTATTAAAAATGTAGAAAGAAGTAGCCCTACAAGGATAACAAGATTTAATCTAATTAATAATCTCTTCATTAAGTTCCCTAATTTTTATAAATAATAGATTTTAGTGCTTTTTTTACCGCTATCTGTCCACTAAGTGTTAATGGTGTCATTGGTAAACGTAGTGCATTAAATCTAATAAGTCCTAAGTGATAGCAAGCCCATTTAACTGGAATTGGATTAGGTTCGATAAATAATTGATGATGTAATTCACTTAGTTGATAATTTAGAGTATTCGCTTCGGAATACTTTTCTGTTAATGCTAAATTGCATATTTCAGCCATTAATTTAGCGGCAATATTAGCTGTTACAGAAATAACCCCCTTCCCACCTAATTTTATGAAATCTAATGCAGTTGCGTCATCACCGCTAAGAAGAATAAAATTCTTATTATTAATTAATTTGGAAATTTGACTCACTCTACTCAAATCAGAACTACTCTCTTTAAGAGCGACAATATTATTTAACTTTGCTAATCTAACAATTGTCTCAGGTAACAAATCACATCCAGTACGAGAAGGAACATTATATAAAATTTGAGGTAAATCTGTCTGTTCAGCAATGCATTTAAAATGCTGATAAAGCCCTTCTTGTGAAGGTTTATTATAGTAAGGTGTTACCGATAAACAAGCAACAATACCTGTTTTTTCTAAAGATTTAGTTACTGCAATAGCTTCTTTTGTTGCATTTTTACCAGTTCCTGCAATAATAGGAATTCTCCCATCAGCATACTCTAACGTCGTCAACACAACATCTAAATATTCATTATGATTAAGTGTTGATGATTCTCCTGTTGTACCAGCAGATACAACTGCGGTTGTTCCATTATTAACATGATAATCAATAAGATTTTTTAGACTAGGTTTATCTATTTCCCCATTTTTATTCATTGGGGTAATAATTGCAACAAGACTTCCACGTAAAAAGTTTTTATATCCAATAGAATTATCAACCATAAGAATTTTCCTAAATATAAAATTAAATTTTAGGTTTTTATCCTAAAAAACTTTCGATAAATAAATTTAATAAAATTTATTAGAATTTATTTCATATTAATAAAAAGAAGAATTATTATCCTTACTTTTAATTTATTTTCACAAATTTATTTTTAAAAAATATTTTCAAATTAATATACTAGAAAATATTACTTTTATTTTAAAAATGTCATTATATCATTTTTAGTTTTTAATCGTATTACATTGATTTATTATTTTTGGTAGGAAATTTTTATAGTAACTATAATATAGTTAAGATATTAAAATATATAAGAAAAATAACTTTTAAAATATTGAATAAAATCTCCCATTATTATTTTACTTCTCTCAAATCATATCCAGTATTGTTAATCCAGTTATTCAATTAGTTATTAGTAAATACGAATATAATATTTTAAATAATTGCATAGTTATTTTGGAAAAATTCTTTTTTTATTTTAATTATATTAAATGATAAAAATTAACTCTCTTTAAAAGAGTTAATTTTTAAGTAAAAGTTGAATTATAACTAGTATTTATCAATACTAGATAACTTATAAAGGTTATAAAAATATTTATTAATAATAATTATTAATTTATTATTAATATTAAGTGTAAATATTATTTTCTAGATTACTTATTTAATATTTATTACTACCATATAAATAAATCTAGCAAACTATATTTAAAATAAATATATCAAAGGATAGAGAATTATATTAAATATTTAATATTTCAATATATACCTAAAAAGTATTATTGATCATAATAAATTAATTTCAAAATAGATTTGAATAAATCTTGCATATAATTAAATTATAAATGTATTAATAGAATTATAAAAATATAATAAGATATAAAATTAAATAAAGAAGGATCTAATGAGATCCCATTGAAAGTTGTTAATAAAGATTTCTCAAATTTAGCTTTCCTAACAAATATAATGAAATAATTAATTTATCTGATTAGGTTAATTAACAATTTTTTATTTATTCTTGCCCTAAGCAACAGCTCCTTAGCTATACAGTACAAGATTGTGGATTATTTGATCAAGTGGATTAAATTAGAAAAATAGATTTTAAGGTTCTTGGTATAAACATTGATAAACTAGAAAAGTTATTATGTTTTACTGAAAAGAGATGATTAATTTCATATTATTTTCGGATTATAAAGAATAAAGTTTTGAAAAAATTTAATGTATTGAAAAAAGAATTTCATAAAAAATTTTGTGGTATTTATCAGATTATTTTCCTAATTAATATAAAATATAAAATTAAATATGTATTTAATAAGTTTAAAACAACTGATTGTCATCAAATCATATTTCATTATCTCAATATATATTGATGATTAAAATAAATTATTTATTATTCTTATATATTGTTAAATAATTAAAAGTTAAAACTATTTTATTTACTAAATTACTATTTCATTTAATATATTCAGAAAATTTTAATTTAAATTTTACTTGAATAACAAAAATTCTTCTTTGGAATAGAATTCCTCATAAAAAATCCTATTATAGATAAAATAAAATATAAAAATATAAATTAATTACTTTTAGAGGATAAAAGAACAATAAATTTTCATAAAGTGATTAATCAGTTAAATAAGCTTATAATAAAATTTATAAAAAGAATCGAACTTTCTATTAAAATTGAGAAAATGCTATATGAACAGTAATTAGAAACTCTAATATTATAAAGGATGAAAAAATAACAGTAATTAAAAACAAAAAAATACTTAAACATAAAAAAGGAAATATATGAGAAAATATCAATAAAACATTTCAATATCCTTACTACAAAAGTAGTAAGTAACTGTTAGTTATTTTTCTATTAAAAAATTTTTAATTAATAATTTAATTACAAAAATTAAATACACTATAATTTTTTCAAGATTTTATATTCTCTTTCAAAAGAAAGAATTTATTATTAATAGTAAATTAGGTAATACTACTATGGTAGTAATAGTAGCAAGTATAACTAAAATACTTATTTAGAAATTTATAAAAAATTAATAAACGATTTCGTAGATCATACTGTATCACATCAATAATACCGATGTTATCTAAAGAAAGCAGGATGACGATTAAATGATTTTTTAACAAATCATTAAAATTATTTACTATTAAAATTAAAACAATATAATAGATTTATTTCTTTCTGTTAAATAATCAATCCAATGTTTAAAAGATGACTACTAATACCCATAAAATAATCAACATAACGTAAACTTCCGATATCTGAGGAACATTCTGATTTAGCTAGTTATAAAATCGAGAATCTAATTAAATAAAATAATTATAATAACAAATAATAAAGGATATTAATATTATAAATATTTTATAAGGTAAAAAAATTACAACTATACTAATAAATAATGCAACGATAATAGTATCTGAAAATCTTTTTGGATTTAATTATAAAAATATCTCAAAATATATTCATTACTAAATTTAGAAAATTACTATTTTAATGCATAAAATTATGTCTATAGATATAAATATCTAAAAAAAAATCTCGATTATTAAATTTTAATTTATAATTAATCCTTAATTGCTATTAAAATATATAAATACAAATTCACTAAATGATTATTGTTCTTCTATAACAATAACGTTATCAAAGAATTTTATAATAAAGATTATCTTAATATCGTTATTTAACGTGATATAAAATATTGATATTTACAGCAGGATAGATATATCCAATTTTTATTAAAAAATAATAGTTATTGAATCCAGAGTAAGACATCTATTATCTCTACTATATCAAACCAAATTATTTAGGATTACTTATTAAATAAAAGATATTAATTATTTTAATACTCACTGAGTGAAATATATCTTTCAGTAAAATACTTTTCTATCCTTATTTATTAAATATTAATAAGATTAATATATATATTCTTATTTTGTAAGTAATTTCACTTTTATTCATATTTCTTTCGTTATACTAAAATGATAGAAAACTTTCTGAGTATTAGTGAATATCCATAAAATTTTTTATGTAAAAAATATCTTTCTTCCATCTAAAAAGATCGTGAACCTAGATCTATCATTATCATAGATAAATATTATTTATTTTATCTTTATCATAATGAGAAATAATAACATAAACACGTCTCTTAGCGTGAAGAATAAAATTTTATTAATCCATATTTGTTATTTTTAATTTTTAACAAAGAAATATAATTCTATCTTTACCATACAGAGATTTTATCCTATTTTACAAAGCTTCTATTTCAAACAAAAAATATATTAAAATAATTATTTATTAAATTCTGGATCTACAACAATCGTCACTAAATTAACTAAATTAGTTATAAAATTGATATTAAGATTATGTTGGGTACTTTATCCTACCAATAAGAAATCAGAAAATAATTCTTTTATCATGTGATTATTTTATCTAAATTACATTAGCTAAGATTATAAATTCAAAGATTCAGTTTTGTAAACTTTAACGTTTTACTGATTAGTTAGAAAATGATAGTATCTGTACCATTTTCTAATTGTAATTAGCAATACATTATTTTTCATTATTGCAAATAAAATTTACAAACATTTTAAATAAAATAGCATTTAATTAAGGATATTATTATTTATGAATAACATTTTTCTAGCGTTGGTAAAAAATGGGAATTAAAATTAAACCGTTTGCAATTCTAGTATATTTATATAAAAGTTCTGTCAGAATCTTCAAGTTTGATTTTTTAGATCTCTTAAGCGATTAAATTGGAAAAAATAATTAGTGGATATTTTTTTGAGAAAATGATTAATAATATTAGATGGTAATATTATTAATCATTTTCGTAAGAAAAACTACAAACCCCATGAATTTATTATTCTTTTAGCATGAATATATTCCTTACTATCAACAAATTCTTTCAATTTTTAGATATATAATTTCAACATTGATAAAAAGTATATTTTTATAAAAAATATATAGAAGAATAAATTATATATTGGTAATATCTTTTACTTTAAATACATTCAGGATGATAGAATCATTAAAATTTAAACATTACATTGATTTAAGATGGTGGTGCCACTTAATTTGCATATGATTTCTATATTCAATTAATATAACTGAATATAATAAAATATTAAATTAGAAAAATAATCGGAAAATATATCAACTATAATATTATAATAAAAAATATTATTCTAATAAGATATTATAGGGGTCTCTAATCAAAAAGTTTATTTTTATTACCAATAAATCTATTATTATTTATAATCTAAAATAAAAATAAAATAACAAAATTAGATTTTTGATCTATAGATTCAAATCTATCTACTAATACAGTAGAGAATATTACTAAACTCTCTTATTCAAGAATTATATTATTTTATCCATGATAAATATTATTAAAATATTAGAAAAGCTACTAAACTAAAACGGATGTGATATCAATGTCAAAAAAGAACAATTTTTCGATAAGCAGTATAGGAAAATATATCTAAAACTTAAAGTTTTAGTGTTTATTTTATATAAATTTTATAAAAATTAAAATTTTTAATTCAAAGTTGAAAAATGAAATTCAGTGATTATATTTAATTTAATAAATATTTATTTATTTTGGATTCAATTTTTTATCTATAAATTTTTTATTACAGTTCTTTATAAAAGAAACATTAAAGAAAGAATAATCGACTAATTAATAGTTTAAAAATGAAAGCCATGGCTCGTTAATAACTATGAGTTAGAATGAATTTTTTGTTTAAAATGAAAATAAATTATTTAATAAAGAATTACATTAATTAAGATGGAAATGATTACTAAGAAAATATGAAAATATTAATCATAAAATAATTACAATTAAGGTCTATAGTAATTAATAAATTACTTAAATAAAAGTATATTCTTTTGTTTAAAATATAAAGGATTCTTACTTTTCCATTATTTACATCAATTCTTAGAAAAATAACAAATTAATTTCTACCTATCTTATAAATAGAATAGGATAATATTGCAAAATAAAATAAAAATTTGAGATTATTTAAGTACAATATAATAAAGAATAAATAATTAAATAAGGTATTCATTAATATAATTAAATATTAAATTATTTTAGAGTTGATTTTAAATAAGAACAAGATTAATGATCTTTAATCATTTTAATTAGTCATGTAGTTAAAATAAATAATTCTTTAATAACTAATTATCAGTTTATTAATATTCAAATAAAAATGAATAAGATTCATCTTTTGAAATTTTATTTCAAAATATTTCTTAAATATTAACAATGTATACAATATATAATGATTTATTTTAATTTAATAAAAAATAAAAAAATAAAATTAATTTTTATATGTTTAAATTTAATTAATACTTTATAAGAAATTTATTTAAATTAATTTATATAATTATTATTAAAGCACTGAATATAAAAGGTTATAGCTATATATATTATTTATAATAATAAAACATATAATATTTTATTTTAATAAATTCTTTTAAAATCAAAAACTATTCAAGATGATAATCAATGGAATAAAAACAATAATTTAAAAATAAAATATTAAAAATAATAATGTTACTAATAATTTTTTTCTCAAAAATAATCAGTATTCTTTATAACTATAAATAGGTATCAATTAATTAATTTATGTAATAAATTTTTTATTTAAAAAGTTTTCTATAATCTTACTAAGTTAGTAGAAATATAACTAAATATTATATTTTAATAGAGTTCTGATTATTTAAAATTATTTATTTAAAATTAATAAAATATTTATATTATTAATATATCTAATAATCAATGAAATAGTTTAATTGATGAATTAATAAATTACTTAACAGATTTCATAAAATTTAATTAGAAAATGATAAATTTTTCTTTTTTAAAAGAAAAAGAAAAGATGGTAATCAATCCTAAATTAATCTAATAGGCTTTTTAAACCTACCTTCTATCTGTAATTTTAATTATATAATGCAATAATTTTATTCATAAAAAATTTATAGATAGTAAAATATTAAGTTAAATTAATCTATTAAAGAAACAAAATATTTGTTAAATAAAAATAAATCAAAAATAGCTTAAAAGTAATCTACTAAATTCAAGATAATGATTTATAAAATTTAAAAAAATTAGCATTTTATATGATTTTATTAAATTTTAATTAAAAATTTTGATAAAGATAAATTGGAATAATTAAACATTACTTAATAATAAATATTATATTTTCTATTTTATTTTTATTTAGTATAAATGAAAATAAAATGATCAAAATAAATATCAATAAATTCAATATAAAATTTAAAATTGAGATGGCATTTTAAAATTTCTAAATATATTTCAATATATTAACTATTATTAGTATCTTGGTAGATTATAGTCTGGTTGTTTAAATAAACTAATATTAATAATTAGTCAAGCACTTAATTTTAATATTAAAGAAAAGAAAAATTTTTTAAATTATTAATATTTTAATAAAATATCTTCTTAAGATAATTAAATAGAGGATCCAACAGCGTTTACCATTAATAATACAATAACTATTATATATTGGCTAGAAATATTTTTAACATCCCACTTAATCTATCATTTTAAAATTCAACATATAAAGATTGGTGAAAAGATAATTTTAATTACTCGATATTTACCTGAAAACTACCATTTATAAAATTATCTTTATTTCTAAGTTTAATATTGCTTTATATATTAAAAAATCTGATTGAAATCATCATTCATAAAAAATTTAATAATAATATTTTTATTCTGTGAAAACAAAATTCACAGTTAATTAATTAGTATTTAATCTCAATAATTTTACGATATTCTTCTTCGTTTAGAAGCTGGTTTATAAATAAAAACTAGTAGGAGAGTATAAACAGTTTCATTCTTTTCGTATTTATAGGTTAATCGTTTCTTCTATTAAGGAATTAATTTTTTATTATGTATTGAGTTCTAGTTATGAAAAATAATATAATTATCTCACAAATATTTTATTAAGAAACTAAAGTTATTATATTTTTATTTCCTTCTATATTTAACTAAATGCAATCATTTTAGGAGTTTACTTTGATAGATAAAATTTCTCTCAGTTATAAAGATGCTGGTGTCAATATCTATGCAGGTAATGCAGTAGTCGAAGGAATTAAAAGTGTAGTCAATGAAACTTATCGACCGGAAGTATTAGGAGAATTAGGGGGGTTTAGTGCACTTTGTGCCTTACCACAAAAATATCATGAACCAATATTAATTTTAGGAACAGATGGAGTAGGAACAAAATTGCGATTAGCAACGCATTTAAAATGCCATGATACAATTGGGATCGATTTAGTTGCTATGTGCGTTAATGATTTGATTGTTCAAGGTGCGGAACCATTATTTTTTCTTGATTATTACGCAACAGGAAAGTTAAATGTAAATATAGCCATTAGTGTACTCAAAAGCATTGCGTTAGGATGTAAAGAATCAGGTTGTTCCATGGTCGGAGGAGAAACAGCAGAAATGCCTGGTATGTACCATAGTGAAGATTATGATATAGCAGGTTTTTGTGTTGGTGTAGTCGAAAAAACAAAAATTATTTATGGTAATAAAGTTAAAGATGGTGATGCAATAATTGCTTTAGGCTCTAGTGGTCCCCATTCTAATGGTTATTCATTAATTAGAAAAATTCTAAAGATTAACGAAATAGATCCAGCCACTATAGAATTAGAAAATAAGTCACTGATAGATCATTTATTAGCCCCAACACGTATTTATGTTAAAAATATTTTAACATTAATTGAAAAACAAGATATTCATGCTATAGCTCATATAACAGGTGGAGGAATTCTAGAAAATCTTCCTCGTGTTTTACCAAAAAATACTAAAGCAGAGATCGATAGTAATACTTGGAAATGGCCAGCTATTTTTAATTGGTTACAAAAAACAGGTAATATAACTACCAATGAAATGTACCACACTTTTAATTGTGGCGTTGGCATGTTAATCGTTTTACCAAATGAAGAAGTTTTCAATACATTACAACTATTTAATCAACTAGGTGAGAAAGCCTGGAAAATTGGTAAAATTATCTCAAGCAATACAGTCACACCGACTGTGGTGATTAATAGATGAAAAATATTGTAATATTAATTTCTGGAAAAGGCAGTAATTTACAAGCTATTATTGACGCTTGCAAAAAAAATATTGCAGCAAAAATTAGTGCAGTTATTAGTGATAATCCAAGAGCTTATGGTTTAGAAAGGGCTAGAAAAGCTGAAATCCCAACCATTGTAATACAAGAAGCGGATTATCTTAATAAACATGTTTTTGATACTTTACTAATAAAAAAGATAGAACAATATCACCCGAATCTGATTGTGCTAGCTGGTTATATGCGCATTCTCACACCAGTTTTTGTTAAGCATTATTTAGGAAAAGTAATTAATATTCATCCTTCTTTATTACCTAAGTATCCCGGATTAAATACATACCGTAAAGCTTTAGAAAATGGTGATAAAGAACATGGTTCTTCGATTCACTTTGTTACCGAAAAAGTAGATTTTGGCCCGATTATTTTACAAGCTAAAGTACCTATTTTTTCTGAAGATCAAGAACAAGATATTTTTGAGAGAGTTCAAATAGAGGAGCATCGTATTTATCCATTAGTTATAAATTGGTTTATTAAAGGTCAATTAAAAATGATTAATAATTCAGTTTTTCTAAATGGTTATAAATTATCTAAATATGGTTATTCTAATGAATAATTAATATTATCTTTTATTATTTTCATTTCATATTCTGCGATAAAATTTTATTATTGATAATAATCTTATTATATTTAAATTAATTTAAATTTATTGATATTTTAATATTAATATTTTATATTTAAATTAAGTAATTATCGAAAACTAAAATAAGTTTATTATTAATAATATAATTATTGTTATTTTTCTTCTGATCTTAATTTTACTTTAGTTACTAAATTAAGTTTATTAAAAATATAAAATATTCATACTGACTATTTTAGTATATTAAGTTTTACTTAAAATAAAGGTATTTAATGTCTACTAAAATAAATTACTTACACTGCTATAATCTTAAAAACGTGAAGATTTTCATTTTATTCATTAATGCATAATAAATGAGTTTTTGTTTGTTATTGACTTGAAGTATCTTATTAAACCTCTATAAATTAAAAGAATTGATATTATCAATACTTTTATAATTAATTGAAATCTTAATTGATCATTAAAAATAAAAGTATTTAAGTTAAATTTATCTAATTACTAAAAATGAATTTTATTCATCATTGATTTAAATATTTATATGATTATTTAATTTTAAATTTAAAAGTGAAAGATAAGGAAAAAAATTAAATCCGGAATCTCCTTATCATTTAGTGATGAAGTATTTGTTTTTAATAATTAAATTTCATAAGATATATCAATTGTAGATAAAATACCAAAATACTTCAGATTTATAAAATATTATATTTCTTCTTTAATATTATTATCTGATTCAAAAAATTTTATCAATGTAAATATCCTATTATTATTCAGATAAATATCTTTATACCAGTAAAATTGGTAGAAATACTCCTAACAAATAACAATAAAATATTACAATTTTTAGAAAAAAGATAATATCTTAAATATTAATTTAACCATATGAGTAAATATCAATATTGATTTGTTGAGTAAAATATCTAAATAATAAAATTGATACTGAAAACGAGATGAGATTATTTGACTATCATTCCCCAATAAACGAGTTTTATACAAAGAAGAAGATAAACGTAATCCGATGATTGAATGTATATTATTTTAAGTGTTTATTCTAATAACATTTAAAAGTCGTGAGAATATATCCCCTAACTTTTGGAATGGGGGGATAAAAAATTTTTATTTATATATTACCTATTCTTAACTTTAATATTGAATTATAATTTTTTTTGAATATATATATTTCTCCAAGTAAAACTCTTCTTTTGAATATATAATCGATAAAATAATTATATATCTAAATATAGAGATCACATCGTACTAAAATAGATAAAATTCATTATAAAAACCGTTTAATCTGGGAAGTATAGGAAAAGCAATTTGGATCATAGAATAACTCTTCTTCATCTTTTATTTTTATATAAATATAAGGTTTATGAAATTATAAAATATAAAGATTATATCTTTACTGATATTAAAAGTACAATAAATACTGTATAAACAGAATATATCTATAATTCTTTTTAGCTGTATATTTAAAGAAATACATTATTTTACCATAAAATAAACTTTAACTATCTAAGTAAAAACTTGTTATTATTCAATTTATAATTCTTATAAAGATAAGATTTCTTCTAGATTAGATTAGTTAAAGAGGAGAGTTGGGGATTAAAATTTATTCGTTTTAACTCTTCATATTTATAGGATAAAGTTGAATAAAAGCATCCTTTATATTATTCCATTCTTTTAAAGTTCTTAAAAAGAATTAGATACTAAAATAATCAGTGAAGATTTTATCTTTTAGTTATAAATGATTAAAGAATACTAAACTAAAGAATACTTGTTTCAAAGTTTAATAACTTTTTAAAAAGTTATTAAATCTAAGATTTAATAACTATTACGTATGAATATGTTCATAATTATCAAGAATTTTATCGAATTTATAAATACAGGATTTAATTCTAATTAATAAAAATATTTTTGTAAAAAACAAAATTTTCTATATAGTAAAATGCAAAATTTTAGTAGTTTTATTAATTTTATATCATCACTTTGATCAATAAACTAAAATGAAGTGAAAATAAGTATTAAATAATAAAATTAGATTTTCGAAGGATATTATATATATCAGTCATCTTCTAAAGAATTTTATTCTAATTAAGATAAATAGACTTTTAATCAAAAATGATCTCAGCCTTTATTATAAATAATTTTTCTACTTTATAGATTAAAGAAAAGATTATAAAACTAACTTTTATTGTATAAATTGAAATAGTTTAATGATATCAATTTTTATAAATTTATTTATACACTTACACTAATCATAGTATTTTAGCTATTTAGAAAACTAAGATTAAGATTAAAAAGTTTCACTGAATAAATAATGTTAATTAATTTAAAAAATTCTATCAAATTTGATTTTTATATCATTTTTAATGAATTCATATTCATAATAGATTCACCTTTTAACCATTCAAAGATAATACATTAATATAGAAAGAAAATAGATTAATTATATCAATATTTGTGTATATAATGATATGCTTATAATAAGCAATAGCGTTTTATTAAAAATGCTAATGATAAATTTTAAATTTTTCCTGATTATCAAAGAAATTATTATTCACTTCTATAATAACGGATATGATTTAGATTGCAGAATATTACCAATATAAAATTTATCATAAATATTTATACCTCTTTCCACTATAACTCGTGAAAAAGATAGTTTTATTATTATAGTTGTTAATTGATAAGGTAACAATAATATTATGAATATAATCGATAATATTTTTATGATATTTCTAAACGAAAAACGACTCTGCAATTATTATTTAACTGTTTCTAAAAATAAAATTTTGAATAATTCAATCTTTAACGATTAAAGTTAAGAGAGAATATTATCTATTTATTAATTTGTTAATTTTTAGTTTCTTTTTTCTTATATTATGTTCTATAAACAATTATTTTTTAATTATATTATTGATTTTTAGTTATATTTTATATTTTTTAATGATAAATAATTTCTCGCTGATAGATCAACGATCAGAACATATGTTTTCTCTTTCCGAGGATGGAATCCTCCCCGTAATTGAGAATATTATTGATTACATAAAATAGTTTAGTGAATAAAAATTTGATATAACTAATATTTAGTACGTTTTGATTTTATTGTATACTCAATAAATATTTTAATTATCGTTTTTATCTACTTCTTTTATGGAAAAGTTAATTGATCATTTTTTCATAAAATTTAGTATCTTTAGTGTGAAATAATTTTCACTTTATAATTTTTACTTATCTACCATTAGAAAATGGTATTTTTTATTTATAAAACATAAGATATGTAAGCTTAATTTTAGCTACTATTAAACAAAAAAATAAAATTATGAAAATAATAAATTGAAATTTTATATTACCAGAATAATGTTTTATTATTTTTCACGAGTGTTGATTTTAAAGAGCATCATTGTATCAATATCTAAAAATATTTTTTCTAAAAGAAGAAATTGTTAGATTAGTATCTTATTTCTTATCTGATCAAAGGATGGATTTTAATGGACAAAATAAAAGGAATATAAATTTTATATTATAATTATTTTTAATTTATTTTCCTCTGGATTTAGGAGATTTCTTAATAGATATATTTAATATAAAAATCATTTAATTGAAATTTTTCAAAATTTTATTTGAAAAATTTCAATTAAAATACCGAAGGGAAAGGGTATTATATCCAAAAAATATAATATCATATCTAAAATTAGATTTATTATATTTTAACGAATGTTAATGGAATTCAATAATGGTAATTTTCTAAATATTATCTCTAGTAACAAGGTTTGTAATAAACATTAGGATGTTAAATTAGGATATTCTTTATATTAATTATTATTAATAACTTATTTTTAATTAAAAACTATTAATAAATAGTTATACTAAAGTAATTTATTTTTTTTTGAAATATTTTTCAGTATGTTTATAACAAAAAACTAGTCCTTAAATTTCGAATAAACATAAAGTTTGATTATTTTATTACTAACATTTTTTATTATTTTTTCCTTCTATTTTATTATGTTACTAAATACTAAAAAAAATTAGATTAAGTTTTGAGAAAGACATTATTATTTTATTGAACAAATAGAGGAATTACATTGAAATTTAATTTCTCAAAAATTTGAATGAATAATTCCAATATTAGAAAACTGATAATTAAAAATCATTATAAAGTAATGAATGTGAAGTTACTTAGGGATCATCAATACCATAAATTTTTATTTAATTTAATCTTCAGCAAAAATCTAAAGTATTTAAATTTTGATTCTTGATCAAAATATAGATAGATAAATTTTAGATTATAGAAATCTTTTATCTAAGTACCACTAAAAATAATGTTCAAAATAAATCAACATCACAAAAGATTTTTATTTTCGGATAGTGGCTAATTTAAGGCTTTTTCTTCTAAGAAGAATATTTTTAAAGCAACTAAATATTTTTAAAAATGCATTTAATTAATAATATATTACACCGGTAAATTTACTTTTCAATTTAAGATTTTAAAGAAAATAAATAAGATAATTAGTTAAAGATTTTAAAAAAATAATTTTAATATTAAAATATAAATATATCTTACATGATTATTATAAAAGATTATTTCTCACCACGAGTTATGTGTATTACTATTCCAATATTCATCTGATAAATTAAAAATAATCAAGATAGGTGTTTTTATTCTTTCTATGAAAAGATGATATTATTATTAGTTATAACAAACATATTAATCAAAATTATTAATTATTTGTATCTGTTATATCTATATTTAGTATTATTTCTTTTTTATATACTAAATATTAATTTAGTACACAATAAATTAAATTAGAAATATTAATTTCTAACTTGAAAGATTTTTGATAATAATGTTTAAATGCCACGCTATCTCTAATATAATAAATTTGATAGTTTTATAAGTTATACTTATAGTTTATTTGTTTTAAAATAGCTTACGCTATATTAATTTAAAAAAATTACTGATTATTCAACTTTATATTTTTGAATATAGATTCCATTCCATTTTGGAAAACATTATACAGTTTAAATTTTTATTGAAAATTAAATTAATTAAATATTACAATGCGTTCCCGTCAGTTAATTTGCAATAATTTTATAAGGTATTAAAATTTATTTAGTTAAAATTTATATTATTAAAATAAGTATTAACTTAATATTAAATTGAGAATTTATCATGCTTAGACCAGAATTACTTTCTCCTGCAGGTTCTTTAAAAAATATGCGCTATGCTTTCGCCTATGGCGCTGATGCTGTTTATGCTGGACAACCTCGCTATAGTCTCCGTGTTCGTAACAACGAATTCAATCATGAAAATTTAGCAACAGGCATTAAAGAAGCTCATGAAATTGGAAAAAGTTTCTATGTGGTGGTTAATATTATTCCACATAATGCTAAGTTAAAAACCTTTATTCGTGATCTTACTCCCATTATTCAAATGAAACCAGATGCTTTGATTATGTCTGATCCTGGATTAATTATGATAGTAAGAGAGACATTTCCAGAAATGAATCTCCATCTTTCTGTCCAAGCAAATGCTGTTAACTGGGCAACAGTAAAATTTTGGAAAAAAATTGGATTGAGTCGAATCATTTTATCTCGTGAGCTTTCTTTTGAAGAAATTACAGAAATTCACCATCAAATACCTGATATTGAATTAGAGATTTTTGTTCACGGAGCACTTTGTATGGCATATTCTGGTCGTTGTTTATTATCTGGTTATATTAACAAACGTGATCCAAATCAAGGTACTTGTATCAATTCTTGCCGTTGGCAATATAAAGTACAGGAAGGAAAAGAGGATACAGTAGGTAATATTATACCTCATAATCAACCGATTAATATAAAAAATATTCATCCAATATTAGGTATTGGAGAACCTACTGAAAAAGTTTTTTTAATTGAAGAAACGAAACGTCCAGGTGAATACATGCCCGTTTTTGAAGATCAGCATGGAACTTATATTATGAATTCAAAAGATTTACGTGCAATTCAACATGTTGAACGATTAATTCAGATCGGTGTTCATTCGTTAAAGATAGAAGGTCGAACCAAATCTTTTTATTATTGTGCTCGAACTGCTCAAGTTTATCGCCAAGCTATTGATGATGCCGTAGAAGGTAAACCTTTTGATCCAACATTATTAACTATATTAGAAGGATTATCTAATAGAGGTTATACTGAAGGATTTTTACGTCGACATAGCCATGATACATATCAAACTTATGAATATGGTTATTCTGTTTCTGATACCCAACAATTTGTTGGTGAATTCACCGGCCAACGTAAAGATGGACTTGCAGAAGTAGATGTAAAAAATAAATTCTGCTTAGGTGATAATTTAGAGTTAATGACACCAACAGGTAATATCCAGTTTATTTTAACTGACTTATTTGATAAATCTAATCTATCTATTCAAATTGCACCAGGTAATGGCTATAAAGTTTATCTTCTTATTCCTGAAAATATTGATCTGAATTTTGCACTATTAATTCGAAATTTAACTGGAATAACTACTAGAAATAATCCATCCAAAAAAAAGATTAAAACGATAAAATAAATTTAAAAAGTTAACTAAATATTATTTATTAATTATTTTAATTATAAGTATTTTATATGTCTTATAATTTTTGATTAACGATGATAAACAATACATAATTTATAAAAAAATTAAATTTTATTGCCCCATTAATTATTTAATATTATTTAATATTAAATAATTAATGAAAATATAGAATTAGATTAATAATAAAATATGAACTACTTTATTTCCTAATTTAAACTCATTGAGTTAAAATTTTTATAATCTATAAAACAATACTTTTTTATTTACTAGTTAAATATTACTTAAATATAATTAAAAAAATAGTTAAACATGATTTATTGTATTTAACTATTAATAAACTAATTATAAAGAAATTTTATAATAAAATTATCTTTTTTTTAACTAAAGAAAATTTAATTTTTTAAGATTAAAATTAATGATAAACAATATTGTATTATTAATAATTAGGATTTAAATCCTGAACGATATCGAGAAATCGGTAAGTTTACCAAAATCCTATAATCTATTAAAATTGCACTGAAAATTAATCTATAAGAAACTATGTTTATTAGTTAATAACTTTACTGTTTGAGTAATATATTGTAAATACTATTTTAAAAGTTAATTCTACGATAAATAAAACTAATATTTAGTTACATGCAAGTTCGTTGATAGTGTTAATTTTTACTCCTCTATATAAATAGAGGAGTAAAATTTTCTGAGGAATTTATTTCTAGTTAATCTATTTTAATTTTTAAAAATATTTCTGAAATTTTTATTGAATTTGGTTGAAATTATATCATTTCACTTTCAGTTTTTACTCGTAATTTTAGGTTATTATTCATAAAAAATATTATTATTATTTAAATCTAATGTTAATAAAATAAAAATAAAATTATTTTAAAAATGATTTAATATATCATAAATAACTTTTATTCAAGTATTGAGCAAAATTTTGAAAATATATCTCTAATTATAGAGTTTTTATAGGGTACTTACTTATTATATATTTATTGAGTTTCTTTTCTAAGATCATAAAAAACAAAAATAAACATATTTTAAAATAATACTATTGACAGATTTACGAAGTTTAAATTTTTAAAATGGGAAAATAAATGTAATTTATATATAGATCTTACTTTTCAATTAAAATACATTGCAGAACCATGTTATTTGTTTTTAACAAAAATTTTTTAAACAAAACACTTTCTTCAAGACTATTAATTTTAAAAATAAAATAAGAAAAGTTTATAGTTATACAAGAATTAATTATCTGATTAATTTAGTTAAACATTAATAAAAGAATTATGATATGAATATTATTCTAGAATAATTGTTTATGGGTAATATTGGTATAAAATAACTAAAAGAATGACCTCTTAGTAAAGAGTAGTTAGAAATTTCTATTTAAATAAAAATATTTAAATAAATTATTAATATTTTTATTTAAATTCTGATGGTGATAAATAATTTTATTAAAATTTTTAATTTAATTATATTTTTGATATAAAATACTAAATACTATTAATTAGAAATTAATAATTCTTTAATATCAAAAATATAATAAAAATCTTATAGTATTATTAATTGATAATAATTTTATATTAAATTAATTTAATTAAATTAAGATTGAAATTTATTTCAATTGTATAAAATAGAATAATCATTTATATTTATAAATAACGGTATTATATTAATAAATAATAATACTTTAATTAATTATAATATTTAATTAATAAAATTAATTAAAAAAATTTTTTCATGTATAAAATATATTATTTAGTGAATAATATATTTATTTTGATATCAATAATCAAAAGATTAACTATATAAAGGAAAATTCCTGTATTCCCTAGTTAATAATTTAATTATTAACTAGGGAATACTATTCTCAATAATAATTAATTATCTTTTGATCAAATGGTTTAAAAAAGAACTTAAATAATAAAATCTAGAATAAAAATTGATCTATCAATATATCTTAATTTATAATTAATCATAATAATAATTACTGTTGAATTTATTTTTTAATAACAGAATTATATTTATACTAATTCTGTTAACAGAGAAATTTTAATATATATTCTCAAATTATATTTTGAATAATAAACTATATAATTATTTTTAATAAATTCAAAGTTTTTTCTTACTTTTATAAAAAGAAAAATTTCATGATTATATTATTAAAATATCTATTTTTCTAAAAGATAAAGTTATTTACTAAACTCTATAATCAATAATATCTAAATATTTTATATATAACTACTATATTACTAATATATCTAGAACTTTTACTAACAACTATTTTTATTGTTTAAATAAAATGAATATATGGTTATATAAAAACATTTTATTTTTTATTAATCTAATAAATTTTTAATTAAATAAAATTAAAAAGAAAGTGGATAGAAAAAAATAAAAAACAATTGATTAGAAATCAATGAAGTTTTATTTCTAAAATTTACAATTAAATATTATTGGAAATTTAATATCTAATTAAAAGATTAACTATTAATAAAATACTATGATAAAATACTCTTAATTAAGTCAAGAGTAGAATCAAATTCTATTTATTTCAGAATTATATATAAACTGGTATCATTGTTTAAATAGATAATAACATAAAATTTTTGAAATTGATAGTTGCATTAAATAAAATTACGCAATAGTGTAAAATAATTGAGATAATTATAATTATAGATTTTTCAATAAAACTTTCAGTAGAGATTTTTATATTTCACTAAAAATCTAAAACGAGTATTTAAAATAAAATATTTCGTATTATTAAAAAATTTTAATTTATTTTTTCAGAAAATTTAATGAAATAATATTTAAACGAGTAATTATTTTCTATATTTATCAAATTTATTTTTTTTAATTCAACGAATTAATAATTCATTGAAAATTTAAAGGAGAAGATATTTTCAAATTAGCAAGTTTCAATACTACTACAATCAGTAGTAATACAAGAAACTGGAAAGAGTATAAAAAGTATATTATAATATAAACTAATAAAGTTACTGAAGAAAATTTCTTCTTTTTAAGAACTTCAAAAAATTAGTTATTAAAAGATAACTTACTTTTGATCATTTCATTAATAGTACAACAAGATGTGATTAAGTCACAAAAGATTTATGAAATTATCAATCATGAATTTATAAAATTCTTTTTTTAAAAAAATCAACGTGAAATATTTCAGATACCGATATAATTAACGTATTTCTTTTATTTCTACTGATGTACATAATCTATAAATATGAAGTAATCTTTTACTTCTCTGCTGATTAAGTATTTTTTTAAAAAAATTCAATTCTCACTAAAACTTATTTAGGATAAGCAAATAATTTTATTAAATTATTTGCTTATAAATTATCGATAATATTACTTATTTTCTGATTTAAATTCTACGATAGATCTTTTCAGTTATTGAAATTTTTATAAAATATTTTATAAAATAAATATAAATTTTATATTATTCAATTGATATTATCTTTTTAATTTTATTTAATGTTAAAAAATTTTTACTAAAAGATTAAGAAATTCTCTACTTAAACTTTAATTATTAACTATTATTAAAATAGCCAATATCAATAAAAATAGAAATATATTTCAATTTCTATTTAATCAATAAAAACCAATAAATAATTGAATTTATTTACTGTTATATAAAAATAATAGTAAGGATAATAACGGTCTATTAAATTATCTATAATTATATTTACTTTTAGTAATATAAAATATCTGTAAATTTTTATCTGATAAATCTATTATTAAATAATAATAAACAAAAATAAAATAAATAATAGTTAATTATTACAATATTTATTAATTCTCTTATTTTATTAAGTAAAAGATGAAATCTTAAAATTTAAATTAATAGATGAAAATAACTTTTACTATTACTAAATATATATTTATTTAAAAATAAGAAACTTATATTATCTTTAATAAAAGGTTAAATAAGTAAATAGTTTATTAACTGACTAGCTAGGTAATTTCTTATTAAAATATAAACTTATACGAAAAGTATATAAAGCCAATAAAATTTCTATAATTATTTAACGATCTTTTGAGATATAAAAAATTATTTATTTTTTAAAATAGGATAAGAAATAGTTATTTAGAGATTCAATTCTTCAAATACAAAAAATTAGATAATATAATTACTACTATTAATTTCTATTGTAATTTTATTACACCATATACCTCATATATAAAGGTTTTTCGTATACACTTAAAAAGTTTATAGAAAAATTGATTTAATAGTAAATATTTAAAGTACTAAAGGAAATTTAATGAAATTAATTACAATTTTTTGAAAAATTTTTTATTTTTTGATATTAATACTGATATAATTGAGAATTTATGTTCTAATGAGAACAGATTTCTATTTATCATCGATCAATAGAATTTAATTTTCTTAACAATGTTTTTGATTTTTCTAATGAGATCAGAGTAGAAAATTTTATACTTACTATATAAATTATTACCAAATAAAAATATCAGATAGTATTAACTATTTATCCATGATAAAAATTAATCATAATAGTTATATGAAGCCGAATAGAATTTCAGTAGAGCTCTGATAATTATTTTTTATAATTGATCGTTTCATGTAATTCAATTATTTGAATAAAGTACAAATTTTGACAAAATATCAACTTAAAATTTTATAATGAAAATGGTTGTTTATTTACGTTATTTTATTCCTCTATAGTTTATTTAATTTAATTAAAAGATAAGTTATTACTGATTATAGAAGTTATTTTATTATTTTTAATAAAAAGTAATAATCCCTTTATTTTACTGTTTTTACTTTATGATTCAATATCATAAATATATATATTAAGTAAAATTAATAACCTATAAGTAAAATTCTTTATAAATAGTATTTTATTTAATATCTAACCACATAATGTTTATTTTTTTGTTACTTTCATTCACTATTTCCTTTGATTAATAATATTTAAGAATAAAATCAACTTGTTAAAATTTATAAGAATTTGATGATTATAAAGAATATTTTATAAGAAAAGTTATATGAACTAATAACGATCTTAAAATAATTTTAATAATCTAATTTAAGAACTAATTGTAAAATTGATCATTTTAATCAGATTAATATAAAAATAAAATTAATTAAGATTTCAAATATATAAAAATTATATATTTTAAATATCTATAATTAGAATTTTATAAATTCTATTATATCAATAATAATATTGATTAATTTATTAATTGTAATTGTTAAATATTATAATTTTTATAAAACATATAAGATTTATTTTATATAAAATAAATCTTATTTTATATTGCTATTTAGCTATCTCTAAAAAATAATTTTTTAAAATTTAAATATTTATATATAATATAAATATTATTTATTAATTATTTAATAAGATATAAATATCGAAGTTCAATTTAGAGAAATAAAACTCAAATAAAAATATTATTTTAAAGTCTTAAATTTTAAGATATCCTATATTATATATATTATATATAATATTAAGAGAGTATATTTGTTATTTTTTAAATTATTTAATTATATTTAAGTTTTAATAAAATCTATTATATAGAATATATTTTATATATAGATAATTTTAAATTAATCTAGATCATTTAATATAAATAATACTAAATAATAAAGTATATAATTTAAAGGTATAAATAATTTATTTAAATTAATTTAACTAATTTTATTTATTAAAATTTTAATATAGTATAATATTACTTAATATCAATTATATTTATCAAAAATTTAATTTTTTTTAAGAAACTATATTTATAGTACAATATTAAATACTATATATAAGTTACTAATTACTTATTATATTAACAAATTTAATTAAATTTTTATAGATTAAATTAGTAAAATATTTTATAATATTATATTAATGATATATTAATATTTAATAAATTATTAATTATATATACTATTTATTATTAAATAATAAATAGTATATATAAGAAAGAAATTGTATTATATATCAAGAAGTATTCTAATATAAAATAGAGTTTTCTTTTAATTTGATTAAAATCTTATATAATATTTTTATTAAAAAATTATTTTTAAAAGTTATTATTAAATAATAATAATAAAAATTATATTTTGGTATTATAGAAATTTTCTTTTAAGGAATTTTTATTTATAAGAATTATTTAAGTTTTTATATATATAATATATATATAATATATATATTATTAATTTATATATTAAAAAAATTATATTTTTAAAAAAAATTAATTATAGTTAATAACTTATTTTATCAATTATTTATTGTTTGTTATATGGCACTAGAAAAAATTCCTTCTTAAGAAGAAATAAATTTCATCAGTTTTATTAAACTTAATAAAATTTTTAATTTTTATTAGTAAATAATTTATATATATAAATTTTAATATTTGATTAAAATCTAGATATATTTCAGAAATACATTTAGAGTTGTTAACGACTAAATATTTTTATTTTTACAATCTTATCTTAGTGATTGTAATAACAATTAGTATTAACTGAAATAATAATTAAGAAAATATAAACTTGTAGTTACTTTAATTTTAATTAATTTCACTTTAAAAAAGTGAATATCATAGTTAAATTTTAAGTAAAAGATATAATTATATATCTCTATTTTTCTTAAAATTATAATATGATTTGTAACTAATTAGTTTATCTTAAAAATATTGTCCTTAATAATATTTTATTTTTTCTTGTATTTTAATACTAAATAATTTTCTATAAAAATTATATATATTATATATAAAGATTTTAAAAAATTTCATATGCGTCCATCATTATTTAATTTGATAAGAGTAAAATCTTAGTTACTTACTATTTACTGATTAATTATTAATTAATTTTATAGATAATCAAACTCTTTCTCCTTTTCTGATAAGAAATAATTGATGTATATTTTTATAGAAAAAATTTCCATTTGACTTTCTTGTAGAAAGTTTTTCTTCGATATATTAATATTTTTGATATGTAATATAGTTTAATGAAAATTAAATTTTATTTTTAAATATTTTAAGTATTATATACTTATATATAATAAATTTTATTTAAAGATTAAAAAAATTAACTAAGAAAAATAAAGAATATAATTCTAAAGATTTTTAATTATTTATCAATAATTTCTCTTTATCTATTCTATTAAAAGAAGAAGATCGATAATATTATCCTTAATAATAATATAGATTATTAAAATCTATTAAATTTATCTATTATCCTATTATATGTTTAATATAATTAATAATGAATTCTTCACTTAATTTTTATAATTATATCTAATATAATTATTAGATCTTATATAATCAATAGTATTAAATCAATTTAAGTTAAAAATTTATAGTGAAAAATACTTTTCAATAAATTAGTTAATATTTAAATATATTGAGATTATTAAAAATGTATATAATATTAATTATTATTATTTTATTACTAATAACATATCAGAAAATTCCATATTCAGTATAGTTAGTTTAAAGAATAAAAATTGTAAGAATAGAAATCTATTCTCTATTTAATCTTATCTTTAGTAATAATCTATTGATATTAAAATATAATTTTTTTAATTTTATCAGAATATATATTACCTTCATATAGTCATCTAATTTTTAATTTATAATCTATCAGGATAATTTTGAGTATTATTTATATCTTTCGATTTCATCTTTAATTAAGATGGTCACTAATTTTCTATTTAACTATTATTTTTTTTGATATTTCTATATTAACAATTTTATTCTCGATAAACCCAAGTAGAAAATTTTATTTTCTAAATAAAAACTAAAATAGTTATTTATTATTTCCATATCTTGTATCTTTTATTTATAATACTATAATATTATTTATAAAAAATAACTTAATAAGAAGAGATTTTAATTATTTACATAAATTAAATTTAATTTCTATTTATTTAAAGTAGATTCTTCTTATCACTTAAATTAAGTTTAAAATGAGATAATGATTTATCTTTACTTTGGATAGTAAATATATTTTTATATATCTTAATAAGATTAAGAGCTAGGAAAATAAAATAGTAATTAATAATAAAGCACATTAATACAATTTAACTCTTTATATGCAATCTCTAAACGATCAATCATAGAAATTTGACCCACTCGAATCCAAACGCGAGGATCGTAATATTTTTTATTAGGTTGATCTTTACCCTCTGGATTACCCAATTGACTTTGTAAATAACTTTCATTTTTCTTATAATAATTTAAGATACCATCCCAAGTTGCCCATTGAATATCAGTATCGATATTCATTTTTACAACACCATAACTAACCGCTTCTTTAATCTCTTTAGAAGTAGATCCTGAACCACCATGGAAAACAAAATTAAGATTATTTTTCGTAGATAAATTAAATTTTTTCGAAATATACTCTTGTGAATTCTTAAGAATCTTTGGTGTTAATTGAACGTTTCCTAATTTATAAACACCATGCATATTGCCAAAAGATGCAGCAATAGTAAATCGATGATTAATTTTAATTAATTTTTCATAAGCGTAAGCTATATCTTCTGGTTTTGTATAAAGAGATGAACCACTATTTAAAGTGGTTTTATCAACTCCATCTTCTTCACCACCGGTACAACCTAATTCAATTTCTAATGTCATTTCCATCTTGCTCATCCGTTGTAAATATTGAGAGCAAATTTCAATATTCTTCTCCAAAGGTTCTTCAGATAAATCAATCATATGAGATGAAAATAATGGTTTTCCAGTTTTCGTATAATACTCTTCACCGGCAGATAATAAACCATCAATCCAAGGGAGCATTTTACGTATACAATGATCAGTGTGTAAGATCACAACTACACCGTAATGTTTTGCCATCTGATGCACATGATGAGCACCAGAAATTGCCCCTAAAATTGCAGATTGTTGTCCTACTGCTTTTAGCCCTTTACCAGAGATAAACGCGGAACCACTATTAGAAAATTGTATAATTATTGGAGAACGAACTTTAGAAGCAGTTTCTAAAACAGCATTAATCGAATCCGTACCTATACAATTGACTGCTGGCAAGGCAAATTTATGCTCTTTCGCAACAGCAAAAACTTTTTGTACATTATCACCGGTAATAACACCTGGTTTTACAAAGTTTAAAAATCTAGACATGAGATAAAAGGTTCTATTATTAGAAATATTATTAATACTTACCTGTTATTTTTATTTATAATTACTGTTTTGCTCTTTCTTCTAATACAATAACTACAGGCAATTTTTTACCTTCAACAAATTCAAGGAAAGCACCACCACCAGTAGAAATATAAGAAATTTTATCTGAAATACCAAATAAATTAATAGCCGATAAAGTATCACCACCACCCGCAATAGAAAAAGCTTTACTCTCTGAAATCACTTTTGCAATCACTTCGGTACCATGACGAAAATTAGGAAATTCGAAAACTCCAAGTGGGCCATTCCATAAAATAGTTTTTGCTTTTTTAAGAATATTAACAAAGCATTCAATAGTTTCATCACCCAAATCTAGAATCTGTTCATCGTCTTTAATATTATTAACAGATTTCATGACTACTCTTGCAGTTTCAGAAAATTCGGTTGCCACACGAACATCAGTTGGTATAGGAATATCACAAATAGATAATAATTTTTTTGCTTCAGGAATCAAATCATCTTCATATAAAGAAAGGCCGACTTTATGTCCTTTAGCAGCAATAAAAGTATTGGCAATACCTCCTCCAATAATAATCTGATCGGCAATTTTTGCCAAAGAACGCAAAACACTTAATTTAGTAGAAACTTTTGAACCACCAATGATTGCAACCATTGGATGGGAAGGTTCTTTTAATGCCTTATCTAATGCATCCAGCTCAGCAGATAATAATACCCCTGCACATGCTATAGGTGCGAATTTTGCCACTCCATGAGTTGATGCCTGAGCACGATGAGCTGTACCAAATGCATCGATTACACAGATATCACAAAGTGCAGCATATTTTTTAGATAAAATTTCATCATCCTTTTTTTCTCCTTTATTGAAACGTACATTTTCAAGAACTACTAATTCATCATTAGAAACTTCAACTCCATTTAAATAATCTGTTACTAAACGAACAGGATGCTCGAGCTTATCTTTTAAATAATCTACAATAGGTTTTAATGAATATTTATCATTATACTCACCTTCAATCGGTCGACTTAAATGAGATGTTACCATTACCTTTGCGCCATTTTTAAAAGCGATTTTAATCGTAGGTAAAGAAGCACGAATCCGTGCATCAGAGGTAATTTTTCCATCTTTAATAGGAACGTTTAGATCAGATCGGATGAATATTTTTTTACCCGCTAGATCTAAATCGGTCATCTTAATTACAGACATGGTTAATCCTCTCGTTAATTTTCTAAATTATTAATTTTTTCTATATATATATATATATAGGGAAATAGCATTTCTTATACTACTTATTAATAGATAAATATATTGAAATTAGTAATATCTATTTCTGATATTTTATCAAAAATAAAAATTGAAAAAATTCAATTTATAATCAATAATCGAAATAAAATTTTAATAAAGTTTTACTTATAATCTCCTAGCTGAGTAGAATACACAATAACATTGTATAAATTATGATTAAACTTTGCTTGTTGGATATCCACGGAAATTTAATATGATCTAACTATACCATAAAAAGAAGCCTATTTCTGCTTGTTGTAATAGTTTAATTGACTTTAAGTCATGGATTGTTTTAAATTTTTTCTAGTTATAATTAAACTGAGATTAAGTTAAGTTATATTAATAATTGATTTATGAAAACGATATTTACTTAAAAAATAATCTTTAAATTTTAAAAGATTATCTGATCTCTATCATATATCAGCCAATTCTACATAAGTAGAAACAATAAATTGAGTAGTAGTTATTTCTTCAATGGAGAATCTACTTGATAAAGATATAAATAAAGAATAATTATTCGTTGTTATCTCAATTATTTTCTCTATTATAGAAAATATTCAAATGTCATTTGATATTTTTATTATAGGAATATCAAAATTTATAGGATAATTATCCATATATAAAAGTTAATCACTACTATAAATAGTATTTATTAACCACTATATACAATAATTTATTAAAATCACCATCAAACACAAGATTAAGGATGAAAAATGGAAGTTTTATGGTATTACTAGATAAATGTGAATAATTACGTTCTTTGAATAATAAACACCTATATAAATAAATAATAAATTTATATTTCTTTGTCCTATAATTCTATAGTAGTTTTTAATATCAAATTAATAAAAACTTAAATATTATCATTATATAATAATAAAAAATATTCTATCTAGTTTTATACTTAAAATAAGTTTTCATAAATGAATATTATATTTCAATGAATACGATATTTTTAGTTATTATGATTTCATTAATTGAAAATTAAAAATTTTTGAAATTGGTTATTTGCTTCATAAATTACTTTTTTTAATATACAATATGATCTCTTTCTTTAATAAAATCCTTAATCTTTAATTAAAAAATTAAAACAGTATTGCATTCAATTAAAATAAATTAAATTATTAAAAAAATAAATATTAATAACTAAAGTCCTTATATTAAGGATATTTGTTTTTGATTATAAAATCATGATTTTATCTATATAATTGTCAATGCTAAATATTGAATATTTATACTAATTTAAATAGAATATGAAATTAAAAACTTCATCTAATCATGAAGAGGTTGCATAATACAACTTATATTATTTTTTATTAATTATTCTGTAATAAATATTTAGCCTTTGCAATTACATTTTCTACGTTAAAACCAAATTTTTTAAATAAAATATCTTCTGGTGCTGATGTACCAAAAGTATTCATACCAATAACTGAACCTGTTGTACCAACATATTTATACCAAAAATCCACGATACCTGCTTCAATAGCAAGTCGTGCTGTAACTGAAGATGGTAATACAGATTCACGATAAGCAACTTCCTGTTTATCAAAAGTATCTGTTGATGGCATAGAAACTACTCGTACTTTATAACCTTCTTTAGTCAATTTTTCATAAGCTTTAACCGCTAATGGAACTTCAGAACCTGTTGCAACCAAAATTAGTTCTGGTGTTTCTTCAGTATCCTTTAGAATATACGCGCCTTTAATAATATTATTTAACTGTTTAGTATCACGTGGCTGCTGCTCAAGATTTTGACGGGAGAAAATCAAGGCACTTGGCCCATCATTATGTTCAATCGCGTACTGCCAAGCAATAGCTGATTCAACCTGATCACAAGGACGCCAAGTGCTCATATTAGGTATCATGCGCAAACTAGTTAATTGCTCAACAGGTTGATGAGTTGGACCATCCTCACCAAGACCGATAGAATCATGAGTATAGATAAAAACACTATGAATTTTCATTAATGCAGCCATGCGTACTGCATTATGTGCATATTCAAAAAACATTAAAAATGTTGCACCATACGGTATAAAACCACCATGCAATGCAATACCATTCATAATCGCTGACATACCAAATTCACGTACACCATAGTGAATGTAATTACCTGATGGAAGTTTATTTATTGATTTAGAATCAGACCACATAGTCAAATTGCTGGGCGATAAATCAGCGGATCCACCTAAAAGTTCAGGTAATATTTTACTGAAAACTTCCAATGTATTTTGCGAAGCTTTACGGCTGGCAATATTAGCAGGATTACGTTGTAATTTTGTAACTAAATCATCAGTAATAGCTCGCCAATTATTTGGTAATTTATTTTTGATACGACGTATAAATTCATCGGCAAGTTTAGGAAAATTCTGTTGATAAGAAGAAAATTTTTTACACCAAGCACTTTCTTTTTTTTGACCTATTTCCCTAGCATCCCAAATTTGATAAATATCTTCTGGTATTTTAAAAGGTGGATATGTCCAATTTAGCTTCTTTCTAATTTCTGCAATTTCAATTTTACCTAATGGTGAACCATGAACTTTTTCAGAACCAGCTTTATGTGGCGAACCATAACCAATTACTGTTTTACAAATTAGTAAAGAAGGTTTATCAGTAATATTACGAGCTTTCTTTATTGCTGATTTTATTTTCTCAGGATCATGACCATTTATATCCTCAATAACATGCCAGCGATAAGCATTAAAACGTTGAGAAGTATTATCTGTAAACCAACCTTTTACTTTACCATCGATTGAAATTCCATTATCATCATAAAAAGCAATTAGTTTGCCTAATTTTAAAGTTCCGGCTAATGAACAAACTTCATGTGAAATTCCTTCCATCATACAACCATCACCCATAAATACATAAGTGTAATGATCAATAATAGCATGGTTAGGACGATTAAATTGTGCAGATAATGTTCGCTCGGCAATAGCAAACCCTACTGCATTTGCAATTCCTTGCCCCAATGGACCGGTTGTTGTTTCAACACCTGGAGTATAATTATATTCAGGATGTCCAGGTGTTTTAGAGTGAAATTGGCGAAAATTTTTTAATTCTTCAATCGATAACTCATAACCAGTAAGATGCAATAAACTATAAAGTAACATAGAGGCATGACCATTAGATAGTACAAAACGATCACGATCTATCCAGTTAGGATTAGTAGGGTTATGATTCATGAAGTCATTCCATAGTACTTCAGCAATGTCGGCCATTCCCATTGGTGCACCTGGATGTCCTGACTTTGCTTTCTGAATTGCATCTATACTAAGAAAACGAATAACATTAGCAAGGATTTTACGAGTGATCATTATTACCCCATATCTAATAAATAGAAAATTTCACACTAATTTTCAATGTTATTTCATTTTCTTAACAAGTTAAAATTTATTCTAGGTTACTTTACCATAAATAAAAAATGGTAGAAAAATTTTAATTAATAGAAAAGAATTAAAAATAAGTTAATGAAAATAACAAAGAACGCAGTTTGTACTGTGTATTAAAAATAAAAAATAATAATATCTTAAATTTTGTAACAAAAAGGAGCTAAGATTAAATTATTATTTAATTATGGAAAAGTCTTAATTCTATTAAAAACTATAGACTTATATTACTATTTTTTTAAAAAAAATAAAAGTTACAAACAAGCAGATCTTTGTATTACAGGACTAATATAGTTTCTTATAATAAACTATATTAGTATACAATGATTTTCTCTATAATTAAGAGCTATCATTAATATTATAGAATCAATGATTTATAAATCAATTTTTTTAAAAATATCTAAATATTTTTTAGAAAACAATTTGATAATCATTAATATTTAATTTAACTCTTTTTATTATTATAAATACGCCAAAGAGGAATTTTTTTACTTTTCTTTTCAATAAAATCTAATTTTTCTTCATGAGCAGAAATTTCTTTCTGATTAGCATAAATTACAGTTAATCCAACCGATGATCTTTTTATTCGTTTAATGTCATCTATATAAATTTCACTATCCGTATCTAAATTAAATGAAAAATCTAATGATGTTTGACCTCCAGTCATCAGCATGTAAACTTCAGCTAAAATTTCAGCATCGAGCAATGCTCCATGCAATTTACGTTTTGAGTTATCAATATGATAGCGTTCACATAAAGCATTAAGATTATTTCGTTTTCCAGGAAAGAGTTTTCTTGCTAGAAGCAAGCTATCCGTAATCTGGAAAAAGTTTGTCATTGGTGGTATATTTCTATTTAATTTAGAAAATTCATAGTCTATAAATCCAATATCAAAGGGGGCATTATGGATTACTAACTCAGCGCCGAGAATAAAATCTAAAAACTCATCCGCTATTTCGGAAAAATTTGGTTTATCTTTTAAAAAATCATTACTAATTCCATGAATTTCAAAAGCTTTAGGATCAATTAATCGTTCTGGTTTTATATAAACATGAAAATAATAACCTGTTATATGGCGATTAATGACTTCTACCGCTCCAATTTCAATAATGTTATGTCCTTCGTAATGCATCCCTACTTTATTCATACCAGTAGTTTCTGTATCAAGAACAATTTGTCTTGTAATCACTGTGCTCATAGTACCTTTTTATGTCAGACTTAGGATTATAAATCGCGAGTAAAATGAGTTTATCAGAAATGACGAATCAGGTAGAAATTTTCACCGATGGTTCTTGCGTAGGTAATCCAGGTCCAGGTGGTTATGGTATTTTAATGCGTAATAATAAACATGAAAAAATATTAAGCAAAGGTTATTTTCGTACAACCAATAATCGTATGGAGTTAATGGCGGCCATTATTGCTTTAGAAGCTCTTAAACAACCCTGCCAAGTTATTTTAACGACAGATAGTCAATATGTTCGACAAGGGATCACAAAATGGATACATAATTGGAAAAATAGCCAATGGAGACGCGCTAATAAATCGCCTGTTTTAAATATTGATTTATGGCAAAGATTAGACGCGGTAATTACAAAACACGAAATAAAATGGAATTGGGTTAAAGGACACTCTGGACATCCAGAAAATGAGAGATGTGATGAATTAGCAAGAAATTCGGCAAATTCACCTACAGAAGAAGATAATATTTACCAGACGGAACAAAATTAATGATGTTTATGCCAACACTTAACAATACCAAATTTATTACCTATTTTCATCCGAGTTTGCATAAATTTTATTGATATTGGTGTTAACGATAAAGTTCTTTTACGAGCAATAATAAGATTAATGCAACCTGCAAATTGCAACTTTCTATTAATAAAATGGTTAGGATTTATCCAAGGTATAATTTGAAAACTTTGTTGGTATAATATTTTATAATTCAATAAGTTTAACCAATCAAGTTGACGCGAAATTGAAAACATACGGCTACGGTAGGGTTGTTTTTTATTCAAAAAAGGGATATATTTTCCTATTCCTAACAAACTAAAAATATTAAAATTAGATAAAATTAACCAACCACCATCAACCAAAACCCTATCAGCTTCACGCAATAAACAATGTGGATTAGTACTATAAGATAATTGTTGTATTAAAAGACAGGCATCGATTGATTTATTCTCAAAAGGCATTTCATTGGGATCAGCTAATAATTGAAAATCACTTCCAGATATATTCATGCTAAATTGATGAGTAATTAGAGATGATTGAATATCAATATTTAAACTAAATTGACCAATTTTTACTAACTGGAAAGCAAATATTTTTGGCCACCATGGTTGTAGCTTTTGATTTAATGCAATTCGATAATACTCTCCCCATGGAAGATCTTTCCAAGAGTCTGGTATTTTAGATAGTTTAGCAATATGATCTAAATTCATTAAGATATCCTTCTATAATCCATTAGATATAAGGCATTTTATATTATAAAGCATACAAAAATTATTTTCTTAATTGATAATTATATATGACTATTAATTTATCAATATAACTTGGATCAGTGTTGATTATAGTATCCGATAAATTAGTATAGTTATTTTTACAATAAAATACCATAAATGCCTATTCTATTTTACTAACTCCACAACCTTTATTATCAAAGTTTATTGTCATCAAAAATTACAAAAATTATCGAGATATAATCAATTTATATTAAAATAAAACCTACTAGTAAAGGAACAAATATATTCATTAAAAATAGAAAAGAATTTAATTTTTTAAGATTTTATCCTAAAAATTTTGTCCTAAAAAGGACAATTTATCTTAAGATTAAAAATCTTATCTATTTTGTAGTAAAACTATTATTTTCCTTTGCTGTTAATCGAATTTTGAAGAAAATTAAAATAAATGTATTTATTATTTATATTGGAATTTTTAAAAGAATGTTTGATGAGATTTAGTTTTTTATTCTTATGAATAAAGCAGCTCCTTCTGATATTATATTTTTTAGTTATTTATTATTTTATTAATAAAGAGATAAAATCTATTCATTAAAATGAATCAAAATAAGAAAAAGTATCTTTCTTTCATAACCTTAAATATAAAAGATTAATATCTTTAAAATTTGAAGATTCTTTTATAAAAAGAATTGGAATTTTATTTTTTTAATTGATCAAATATAATGTTTTTTTAAAATTCTAAACCTTAAATTATGTTTAAATTGGTATTTATAATTAGTTAACAAGATAAGTATCATAGATTTATTTAGAAGAAAGAAACTATCTATGGATAGAGAATAATATTTTATAAATTATTTTTTCTATTTCTTAACTTTAGTACTAAAAATTAATTTTTAGTATTCTTATATAAAATATATTAAAGGAGAATGAAATAATTATTTACTTAAATATGTCTTTTACAATGTATTTTAGATATAAAAATTTTTATAGAACAAAATTTTACCTTGGATTAAAAGCAGAATGGTTATCAAAAAATAATATTGTTTGTAATCTGATTATTTTCAGATAAATTACAGCTAATAAAAACTGTAAAAGGAAAGGTTGATCGTAATTTCCCTTTCCCATATTCGGATTATTTTTAAAGCTACTTAAATATTTGAAACAGAGAGGTAAAAAAATTCTTTAAAAGATGATTGGTAATTAGATTGCTCTGACTATACTAAATAATTTTTACTTACTGTTTAAGTAAAACTTATTATTGTTCAATCTATTATTTTAAATAAGATAATATATTCTAATATTCTTAAAAAGAATGAATTAAAATTTTGACTGCTCTCAACTCTACTATAATTACAAAAAATTAAATTATTAAATTTAAAGTTTCTTTTTATGACTATTTTGGTTGGTTAAATAATAAAATAAAATCAGTGAATATTTTATTTTTTAAAAGTAATTAAAAACAATACCAGTCATAAATTGTAACTACTTTTTTAATAAAACTGAGAAAGAAAAGATTTAACTGTTTCTCAATAATGAGAATATTTTCGATTATCGTTTGAATTTTGTCAATTTATATTGAAATTTCAGAATTAGTTAGTAAAGTGTATTTTTACGAAAAAGAGATATATCTCATCTGATAAATATTAGTTATATAGAGATTTATATCTTTTATAAAATTTAGCAATTAAAAAGAAAATTTCTTTACTACAATAGTTATATAATAGTTCCATTCATTGTTTTTAATAAACAGATATAAAATCGAAATGGAAAACAATTATTTAATCAGGAAAATGATTCCAATAATATATTAGAGATCTTAAAAAATAATTTTTAATTTTATTAAATGTAATAGTTTTTAATCAGAAATTTTTCTCTTTTATTATTAAATAATTAATAATAGTTTTAAAAATTAAAGAAAAAAATAAATCCTAAAATCTAATTTTTTCTGAAAGATGGGAAATATTTTAATAATACTAATCTTTAAAAATTTTTTATGTAAAATTCCATTTTCTCATTTTCTTAAAAAGAAATTAAAAATAAGAAGGAGTTACTGACTAAAGAAGAATGATATTTTTTTAAAAAACAATGATTTTATTTCTGATAGAATCAGAAAAATATATAATAAATTGTTTTTATGATTTGGTTTAATAAAAGCATATTTCTCATAAATTTAATTATTAACTGTTTCTTTTAGTTGGCATTAAGAAACTATTATAGTTCTAATATCATAGATCCATAATTAAGATAAAATAAAAATACTAAAAAATCGATCTTAAAAATTTATTTCATAAAAATATATTGAAAATCTTAATAGAAAAATGTTTTAATATTTGAAAATCTAAATTTATTATCATAATAATAAGTATTAATGTAAGGTAAGAAATAGTAAAATTTTTACCAAAAATAATATGAAATATATTAAAAGTAAATTTGATCCTTTAAATGATATAAAATTATCATAAAAAATGATTTTATTTTGTAATACCAACCAAAATACTTTCTTCGTGAAAGTGGTAAGAGACACCTTTTATAGTATTCTTTAGAAGAGTAATATTAAAATTTAGAATCTAATCAATAATGTTTTGAATATAAGTAAAATATATTTTTACTATAGTAAAAGGGAATTATTCAGAAAATTATATTCAAAAGAAGAATATTTTTCTGGAATACCTTTTTAAAATTATTAATAAGCATTCATATAAATTGAATAATATTTAAATTAAAATGATAGGAAAGAATCTCAATATAAAAATTACCTTAAAGGTACAGTTTATTTAAAAATAAAGGATCACTACTTTTAAATAATTTAAATACTAATAAATTAAATGAAAAAAACTTTTCCATTATTAATTTTAGTAAAATATTAACTCTAGTTAATACATCTTAATAAAAAGGAAATAATAGTGAGTAATTCTTACTATTACAAGAGATTAATCAATAATAATAAATTTTAGCTTTCCCTTTAACTTCTTTTAAACCATTAAAAGGTGCTTTTTCACCTAATGCCTCTTCAATACGAATTAATTGATTATATTTAGCTACTCGATCTGAACGGCTCATTGAACCTGCTTTTATCTGTCCTGCAGCTATTCCTACTGCTAAGTCTGCAATTGTAGCGTCTTCAGTTTCACCTGATCGATGTGAGATAATCGTAGTATAGCCAGCATCTTTCGCCATCTTAATTGCCTCTAAAGTTTCTGTTAAGGTACCAATTTGGTTGAATTTAATTAAAATAGAATTAGCAATACCTTTCTTAATTCCTTCTTGCAAAATCTTTGTATTAGTAACAAATAAATCATCACCAACTAACTGAATTTTATTACCTAAAATTTTAGTCTGATAAGAAAAACCTTCCCAATCTGACTCATTGAGACCATCTTCAATAGAAACGATAGGATATTGTTTAGTTAATTCTTTTAGATAATGGGTAAACTCTTGTGAAGTAAAAGTTTTACCTTCACTTTTTAATTCATAATTACCAGTTTTCTGGTTATAGAATTCTGAAGCAGCACAATCTATTGCTAATGTGATATTTTTACCTAGAATATAGCCTGCTGCTTCAACAGCTTCTTTAATTACATCTAAAGCTGCAGAATTAGATTTTAAATTTGGTGTGTAACCACCCTCATCTCCCACCGATGTATTCATCCCTTTTGCTTTTAAAATTTTTCCCAAATAATGAAAAATTTCTGAACCAATCTGAACTGCTTCTTTTAAGTTTTTTGCGCTTATTGGTTGAATCATAAATTCTTGAATATCAATATTATTATCCGAATGTTTTCCACCATTAATAATATTCATCATTGGTAATGGCATAGAGAATTTACCAGGTGTACCATTTAATTCTGCAATATGCTCATATAAAGGTATATATTTTGCTGCCGCAGCCGTTTTAGCATTAGCCAGTGAAACAGCTAAAATAGAATTTGAACCAAATTTAGATTTATTTTCTGTATTATCTAGTTTAATCATAATTTTATCGATATTACCCTGATCTTTGGCATCTTGACCAATCAATGCTTCAGCAATTGGGCCATTTACTGCTGCAACTGCTTTCAAAACACCCTTTCCTAAAAAACGTGTTTTATCACCATCACGTAGTTCTAATGCTTCTCGCAAACCAGTCGATATACCAGAGGGTGCTGCTGCTAAACCAACAAATCCTCCTTCTAAATGAACCTCTGCTTCAAGAGTAGGATTACCACGGGAATCGATGATTTCACGACCAATAATTTTAATGATTTTTGACATAAATTCTCCTTAGAATGAATTAAATTTCAGGTAATGCTAACAAATTAATATTGTTAGCCAATATTTCTTTTTATTTTATCTTTTTGATATTCCTTTGCTGCTTTAATAAAACCAGTAAATAAAGGATGCCCATCTCTTGGTGTCGAAGTAAATTCAGGATGAAATTGACAAGCTATAAACCAAGAATGCTTAGGATCTTCAATAATTTCTACTAATTTATTATCTGCGGAACGTCCTGCAATAGATAAACCAGCTTTTTCAATACGCGATAAAAGCATATTATTTACTTCATAACGATGGCGATGCCTTTCCATAATTATATCACTATTATACAATTTACGAACTTTACTTCCTTTCACCAAATGACATAATTGCCCACCTACTCGCATTGTACCTCCAAAATCTTTCTTTACATTGGGAATTTTAATATTCCCACTGTCATCGGACCATTCCGTAATTAAAGCAACGACTGGATATGGACAATCAGGTTCGAATTCTGTCGAGTTTGCTCCTTCCATACGAGCAACATGACGAGCATATTCAATCAAAGCAACCTGCATTCCTAGGCAAATACCAAAATAAGGAATATTATTTTCACGCGCATAACCTGCTGCTATAATTTTCCCTTCGACACCCCTCTCACCAAAACCACCTGGAACTAGAATCCCATCAACTTCTTTTAAAAATTTAGTGCCATGCTTTTCCATATTTTCAGAATCAATTAATTTAATATTTACTGACAAACGATTTTTTAATCCGCCATGTTTTAAGGCTTCAATAACTGATTTATAAGCATCAGGTAATTCTATGTATTTACCTACTATGCCAATAGTTACTTTACCTACAGGATTGGATTGCGCATCAATAACTTGTTCCCATTCAGATAAATCAGCAGATTTACATATAAGTTCAAATTTTTCACAAATATAATCATCTAATTGTTGTGATTTCAATAATTTAAGAATTTTATAAATTGAATCAACATCTTCTAATGAAATAACCGCTTTTTTCGGTACATTACAAAAAAGCGCAATTTTTACTCGTTCATTAACTGGAATAACTCGATCTGAACGGCAAATTAAAATGTCTGGCTGAATACCAATAGAAAGAAGCTCTTTTACGGAATGTTGAGTCGGTTTTGTTTTAACTTCACCTGAAACAGGTAAATAAGGTACTAAAGTAAGATGTAAGAAAAGTGTATGTTTACGACCAACATCGATAGCTAATTGTCGAATAGCTTCTAAAAAAGGTAAAGATTCAATATCTCCTACTGTACCACCAACTTCAACTAAAACAATATCAAGTCCTTCTCCTCCACTAATAATCCGATTTTTAATTTCATCAGTAATATGAGGAATAACTTGAATAGTTTCACCTAAATAATCACCATGTCGCTCTTTACGTAATACTTCAGAATATACACGTCCTGTTGTAAAATTATTATGGCGTGTCATTTTTGTGCGAATAAAACGTTCATAGTGTCCCAAATCAAGATCAGTTTCTGCACCATCTTCAGTAACAAAAACTTCTCCATGTTGGATTGGGCTCATAGTGCCTGGATCAACATTAATATAAGGATCCAATTTCATAATAGTAACATTTAACCCACGGGCTTCAAGTATAGCAGCTAAAGATGCTGCAGCAAGCCCTTTACCAAGAGAGGAAACTACCCCTCCGGTTACAAAAATATAATTTGTTTTCATGCTAAAACCTGAAAATTTAGATGCAAAACGATGAATATAACAAGGATAGGACAGGAAAAGTCCTCAATAACTTTAAAATCTGCTACAAGTATTCTAAAACTTATAAAGTTTATTTTTTAAAATAAATATTTTTAATATAAAAAATAATTTTTGCTAATTTATTTCAATAAACAATTAATCGATTGTTTCAATCCTATTGAAGATAATACTTAATTCATTTATCTAAAATAATAATCTTTTTTTAATTTTTCCGACAAAATTTTCTTTTTAATTTACTTTAAAATTTTAATTCTCAGGGTTTTTAAGATAATTTTTACTTAGTGAAAAATATCGTTAAATTAGCGTAGAAAAATAAATTATTATTTTTTTTTTAATGAATTAATAGAAAAATTTAAAATTATTTATTTCTTTAAATCTTTTTAAATTTTCTTTATTAATTTTAGTTAAAAATTAAGTAAATTTATCTTAACCAAAACTTGGAATCGGATATCTTTTTTTCATATTTTTGTTAATTTCGACAAAATACTACGAAATAAACATCTAAGATTAGATGTTATTTATAAGTTATTAATAAAAATATAGGAGATTGATGTGATATAAAAATTCCTATTCGCAATAGGGTATATTTTTTATTAAATTAAATAAGAACTTGTTGTTTTCAACACATGAATATAAAAGACAATAATAAAAGATTAAATAATATTTTAAAATATTTAAAAGATATTGTTTAATAATATCAAATATTTGTTAGATTTTTATCTAACATAAAAGAAAGAATATATAAGTAAAAGTATATTTTTTTATTTATATATTGACTCCATTCGATATTACGTACTAATAAAACAATCAATAAAAATTATTTAGTTCTATTAAATTTGTTTAGTTGTTTTTCCATATTTATTTAATATAATGCTTAACTTTTACACCTTCGAATACATCTAAAGGTTAACTTAATTTAACAAAATAAGATCTAAAACTAATAAGTATTACTAGTAATACTTAAAGACATTTATTTTTTAATTGATTAGGAAGTAATAATAGATATTTTTAATAATCCACTATGATCATTAACAATAATTTGAAGAGATAAATAAGTGAACTCTTCTCCATAAAGAGTTCAAAATAATATCAACTATTTTCTGATACCTCCACGATTAGATAAGGTAATTATTTATTTAAAAATTAATACTCTGGATCAAAATAATTTATTATTTTTAATAAAAAATAATAATAATAAGAAATTAACCGATAGGAAAGGAGCAATATAGTTAATTAAGTTTTTAATATTTTTTAAAAGTATTAAACTATTATTTTTTATTTTAGTGATTTAATTAATTTAAAATATTTCATTTTCCATGATATTTAAAATATCAACATCTTCTTTTTACTAGTGATTTGTCTGAATTTTATTCTGTAAAAATTTATTAATTGATTAATACGAATATCATCAATACAAATATCTTTTAAAAGCTCATTTAAAAAATAAATATTGTAATTCGTTAATAATAACTTTATATTTTAAATTTATAAGTAGAAAATTATAAATTTAAAATCTAAATGTTTATTATGATTTGATCGAATATTCTTATTGATAATCTTTTCTTTGTTAAATTAATTTAAAATTTTATGAGGAACTAATGGGTTATTATAAAATAGTTTAAATTTAGCTTAATCTACTTTACTTATCAAAACGAATAAGATTCTAATATTTTTCTTGATAATTTCAGCTTTCTCCTTCATTTATAATTGATAACCAAAAGAATTATAAAATTACCCATTAGATGTAATGTATCGATAATGAAAAATTACTATAAATATGGTAAAAAATCAACTGGAATTGATCTAATAGGAAATTAATATGACCACAGTTTTGGATGTTAAAAACATATACAAGATTATCAAAAATTCTCCTATAAATTTCATTGAATAATCTTCCAATTAGTTAGTTCTCTTTTGAGAACTAACTAATTTTTAAATAAAATAAAATTTTTATAACTACTATTTTCCAGTTATTACTGCCTCTTCTTTATATTTCCAATGGGCAGCAACACCTAATTCAGCATTCTTATGCATTTGTCGAGTACGGATTTGTACTTCAATCGTTTTATCATGAGGTCCTAATACAACAGTATGAATAGATTGATACCCATTCTGTTTAGGGTTAGAAACATAATTATCAAATTCATCAGGTAAATAACAAAAATTAGTATGCACAATATTTAACGCAACGTAACAGTCTTTTAAACATTCAACTATAATACGAACAGCGCGAATATCAAAAAGTTCATCAAAGGATAAGTATTTTTTTTTCATCTTTCGCCAAATACTATATATATTTTTTGGACGTCCATAAATTTCTGCTGTAATGTTTTCTTGTAACATACACTTCTGTAATGAAGAAATAAAATCATTAATATATTGTTCACGGTAAATACGACGTTCATGAAGTAATTCAGAGATTTTTTTATATTCATCCGGGTTTAAATAATGAAAACAAAAATCTTCTAGCTCCCATTTTAATTGTTCAATATTTATACATCTATTTGTAATAGAATATATATTTAAAAATTCTTTTGCTATTAAAACTCTTTCAGTTTCATAGTATTTTATCATTTTACGTAAATAGGAGATATGTTCTGTTATCTTAATCACCACACAGCGAAAATCTTTCAGTATAGAGAGGAAGATGCGGCGAATATTATCTACTTTGGAAAAACTCTTTTTTTCTGATTTTGTAGAATTCAATTGACGAATAGCATTAATCTTCATTGCATCTTTAACCAAAGAGTGAATTGATTTACCAAACTCAACATTATTAATATTATCAGTAATAATTTTTACATCAATTGAGGGGGATGACATTGCTGAACGCAAACTATCTAGATCTATACTTAATATTGATAAAATTTCTCCTATTGCAATTCTACGCAAAAGTAATGATTCACTATTTTCATATTTCTGAACTTTATTGTAGTAGTAATCCAAAAGTTCAATTAACTTTTTTCCTGAGTTATTATTGGTAAGGTTGAAGCTAGGAATGGATTTATCAATAGAAAATTCCCTCTCAGATATTAAATGAGCATTTTTAATTACAACCATATCGTTCCTTGCTTATTCATTTAAATCACAATAAAAATATCATAACTCTAGATAACCTAATATTCAGAATGTATCTAAATACAACCCAATGACATAAATAAGTTGATAATTGGCTATAAATAAATCTTAGTATCTTTCACTAATACACTTTTATTAGAGGAGTATAAATAAATTATTTGGGTTTATATTTTATAATATGCACTATTACCGTTTATACCATCGGATTATGAAGAATTTAATAAAATTTTTCTAAAATTTATTTTTATCTGAAGTTGAAAAATTGTATCAAGTTCAATATGGTTTTAATAAAAATTAAAGATTTTTAATCTTAACAAATTTAAACTAGTATTATGTCGTCTTAATGAGATTAGTTTAGAATCTTTACGACCATAAAAAAGAATAAATATGATTTGTGGTACAATGAATAAAGTAAAAACTATCCATACTATAAAATAGTTCTATGATATTATCTTTCAACTTAAACTTTAATTAACAAGACAGTTTGAATAACTATTTTCTTAGATTTATTAATCTAATTAAGTAAAATTATTTTATAAAAATGAAAATTCATATTTATAATGGAATTATAATCTATAAATGATCTGAAATAACATTGACACTATTATTTTATTAACAAGTTCAATATCTCATAAATGTTCAATTAATATTAATTAATTTAAATAACTAAAACAAAGGAACCAATAATTTTCTAGTTTTATATATAATATAAAAGATATTTTATAATTCTATTAACACATTTAATTAGTTATGATGAAGAAATCGTTTTTGTAAAAAGATACTTTTTCATAAATAATGATAAAACTAAATCGCTATTTATAAGATAACCGATCGTATTTACTCTACCTATAAATAATTTTATAATGATTTTATTCTCCCACCCCCTCTATAAAGTCTTATATTGAAAAAAGAAATTATATGTTATTGTTTTAGAATTACCATTGATCTTAAAATTTTTACAAAAAGAAAGAGTTTTATTAAAGATTATTATTCAATAGTTTACTAAGGTTTCTTCCGATTTTTACTCTTCAGTAAGTTACGTTTATATATTTTTGTCTGAAATTAAATCCATAACAAAATTATTATTTTTGATAAGAAAAACATTCTTAATTTGATTTTAATCTTAAGATTTTCAAAAATTTTTTTAAAATTATTGAGATTAATTTTAGGATGATTTATAAAATCAATTATATAATATTATTAAAGGTATAAATTTTTTATTCTTTTAATAAAAACTATAAACTTATTTATTATTAACAAATTATATTATCCTTTAAACAAATTTATGAAAATTATTTAGTAATAAATACTAATTTATAGTAATTAAAAAATAAAATAATGGAATATAAATTCTCAAAAGTTAAATAAAATATTATTGTGTTATTAACATAATAACATTTATTACTATCTCAAATCTTCAATATTTATTAAAAATAAATTCTTCTTTAAAAGAATTTGTTAAAAATTTAACACTTAGTAAACTTTAAATATCTATTGAATTAATAAATTCAAATCTAAAAGATTATTTAAATTTTTTATAATATATATGTATTTTAAGAAATTTTTTTAGTTATTTTAATTTAGTAAATTAATTTTTTGAATTTTATTCTCTATATTTTTTATATTTCTAGTAACGATTACTATCTATAATAATAAAACTCACGTAATTTATATAAAAGATTTTTGGATAAAAACATTTTAAAACTTCTTTTCTATTTTATCTAATTATAATGGGATACAAATCCTTTCAATAACTTTCGCTAGTAAGTCAAATAATATTTAGTTGATAATTTATGAATAAAGTAGTTTTCGATGAAATATTTTTGTAATATTTATCTTCATAAGTATGAAGAATACTTATTTTTGTAAGTAATTATTAATAAATAATCTATAAAATTTATTAATATACTAATTATTAAATAAATTTCTAATTTAAATCATTTAAGTTCAAGAGATGATTATTATAGATTTATAGGAAATATTTTTTAATACCTTCAATAAATTATTGTTTATTTCTCTTTTCTTTAATAAAAGAATTGAAATCTTTTTCATGAAATTTTATTAAATATTTAATAAAATTTTTAAGAATCATAGAATGTTAATTTACTAATAATATTAAACTTTGAAATACATAAAAATTGATTTTACCATCCCCAATTTTATTGGGATTGTATTTTATGCAATTTTTATAGTATTTTAAATTTCTTTAAAAGAAAGTGATTTGGATTTTTATAAAGTAGTGCAGATCTAATCTGATTAACTAGAATATTTATATCTTAAAATAAATGAGCTATATGTACTAAGCCAATTCATCTGAAACTAGAACAGTTTTATAATCCATAACGAATTTGCAAAGATGTATAATAATGATTCAGAAAATTTTCTTTATATTATTATCGATATTTTTCAAATTTTCTCTTAATATTTTCACTAACCATATTCTTTAATGATTTATAACCACTAGAATAATTTTCCATTTTTGATGACTTCATTTTCTTGAATGAGAAAGAGGAAAATATAGATCTAGTTTTTATAGGATATCTAAATTTCTTGAGAGAAAAAATAATTTATTTTCTTTAAATTAATTCCTTTGATACTACTATTTCAATTCTAGATAAAGTATTTTACTTCCTCATTCCTTATGAAGATATGCAGAAAAACTAATTAAATTGATAAAAGAGTATTATTTCATATAGGAAAGATCGTAAATTATTATCAAAATATCTCAACCTTTATTTTTTAAACGAGATGATTAAATTTATATCAATTTTTCTAAAATTTTCTGGTATACTATACCGATTCCAGTTGATTAAAAATATTTCATTTTCGAAAAATAATTTTCTCTATCTTTAATATCTAAAAATAAAAAGCATAAATTTGATTAGAAGATCAACGATCATATCCCCAGATGAATTTAAAAGATATCGAAAATAAATTCGTTCTATTAAGTAAGTTAATATATTGAAAACTGAATCTTTTTTTCTTAAGTTTCCTTATGAAGAAAACTTTTATGTAGAAAAACTAAACTAGTTCATTAGTATTTAGTTTTATTTTTATAAAGATCACAGATCTTAAGATCAATAGTGGAGAGGGTATATTCTAATCTCTTTTAGTATAAAAATTTATTCATTTAATACTTAGTTCCGATACACGAATGAATTATCAGATAACTATTTTGGTTAAATCAGAAATGAAACTTCAATTCAATTGGATTACAATATGAAATATTTTTTAAATACTCAAAAAGAAACTTTTACCGCTACTAAGCTATATTTAACATATTTTTATTAAGATTTTTTCAAAATTAAATTTTCACATAAATAAAATTTAATAAACATAAAATATAAAAAACGAACGAACCTGAATGTTTAATTATTTATTATTCGTCTTATCTTTGATTTTATCACTAATATAAATAAAAAATGTTTAAAAATGAAATTTCTTCAGGAAGACCTAAATGATGAACTATGAAGGTTAATTTATTAATTAATTCAGGAAAAATATTGCTTAATTGTATAATTTATAATTGAAAATTATACTCTATCTTGCTTTTAAAAGGAATTAAATAATTAAAGAGATATATAGATACCTTTAAAATGAATATATTAAACATATAGAAGATATTAATTTTTTAAAGAAATCATAGAGATATAATTAATTCATAAATAATTTAATTATCTGTATTCTTTAATTAAATTTATATGAATTTAACTTCCCTTATCTACTATAAAAAATGAACACAGTACCAAGAAATAAAAAAGTAAATAGAAAATTTAATTCTCTTGTCAAATAATGCATCCAATAAAGTTATAATTATTTTTAATAATAATCGAAAGGTCATTTCTTTCAATTAAAAATATTAATAACAATTAATTTTATGGTAAAATTAATAGTTTTATTTATAAAAGAAACATATATACACAGTCAATTAAAAATATTATTTAGTTTATTTGCACTAAAAATATAACTAAGAAAATGAATTTTCTAGAAAATGAATAATATTAAACAATTTTTGATATGAAATAAAAGATGATGAATCATCTTGTTGATATTACTGAAGATGAAAGATCGAGTTATTTTTAAACTAATTAAAAATTTTAAAAATTATTTAAAATACTCTCTCTTTAAAAGAGATTTTTATTAATATGGGATTAATGATAAAATCTCTTGTGTATATTATCTACCGTCGTATTACAATGAGAAAAATGGATTGGAAAACGATAAACTTCGTAAGTTTCTCTAATAGATTATCCTGATATCTAAAAATCAGGTTATAGGAAAATTCTCTTGCATTTTAATAATATTTATTAATAATAATAATATTATATAGTTGCTATTTCATTCCTTTACCAGGGAAATTTATTTAAATATCTTAGAAAAATAGAGAAGACTAAATATATCTTAGATATTTATTCTAATAAATTTCATTCTTGGAATTATTTTCGGAGATAGCTAATAAATTTCTATTTAGTTTTCTTTTAGAAATACTCCTAAACCAAGCAGTTCCATATATCTTGCACCCATGATAAAGAGATCTCCGTTTTTAACCAAAAGGATACATAAAGTTTTATAAATATCATCTCCTCCCCCTCTTTCTAGATAGGTTTTTAGCAAAAGTATCTTTGATTTCTTATATATATAAAACTATTATTCTGAATAATAATCCTTAAAAAGGAAATTGAATGGGATTCCGTAGCATTAATTATTTTATAACTTATCGTTCAAAATAGAGCTTTCTCTATATCATTTTTAAAAAAAATCGTCTCTTTAATTTTAAAATATTTCCAAGTGTTCTTTTTAAAAACTCCAACAAAGATGATTCAAAAACATCTTTCTTATTACATCATTAAAACTAGAGAAATACAGCAAGAAAGAGATATAATCTTACTTTTTTATAATCTAGAAGAGAAAAAGAAAAATATTATTTCATAATATGATTGACGAAAATATCTTATAATTTAATATTATTATTAATAAAATAATGAATTTTTATTAAAAAATTAAAATTTTTATAGATTTTATCTAGTTGATATATCAAGTTACTAATTTCTTCTGATATTTATCTTTAAATTAATAAAGATCTTTATAAGATTATTAATAAATAAAAACTTATAGTTTTTATTTAATTATATAAGATATCAATTTGATATTGATCTTTAGAGTTTATTTTAATGAATATAAATTCATCGTAAAATAAAAAAATCTGCTTTAATGGTGACTTTACTTAAAATACCAAAAAGCGAGAATTGGTAGATAATATTAATAATTAAACAAATTATTTAGATTAAACTTTTAAAAATAAAAGGTATTATAGTAACTATAATTTTCTAGTAATTTTTTTCAATTTTATTTGATTATGATACTTAAAATAAAATGGATCCATTTTTCACTTTTAATGAAATACGTTTAGACGTTTCCAAATAATATTTTTTAAAAATATTTTTATTTTCTTCTAAGTTCTTTTATTACGATAAAATCAATAATGTGGAAATTCAACCTATTTTTCAATGGAAAGATTTTTAACTCCTCTTTTGAATAAAAATATTAATTTCTATATTTTTAATAAATTTAAAATTAAATAAAATTAATCTTTACATTTTCCAGATAAAAAATTCTCAATTAATAATCAAAAATTAATTTTTTATTTTCATGCATTATAATAATTATAGTATGATAATATTTATTATTAATTAATAATAAATATGACGAAATCAAAGCTTCGATAATAACTGAAATGCAATATGAACTGGAGATTCATTATTATATAAGAAAAATCTATATCAGTCTTTATTTAGACGTAATAACTGTGAATTCTATTATGGAAAATTTAATAATTTTTATATTCTGCCTGTATTGGATTTAAAATATCAGGAATTGATAAAAATTTTAGTAAAAGAAGGAATAACAATTATTAATGAAATCTTTTACGCTTAAATTTATTGTTAGTACTTTTGTCCACTTTATTTTTAAAAAATTAGTGTCTTCTTTTAAAATTAGCGATATTTCAGTTAGTTTCAAATAAATTTGTCTCTTATTATAATGTCAATATCACTGTCTTTTATTACTAAACCACTTTAAAATAGCATAATTTTTTACTCTATTTAATTTGCATAAAGATTAATAAAATTGGTTTTAAATCTATTTAAAACTTGATTTACATGATGTTTTCGGTCTAATTTATTAGAGGTAACAAATTTTTTAATTTAAAATTATTAAAAAATAACGTATATACCTTTAATATTTCAATTTTTTTTATTGGAATAAAAGAGTTACTAAATTAATGATATATATCATTAATTTAGTATTTCATCCTTTTATTGTACGTACAATTTTTGATGTCAGTAATAAGATTTTATCTATTTTAATAAATTTTTCCTCTCCTAAAAACAACCCATCAAAAATCAACTTTAATATTAGAAAAATTCTGATAAAGTTACATAACTAAATCAAAATCATAAATGATCTATCCAAGGAATTTTATGAGCTAAATGGAATCGATTACTAATAATAATCAATTAAATACTAAATGAAGAACCACAACCACAAGTTGTTTTTGCATTTGGATTAATTACGATAAATCGAGATCCTTCTAATCCTTCAATATAATCAATATAACCACCAACTAGATATTCTAAACTCATAGGATCAAGGATTAGTTCTACACCTTTTTTTTTAATTGTTAAATCTCCATCATTGATTTTATCATCAAAGGTAAAACCATATTGAAAACCATTACAACCTCCACCAGTAATATAAATACGAAAACGCAAATTTGGATTTTCTTCATCTGCGATTAACATTTTAATTTTATTTGCTGCAACATCAGTAAACTGTACAGGAAGTTCAATATCATTACTCATTTTAACTCCAGACTGAGATATATGTTAAATAATTTATAAAAGAATTAATCTTTTCAGGGAATAAAATATTTATTATCTAACATTCAGTTAATTGATTCAAGAATGAGTTTAAATTAACTGATTTTAAAATTTTTACTAAATTTACTATTTTCTTTTTTTAAAATAGTTTAAGATTAAGAATAAATTTTCACTGAATAAATGAGATTGGAGATATTTAATGAGTCAATCTAAAGAACTTTATCTAAAAGCTAAAAAATTTATTCCTGGCGGTGTTAATTCACCAGTTCGGTCGTTTAATGCTGTTGGCGGATATCCATTATTTATTCAGAGAGCTAATGGTGCTTATATTTATGATGTTGATGGTAAAGCTTATATCGATTACGTCGGTTCTTGGGGGACGATGATTTTAGGTCATAGACATCCTTCAATTCAGAAAGCGGTTATTCAAGCAGCAAAAAATGGTATTAGTTTTGGTGCTCCTACTCCTAGTGAAATAGAAATGGCAGAACTTATTAGCCAACTTATCCCATCTATTGAAATGGTTCGTATGGTAAATTCAGGTACAGAAGCCACAATAAGTGCGATACGTCTTTCACGAGGTTATACGAATCGTAAGAAAATTATAAAATTTGAAGGATGTTATCATGGACATACTGATTGCTTATTAGTTAAATCTGGTTCAGGTGGTTTAACTATCGGTCAACCTGATTCTCTTGGTCTATCTGATGATGTTATTAAACATACTCTTATCTGTAAATTTAATAATTTAGATTCAGTACGACGAACTTTTGAACAATATCCTCAAGAAATTGCTTGTATTATTGTTGAGCCAGTAGCAGGAAATATGAATTGTATTTTACCTAAAACTGAATTTCTTCCCGGACTTCGTACATTATGCGATCAATTTGGAGCACTATTGATTATCGATGAAGTGATAACAGGTTTTCGAGTCTCCTTGGGTGGTGCGCAAGAATATTATCAAGTAAAACCTGATTTAACCTGCTTAGGAAAAATTATCGGTGGGGGTATACCTGTTGGTGCATTCGGTGGACGCTCTGAAATTATGGAAAAACTTGCACCGATAGGGCCAATTTATCAAGCTGGAACATTATCAGGGAATCCATTAGCTATGAAAGCAGGATTATCCTGTTTAACTGAAATTGCTAAACCAAAAATTCATAAACACTTAACAGAATTGACAATACAGCTTGTTAATGGATTAAAAGAAATAGCCAAAAAATCATCAATCCCATTGATTATTAATCATATATGTGGTATGTTTGGTATATTTTTTACAGAAGCATCACAAGTTAACTGTTATCAAGATATCATGCAATGTGATATTAAAAAATTTAATCAATTCTTCCATTTGATGTTAAACGAAGGAGTTTATTTAGCACCATCAGCATTTGAGGCGGGTTTCATGTCTATTGCGCATAGTTATGAAGATATTAATCGCACAATTAATGCCGCAGAAAATGCTTTTAAAAAAATGAATTAATCATTTTAAAATTACAAAAACAGAATTTTTTTTTAAAAATAATATAACTTTATAGATTTTTATTATTGTTCAAATATTTTTAGATCAAAACTATCGAATTATTACTTATTATTTATTGATTATTTAAGTCAATATTTGTCTTTAATTCTTGCATTTCTAACTGACATAACGCTTCTGGGTCTTCACTCCATACTGGAAGAACGTGGTAAGCATTACCTGTACAATTAAAACTACCATCGGTATTTACTCGCATTTCTATAATTCCCTCTGGAGGGCGATTATCCAATATCAATGGAGTTTTATTTTCTAAATAACGACGATAAAGATCCAGTGCTCCACTTGCTCCAGTAAGATTTATTGGCTTATTATTGTCGCGACCAACCCAAATAATCGCCACTTCCTTACCATCTACGCCAACAAACCAACTATCTCGTAGATCATTTGTTGTTCCAGTTTTACCGGCTAAATGATATTTAGCAAATTTATTCATTAATGAACGGGATGTTCCGCGTTCAACTACTTTCTGCATACCATACAGTGTTAGATAAGCTCCTTGTGGAGATATTGCCCTTTCTGAAGATGGATAACTTTGATAAAGATCATGATTATCAGAATCAATAACAGAGCGTAATGAAGATAATGACGCTCGATTTCCTCCGCCACTTATTGTTTGAAACATTTGAGCCGTTTCTACTGGTGTTAAATTTAAGGCTCCTAACAGCATAGAAGGTACTTTTTCAATAGTATTACTTGGGACACCAAGACGTATTAGTATTTTATTAACTTGTTCTAAACCAACACTTAATCCAATATTTACTGTCGGAATATTTAATGAATTAGTAAAGGCATCAATCAACATTACCTTCCCACGGAATCGACGATCATAATTTTTTGGTTTCCATATTTTATTATCAAATTTAATACTAATTGGTTCGTCAGGTACTAATGTATTTAAACGAAAACGATCTGGCTCACTTAATGCAGTAAGATAAGTTGATGGTTTAGCTAGTGAACCAATTGAACGACGTGCATTTAATGCTCGATTAAAACCAGAATATTGTGGTTTCGCTCCTCCAACCATAGCACGAACTTCACCATTAATACGATCAACAATCACTATTGTTCCTTCAAGATCAGGCAAATTATATATTTTACGTAAACTATTTATTCCTTGTTCGATACTATTTTCAGCGGATTGCTGTGAAACTGGATCTAAGGTAGTAAAAATTTTAGCACCGGAAAGGTTATTCACTTTATTACCTAATTTCTCAACTAATTCTTTCCAAACGAATTCCATAAAGGCAGGTTGAGGTGATAAAACACCACTTCTTTTTTTAACCCCTAAAGAGCGAACACTCAATATATTATACATTTCATGATCGATAATTTCACGAGTTTCTAACATCTTTAATATTAAATTTCGACGATTAAGAGCTAGCGTAGGATTACGCCATGGGTTATATAGTGATGCTCCTTTTACCATACCAACTAATAATGATTGTTGATCAATGCTCAGCTCATCGATTGGACGACCAAAATAATAGAAACTAGCAAGGGGAAACCCACGAATTTGGTTATCTCCACTTTGTCCTAAATAGACTTCATTTAAATAAAGTTCAAGAATACGTTCTTTTGTATAACGAGAATCCATTAATATTGCCATATAAACTTCATTAGCTTTACGTATTAACGTTCTTTCATTATTTAAAAATAAATTTTTAACTAATTGTTGGGTTAACGTACTACCCCCCTGAACAGTCTTACCGGCTATTAAATTAGCGATAACCGCACGTGCAATAGAAGAAACACTTATCCCATCATGCTCATAAAAATGTTGATCTTCAGTTTCAAGTAGTATTTTGATTAAAGAGTCAGGGAAATTTTCTTTCGGCAAAACTAATCGTTGTTCATTATTAGTCGATTGAATCATAGTGATAAGTTTAGGTTCGAGTCGAAAAAATCCAAATGAACGTCCATTCTCTATGTTAGATATATTAATTAATCGAGATTGCTCAAAACTTAATTTAACTAAAATCTGTTCTTCTCTTTGATCAGGAAAGAGAAATGAACGACGTAATATCTCTATTGTATTATCTTTAACAATATATTCAGCGGGTAAAGTAATTTTATTTACCTGACGATATTCTATCTCATCTAATAATCGGATCATCTCTTCTTTACTGTAGTTCATACCAGGTTCAAGATTAATGATTCTGCTATAAACAGCTGCCGGTAAATTCCAAACTTTTCCATCAAGACGCTCACTGATTTCTTGATATAAATAAATACCATAAATACCAATTAATAATAGAAAAATTATTGCAATATTGATAAACAATAAAAACCAACGCCATCTATTTTTAAATAGCAAAGACTTATTGCCTTTATTTACCATTAAGGTTCTTTTCCTTATCGATATCAACATATTTTATACTCATAGTTTCTTTTGAATTACTATTTTATGAGATAGTAATTTTTACTATTGGACTTTTTAGATCTTCTCAGAATAAATTCATGTTTTTATTTTTAAAAATAGAACAATATTAAATTTTTAATTAATATTTAAATAGTATTACTATTAATATTAGTTAAGAAAAGTGGATTAATCATAATTAACAGGTAATCTTTTATGTATATAAAAGAATGATATTTTATCATAATTAGATATAATATTCTAAAGTTAATAACTTTATATTTTGATAATAATAGGTATTCCGATCTTATCAATAAATTTAATGATGAATATCTAATTTTACTAAGTTAAATGAAAGAAACAATTATTAATTTTACTAATAAAAATTAATAATATCTTTTTGTATTAAGAAATTATCTATCACATCCAAGGATAAATACTAATATATTATTGGTTTCCGCTACTAAAATTAAATTAATTAATAAAGCGTTATAGACTTTATTTCGATTAAAGTTACTATAATTATAAGGTAAAATAAATTAATAATTCATTGTGTGATACTGGGAAGCACTATCATACTAATCTTTGTAAAAAAATGAAACTTTAGTTTAGTAATTAATATTAAATAATATTTAAAAAAATATTAAAATTGTTTAGACCTATAGGAAAGTAAAACTTGGTGATAAAATTTATAGTAATTAATAATATTATAGAGAAAATAATTTTATTAATTAATTTTAAAAATAATTTTCCGAAATTGTTAAAATTAGTAAAAAGTGAATTTATTTAATAAACAAAAGGTGCATTTAAAAAAGTTAAAAACAGTAAATAAATTATTTTTTAAAGTAAATTCAGGTGGTAGTTTACGATAAATATTTCTTATTTTTTGATGTTTTTATAACGAAAGAAAAATATTTACGTGAACTATATAGTTAATAAATAAAAGAAAGAATAGTTTTATTTTATATTTTATAAAAATCTAATTATAAAGAAAATATCCATTGTAAACTATATTTATTCTTTAATATAAACTGTCCATTCTAATTTTTGCAATAAAAAATAAAATTTTCAATAATTTACTATTAGTTTAAATTTTATAAATAATATTCAACGGAAATTTATTTATTCAAAATAAATAAGATATTATTTTTTAACAAAATTTCTTTTTATACATAAAATTCTGATAACAACAAAAACAAATGATCCTATGCAATAAAATGAATTATGGTAAAGAACCATTGCTAAATATGGAATATTCTGTTATTTATAGCGGCCTTATTTTTCCAAATTTAAATGTTCTTTTGAATATTTCATGTTTATAAGGAGAAGCATTATGCAAAAAGGGAAAAAACTTAAAAACTCATCTTCCTTAAGTATTTTAGCCATTGCAGGGGTAGATTCATACCAAGAAAAACCAGGCGAAAAGTATATGAACGATGCTCAATTAATGCACTTTAAGCGTATTCTCGAAACATGGCGTAATCAACTCAGAAATGAAGTTGATCGCACTGTAAATCATATGCAAGATGAAGCAATAAATTTCCCTGATCCAGTTGATAGAGCGGTGCAGGAAGAAGAATTTAGCATTGAGTTACGGAATCGAGATCGAGAACGTAAGTTGATTAAAAAAATCGAGAAAACGCTAAAAAAAGTTGATGATGAAGGTTTTGGTTATTGTGAAAGTTGTGGAATTGAAATTGGTATTCGTCGCTTAGAGGCTCGCCCAACAGCTGATTTATGTATTGATTGCAAAACATTAGCTGAAATTCGTGAAAAACAAATGGCAGGTTAGCTAAAATTATATATATATAAAAATACGGTACACAAAATGTACCGTATTTTTTAAATAAAGGAGTAACTCCAATAATTTCTAAAATTTCAAATTTATTAAACACTTTTCTTCAATTTCCATAAATATCTTTATCTTAGTTTTAACTATATTAATTACAAAGTCTTTTTGGTAGATATAAAAAGTAAAAATGTTATCAAAAGAACTTTGAATGGATAAATTGTTTACTTCTAAAAAATATCGGTTATTACTAATTAGTATTTTAAAAATTGAGAGTGTTATGAACTTATATTGAGACTGTAAAATTAATCAGTTATAAGTATAATATATATACTATGATCTTTTAACACACATATAAAGTAGAGTAAAATCGCTATTTTACTGCTATTTTTTATAGATAAAGATCTATTTAATATTATTGATAATCATAAATGTCTTCTCGTATTATCGAAATTTTCGCTTATATTTTTTTATAAAAGAATTGGAGGTAATATAGACAAAATTAGTCTAAAACTTTTTATGATAAATTATAAAGTAATTATATGGTAGAGAATCCTTCCTCTTTAACTAAAGAAAATTCATCATTATTATTTAAAAATAATTTATTTCTTATAATATTGTTATGATGATTATCAATCATTACTAAATTTGTTCACAGCAATAATTTTATTTCACAAAAGATTTAATAATTTTATTATGATTTTATTTATCTGTTTTGATAAAAGATCATATTATATTTTTATTTAATAATAAATTGTTCTTATATTAAGATTTCTAAAAAAATCATATCCAACCAAGGTGGGGAATTGCAGATGAACAAAACAAATCTAAGGATTATTTTCGTTAATGTATTATATTTTTTAATTATAAAAAATATTATTAATTATCAATATTTTATTAGTAAATTAATTAAGCAAGATGTATAAAATTAGTAATTAGATATATGATTGAATCAATGATTGAATCAAGAGAAGGATGCTAAATACTTATTTGATTTAGCTTACAATCTAAATATAAAATCGATACTAAAACTAACAATTCTATTTTAGAACTAACATTTTTATTAAAAACTTTATTATCTGTTTAAATTTAAAGAAATGAGAAAATTACTATAGAAAAATAAAAAATTATCAACTCAATATCAAAAAATTAAAAGATTATAATCTTTTTCAATCACTTTTCCTATAATTAAATAATACTTAACTTTTAGTGAAGATTCACCGATGAGATTATCATTAATAAGATGTTAAAAGTATTTTATAGAATAAAAAATAAACATATAATCTTTACATTTTTATTTACAATTATGTTATACTAATTAATAGTAACCTATATGGAAAATTTTCTTAGTAAATTTACTTACTCTCTTACGAAATCTTTTCTATCGTGATGAAACTATATCATTGATGAACAATTTTATTCTATAGTTGTTTAAACGTATTACTTCAACAATGCATGATATTTTATAGTTATAGTTTAAAACTAACACGTTACTAAAGAAAAATAAATAAGCTACTTGAATATTCAAAATTTGCGCTGCATTTGATTTTTAATCTACGTGCTAACTTGAAAAACGATGAGAATTAATAAGAAATTTATTATTGGTAGAAAATTTCAACAATTTCTAATAATCTAAAATATGGAAATAATTAAAAAATTTATTAATAGATCAAATTATCATCAAAATTGCATACGTTTTCGAAGTTATAAAAATCGTAAATCAATAAAAAATAACAGATTAAAATAAGAATGGAACGTATTTATATCTCTATTGGAAGCAATCTAAATATTCCTTTACAACAAGCAAAAAATGCTATTAAAAAATTGCATCATTTACCTAGTACAAAATTAGTTTCTGTTTCCTCTTTTTATCGATCCAAACCTATGGGACCACAAGATCAAACTGACTATCTTAATGCAGTTGTTGCTTTAGATACTAAGTTATTACCAGAAACTATACTTGGATATACTCAATCGATTGAATTAATACATGGTAGAATACGTAAGATTGATCGTTGGGGGCCAAGAACACTTGATTTGGATATTATCTTATATGGCCAAAAAATTATTCAGACAGAATATTTAACTATCCCTCATTATGAGATTAAAAAACGTAACTTTATGCTTTATCCTTTAGTAGAAATCGAACCTAATCTACAATTTCCGGATGGTGAATTACTCACTGATAGATTGCTTCTTGTTGGTAAAAATGGTCTTACCTTATGGTAATTAAATAATAATTTAATCAACTAAATCAGATGACATAATCCATATTATTTTTTAATAAAATTTAATAAAAATGTATTTTATTTTACAAAAAAATAATTGAAAGTTATTTTATTAAATAAAAAATGAATAACATCCTAGATAAGGTTTAAAAAATTTTTTTAAAAAACTACTTTTTCTCCTAAAAGAAGAAAAAATTAATAATTTTATGATATTAAAATGCTCTAAAAAACCATTTAAACTCTTATTTATTTAAAGGATTTAAAATATTCACGAGATAAAAGGAAAAATTATTTTTTTAACTATAATAATAAATTTTATATAATAAAATATAGTTAAAAGTTAATTACTATTAAAGAATATCTATTATATTACCTTAAAATTAAGTTTTGTATTATTTTTTGTTTTTTTATTTATGTTCACTTAAATAAAAAGAATTGTTAAATATTATCACCCAATCATTTAAATGATATCTTCACTATTCTTTTAATGTAAATATTAATTTGTTCAAATTTAATTGAAATTATTCTTCAAGTCTAAATAGTCTAAATAGTCTAAAAGAGACTATATAAAAAGTGGATATTAACTTCGATCGATTTTTCTATCGAAGAACTTTTTACTGTAAAACTGATGATTTCCTAATAAATAAAAATTTATAATAATAAATATAGTAGTAATTATAATAGAATCGAAAAATATCATAATTGAGTTGTATGTTTATCTTAATTGAGTTCTATCTATTAGGATCTTAATCCTTTTCCTTTTTCAATTAAATACCAAGTTATTGAATATAAAATAATGATAAAAATTACTAATATTGATAAGGTAATAGATAATGTGATATCGCTAATACCAAGAAATCCATAACGTAATCCGCTAATCATATATACAATTATATTAAGTTTAGATACCATTTTCCAAAATTCAGGTAAAAGAGATAAAGAATAAAAAACACCCCCCAAATAAGTTAATGGTGTTAAAACAAAGGTAGGAATAATACTAATATCATCAAATGTTTTAGCAAATATCGCATTTACTAATCCAGCTAACGAAAATAAAATTGCTGTCATTAATATGGTAATAATTACCACCCACCAAGAATAAATTTCTAATGGGACAAAAAATAACGAAACAATGGTAACTAAAATACCAATTAATACCCCTCTAGCAACCCCACCACCAACAAATCCAAGTATCACAATATGGGTAGTAACTGGTGCAACTAGCAATTCTTCAATACTTTTTTGAAATTTTGCACCAAAAAAAGAGGAACAAACATTAGCATAAGCGTTAGTAATCACTGACATCATAATCAAACCAGGAATAATAAATTTCGTGTAATTCACCCCATCCATATTCCCAATTCTTTCTCCAATTAAACTACCAAAAATAATAAAATAAAGAGATATAGTAATGACAGGAGGCAATAAAGTTTGTACCCAAATACGAGAAAAACGTGTTATTTCTTTAATCCAAATTGTTTTCATCGCAACCCAGTATACCTGAATCATCCTATGGTTCCCCCTTATTTTATCGATAGTGGACGTTCTTTATTCATTAAACTAAGAAATAATTCCTCCAAACGATTTACCTTATTGCGCATACTTGTTATTTGTATGGCTTGCGTAGACAATTGGTTAAATAAATTCTGCAAACCCTGATTTCGAAGTACATCGACTTCTAGGGTTGAAATATCTACCAGCCTGAATTTATAACCATCTAATTTAGGAATAGGGCTCTTTACTGCCAAATCAAAAATAAATGTTTCTGACTCTAACTGATTAATTAATTTTTTCATACTGGTATTTTCAATTAGTTCACCATATTGAATAATTCCAATATTACGGCATAACATTTCTGCTTCTTCAAGATAATGAGTAGTTAAAATAATAGTGGTACCCTGCTTGTTTAATGTCTTAAAAAAACTCCACATTGAGCGACGTAATTTAATATCAATTCCTGCGGTTGGTTCATCTAAAATTAATAATTTTGGTTGATGCATTAATGCGCGAGCTATCATTAAACGACGTTTCATACCACCTGATAGATCTCGAGCTGGCTTGTTACGTTTATTCCACAAATCCAGTTGAGAAAGATATATTTTTGCTCTAGAAAAAGCTATTGAACGTGAAATCCCATAATAACCAGCTTGGTTTATTACTATTTGTAATGCTGTTTCAAACGGATTGAAATTGAATTCTTGAGGTACTAAACCCAATTGACGTTTTACATTCACAAGATCTTTATCAAGATCATATCCAAATACTTTTACTTTACCGCTCGTTTTATTAACTAATGAACTGGTAATACCAATTATCGTTGATTTACCTGCACCATTAGGCCCTAATAAGGCATAAAAATCACCAATTTCAACCTGTAAATCAATTCCGGTTAATGCTTTTACACCCCCAGAATAGGTTTTTGTAAGTTGGAGCAGTTCTAAAGCATAAGTCATAAAAACCTTTCTTATCTATTTTTACTTTAAAATAATAATAATTACAATATTAGTAATCTTTTTTTAATTAACTATAGCTAATAGTTAAGAAATATTTCAAATCAAATTTGAATACTGTAAAAGATCATTATCATAATTAAACATAACTAATCCCGCATATGAATTATAATTAAAAAATAAGTAAATATTTAAAAAAATCTAGAGTGGTCAAAATAAGTAACCAAAATAATCTTTTAAATAAATTAAAAAACTTCAAAATTTATATTTTCTGTGGATAGAGAAGGTTACTCTAATACCAATCATATTTGGTTGAAAATTAATTAAAGTGTTCGGATACAGACGATTTATTTGGTAAAAAAATACAGTTAGTTTCTTAACTCTATAATAATTTAAATTACCAAATTTTATTCAATATTCAATTTTTATAATAAAAATTGAATATGTTATTATTTATTATGCTTTTGACTCTATCAAATTGGAAATTAATAATAAAAACAAGGATTATTTAATAATAACTAGATAGGTTAGAGTGCATATCCTTTTTTATATTTTTAAAATATAGAGATCTATTTTAGATAAAATTTATGTTTTAAAAAACACCACTAATATGCTATATAAAGTAATTGAGAAGAGTTATGATTTTTATCATTTAACAATAATATAAAATGATTAACGAAACAAGATAAAATCTGGTAGATCAATGATCTTAATCATTGCAAGAATATCTTTAAATATTTTGAAAGATATACCGATAAGTTATTACTAAATTAAATTTGAAAAATAAATAAAGTAAATAATTCTTCAATCAAGTATTTAATAATTTTTTACAAAATTAAAAATAAATATCGATATTGTTATGAAGAATACTTTATATTATAACCAATAATAAATTTAGATCTTTCATATCCATAAAAGAAATTCCTTAAAAATAAAAACTTTACTTTATGTTAGAATGTTTTTAATCATTTTAAATATATCAAAGAATTTAAAATTATATAATTTTATGAATTTTGAGAATTTTATCAGAAACAATAATATATTTTAGAAAAATATTTTTACTAAAGAGTATTTATTCAAAATCTTATGATTTATATATAGAAAATTAAAGTTATTACATTTCTATAATTTGAAAATTATATTAATTGGAATATTATAAATTAATATCAATTTTAAGAAAGAAATCAATCCATAAAATAAAAGAATTTTCTAAAAAACTAACTAACAGAAACTCATCTTGTAATGATATATAATATTAAAAATTCTATTTTAGTATCTCATTGATAATTAATATATTATTTAGAATTCTTTTTCTGAAAAAACTATAGAATTTTTCCTCATTTTTTTTAAATTTTGATTGAAAGCAAAATATATATTTTCAATTTAATCAGAATTAAAAGACAAATAAAAACATTATTTAATATTTATTGGTAACAAAAATATAAATCAATTATCTAATATAATAACTTTAAGTTAATTAAAAATAATCTTCATATTTGCATCTTTATTTTTTAACAAAATATGATTTATATCATAATTAAGGATAGTATTTATTTTCTGCATTATTAAAAGTTTATCAATCAAAAAACAATGATTAAGCATTTCTTTCTTATTCTCTAAAATTGAATTTATGAATATGAAAAGGATTTAAACATTATATTAAAAAATTTGATATGATCTATCGTTCATATTGAACTTTTAGTATAAATACTACTTTAATTTTGAAAATTCATTATTCATACTAATAACATATAACAAATAAAATAATTGATTTATTGATGCTTAAAACTTTCATGATAATGATCAGTTAATAGATGAACCTTATTATTATTTATGATACTTAAATAATCCATAGATAATTATCTTTGATAAAGATTCATCATTATATAGTTTTAAAAACACTATATTCTGTAATGTTAAACCAAGTATCTATTATCAAGCATAATTGCGCGACTACCTAATTTCTGTAAAGTTAGATTTTAATATTGTGATTATACATAATTAAAGAGTTATTTATCAACTAAATAGCTCTCAAATTCAATTTCATTTCAACTTAATGTTGGTAATATTAAACTATCGATTAAATAAATCGCACTTAAATTATTTAATCCATATTTATTTGATGAAGAAATATGATAAATATCAAACGTTTTATTGTTTTAAATTCATAATCAAAGAATAAATTACAAAACCTTCTCTAACACTTATAATCACTAAAGTAGTCTTCATTTATATAACAGATTTATTTAAGAAAATATAATAAATCGTTATACAAGCTAGTTTTAGCTAATATAACTTCCATTATACGATATTAAAGTATTAATAAGTTTTTTACAAAAAAATACTATTTAAATAATTATATCAACCTATAATACTATCTACATACAATATTTAAACGTTTATTTTAAAAATAATAAAAATATATAATATATTTCCAAAATTTCTTTGAAAATTTATGTGATTAGATGTTTTAATTTTTAATTAAAAGTAAACTAGTCAATCTCACATTGCAATTTACTAATCGGTTTGTTATAGAAATATAGTAAAACTAAAAAATGGACCGAATATTGTTGATTAATAAAAAATTAACGATTTTCTAAAAATTTACTTTTATTACCGAATTAAAGATGTCAATAATTTCTCTGAAATTTTAAGTACATAACAATTTAAATTTTTAAGATATTCTTAGATTATTGATATAAATATTAATAGAACAGAACACAGTATCCTAAATTTACGTTTAATAATTAAGCGTTATAAAGATCATTTATAATTCCACATTACTAATGATTTTTTGGTAAATTTCATTTTTTACATTAAGTAATTTGAATTCTAATTTCATTAAAATTATTTATCCTTATTAAGAATAAATAAATAGATAAAAAGAAGGATTAAATGAAGAGATATATAGAAGATAATTCAAAATTAGTAATAAACTTAGTAATTCAATTTTTTCTTTCATTCTTATAAAACATGAAGATAACATAGTTATTTATTAGTGTTCTTCTTTTTTTTTGAAAATTAAAAAAGAAAGATATAAAAGTAAAGATGTTAAAAAATAAATAATTTTAATTAAAATAGAAAAAATTTCTATTGAATAGAATATTTATTAATATATGTTTTTAACATAACAAAACAATATATATATTATTTAATATAAATAAAATATATATTTTTATAATTAAACGTGTAATAATTATTTTTATTTCAGATATATAGATCTATCTCTATAATCTATTTCAACTAAAATTATCTACTCTATCAATCAATAAAATATTAAAAATTGTTAAATAACAATAGTTTATATATTTTAAAACCATATAATTCTGATTACTCAAAAAATTTCTATTTTTAAAACTGAAAGATCAATTATTCTATTTTATGATAAAAGATCATTGAGTTTTATAAATAATTACAACAAAATATTATAATAAAATTAAATGAAAAATATTAGGATGACTTAAAATTACTATTAAGTAACGTAAAAAATGAATATAAAAATTATAATATTAATAATTTAACAATTACAAACTATTATTTTTCTATAGAAAAATAATTCTTTCTTTATATGTATTTAGATAAAACCTGTTAACTTCTTATTAAAAGAAAATAAATTATTAGTTAAGTTTTTAAAATTTATTAGAGAGAAAAAATGAGCACCTCAAAAAAAGAAATTTGGATTGAAAGACTTCACCAAAATTTAGGGCAGTATTTTACTGTCGATAATATCATTTATCATAATAAAACAGCTCACCAAGATCTGATTATTTTTGAAAATAGTAAGATGGGGCGAATTATGGCCCTTGATAACGTAGTTCAAACAACTGAACGGGATGAATTTATCTATCATGAAATGATGACGCATGTTCCTTTATTTGCGCATGGGTATGCTAAAAAAGTACTAATAATTGGTGGTGGTGATGGAGGCATTTTACGTGAAGTATGTCGTCATAAATATTTAAAAAGCATCACTATGGTTGAAATTGATGCAAGTGTAGTCGAATTTTCTCGCCAATATCTACCTAATCATAGTGCAGGGGCTTATAACGATCCGAGGTTTAAATTAATTATTGATGATGGTGTCGATTTTGTTAAGAAAACTCATAAAAAATTTGATCTAATCATTTCTGATTGTACTGATCCTATCGGACCAGGAGAACGCCTATTTTCCTCAGATTTTTACCAAGGATGTATAAACTGTATGAATAAAAATGGCATTTTAGTTGCACAGAATGGCGTTTGTTTTCTTCAACAAGATGAAGTGATTAATAGTTACCAAAAACTATCTTTTTATTTTAAAGATTACAGTTTTTATCAAGCTTCTATACCCTCTTACTATGGAGGAATAATGATCTTTTCTTGGGCAAGTCAAACAAAAAAAATACGTCAAACACCATTGAAAATATTGAAATATCGTTTTAAAAAATCTGATATTATTTGTCGCTATTATACTCCTAAATTACATTTATCTAGCTTCGCTTTACCACAATACTTATTGGATTTACTAGCTAAAAAAAAATAGATTTCCTAAAATAGGGGGGTGAAATAAATTGCAAAAATTGAAATTATATGGTTTTAATAATTTAACTAAAAACCTAAGTTTCTGTATTTACGATATCTGTTATGCCAAAACAACAGCAGATCGTTATAGTTATTTAGTTTATATTAATGAGAAATATAATACAACACGTTTGACTGAAATTCTAACTGAAACTTGTTCTATCATTGATGCCAATATCTTAAATCTTTCGAAGCAAGATTATGAACCTCAAGGAGCTAGTGTTACGATTTTAATTAGTGAAAATTCAATAGATATAAAAGATCTAGACAACCTTAAAAATTCAGGAATATTATCTAATTCTATTGTCACTCATCTTGATAAAAGTCATATTTGTGTCCATACTTATCCAGAAAGCCACCCAGATGATGGAATCTGCACTTTTAGAACAGATATAGAAGTATCCACTTGCGGCATAATTTCACCATTAAAAACTCTCAATTATCTTATCTATCAACTTGAATCAGATATTGTTACTATTGATTATCGTATTCGTGGTTTTACTCGTGATGTTAATGGTGTTAAACTATATATTGATCATGAAATCCAATCTATTCAAAATTATATAACTGAAGAATTTAAATCTCAGTACAATATGATTGATGTTAACCTTTATCAAGAAAATTTTTTTCATACTAAAATGATTCTGAAAGATTTAGAACTTAATCTTAATAATTATTTGTTTAATACAACTGCAGAGCAGCTTTCTCTTGAGGAAAAAAAAAGAATAATTTATCTTTTAAAAAAAGAAATGAAAGAAATTTATTACGGCCGTAATTTGACAGAAATGTAATTTATATAGATTATTAAATCGATAAAAGAGATTTTTATTTACTAATCGAAGAATTAATATTTATTATAAATATTAATTTAATCTGAAAGTATTCATATACTAGATATATATTATTGGATAATAAACAGGTGTTATTAAATATTTTACTATCTTTAATAAAATTATCATAAATATCTTTTTAATTTGTTAATTAATTATTTTTATCTTTTAAATATCTATATATAGAGATATTTTATTACTAATAATATCTGAACCATAAATAAGAAAAATTCTCTTTTATTTTATTAATAATTTTTATAAGAAACCATTCTTTGATATAAGTTATATTATTATCCGCTAAAATAGTTTCCGATTTTTATGACTATAAGCTTGATTTTTAGTGGGTATATAAAGGTTATTAGTATAATACTATTAATATAATTGCTATTTTTAGAATTATCATTAAATTATAATTCTTTATATATATAAATATTTTGCTAAAAACTTACTTTTAAATACAGGATATATGAAATAATTAATTATTTATTTTTTTCAGAGTGGCAGCAGAATAGATAAAACCTATCATAGATGGAAATTATCCACCCCCTTTTTTACACTGTAAGTAACAATAATGAATAAGAAAATATTTTTTCATTTAATAATTATTAGTACATAAATAATCTAAAAATATTATAAATCCTAAAGATTTACAAAACGTATATAGTTTTAAAAATACTTAGGAGTAAAAAACAGAGAAAATGAAGATTCTACTTGAGTAGATCAGAAAAAGAACAATCTTATTTATATAAAATTAAACTTTTAGTATTTTTAAGTAAAACTGCATGTTATCCCAATATTTTATTTTATGAAAATAAAACTCTTCTAAAGGTAACAAAACATAGAAATTGAATTTGATTTTTCTTAAAAGTTCTCTGTACTTACAGAAAAAGTTAAGTAAACTTATTCACATTTATTTTTCCATAACTCATGCATAGTTAATTAATAAAAACAATCAGTGGAAGATTTTTATCTTGAAAAGTAATTAAGAAATACTTACGTTAAAATTTGATTAATAATTGAATAGAAAACATATTTCATACAGTTAATTTTTTCACCACTATTGATTATATATGTATATCCTTAATTATTAAAAATAATCTAAATTTTCATAACTGTAATTTTTAGGATCTATAAAAGAATATTTTCGGAAAAATGTATTCTAAAATATTAATTAGATAGATTGTTATCTTAAACAATTTTATATTAGTAAGATTAAACTTCAGGATTATGCAGAAGTTGTGAAAATTTCAAATTATTTCTATCTTATCGGAGGTTTTAAGGAAATAGAAAATAAATATAAATTAGAAAATCATTAAACTAAATAATGTTTATTTATTTTAAATAAAAAAGATGTTTATAATAGGAATATAGGAAATCTTTAATCTAATTTCACTATTATTTTAGATATATTCTATGTATCAATCATTTTTTATAACTTTAAATTAGAAAAGTAAAATACAATAATGTATTCATAGAAATAAGTATCTATTAGAAATAGATGCAATTTCTTATTCATCAAGCTATTCTTTTCCTATTATTACAAAAGAAATTGTAATTTCTACCTTATGTTTTTTGATATTGTGAAACGTATCTATCAGGATAAAATAACAATAATTCCTGAATTTATTCTTCAGTTTAGTTGCCTAATCAAATAATTAAGTTTAAGTAACTTTAAATTTTCTGTTTACAATTTCAGAAAAAATATTTTCATGAATTTAGAAATAGCGATAAATTCTAGTTTTAGAAATATTTACTATGAACGAAACTTCAGAAATTAAAAAAAATTAGCATATTTAAACAAGATTTAATCTTGTACTAATTAAATTAATTAAAAGAATATTTTTTACTTCCTATATATTTTAAGTAATTTCAATTGATTTAATAGTTTTATTTTTTTTAATTTAAATGGATTTAAACATCATCGTTATGATGAACTAAGCCATTAGTATTAGTAAACTACTTTTTATTAAAAAATACAATTTTAAAGAATTAAAGGAATTGAAGCTACTATTTCAATTTATAAAACTATAAAAAAATCAAATTTTTATTTGAATAAAATATTTTCATCTATGTTTTCAAATAATTAAGGTTTTATTATAAAAGAACTTTTAAAAATATATCTATGTTGAAAGATATTCGATATTAATGGTATTGTGTAGAAACAAACTTTTTATGTTAGTTAATTTATAAAAATTATCTTAATAATACATATTTATTTAATTTAATTACTTAAATCTGATTAATTTTAATCAAAAAGTTAATTTTATGTTTAAAGCTATTACTAGAAACTCTTTCTGTAGAAAAAGTTTTTATATAAAAGTATAAAAAGATATTATAGAGATATAGAAATAAATTTTAAAAAATATTTTTAGAAAATATTTTATTTTTCTTGAATAAGATGGATCCGCTAAAATGGCGACTTTATCTCTACAATAGTAGAATCTTTCTTTTATTTCTATTTTAAAGTTAATTCATCTTAATGATAGAATCTGAATGATATTTCAGATATGTTAGTAACAGTGATATATTTATCATATACTCGGTCAAAAATATTTCTTATCTTAATATTATATTTCCAATAAAATTCTAAAAACACCTCAATAAAATTAGGTTAGAAAGAATGTATTTTACTTTTAATAATGAAAATAAAATAATAGTAAATTAATATTAATGTTCTAACTATCTTTAATTTAATAATTATATTTTCAGTAGAAGCAATAAATAAATTAGGTAAACATTATAATTTATTTACTTTTTATACAACCAGCAATCGTGAAAATAATAAAAAATTAGTTTCCAAGAAGTCTGATGATTTTTCTATCTTATGTAACAATTATTGAATTTGTGATTACTCTTTTAAAGAGATATACTTAATTTTTAATGAAAATCGATTTGAAATAATTATAAGTATAAAAAAATAACTTTTATGACATCTTTTCTAGATACATTAGATATAATGAATCTATCATTAAAAATGATACCTAAAAAAATATAAAATCGGATATGTCTATTACTTTAATAAATTTAAATTAATAAACAACGATACAACCAAAAGAAAGTTATCAATTATGGTTTTGAATTACATAAAAACTTAATTGATGTAAAGAATATTCTTACTTTATTATTCTAATATGTAATTTTTATGACAAATATTAAAAATAATATTTTTAATTATCACAAAATAAATTAATTCTTTGTTTAATCTATTTAAATCAAATTATTAAAATAAAATTAATAGGAAATTAATAATAAATTCTTATTATATTAACTCAACAGAATTTTTAATCTCAAATTACGAAATTGCAAAAAGAATTAATGAATTAATCTGGAGAGTTTTATTAAAATAAAGAAAATATCTCATAATCAATTAATTAAAATATTAAAAATGATAATTATGTGTATGAATCGACTCTCTTATTATTGAGAAGGTTCCTAAGAAAGTTTTATAAGTTAGATATGGGTGAGTAAAGAAGAATAGTTTTATTTAATTACAATTTATAATTTCGATTATTACTATGAATAATTAGAAAAAATTCATCAAAATGTTTATTTTCTTAATTGGAATTGTAACGATGTCATCATTAATATAATATAAAAATGTTATTAACTTACTTTAAAATTCTCTTGTCGTTAAATGACATCTCCTTATTTTATAATTCGATAAGTAGAATAAATTATTTAAAGTAATAGTGATTTATCGGTAAAGAAAAATTTTCTACTATTCTTTTAACCGATAATATATTCTAAGTTAACATTAAAAATACAAAGGGATTTTGTTTATTATATATATTAGAAATTAATTTATTTCCTTAAATCTTAAGAAGGTTTATTAATAATTTTTTATATTTTAGTATCTTTAAACCATAAAATATTAGAGGGATCTATATATGGGAATATTATTCCCATACATTATTGTTTTTGGATTATCAATTTCTTTGATTTTATTATAAAAAGGAAATAATTAAAAAATTACATAAAGATTATTAATAAATAATGCTTTATCCGAAAAATCTCTTGTAAAGATACTATTAACTTCTTATACGAAAAAATATTTTCGCAGCAGTTAAAATGAATAATGTTTAGAAAAATATCTTGATTGCTATTCGTTTTTATGGCTAAATTTTTCAGAAATACTCCCTGAGTATAAAACTATCTATAAATAAAATTATGAAAATATTTAAAACAATAAAATGATAATAACTTTATTATCTTAAAAATTGTAAAATTAAGAAAAATCAATCTAGTATAATATTAAGATATTTTATATCTATCATAGACTTATTTTATAAGTCACTATTCAATTAATAAATTATAAAGAAAATAATTATTACAATAATTTATTAATAATAAATAATATTATATTAATATGAATTTATTAATAAAAACATATCCATATATATAATTAATATAGAATTATATATTTTATATCTAGGAAATAACTCTTAAGTAATTCCTATTAATTAAATTAATAGAATTTTAAATAAAGTATCAATAAATAATTAACTATTTTTTATATAAAAATAAAACGTGTAAGATATTTGTTTACTTTATTTATTTTTAAATTTTTACTTAAAGGTGCATGATGAATTCATCTGATGTTACCGAGCGTTCACTCTTCTCGCTAAGTTGGCCTATTTTTATTGATATCCTATTACATTTTTCAACATTACTTATTAACACTTATATGGTTAGTCATGTTTCCACCTCTTATTTAGCAGCAATGGGAGTAGGAAATCAAGTTTTTGATCTTTTTATCACCATATTTAATTTTATCAGTGTAGGATGTAGTGCTGTTATAGCCCAATATTTAGGTGCGGGTAATAAAGAAAAGGCTAGTCAAACTATTCATATATCTATTGCTTTTAATTTCTTATTAGGGTTTTTTAGTGCCTCTATTATTTTATTCTTTGGGTATAAGATACTTTCTATCATGAACACACCAGTACATTTACTAGATTATGGTTATGATTATTTACATATTCTTGGTTTTTGTTTAATGCCAGAAGCAGTTTCAATTATATTAGCTGGTTGCTTACGTGTTTATGGAAAATCAAAACCAGCAATGTGGGTAACATTTATTGCTAATGTAATTACTATTTTTGGTAATATAATCGTTTTATATGGTTTTTTTGGATTTCCACAATATGGATTAACTGGTGTTGCTTGGTCTACTGCTATCGGTCGTATAGTTGCTATTATATTACTTTTTTTCTTTCTTTTTAGCACTTTGAAGATCCAATTTATTCCTACTTTACTTTTCCGATGGTCAAAATGTGTATTAAATAAAATATTATATATTGGACTTCCATCAGCAGGAGAAAATTTAATCTGGATTTTACACTATATGGTTGCTTCAGCTTTTATCGGTTTAATGGGAGAAATTCCTCTAGCTGCTCAAACTCTCTATTTTCAACTTTCACTATTTATTATGTTATTTTCTATTTCCATTAGTATTGGTAATGAGATTATGGTTGGTTATTTAGTTGGTGCCAAACGCTTTGAAAACGCCTATCAAAGAGGGTTAAAAAGCTTGAGATGGGGATTTTTCATTACCATAGGTATTGTATTTTTTTTCTGGTTATTTCGGTTTCCTTTATTGGGAATAATTACTAAAGATCAAAACATAATAAAATTATTACTTCCGCTTTTCTTATTATCTGTCTTTTTAGAACCTGCCAGAACAGTAAATATAATCATGGTAAATTCTTTGCGTGCTTCTGGTGATGCTTTCTTTCCCTTTTTTACCGCACTTATTTTTATGTGGAGTATTGCAATTCCAATTAGCTATTTTTTGGGTTTAAAAATGGAAATGGGATTATTGGGAATCTGGTTGGGATTTTTATGTGATGAATGGCTACGAGGTTTAACTAATGCTTGGCGTTGGCGTTCTAAAAATTGGCAAAAAAAGAGGCTAAATATCTAATACTATTTATTTTTATCTTTTTCTTATTAAGTAATGAAATATCTAAAAATAATAAATTAACTAACTTTTAATTAAAGTATAAAATTATTGGTACCTCTTTTAGGTAATTATAAATCAATTAAAGAAATTATATACTTATTTTATGCGTTTGTTTCATAAATATATGTTGTGTAAATAGTTATATTATGATAAGTATTATGATATTTTTTTAAAATTATTCTAATAGAAGAATTTTAATTTTTTATCAAATAAGTAATTTTATTTTTATGTTTTTGCTTAATCTTGAATATTCTTAAGATAGGGTATCTTATCAAACGGATAATTATTAAAAAAATAACTACTAAATTTGATTTGAAAATAATTTGATAACTTATATTCTAATAGCGTAATTACTAATAAAATACCATATGAAATCCAAAAAATTTTTCCTTTCCAATAAAAATAAAATTCGTTATATATTTTTGTAAAAATTTGGTTTATCTGATTGTTATATCAATTTTTGTGACTTCTTTTTCTAAATAATAACTCTTATATAGGAGTAAAATTCTATAAAGAAATATTTTGATAGATCCATTTAAAATTAAATAAATAATATTTTAAAAAACGAATAAAATATTTTATCTATTTCTCTCTAAACAGAGTTTTAATCGAATAGATTGGTTTTTAATTTATTCTTTTTTTAATTATAGAATTTATTATGAAACTAAAAATTAATTTAGCTAAATATATGTAATATAATATAAAACAATGAAAAATACTACATATTAATTATTAATAAATCTTATTTGTCTTCTTCATTCCCATTTTAATTAGATTAAATAATAATTTAAGAATATTAGTTCTCTTAATTTAATATTTATCTAGATAATAAAAATAATTAAATAAATTGATTTATATCTATTTTCTAAACCCCATTTGCAATTTAGAAAATAAATCTGCTATATATTTCTGTAGAATTTGAATAAATTTCTCAAGCCTGATTTTTTATCAAGGTAATTATCTTTTATTTCTTATTTATAGTATACATAGGTAACTTTAATATAAGAAATTATATTTAGGTAATAAGATATCAATATATATTAAATAGGATTTAACAAGTAATGCTTATCAGAAGCCTATTATAAACTTAAAGAATTAAAAATAGAAACTATATTAATGTTTCCCAAAAACTTCTTCAATACTAAAATGTGATACAGCAGTATTTCAAAGTTAAAAATGATCATTCTAAGATTTTATTACTTTGTCGAGAATAGCTGATTTTTATAAGTTGTTTTTTTTGATAATTTTAAAGAATAAGAATTATTCAATATTTTATTCATTAATTTTAGTTAATCGGTTAAAAAACTAATTCGAATAAGCTATTATAAATTACATTTATGGAGTAAAATTATTTAGATAAATTAATTCAGTTAGATGAAAGTTCTATTACTATCCTATGATCAAATCAATAATTTCGATATCAAAAGTGGTCTTATTGAGTATAAAGTTATTCGAATTATAATATTATAAGGAATTTTTACTTATAAAAAATTACTATAAGAACAAGTAAGATAACCTATTAACTTTAATTTGGAAAGGAAAATCATAAGTATAGTTTATACTTTACTTTAAATATTGTTTCATTTCGTTTTATTTTTCAGGATAATTTTAAAATTATATTCCAAATATTATTAGTTCTAAATTACAATATATCAGAATCATAAGACTATTCTATTCAAAGAATTTTAGTAAAATATTCCATTAGATAATTAATAGATTATATATTCATCCGTTTTATGAAAATTCGAGTTAGATACAGATAAACAACAATTGAATTTTAATTTAATACAAAAGATCTAATAGGTTTTGGATCAAAAGATATATTAGGATTAAGAGAAACTGGTTTTGCTATGCAATTTTATTTTAAAATACTTAACGTATAATATTTACTCATATACATATATATATGATAATTATCATGAAGAATAAATAAGAAACCATTATTTTTCTTTATAAATAGATATGTGTTATAATATTGAATTGACACAAAATTTATCTGGTGGAAACGAGTACATTTTTATGATACTGTGGATCAGTTTGTTACGTTACGATAATAAATAACCAGTATCATAAAATGATTATATATAATTTTGTGTAATCTATATAAATTATTTAAATTGCTAACAAGCGGATGACAATAGGTCTATCTTTAAATTTTACTGTTTCGGATTACAATCTTTTTTGTGTCAATTTCTAACTTAGAACGGATACTTTAACTCCTTCAGTAATTAGTTCATCCCTTTTTCGAGATCTGATTCAAATACGTTACACTTTTTAATAATTTTAATATTCATAAAATATTGAGAAAAAATAGAATATTTTTCTATTTAAAAAATTTGTAGAAATGCGTTATTTTCTTGTATCGTTGCAAACGTTATTAAAAAGGTTATTTGTTGAATAAATTTCATTTTGTTACGTTTTCTTATATAGGTTAAATGGTTGAAGTGATTATAACCGAATATAATAGATAGAATTTAATGAATTTCGTATACTGAAAAGCATGATACCAGTGATTAGTTAAAAATTTGAATTGGAGAAAAAGAAAAAATTATGGATAAATAGTTTTAAATCCGATTTAAATGAGATATATGATTATTTACCAATTAATTTAAGATAAATTCATATAATTCCTACTATTCATGATATTCGTTATCAAATATTTAAAAATAAAGAACAGATATATTATCCATGAGTTAAAAGAATATCAAAAAATATTAACTTCTAAAAGTAAAAAATTAGAAATTAAGAAAAATTATGAAGAATTATTTGATCTTGTTATTAACTTCATCTAGTAGAGTTATGAAAAATAGTTCAAATTTTAACTGAATTAAATATATTTAATAATTTAGCAAAAGAGCTGATTTTTTGAGTATTATTTTCGAATATTAAATAAAAAATTGGCAGAAATTATTTCTGGACCACTTTCACAATTTATTCAATAGGTTCTCTTAGTATGAAAAGATATTTAATCTTAATTCATTAGAATCTGGTTTTTCAACGTTATTTAATTAATTATTAAGGAATAAGTATGGATGTTAAACTATTTATATTCGTTAAATAGTTCTATTAAATTTCTTCTTTATAATAGATAGTCTATTCAGGAATAAAAGTAATTATTGAACAGATTGATTTAATTTTTATATACTGTTTGAGATATATCTCATTATTTTGTTGCCGATTAGTCAATTTTATGGTCTAAAAATGATAGAAAAGGATAAGTATCTTATGATGAGATAGAATAAAGTTTAGTATTAATAAAGAAATTTCGAGAGGGTTTAGTACATATCACATCAATCTAGAAGAGAGATTCCTTCAATTTCTTAATATTATATAAAAAACTTATTTGTTAATATTAAAGATATGAATTTATTTTACTCATTATTTTGCATAAACTAATTTAAAAAACAAACAGGAAAATACCAGTTAATATACCATTTAAATAGAGATAAAAATATAAGGATATTATTTCTTTATATGTACAATGTGCAAGAAGATTAATTTTTTCAGTAAAAATTATGATTTTTAACCATTAATTTTATTTTCTGGTTATTCCTATGCATATTTTTAATGAAAAATTAAAAATTAATTAAGAATAAAATTCTCTCCAAGCTTTCAATAAATAAGTTTATTAAAAATTTATTACAATTAACAATATAGTAGACGAGATTATTTCATCGACTTATTAAAATACTAAAAAGTTAAATCTTAATATATTGGGTAGTTTCTTCAAGCACTAGAATTAATTTATAAATTAAAGAAATAGTTAAATAATTATTTCTATAAATGGAAATTACTTAATAAATTAATTATTTTAACTAGTAAAACTTAAAAATATTATATAGAAAAGCTAGAAAAGCTAGTTCAGGAAGAGAAATTTAGTATTATTTAATATGATCAGTAATTGTCTGAAATAAAATTTAAAAAATTTTAGAGTGCAAAATTCTATTATTTCAATAATATACATATTGGATAAACAAAATAGTTATTATTATTATATCCTTATTAAGATATTTAATATTTCAAATATTTACTTATATAAAATACGTAATGTTGATAACACTAAAAAGAAAAATTAATTATCTAAATAATCTGAAGAGAAACTTCAATTATAATTTTTATTTTTAATTTATAAATTTTCGTATTATAACACGAATTGGAATTTTTTTAGTTTTATCAAATTCCAGGAATCATTATTTGGAATATATATCAAATATTAAAATATTATTACTGATAATTATATAATTTATATTATTTAACTATATAAATTATCATATGAACCGATCAAATTAATTGATATTTTTATTATTTTATATATTAGTATATAATTAAGAGTTTTTATAAATTCTTATTCGATAACTTCAAAATTATCATTAGATAAATTCTATTTTAATATCGAAATAGAATTTAGATTCTTTAAAAGAATTCATGTTTAACGCAAAGTTATTTTAGTAAAAATCCTTAAAACAAAATAAAATATACTTGCTAATGTTGAATTTGAGTTCTTTTGAACGTTAAAAAATAATTTAAATTTTATACTCTAATATTAGACCCTGCTTTAAACTATAAATAAAAGGTGATTTTATTTTTAATTTATTAATATTAATTATATAGAAAATATGTTTATATATTAATTAAATGAATATTTCATGTTATATCTTGATTATGTTAAAAAGATATTTAAGTGAAGAAAACCATCAACCTTGTATTTGATAAAGATTTTAGGTTCTCTATCATAATAGATGTATATAATACACTTACTATGCTTTCTAATATTTTCATTCATTTTTAATAAATAAAAATATCGTAGTAATTAAGCGTACACCTCTATGTCTCACATTAAATTTAAATACTTATTTAATATAATAATATTTTATATTCTTAACATGGATATTTTTTTACCTCTCTGAATCATTATCGTTAGATTATAAATATAAATTCATACTTTGACAGGAACTATCCTTTTTATTTGGCTTATTAACTGAAGAAGTTTTCTTATTTAGCGCTTATATCCAAGATCCTTTATTTAAAGGATTCTGTAATTTTTTTTACATTTGCATCAGAATAAAAAATTTTAGAAATTTTTTTGAATACTAAAATTTTTATATTTATCAAAATTTTATCGATAAAACTAATCGTTTATAGCTGATTTATAAATTATTTTTAATAGTGAAGAAGAATCTATAATTCTTCATAAGTTAAGATAAAACTTTTTTAAAATAGAATTTTTCATTATTTTAAATTAAATAAGAGATTGGTTATTTTGTTAAATAGCATATACGAAATATGTTGAATTAGTATAGTAAACGTGAAGATTTTAGAGTAAAGTGTAAATTACTATCAATAAATATACACTGAAGTGATCTTTTATATTCATTCTAAAACTTATTTTGTAAAACATCTATTTTAATAACAAAAGAAGAAATGAATATTTTATCTTATAAAGATAAATCTTTCATTATAGCTAAAATGTTGATTAATCTTTAAAAACAAATTTTTATTAATTATCTTATTTTAAACTTAAAACTTGTTTCTTTTAGTTTGGAGTTCGTTCAATACTTTCGTATAAATATGATTTCCATTTAAATCCATCTATATGAATTTTAAGCTTTTACCTAAAAATTACCTCTTATCTCACTAAGAATATAGAAAAAAATTGAAAAATAATCTGTTTAAGTTATTTTTGAGAAAAATAATGTAAAGGGTTTACTGATTTTCCTTTATAACGAATTTCAAAATGTAACCTTACTGAATTTGTATCTGTACTACCCATAGTGGCAATTTTTTGCCCTGCCTGCACGATTTGTTGATCACGAACTAATATAGTATCATTGTGAGCATAAGCACTTAGATAATCATCATTATGTTTTATTATTATAAGATTTCCATATCCACGTAATGCATTTCCAGAATAAACCACTTTTCCTTTTGCAGCTGCAAAAATAGGTTGACCACGTAATCCAGCAATATCAACACCTTTATTTCCACCTATTATATTAGAGAAAGATTCAATTACTTTCCCTTTTGCTGGCCATACTATACTCACTATGCTTTTATTAGTTAACCCAAAAGATTCTGTTTTTACAGAGTCCGGAGAAAATATTAATGGTTTAGACGCTCTTTTAAATATCTTTCCTGAATTTTCTTTGCTAGCAGGTAAAGAATAAATTTTATTTTTATGAGAATCAATATCTATATTGTTTACATTCAAAGTATGATTAGCAACTACCATTTCTGAATGAATAAAGGTAGTAGGAATATCAATTACTTGTCCAATATTTATATTATAAGGTTTTGTAATTTTATTATGTCTTGCTAGATGATGAAAATTATTTCCTGTTATCCAAGAAATATAAAAAAGAGTATCACCTTGTTTAATAGTATGACTCTTAGCACTATAACTTCCTTTTTGGATATTTTTATAATTTCTATTATAAATTATTTTGTTATTGGTATAATCTCTATTAATTGTTTTCATAACTGGATGATATATTGGTATATTGATATTATCTTTTTGATAATTTCTAATAGAAATATTTTTAGGAGAAGATAGTATTGAGTTATTTTTTGATGATACATTGACGGTAGAATAAATATTAATCTGATGACTAATATCATGAATATTACTAATTGGTGCTGCTGGATGATACAATGTTGAGCACCCCATTAATATGTGTCCTGTTATTATATAGATAACTCTTCCCCATCGAATCGTAAATTTCGTATTGGAAAAATTCACACCTCTTCTCCCATGATACAAATCTTAATAAGATTAATAATCTAACTATGATCGATAATTTATTGAAAAATCTAAAAACTTTTTCTATTAATGTATAGTAGAGTATAATATTTTTATGCTAAACTTCCAAGAATTAATGGGACAAATCGTACTTGTTCTATTGTGGTAGCATGAAAATAATTACCTTCTCGTTTAATTACTTTTAAGATTTGGGTTTTCTCACCGATAGGTAATACCATTCTTCCACCATCTTTCAGTTGCTCAAGTAATACGAAAGGTAGCTTTATCGGAGCAGCTGTAAGGATTATTCCATTAAAAGGACCCTTAGAAGCCCATCCCATCCAACCATCACCATAACGTGTTAAAATATTATGTAGATTAAGTTGTTTTAATCTACGTTTAGCATTCCACTGTAGTCCTTTTATACGTTCTATAGAGAAAACTCGCGAAACAAGATGAGCTAAAATAGCTGTTTGGTAACCCGATCCGGTACCAATATCTAATATATAATCTGTTGGAGAAAGCTCAAGTAATTCTGTCATACGAGCAACAATATAAGGTTGCGAAATAGTTTGAGAAAACCCTATAGGTAATGGAATATTTTCATAAGCTTTATGTGAAAGTGCTTCATCAACAAAATATTCACGAGGAACTTTTGCAATAGCTGCTAATAGAGCTTCATCTTTAATCCCTTGATGACGTAGCTGTATTAATAAATCTCTCATTGATTTTTTTAGCATTCCTCACTTGCCTCTGATTTTAGTAACCAATCTTTAACAACTTCTTGATCTTTATAAGAAGTTAAATCTACTTGTAACGGTGTTATAGAAACATATCCGGCTTCTACTGCAGCAAAATCTGTATCTGGACCAGCATCACAAATTTCTCCAACAGGTCCTAACCAATACACCATATTTCCCCTTGGATCTTCAAATGAATAAACTTGTTGAGCTGCATGACGACTACCGCAGCGTGTTACTTTATAACCTTTAATTTCCGACAAAGAAATATCAGGAACATTGATATTGAGAATATTACCTGCTTTTAATGGCGTTTTTTGTAATAATTTTAATAAATAACAGGTTACCTTTGCCGCTGTTTTATAGTGTGTTTCCCCATTTAATGAAACAGCAAGTGCAGGTAATCCAAGATGACGACCTTCTGTTGCTGCTGCAACAGTACCAGAATAAATAACATCATCCCCCAAGTTTGGACCATGATTAATACCAGAAACGACGATTTCAGGAAATGGGCGAATAAGTTGATTAACTCCTAAATATACACAATCCGTTGGTGTTCCTTGTACTGAGATATCTCCGTTAGTTAATTTCGCTATTCTTAATCCTTTATGAAGTGTTAAAGCATTTGATGCCCCACTTCGATTTCTATCAGGTGCAACAACTTGAACGAAATAATATTTACGTAATATAGTAGCAAGCGTTTGGATACCAGTTGCTGTTATACCATCGTCATTACTTAGCAATATCCTTAGCATTATTTTATCCCGTTGATTTATATTAGACAATATATAATAACTAGGCTAATTTAGCCATTTAATATAATTTGTAATGAAAGATTATAATTTGAAAATACTGTCAATAATAGATTACAGAAAGAATATCATTAAGTGATAATAAACACATTAAATTATGATAGAAAAATAAATTCTAATATTAAAATTAGTGAATATACTATAATTATAACATAATTTTATAAAAAATTAAAAAATGATAAAATATCTAATAATAATTATTAATTAATAAAATAATATAGATAATTTTAGTAAAAGTATTTTTCAATAAGTATATAATTAACAAATATATTAATAAATATATTTGAATAAATATTAAAAGTATAAGTAACTGTTAACTAACTACTATTAAATTATATTAATCAATAACTAAAAATAATAATTATTAGTTAAATATTAACAAATATTTTTTATATTATATATTTTAAATTAATTTTTTATTTATTTACTTTTACGTAAATCATTTATAAGTATAATATTAATGTTTAATTTCTTTTATTTTTATTTTATTTAGTAATATAAACTATAAATTAAATAGTATAAATGATTATTTTAATATAAATATTATTTCAATTTAAGAGTATAAGAAATCTCTTATATTTAACTGATAATATTAAAATATTTTAATTAATTATTGTTATTTAATATTTTCTATTATTAAAAAATAAACTATTAATAATATTAATATTTTTAAGATAATTTATCTATCATTTAAATATTATTTAAATCTAATAGTTTTTATTAATATCAATAATATTTGATTAATATAAATTAAATTAATTTCCATAATTTATTTACAAATAATTTTAGATAATAAAATATGATTTATTATCAAATAAAAATTTCCTTTTGTATTTTATAGTCTATAAATCTCTTTTTAATAAAAGAGTATTCACTTATAAAAATAATTTAACTTATAAATATTTTATGGTTAACTATAATAATATCAAATCCTCCATTATTTTGAGCTATTTTATTATTAAATATATGTTTGTTGATACTAAAATCAAATTAATACTCCGAACAAAATATACTAAAAAGAAAAAATTATATTTATTAAATTTTCTTAATTTTAATTTTAGATCTTTTTTAAAAAATAACTTTGATGAGATTATTAACTATTTAAATAAAACATTTCTTATTAAGAAAATTATCAATACTTAAAAGTAGATTTATTAAAATATATATCTCTATATAAAATATATATAAGAAATGTATTTCTCAATTTGCTATATAAAAAGATATTTATATAAATATTTATATAAAATCAAAGTGTAAAAATAAACTTTAGATAGAATATTTCGATCGATATCCTATATATCGAAGCCATTTCTATTTTTGAAATTGATCATGTTATTTTATCTAGATAATTCTTTTTGTATTAATTTTGTTTTTGGATAGTTAAAATAAATGGTGACACTAAATAAAATATATTAATAAAGATTCAAGATTAATAGAACTATTTTTCATTTGTCCAAAAATCTAATTTTACAGATTCTTTTTTTTTATTTTTTTTTAAAACATCATAGAATTTCAATAATAAATTTGAAAAATTATAATTAACAATCTAAATTAAGTCATAATGAACCCTTTATTTTAAAAATAAATAATTTATTGTCCGATTATTTTTTAATGTAATATTTTTCTATACCCGTTTCATTTTTATGATACATAGTATCATGATTATATAAATATAGAACCATTATAATAATACCGAATTTTTGATGTTAATCATTGATGATTATGAGTTATATACCTATATATAACTAATGTTTTATTATATATTTTTTATATTTTTGAGAGGATCTACTTTCCAGTATAAAATAAAACTCTATTTATAAAAATTAAAGATTCATATAATCGCGGAGATTGACTTATAGTCAATAGCGACTATAATCCAGATTATTTAATAGATTTCTCAGTAAACTAATCACAAATATTATTTTCCAGTATTGTTTATTTACTTTATTTTTTAAGAAAAAATCTTCATTGATCTTTTTTATGCTTAATATTTTAAAATTCACAAAAAATGAATATGAAAGTTGCTAATTAACTTTTATCTGTATACTTTTGAAAGTTGCGAACAACTAATTTTTTCTTAACATTAGGAATATATTAATTATATAAAATAATATTTTTTGGTAATATTAAATATTGATTAAAGGATATTAAAGTTTTATTTGGTTTAATTAAGATTAAACTTCTCTTAAAATTAAAAAAAATAAAATATACACAGCTTCTTTTATTTCTATTACTTATTAAAGTTTAAAACTAGAGAAGGTGTTTGTAATCTTTTTTATTTATATCTTTGTAGATTCCTTTTATTTAAAAATAATCAGATGATAAACAAGAGAGTATTTTTTGATATTCATTTCTTTTCTTCTGTAGCGGGAAAGATTAACATTCTTTCTATAAGGAATGTTTAATGGTAGTAGCAGAAGAAATAGATTTTCTGTTCCTTGATAAAAATATTTTACATTTAAAGGTGTTTTCCATTCTCCTTTCTAATCAATAATTTATCGAATAGTTAGCAATAAATTTATATTTTTTAATAAATCTTTATGTAATTTATATTTTCCATTTTTCTAAAATTTTATTTTGTTAGTAAAATATTGTAAAAATTAGAATTTTTACCTAGTAAAATAGAAATGAAATACTTTCAATCGATATTATTCGAGATTCTAATATCGCATAAATAAAAACTAGGTAGAAAATAGCAAAAATTTATTAAATTATCGTATATAAATTGATGATTAAAGACTTTTAATATATAAAATAATAAATTTATTATTACCTTCAAATAAGATAATAATACCTTAAGGAATACAATAAAAATCTTCATAAATTAATTTATTATTTTACTTATTAATTATTTATTATTGCGTGAATAAAATGATAATAATATCAATTTTTATTTGATCATTAATAAAGCTATAGCTGTACAAGCAATTCCTTCTTTTCTACCAATAAATCCAAGTTTTTCTGTTGTGGTGGACTTAATGTTTACATCATCAATATGGCAAGAAAGATCATCTGCTATATTTTTGCACATATCAGAAATATATGGTAAAATTTTAGGTACTTGAGAAATAATTGTTACATCAAGATTACTAATAAAATATCCCTTCTCCAGTACTTTTAAATATGCCTTTCGTAACAAAATACGACTATCTATATTTTTAAAAGCTAAATCTGTATCTGGAAAGAGTCTACCGATATCTCCTAATGCTGCCCCACCAAGAATAGCATCTGTCACTGCATGTAAAGCAACATCACCGTCAGAATGTGCCATTAATCCGTATTTATAAGGAATTGTTACTCCACAAATTGTAATTTGGCTATCTTTAGTAAATGCATGTACATCAAATCCATGTCCAATCCGCATGAATGAGATACTCCTAAATAATCTTATAAAGTTCGCGAAAGGTAGAATTCTGCTAATACCAAATCTTCTGGTTGAGTAATTTTTAAATTATCAATTTTACCTTTCAGTAATTTAGGGTGGTAACCGCAATATTCAAGAGCTGAAGCTTCATCAGTAATTATAGCTTTTTGTGATAACGCTTGAATTAAACAGTTTTTAATTAATGTTAAAGGAAAGAATTGTGGAGTTAGTGCATGCCAAAGTTCACTTCGTTCAAGAGAATGACTGATCTCTATTTTTCCTTTAATTGAGCATTTTATTGTATCTCTTACTGGTGTTGCTAAGATACCACCACAAGAAGATTGTTGATGATCAATAAAACAAATAATACTAGCTAAATCAGATTGATTTAAACAAGGACGAACTGCATCATGAACTAGAACCCAGCAAAATTCTGACTGTAAATTATCTGATAAATAATTCAGTCCAGTCAAAACTGAATCAGCTCTTTGATTACCACCAATGACTGTTTTAATTATTGAATTTTTAGCAATATCTAATTGATAAAAAAGTATATCGTTTTTATTTAGTAAAACAATAATTTGGGAAATCCTTGGTTGTTTAAGTAAAACAGATATGGTATGCTCAATAATCGTTTTTCCAGCTATTTTTAAATATTGCTTTGGACAATTAGTTTGCATACGACTACCAATACCAGCAGCTGGTATTAAAGCAACAACCTGTATTTTATTATTAAATATCAATTTATTCATTTTTTAAAATGTTTTGTGAATCACTATTTTTATTATATTATTTTTTAAATAATTTTAAAGCAGGATAAAATATTTATCTACTTATAACTTTTACTTATAATTTTTTAAAGAGTTCTCATTTATTATTCGATAGAAAGATTCTCCATCCTTAATCATACCAAGTTCAGCACGAGCTCTTTCTTCAATAGCTTCAGATCCTTCATTCAAATCATTTATTTCAGCAAATAAACGTTTGTTTCGTGTTTTAAATGTTAAATTTAACATCTCTAATTTTATAATTTCATTCTTTACAAAAAATAATAATAAAGACCATTTTTACCAAACCATAGTGAATACTGTAACCAGAAAACAACCGCCAACAATATTATCGATAATTTACGCATTAATTCCTTTAATCCTTAATTGTTACCCCATATAGTTTTCTTATTATACTATTTATCAGAGATAAGTTATTAATAAAATTATTAATATATGAATATGATTAAACAGAAGTTTTATTTTGATAAAGTATCAGTTTAACTAAATTTTAAAAGAAAGATTTTTTTATTTAATAAATTGATACAATTAAATATTTGGTTAGATTATTTTAATTGATAATAAGATTATTCAAAAAATTTTATAAATTAGATTTTTAGAATTATAAGATAAGGATAATTTAATGAAATATTGTAATTATACCTCATTATTAATGAGATCAAATTATTTTAATAAAAATTATTAATTAATTTTAATTCTTTAGTATAAAATTTGCTCATTTTGGATAAAGTATTTATTTTAAAATAATCCGCTCTTTTCCTTAATGAAGGAAAAATTGAAAACTCTTTTTTAATTTAATAATATGCATTAAGAAATAACTTATTTCTTAATAGGAAATAATATAAAAAATTTAAAAAAGATCTTATCTGTAATTAAATAATAAAAATTATTCGATAGAATTAATTTACAAAAGGTAGGATAGTTGATTTTAAAACAGGTATCTCTAAAACGTTATCAAACTTTAATTGAAAAAATTAGATTGTTGTTATTTTTATAATATAGAATAATAAAGATTATTATTAATATTTTTAAATAGACGTTGGATTTTCCATAAAAATAGAAATTATTTTCTATGTAATTAATTTCGGATAACAATTAAAAGAAAGTTATAATAGATTTTTTATTTTTTTTAATAAATAAAATATATTTTTTATATATAGATTTAAATCTAAATATTTATACATTTTACTTTTTAATTAGATACTTAAGGATCTTTTTCTAAAATGTGAATTAAATTTTTCTAAATAAGAAAATCCCTATCAATAATTATGATATGATGATTTTTGTGTAATTATTTTATTAAAAAAAATTAATGATTTGATTTGAACTAGAAAAGATGCAACTTTTATTATTTTCAATATTTTACTTATATTATCAATAATGATTATTATTGTTTATTTTATTTAAATTATTTTTATTATTTTATAATAAAAATATTCTAATAAAAGAATATTTCAAACGGATAAAATTATTATTACTTCAATAGGTAGTATTTTTTTCTGTATCGTTTTAGGTAATTTAATCAATTAAATTACCTAAAACATTTTTTAAATTAATTTATTAAGTTATTATTATAACTGTATATTCATAAAAATTTTTATATTATGAGAAATTTTACTTTTTTTTAAATATATAAAAATTTATGTTTTAATTGGAAATAATATATCTCCTTCAAACTTAAAAAGATAGAAAGACGATAGATGAATAATAAAAAATAACTTAAACTGAGAAAATAATCTAAAGGAGAAATTCCCCTTGTAGAGATAGATGTTTCTCGGAATTATGAAATAATTTTATGGACTTAAACTATCTTAAAAAGAGCTAGATCATAGAAATTAGTATTCTATTTCCATATTTTCCTTATATCAAAATTTTATATTTATGTTAGAGCTTATGTAGTTAAGGAGAAATTCATTCAACTCTGCTACTTTATTTTTTAATATGATAATGACAGTGTTTTTCTATTGCCTATTTTAACTGAATAGAAATTCTATATTTTAATAGTGGTAGATTACCTTACGTAACTTCCTTTTAAGAATTATATATATTTTAGTTTTTTATGTTGATTAGTAAAGAAAGGATATTGACTTATTTTTATTTATTAGTGTTTTTAATTTAAATTATTTAAATTTTTTTGAAAATGGAATTTTGTTATCATTTATTAGAGTGAATTTCTATCATTGCGATAATTATTTATATTGGAATATAATAAGATTATTTATTTTTAGTAAATGTATGAAGGATCGTGATGCAATATAGGTTTATTTAATTTCTATCAATATATTTGGATTTATACTTAATAGTATTTGAATAATTTATCTTATAATTAAGGAGTTTTTCTATTTATCTTTGGAAATATTAAAGTGAATTTCGTTTCTAAAATTAGAAGTTAAAGAACTAAAAACCATCTATAAAGATATTAATGCTATTCGATTATTTTAGATATTTAGAATTTTATGGTTTAATACTATTATTCTTTTCAATGTATATTTTTTTAGAATATAAATTGGTTAAAAAAGTTTTTTGAAAATTTTTTAATAAAAATATTATTTTTTTGTTAATATTTTAAATATTTTTTATTATGAATACCATATCCTGTTATTATTACTAATATTTTTTTTAACTGTAATGTATAACAAATGGTATTATTTAGGAAATAATAAGTAGTTGTTTGATATATAAATCTTAGTCAAATAGATTTTGAATCTTCTTTCAAAAGAAAGAAGCGGGGTTATTATATTAATTTTTAATTATTTCTAAACAATATTTTTAGAAATAATTTATTTCTAGAAATATTTTATATCATTCGGATTTAGTTGATGATATTATTTTCTCCATTTTTATATTCAGTAAAATAAGAACTGAAAGATTTAAGTAAGGTAAAATTTAAATTTTTATTTAAACCGATTTAGAATTTTTATCAGTATTTTACTATATTGTTTACTATTTAAAATATTACTATTTTAAATAGTACAGAAATTATAACGATTATAAAATCGTTTAGAACATAATTCTTATCAATTATTTATTATTTATTTTGTTAAAATGATGGCATATCTATTAATTTTATTGATATTTAATATTACATTTAATCGAAAATGTAATATTTAAATTAAAAATTCTAATCAATATTTATATTTTTCTTAGAATCATTTAATACTAAATTTGACAGAAATAGGATTATGATCAGAAGATTTTGTTTTAATTACTTTTGTATCAATAAGAGTTAAATTACGATAAAAAATATAATCTAATGGATAACCAAAAATTATAGTACGTTCATCAGTATTAAAATTTACTTCTTTCATTCGTAAACTACTCGTAAAATATTTAAGTGCATTTATACGTTGTCGATTCCAAGTATTAAAATCTCCACCAAAAATTACTGGTCCGTGATGTTTTTTAATATGTTCTCCTATGTTATCTAACTGACGACTATAAATATCTACACCAAAAGTAAAATTAATAGAATGAATATTAATAATCATTAAATTTTGGCCATCATGTAGCGGATAAACGGTAATTAAAGCTGATTTAGGTAAACGAAGTAACGGCTCTTTTTGTCTTAATGGATAACAATAAATTGGATGAGATCTTGCTAAAGTCATTACTCCAGAACTGTGTTGTGGAAAAATAATTGCCGGTACTTGATCAGCAATTAAATGCTGAGATACGACAACTTCAATAAGTTGAGGTGAAGTTTGAGCTTCTTGTAATAAAATTATATGGTTAGCTATGACTAATTTATTTAAAACTGAATAACAATTATGGCGTTGTTGCTTATAAATATTCCATGAAACAATTCTTAATTCGTTGTTTTCTGAGAATAAAGGTATCCCAATAGATAAATTATTATTAGGAATATATTCAGATAAAGATAAAATACGCTTTGCTGGTTGACCAGCAATATAACGAACAGAAAAATTTTTTTTTGCCACTATAAATGGCCCTTAAAGATCAAGTAGTTATTAACTTATTTAAGTAATTCATAGATGATAAATAAAATCTAGCATTTAGCTAATAAGCTGTATCTTAAAGTTGAATAAAAATAAAAAATTATAAAAATGTATTTATATCTTTACAAAATATAATTGGTAATTAATATCATCTTTATGATAGTTTCTAAAAACTGTTTTAATATTATTTGCTCAGTTTAGATCTCAGACTTATTTACAAAGAACACGAAGATCAGTTGATATTCTGATCAAGTAAATTACTGCATCATCTGATTTATTTCGTTAGCAAATTTTATTAGTATTAAATTAATCCTCATTATACCTCTTTCTTTCATATTATAGGTATCTATATAGATTCAGTTGCCTCTAATATTTTAATATGATTTGAATCATTCCTCTATTGAAAATTAGATGACAACTTTATAATATTATTAGCATCGATAAATTTGCTAAAATAGCAAACGTACTTTTCTATAACCCTACTTTTTCTTTGTAGTAATCGAGTAGTCTAATAAAAACTTATAATTTTTAGCTTTCAATTTATTTATTTCATTTATTATATTTTAAACTAATTTAAAATATATACTCAGTTTTTGTTAATCATTTTAATAAAGTATTTTTCTTTTAAAAAGTCAATATTTAACATTATGTCCTACATTTTTATTATTTTTAAGATAACTTAATGTTTTATTTCTAGTAAAACTAAAAAATATTTCATTGTATTTTATACAAATCAGATATTGATTAATAGTATCCATCCTTACACTACTATTAATCTTCTATTTTTATCATTAACTACTAAATTAATTACTATTAATACCAAGAAAGTTAGTTATTTACTTATTCATTTTCTATATAGTTAAATATTTAGATTTCGAAATATGATTAATTATGATTGAAATCATCAATAACTGACGAAATAAGATCTTTAAGAGTTATAATTAACAGCAACTATATTTATATGGATAAATTATCTTTTTTAGATAATTTAATTTTTGTTGCTTACCATTTTTATTCTATAAATATTCAATTTTAATAAAGATAAAAATTATTTTTTATTTAAATTTAATTCAATAATCTTGGAGTTGAATTATTTTAAAATTAATAATATAGAATAATTTTCTAAATTAATTATTTATTTTTTTAATATCCTTATCACTAAGGATCCTAATCTCTCTTTTCTGAAAGATTATTCTCCTTTATAAAGAAGAATAATGAAATTGTTATTATAACGCATAGAATGAGAAATCATTATAAATATAAAATAGTTGATTGCATTAACTGATAAATTTACTTTTTAATTCATAACTTAATTTATTTCTTTCTATCTTTTTAATTGTTATTTTACTTCTATGAGTATATTGATAACAAAATTAAGGTGTGAGTAATCCATTAATAATATAAAGTATAAGTATAGGTATTTATTTTATTTCACAGTTAAGAAATTCTATTATTGATAAATTTAATTTTAAAAGTTTTCCATGTTAAGAAAAATATCAAAAAGAAATTTTTATATTGATAAAGTTTCGTTTTTAACATTTATAAAAATTTTTAATAGTAAAAATTTTAGTTGATTTACATTTTCTCTATTTGTTGTTTAACTAAAACAACTGTCGATGATTCCACTCCCCTATATTAATATAAATATTAGATAAATTAGATCCATACTAAATGTTACTATTATTGTATTAGATAATATCTGTATATATCTATAATTTAAAAGAGAAGTTTTTGTAGAAAAATGTATACAATAAAGTGTATTTTATTACTAAACTTAGAATACTAATAATAGGGAATTTAATGGAATTTAAAATTATTATAAATTTTAAATTCCATTAATAGTTTTTTATCTTCCATTAAAAGATTCAGAGAGAGATATTTTAATGATAAGTTTTATTTTTTTGTAGATTTGAAATTGATTTCTTAATTGCATAACTGATCTAAATTCACTATTTATTAGAAAATAAAGTAATAAACAAATTAGTTATAATCTTAAAATTCAATCTATGATATATTATGATCGTCAGGCTGGAGATTCTCATATGACTTTTATATAAGTTTCTTAATGAAGGAGTTCAATATTATTGAAAACATTTAATACGAAAAGAGTCAATCTTTATTTATTTAATTTGAATAAAATGAATATATTCAACTTAGTCGGTAATTTATATTTATAATTATTATAAAAAACAAAATGTTAAATTTTTACAATAGTATTCGTTTATATAGTCTATAAATTTTCATATGTTTTTATTAAGTGAAACCAATAGTCAATTAGATTATCAAATATTTTAAAAATTAACTAATATTGAGAATTATATTTTTAATTAGAAGTAATTATGGATAAATTTAACTATCAGTATTTAAATACTGTGAAATCAATTTTCAACTTATAATAATATTTTAAATTCCATCTAATTTCCTTATTAAGAGAGTAATTTTTAATATTTTTAATTATTTTACTGATTAAAATAATATTACTTAATTAAGAATTTTATTGATTGTGACTTTTGGATTATTTTTTATTATTTGATGAACATCATGAAAAAAATAAAATATTAATTTCGATAAAGATTACTAAATATACTAGTATAAATATTTATTTCTTTGTTGTCAATTTTTTATAATCATTAAATTTTTGCATAATGATTAATATAAAGAAAAATCTGAAAAATTTTCTTTATTTCTCATATATATAAGAAATATTATTATTAATAATAAAAATAATTATTTAATTCCTTAATTTATTAATTAACTTTTATTTTTTTTGATTAAACTCTAAAATAAAATAGTAAACTTATTTAATTATAATACATATTTTATTTTATCTTTTTATATTGGATATGATCAATCATAAATCAATTATTTTTTTGATATAAAATATTTATAGAGCTTTTTGATAAATTTTTACAAAAAATTAACTTTTATATATTATCACCATAAAATTTTCTTTTATTATTACTTTTATCGTATACTGGGGATATGTTGATGAACTAAAAAATGTTACACGAATACAATGCAACCAAATTTAAATTATAAATTATACAACAAATTCCAATAGATTGTTCATAATTTTAATTTATTAAATAAAAAAACTTTATTCCTAATGATAAAAGGTAATCCTTGAGTACTTTAATTAATTATTTTAGTTAAATAGATGATATTTTTATCAGGATGCAAAAATTAACTAATAACTTAAAATTAACTGGAATAGATTATTATTTTGTAAAATAATTATTGATAATCTTAGTATTTTAATATTGAGAATTTTAGTTCTATTAATGTTATTTTAATAATTTCATTAAAATAATAATCATTTTAAATAATCTATTTTATATTAAAACTATTTCTTTAATAATAAAAGAAAATTTGAATTTTTTATGTTGATAAATTAGCTTTTGTTTAATTGATAGTTAATTAAAATTATAAATTGTAAAAATACTTTTCTTTTAATAAAAAATTTTTTTATTTTATATGAAAGATCTTAATAGAAGACAGTAAGATTGATTTTCAGATCTATTATCCTAAATCATAATAATGATTATATTATAATGAAGTAAAAACAAGGATTCTTAATTATATTTTTATTATTTACAATATAAAAATTTTTAATAAATAATGATAAGGAATAGTATATAAGTTTTTAGAATAATAAAATTATTGTAAAATGTAATACAGAAGAAGAAAACAATTAACTAGGATAATTAATTAAAGTTTTTAGAATTTTTATATAAGTCATAAGATATGAGTAGTGATATAATTGTTAATTAATAAAATAATGAGCTCAAAATCAAAAATAGCAAACAAGGATTATATCATTTATGGAAAAGATTTTTAGTAATATATAGGTTAAAATCTAATCTAATAAAATTAGTAATTTTACTTTCTTTAATAGAAAAATGGAATTTTAATAAAAATTAAGAATTAATATTTAATTATTATTAATTATTAAAAACTGATCACTAGGTTTAGTTGATTAAATCCTTTATTTTTTTAATTTTTAAAAATAACATTATAAGTAGTACAAATTGTTTGTATAGCTCTTCTAAAGAAGTTATGTAATTATTTAAAAGTTTTTAATGAATTTACTTTAAAAAAATGACATTTACATTTTATTTTTTATAATTTATATTATATATATAGATAAAGCTTATCACATATCTAATATACAACATATAATAGAGATATTAAATAATTTGATATCAAGTATTTTTACTGTTAAATTATTTTAAAATAAATAGTAACTCTATTTACATTATAAAAAAAATATAATTTCAATGAAAGATTTATTTATAAAATAATAAATGTATTTATACTCCTAAAAATCAGGAGTGGATAAAGATTTATAATAATAGAGATAAATTATAAATTTAATTTTGTTTTTAACTTCTTTAATATATTTATTAAACATTAAAATTTTCTTCTATCAATCTAATTGATTTTTTGTTCTTTCTGTATGTATAATCTATAATTAAATAAAAAATTATTATTTTAATGAAAATTTCAGCTTTCTTGAGAAGTCTTATATAATAGTTTTTTTTGCGTTGTATATTATTCAACTATTAGTAATCTTAGTTTTAATTAAATTGATTGAAAATTTTATAATTAAAAATTAATTTTTTAGTGAATTTCGTTTCTTATAATTAATTATCATGATTTTGATCTTATTGATAAACAATTTCATGCATCTAATATTTACTAGAAAAAATCTTAATTTTAATTTATAAAAGTAAGTATCTAGAATTTACTAGAAAGAATGTTTATTAAAAATAAAAACAAACCAACAGATGAGATCAATAAAAATTTGTTTCCGTTCAACTATTATAAAAATAAGATATAAATAATAATTTTAAATTTTTATTATTTAATTCAATTAAATATGAAATTATATTAAATAGTCATATTAATTTTTAATCTTGTAAATTTCATATATCAATAATATTGATATATGAAATTAAATGTAATATAGTATATCATTAAACTCTGTAATTAATCTAAACTAAGAGTTAGTTACTTAATTAGTAGAATATATGTAATAAATTTATATAGAAAAATAAGTAAGAATTACTTTTTAGTTGTTTAAAGAAACATTTAAAAATTTATTATATATATTAATAAAAATATTTATTCTTGAGTAAATTTATTTACTAATATTTTTATATCAAATAACAATAGTATTGTTTTTACATTTAAGAGTTTAACAAAATCGAATGATTTTATTTATTGATGTTTTATTTTATGTATTTAAATAAACTTCTAATTTAACAATGGATTTTATAATTTTCATTTTTTCTGAAATCAGTGATGATAAAATCTTTCATATTTATTTATTAACAATTTACTTGTATAATTATTATTAATTATAATTAAAAAATTGAATTCTCTATACATCTCTATAGATTATAAAATGCTATTTTAAAATTTTTACATTAATTTATATTTTATAGAAAATTAATGCAAATATATACAAGGTTTGTGATAAAATAAATTTTATGAATGAAATAAAATTAATTACTCAGTATATCTAGTTTTATAGCTGATAATATTAAAATATTTATAATTTATTTTTAATTATTATATTTTTCTTTATAAAATGAATGGATATTAGATTTAAATCTTTATTTAAAGACCTCTTTAATGAGGTGATGTGGTGTTTGTCTATAACAAAATATTTTTTATATTTAAAATAAATAATTGATTTTATAGTAAATATTAATAATGTTCTTATTTATATTGAACCTTACTGGTGTTACTAACATGCTGTAACACTCACTTCTGGAGAATAATTATCTAAATCTATCTAAAAATAATTATTAGGAACCGAGAGTATTAAGTAAAAATAAATATTTTAAGATTAATTGATTAAATGTTTTCATCGAATAAATTTTCATATTAATTTAATTATAAGAAAGAATAATATTACTTTGAATTATTATTCATTCTATTTAAAATTTAGAGTTTTATAACTCTTTATATAAAAAGTTCCAATCAATATATTAAAAGTAAATATTACTTATAAAAGAATTGAATATATTTCATTAAAAATTTTGTTTATTACTATTATTTATTGTTAATAAATTTTATTTAAAAATTAATTTCATAAGAAAACATGATGAAAAAATCATTTCACAGTATTTCATGCTATAAATAAATAAAATGATATATAACGGTGCTAATGGAAAATAATTTGCTTATTAATTTTTATATTAATATTAATAAATAAAAGAATAAATTTTTGTATTAACTGGAATATTGTGTTATTGAGTATTCAGTAAAATTATAACGAATATTTCATGATTGATTAGATCGAATAATTTAAAACTTTCTAATCATTATTTCATTCTATCTATAATAGAATAATTAAGTTAAATTATGTAAATAATAGAGTAATTTTTTATTTTTATATTTAATTACATAATATATATTCTGCTTATTTATTTTAATATATAAAGAATTTTAATTCTCATTTAAATTAAATTCTTTTTATTATTATAGTTAATATATAATTATTCATATGAATAATTATCAAAAAAGATATAATAGATTAAGATATTAAATTAATATATTTAATTTTATTAAATATAAATATCATAATTAATATTTAACCTAATTCTCTGATACTATTTTATCATTACTATTTTTGCTATAAAAATTTTATAATAGAATATTAGGAATATCCTAAAAATTTAATCATAATCTCTTTTAATAATTAATATATTAAATCTACATTTATATTTAGTTTAGTAGTATCATTACCAATATATTGCAATGATATTGCATATGTTTATATTATTTTATAATAATATATAATTAATAAGTTTTATCTTTTGCTTTTAATTAATATTGTTATAAATAACAAATCTAAATTATAATAATAAAATTATATAATGAATTTTAATAAAATCATTTTTTTTAAATAGTTAAATATTTAAATATCATAAATATCTTTTCTTATATTTAAAGTATATAAATTTATTTAAATAGCATTAGTTAAGTAGTTTTATTTTCATTATTCTATTTGGTTAATATTAATTATCAGATAACATCTGATACAATTGATCAATTGTATCTTAATAATAGTTATTATAAGCTTTTAACTTAATAGATACTTTTTATTAATGGTATCCAACTATTATTGTTAATAAGTATTTTATACTTAAAGAAATTTAATTAATTTATCTAATTATTTTTTTAAAAATATAAAATAAAATCAATGATGATTATTATTTTATATAATTATTAATTAATATTCATTTTTAAACAAAAAGTGATAAATTAAAATAATAAATAATTACTCATGTAGTCTCTTTAGAGACACTTTCTTAAAAAATTCTGATTTTTATCTAATATTAGGACGATCAGTTATCATAATTTATTTATAATTTTTTGTTAAAATATAAATTATCAAAATAGAATAAAATATTTGTTATAACCAATTAGTATTTTAATTTAAATTATTTTAATTATTTACTGTTAATTTTAGATTATTTATATATTTTGGGAATAAAATCTATAGAATAATTTAATTTCAAATCAAATTATAAATGAATAAATTGTAGATCTGATCATGATATAATATCGAAAATATATTTATATTATATATTCAATATATTAGTGAATCAGTAAAATTCATATTTTATATGTAAATTTTCTTTATCTTATAATAAATAATAATATTCATTATAAATAAAATATATTTTTATATTTAGGTTTAAATAAAATCTTTCCATTAGTTAACAGGAAATTATATATACAGATAATAATATTTTTAAAATTTTAATATTTATTTATTGAATCTTAAATGATTCTAGAAAAAAATTATTTATAACTTTATAAATTTATATAATTATAGTAAAAATTATTATAAGGTTTTAAAAACCATATTTACTAATATAAGTAATATATATCTATCATTTAATATTTTATTGTTAAAATAAATAAATGTTATTTATAATAATATTTATTTATTTAAAATTTAAAAAATATTTAAAATAATTTAATTATAATAGATTAATAAAATATTAATTAAGGATTATTTTTTTTATATATTATTTTTTGTTAAATCATCTAAATTATTAGATGGTTTGGAGACTTCATTCACCCAAGTTGTTAGTAAATTATGTGAAACAGCTAAAACTACTGGGCCAATAAAAAGACCAATTACGCCAAATGATAAAATTCCACCAATAACCCCAATCAAAATAAGTATCATTGATAAATTCGCACCTATTTTTATTAAAAATGGACGTAGGATACTATCCATTGTTGCAACAATTATACTCCATATAATCAGAATTATTCCCCAACTGGTATTTCCTGACCAAAATAACCATATTATAGATGGTATCATAATCAATAATGGGCCAAGCTGAGCGACACAACATGTAAAGATAAGAATTGTTAATATTGCAGCATAAGGAATGTTTGCTAAAGTTAGACCAATACCACAAGTAATCGCTTGTATCAATGCAGTTATAACTACACCCAACGCAACGGCACGAATCGATTGGCCAGCAAGTAAAATAGCAACATCACCCCGTGTACCTGCTAAACGAATAGCAAAATGTCGAATACTTAATATAACAGTTTCTCCTTTTAGATAAAGACATCCACTAAATAATAACATTACAACAAGATGAAAAATAAAACGCCCAGCATTAATGGCTTGTTCTAATATCCAACTAGTTGCTTCTCCAACATAAGGTTGTAACTTTAATATTAAGGTATTACCGCTATTAGCTATTAATGTATTCCAACTGAAAAATAGTTTATTACCTATAAATGGTAGATTCTTTAACCATAGTAACTCAGATGATCTAATTTCAGCGGGAGATTTTGCCCATTCAATTAATGGACCACTATTTTGTATAATGCTACCAATTAATATTGCAAAAGGAATAACAAAGACTAATACTATTAATAGTGTCATTATTATACTTGCTAACCATTTTTTATTCCATAATTTAGTTTCAATTTTTTTAAATAATGGCCAAGTTGCAATAACCACCATACCTGCCCAGAGAAAACCAAGTATGAAAGGTTTTAATACCCAAGTACATGCTATTATCATTAATAAAATAGCAATTATGCTAAAAACAAATTTTGGTAGATCATTATGAGGTTGAGATTTTTCCATATATATTAATCCTGATTATAAAATGAGGAGAAAGATGGCTATTATCGATAGCCTATTACATAAGTAATCATTCTGTTTTTAACTAATAAATAATGGGTAATAATCAAAACTTTATTATTTATAAAATATTAATTTCTAAAATATATCTAATATTAATTTTCAATTAAAATTGTAACATAAATTTCAAAATAAACTCTAATTAAAAAAGATTCAGGATTAGTGGTTTCCCAGATTATTATAGAATACTTTGATTAAATCAATTAAGAGATAATAAAGTATTTAAATACATTATAAAGAGGAAAGGTTTTAGTGGTGATTAAACTATCAATTATATTGAAACATTTTTTCAATGGAAAAAGATAATACTAGCTAGAATTTTATTCTTATAAACTGCTCTCTATCTATGTTGTAGTAATATTTTTATTATTTTATAATGGGTTTCATTAATGAATTATTTCAGTCACTAATTTTTTAATCTCTTTGAGAAGGAAGATAGAAATTAATGAATTATGGTTTGACTAAAATTATTTTGATTTTCTTTTCTAAAATGCTATATAGAAAATATTACCAAAAAATAAGTTATAAGTTATATGCTACCGAAATTAAAAGATCAACTTAATCAATTTTTTCACCTTACTGTTACTTTATTTAATTATAAATTAATAAAGGATACTTTTAGTAAGTATGACCAATACTGGATACATCGGTATTGATTTTTAATCGATACTAAAGAATCAATTTCTCTCTATTTACAGTAAAGTAAATCTCTTCTTCCTGCAAAGAAAGAAGAGATAATATCTTATGTTTGTTTAGTTGATAGATATAATTTTACAAACAGTTAATTTCATTCTGAATATTTTAGGATTTATAAATATGTCGGTCAATACTGATAGATAATTTTAGAAATTGATATAATTAAATTATTTTAATAGTTATTGATTTGGTTTTATATTTTTGATATTATCTGATTAAATTTAGTTTATGTTGAAGTTTAATCAACTTAAAATTAAGAAGAAATATTATCGATTATTACCGAATTTAAACTAAATATTATCCCACTTATTTAAAGTAAAACGATTGATTAATTTATAATACAACTTATTTTATTTATTTTTATGCAAAAAATTATTTATATAATCACTTAAATTATTACAAATTGAAAGGTGAAAACTCTATAAACTTCTATTTTAAAACTCATCAAGATATTATCTTTGATTTAATGAAGGTAATTAGTTAGCTTATATATTAAGCTTAATCAATATCAAATAGTTTAATATTCAGTAGAAAATAATAAAGAAAATTTAATTAATAATTAACTAGTTTCTAATCAAACTTAAACAAGTTAATTTAACGGAGTGGAATAATTTTAAAATCTTCGTTATTATTTATTTTTACTAATTTTTAAAATATTAAATTGACCTATAAAATAAAAAGAAATGATCTGTTTATTAAAATTAAAGATTGATATAGTATATTGAATAATACTTTCATATATTTCCAGTATAAAAGTATTTAGTTAAATTTAAATTTTTAAATTTTGTGTATTTTTTAGAGAAAAAATACTTTTATTTAAATCATTTTCATGACATTTAATGTAAGGAATTACATATTCTCCTTGTGATAAGTATATCTAAATCCCTACTAAAAATAGGGATTAGTAAAAAATTTATTATTAAGGTTACTTAATTTACTTAACTAAAAGAATTATTCTTCTGGTAAAGTAAAGGAATTTCTATCTATCATTATAAAATTTTTTGATAAAATTTTAATAAATATTCCTATTAAAATGAGTAATCTATCTTGATCTATTCATTAATTAAATTTAGAAATATATTCAGTTATTACATATAGAGATTATGTTTAATTCTATAGATTTTATTAAAAGAAAAACTTATAATTAAACTAATTCCAAAATTAATTTAAACTTCAACTTTGAGAAATCTCCTACATAGTAATACGATTATAAAATATTTTTATATTTTAATTTTAAGGTTAATACTGAAAATGCATACCTTCAATAAAAATTTCTCAACAATTCTATTTATTTATATAAAAGAAATTTTAATATAAGAGAGAGATTACAAGATTATTTTCTTAAGAAAAACATAAATTGAAATTACTTAAAAAAGTATATAAATAATTATAAATTTATTAGGATTGAAAAATAATAAGTCTACAACTCACTTTATAAATTAAGTGTAAAAAATTTGATTTTTATTAAGTAGAAAAAGAGATAAAATTTTTCCTTATATATAGTTTCTCTACCTTCCCCACAATCCAATATTAGTTAAATTCATACTTCTTACTTTGAAGGCACTACTACTACATCTCTCTATTAATAATAATTAATTATAAATGATTTGTGAATATCTTTTTCTCAAATTGAATTTATTTTTCTGTTAATGGAAAAATTGTTTTTAATATTTAATTTTATGTTATAGAAAAATTAGATATAAACTCTTTTAAAGAAAAGGTTATTTAGACTAACAGATTTTATACTGTATCAATCTAACAACCTATTTATAATAACAATTGATTAATTATGAAAAATACTATTCCATTATTGGTTTAATTCAAAAATTATAATTGAACTGGAATTCAAATAATTATTTTATTATTCAAGGATCCATTTTATCAATTTACTCTATGATAGTAAAGTACTTTCTGGTTTTATCCATTTAAGTAAATATTAATTGATAGACTAATTCTAATCCTGTTGTCATTTTATTAAATGAAAAGAGTTATAAATTAAGAGGAATATTTAATTCATCTCTCCAAAATAAACTAAGATAGTAAGTTTTATAGTTTAAGTTAAATTATTAATTCCTTATAATTAGTATTAATTCCCAGTCAGATTGTTTTTTACAATAAATATACTAAATATTCAAGTAATAAATTCTTTTATTTTCTGTTAAATTAGTTAATAAAGATATGATAACGATAATCACAGCACTAAATTAACATCAAAGTAAATAAACTAAAATAGTAATTATTTATAGAGAAAATTTTCTATATAGAAACAATATTCAATATTATCTAATATTGTTTCTAACAACAAAATTTGTTCAGGTTACTTTAAAATTTTATTAGATGAATGTACCATATGTTTGTGTTTATAATAATGGTAGAAAATTATCTTTATAAAATAAAAACGTTTGTAACCTTCAAAATAAAACTATTTCATTTTTTGGAAAAAGATTTCTAAATCACCTTTGTTATAGTACTAAATTATTTATTCCGTTCATTAGAGTTTAAAGTTAAGTATTTTTAAAAAAATATTCATTAAAGATATTTTTTTTAATTTAATTATATTTTTCAAATATTTTACTTTCTAGTTTTAAGAAAAAATAAGACACTGTTTTAGAAGAAGTTTTTTTAAGGTGTTACTTGATATAATTTTTTTTACTAATTCTTAATATTTCGGTACTTTAAATTTAAATATAAGTATCTCTGTAATTCAATTTTATCGATGTATAAAAAGTAATCATCTTTTTTGTATTCGATGATTTAATAAATTTATTTTTTGATACAATTAATTAGGTTATAGATCTTATATAAGGATAGTTAAAATTCTTTAGAAATCAATTTTTAAGATTTTCTTTTTTTTAATCCTAAAATGATCAATATTAATTTGCTCTTTCATTTTACTACATCCTTTTCTGCAGAAAGGTATTTTAAATTAAAAGAAAATAGGATTATTTTGAAGAAAATAGGATCAATTAAAAATTTTCGAATTAATATCTAACAATATTAAAAATATACATCTATTTTAATAGAAAATAGATACTTATATAAAGTTTTTATAGGATTAAATCCTAACAAGATACTCCCATTGATATATATAATTTATTCTAATTTTAAGTTATTTTATTGTAGTTTTTCTCATCTATTTTTTAACAAAGATACCTAAAACTTATTTAAAATAAAAACCATGATTTTAGTATATTATTTTTCTGGTTGTAATTTATGAATATGTAATATATATAGATAAAATATCTTAAAATTTAATTTTAAATAATTACTATTTTTTTGACTTTTACTTCGGATAAAGATAAATACTTATTTTAATTCTATTATTACTTAGATGTTAAATTTTATAAGTTTATTAAAATAATTTAAATAAATTAATTCCTTACTTTCAATAGTATTTAAAAAATTTTTCTAATTATTTTCTTTTATTTTATTTTATTTTAAATTTTTTACAAAATTCTAAAAGTGAATTTAAAATTTTTTGCCATTCCCCCCCATTATTCTATAAAATCAAGTTCTTTTATTAGATAGTAAAAAGTAATTAGGAATAATTATTTCGATCTTATTAACTTTTATTGAAAATACCTATTTAATTTTCTTTTTAAATTTTTCCTCATTCTTAGTATGAACAGCAAGAATTTAATTATTAGTATTTTAATACTAAATTTATATATAATCCATAAATATTAGTTTATATTAACACTTAATATGTTCTTCATGAGAAAGTGAATAACTCTTAATACTTTAAAAGTTGTTTATTAAGTTCCTCTCTTAATCATATTTAATTACCAAAATGATTATTATTTTGTAAGTTTATTGGTTTCTATATAGCTATTTATTTATACCTTCAACTAAAAAGTATCTAATTTTTTAAAATTAATTCCTAACTTAAATATAGGATTTTATCCTCTTCCGCTAAACTATTACATTATTTACTCTATTTATTATAGAGTCATTAATCTTGTGATAGCCGTTTAATTTAAAGTGTTGATATAAAAATAGAGTAGAGAAATTTTTATAATTAAATACTTTTCTATTTTGATTTTAAAAGATTTTTTTGTTTTATATAAGAGTATAATTAGGTGTCATATATATGACTCTATATAAAAGATTGTTGAAGATTATTAAATGATTTTCTAATTAGTTCTTACTAAGACAAGAGACAAGATTAATATTTTGAATAATTAATAAAAATATCTTATTTGATTTATAAATTTTCTGGTAACGATCAGAAGTGCTATTACTGAAATAATAATGTTTTCGATAAATATAGCATCAAGTTGATTGGATCATTACATAATGCTACATTATTAGTACAGGATAAGTCATTAAATTTTGATCAGACGATTATTTTTGTACTTAAAGTAATAAAAATGAATGGTACTTAAAATTAATGCTTATAATCAAATTAGAATTTTTCTTCAAGAAATTTAAATTACGTATATAATATTTGAATCTATCTAAATAATTAGTAACAATTCTATTCAATAAAAATTTTTTGATAAATAATTAAAATGAATTATATTTCATTTGAAAATAAAAACAAATTAAATTATTTATGATAAGAATAAAGTAAATTGTTTTAGAAAGATAATTTTCACCTAAACATATATAAATTTTCTAATTACTTAGATTTTTAGAATAATTTATTGCTAAATTACCATCATTAATAAATTAAAAATTTTTAAATAATATTAAAATAAAATCACTTCTTTTATTTTAAAAGAAATATAAAATATCCATTTTAAGATAGATTGTTTTAAGTAAAATATTATCGTTATCTTATATTATTTAATTAGATAGGTGATAGCTATACATATATAGTGATTTGATAAAAATATTACTTTAGTGAGGTTAATAATGATAAGTCATATTGATACTTTTTTTTTAAATAAAAAAATTTGGAAGGGACTTACTATGACAGATAAAGCAGCTGATCAAATTTGTAAATTAATAAAAAAAAATCCAAATAGTTTAGGATTGTCTCTTAATATCAAACAATCAGGGTGTGCAGGATTTGGCTATGTTCTTGAATTAATAAATAATCCAACTAAAGAGTATTTATTATTTCAAAATAATAACGCTAAACTTTTTGTTGCTATAAAAGCGATGCCATTTATTGATGGTACTGAGGTTGATTATGTTTTTGATGGGCTTAATCAAGAATTTAAATTTAGCAATCCTAAAGCTCAACACGCTTGTGGTTGTGGTGAAAGCTTTGGTATTTAGGTTAATTAAATTATGTTACAGAGAAAAATAGAAATTGGTGATGATATTGAAAAATGGTTAGCGGAGCATCGGTATAAAGAAGGGTTTTTTACTCAAGTTGAAACGGATAAATTAGCTAAAGGTCTTAATGAAGATGTCATAAAGACCATATCAGCCAAACGTAATGAACCTAATTGGATGTTAGAGTTTCGCTTAGAAGCTTATCAATATTGGTTAAATATGGAAGAACCTCACTGGCTTAAAGGTTATTATCCTAAGTTAAATTATCAGGAATACAGTTATTATGCAGCGCCATTCTGTAGTAGTTGCGATGATAACTATCAAGTTGAAACTAACTTATCAATAGGTTCTGGAGGAGGTGATGTCCATAAAAATAATTACCTGACAAAAGAAGTTGAAAAAACATTTAATAAACTTGGCGTACCAGTACGTGAAGGTAAATCGGTTGCAGTAGATGCTATTTTTGACTCTGTTTCTGTTTCGACAACTTATTGTAGTGAATTAGCGAAACTGGGAATTGTTTTCTGCTCTTTCGGTGAAGCGATTCAACAATATCCTGAGTTAGTAAAAAAATATATTGGTACGGTTGTTTCTAATCAAGATAACTTTTTTGCTGCATTAAATTCCAGTGTAGCATCTGATGGGACATTTGTTTATGTGCCAAAAGGTGTTCGTTGTCCGATGGAATTATCAACATATTTTCGTATTAATGCAGCTAAAACAGGTCAATTCGAACGAACTATATTGATTGCTGATGAAGGAAGCTACGTTAGTTATATTGAAGGATGTTCTGCTCCAGTTCGAGATAGTTATCAGTTACATGCTGCTGTAGTTGAAGTTATTGTTCATAAGGACGCTGAAGTAAAGTACTCTACAGTACAAAATTGGTTTTCTGGTGGTAAAAGTAAAACTGGTGGAATTTTAAATTTTGTCACTAAACGTGCATTATGTGAAGGAAAGAATTCTAAAATGTCCTGGACGCAGTCTGAAACAGGGTCAGCTATTACTTGGAAATATCCCAGTGTTATTCTTAGAGGAGATAATTCGGTTGGGGAATTTTTTTCAGTTGCATTAACAAATGGTAATCAACAGGCTGATACCGGTACAAAAATGATTCATATTGGTAAAAATACACATTCGACTATCATTTCAAAGGGGATTTCAGCTGGAAGAGGTCAAAACAGTTATCGCGGTTTAGTAAAAATTTTATCGAGTGCACAAAACGCAAGAAATTATACTCAATGTGATTCTATGTTAATTGGTACTGAGTGTGGTGCACACACCTTTCCTTGTATTGAAGTAAAAAATAGTAGTGCACAGTTAGAGCATGAAGCTACAACATCTCGTATTGGTGAATATCAGCTCTTTTATTGTTTGCAACGTGGCATTAATCAAGATGATGCTATTTCTATGATCGTGAATGGTTTCTGTAAAGATATTTTTTCTGAATTACCATTAGAGTTTGCCGTTGAAGCACAAAAATTATTAGCAATTAACTTGGAACATAGTGTTGGTTAAGAGTACTCTAGTAAAATACTAAGTTCTTCAAAGGCAAATAAAATGTTAAGTATTAAAAATTTAAATGTTAGTATTGAAGGTAATCGAATTCTTAAAGGGTTAAACCTAGAGGTAAAAATTGGTGAAGTACATGCAATAATGGGACCTAATGGATCAGGTAAGAGCACATTATCAGCAACACTGGCAGGACGTGAAGAATATAAAATAGAGAATGGAGAAATTTTATTCAAAAATAAAAATTTGCTTGATTTATCCGCGGAAGAGCGTGCATGTGAAGGTATATTTTTAGCATTTCAGTATCCGGTAGAAATTCCTGGTGTAACTAATCAATTTTTCTTACAAACTTCTATTAATGCAGTGAGAAAATATCGTAAGCAACCACCACTAGATAGATTTGATTTTCAGGATTTTATTAAAGATAAAGTAAAATTACTTGATATGCCAAAAGATTTACTTACTCGATCTGTCAACGTCGGTTTTTCTGGTGGAGAGAAAAAGCGCAATGATATTTTACAGATGATTTTATTAAAACCTGAATTATGCATTTTGGATGAAACGGACTCAGGTCTTGATATTGATTCCTTAAAACTAGTAACCAATGCAGTGAATTCACTGCGTAGCGCTAAAAGAGCTTTTATCATCATTACTCACTATCGGCGTATTTTAGATTATGTTCCACCTGACTTTGTTCATGTTATTCATCAAGGAAAAATTATTCAATCAGGTGATTTTACATTAGCAAAAAAACTGGAGGTAGAAGGCTATGGTTGGCTTATTGACCCACAGTGAAAAAGAAAAAAAACAGCGTCAAGTTATAATTTTGAATCAACAAGCGCTAAAAAATTTTTCAAAACTTTTTTATTCCAGCAAAAGAGCCAATGAAAAACGAGCCAAAGCTTATTGGGAGAAAGTAGAAAAAATAGGTTTTCCAACATTTTATCATGAAGACTGGCGTTATACGCCGTTAGAAAAAGTACTTAGCGCTCAATACCAATTAACTACTGATAAAGTTAACATAATTACTTCTGAGCAATTAAAACGGATTGCTATTTCTATTGATGGATGGAGAATTGTTTTGTTTAATGGATGTTTTATTTCGACATTAAGTAGTAATAATTTTGGCCCTTATCAAATCAAAATGATAGATACTTTGACACAGCTTCCGTCCCCTATTATCAAAAATGAAATATTTTTGTACTTAACCGAAAGTTTAGCCGTTCAGCCAATATTAATTAAATTAGATGCTAATTTTCAGGTAGAAAAACCTCTTTATATATTAAATATTAGTTCTGGTTCAAAAAAAATTGATTATGTTAATATTAATCATTATCGCTATCATTTAGAGATAGGAGCTAAATGCAAATCACAAGTTATTGAACATTTTGTTTCTATTGATCATAAATCACATCTAACAGGAAGTCGATTGACTGCTAATATTAGTGATAATAGTCATTTTTCTTATACAAAACTTATTTTTGAAAACAATCAAAGTAACCATTTTTCTCATAATGATATTTTTTCAGGGGAAAATACTAAAATAAAGAGTACTAATATTTTTATCGGTTCAGGATTAGTTCGGAATCATACCAATGTAAAGTTAAATGGAACTAGTAGCAAATTAAATCTCAATAGTTTTTTACTACCACAAAATAAAGAAATTGTCGATAATAGAACTTATATAGAACATAATGAATTATTTTGTGAAAGTTGTCAATTACATAAAACAATCGCTCTCGATAAAAGTAAAGGTATTTTTAATGGGATAATTAAAGTTGCACCACAGGCGCTTAAAACTAATAGTAAGATGACAAATAACAATTTATTATTAGGAAAAGAAGCAGAAATTGATACTAAACCGCAGTTAGAAATCTATGCTGATGATGTAAAGTGTACTCATAGTGCTACAGTAAGCAATATTGATGATGAACAAATTTTTTATTTATGTTCACGGGGTATTCATCTCAATGATGGAAAGAATATGATTCTGGTTGCATTTGCGGATGAAGTAATTGAAACTATTGATAATAAAATTGTAAGTAATAAAGTAATGAATATTATTCAGCATCGTTTAACAGGGATTTAATATGACATTTTCAGTAGAATCTATTCGAAAAGATTTCCCAATTTTGACAAAAAAAATAAAGGATAAACCTTTAGTTTATTTGGATAGTGCTGCAACTGCGCATAAACCATTACAGGTGATAGAAAAGGAAAGAGAATTTCTTTGTAATCAGTATTCTGCGGTACATCGAGGGATTCATAGTTTAAGTAGTGAAGCAACGAGAATGTTAGAAAATGTTCGTCATCAAGTCGCTAATTTTATTCATGCTTCTAATTCTGAAGAAATTATTTTTGTTAAAGGTGCAACGGAAGGGATAAATTTAATTGCTAATAGTTATGGGCGTACTTTTATAAAATCAGGTGATAATATTATTATTACCCAAATGGAACATCACGCTAATATAGTTCCTTGGTATCTTCTTTCTGGTCAAATTAATTTTGATATTCGTATATTACCTATTGATAACGATGGGAAATTAATTTCTCAGAAATTAGATAATTTAATTGATGGTAGAACCCGATTACTTTCTTTTACCCATATGTCAAACGTTTTGGGAACTGTTAATCCAGTAAAAGAAATTATTTCCTATGCTCGTCAATGCGCAAAAAAAAAATCAGCTAAATTACATATTTTGATTGATGGTGCCCAAAATATTATACATCAAATGATTGATGTTCAAGATTTAGATTGTGAATTTTATGTTTTTTCCAGCCATAAACTCTATGGTCCTACCGGTGTTGGTATTTTGTATGTAAGAAAAGAATTATTAAATATTTTACCACCTTGGCAGGGTGGTGGTGGGATGATTGATAAAGTTAATATGACTTCAATTAAGAAATCAATGATAAATATCACTTATGAAAAGGCTCCATGGAGATTTGAAGCAGGAACACCAAATATTACTGGGATTATTGGTTTAGGTGAAGCACTACGTTATATTAATAATATTGGTTATCAACAAATATATGCCTATGAAACCGAATTAATGAGGTATGCTAATCAGTGTTTAGGTAACGTAAATTCTTTACGTTTTTACGGTTCAGATCAACGTCAAGGAGTTATTGCCTTTAATTTAGGAGATCATCATGCTTATGATGTCGGTATTTTTTTAGACAATTATGGTATTGCAATAAGAACAGGTCACCATTGCGCTTTACCATTAATGAACTTTTATAAAGTATCAGCTATGTGCCGAGTTTCTTTAGCGATCTATTCTACTAAAGAAGAAATTGATATTTTAGTTGAAAAACTTCAATATATTGAAAAATTACTAGGTTAATCTATTAAAGATATATATAAGAGTAGAATATTAATGTTAGTTTTACCTGATCAAAATGAATTTTATCGTAATTTTTTACGTTGTCAAAATTGGGAAGAACGATATCTTTATTTAATTGAATTAGGAGAAAAATTATTACCAATAGATGATAGACAAAAACAAATAAAAAATCAGGTATCAGGTTGTCAAAGTCAAGTTTGGCTTATTATGGAGCAGGATAGTAAGGGTAAAATAAATTTTTTTGGTCACAGTGATTCTATTATAGTTAAGGGATTGATTGCATTATTAATAATAATTTTCCAAAATAAAACTGGAAAACAAATTTTAACTACAGATTGTAAAACTTTTTTTAAAAAACTTTCATTGGAAAAGCATTTAACACCATCAAGAAGTCAAGGATTGCATGCTATGATTAGAACAATCCAACAACGAGTCAAAAAAATTATTCAATTAAACTCTTAAACGTTTAATTTTAAGTGTTGATCCAATTAAAATAAGTGCTTATTTATCCGATAATCTTTGTATGTTCCTTTAGGAGAAACAAAATTATGAAGGAAAAATTATTTTTTATCGGCTTATTATTTTTAAGCAAATTAACGATCAATGTCAGTGCTTTTGAATATCCTTTACCATATATTAACGAACATTTAATTGGAGAAAATAGTTATTATGTGGTTCCTAATGATCGTCGTCCATTGGAAGCTATTGCTAGTGAATTTCAGATAGGTCTTCTTAGTATATTGGAAACTAATTTAGCTATTGATCCTTATTTGCCTAAATCTGGTATGACGTTAATTATTCCATCGCAAATGTTATTACCTAGAACTAAACGTGATGGGATTATTATTAATTTAGCCGAATTAAGATTATATTTCTTTCCTAAAAAAAAGAATAAAGTTATTGTTTACCCTATTGGTATAGGTCAATTAGGCTCCAATACGCCTACAATGGTAACAACCATTACTCAATTAATTAAAAATCCAACTTGGACACCAACAAAAAATATTCGTAAACGTTATGCTGAAGATGGGGTTATTTTACCTGCAGTATTTCCATCTGGTCCTGATAATCCTATGGGTCTTTATGCTTTACGACTATCTTATGATAATGGGCAATATCTTATTCATGGTACTAATGCTAATTTTGGCATTGGATTACGTATTACTTCTGGTTGTATTCGGCTAAGACAAGAAAATATAGAAGAATTATTCTATTCTGTAGTGGTAGGAACACGTGTAAAGATAATTAATGAACCTATTAAGTATTCTAAAGAACCTGATGGTAGCTATTATATTGAAGTTCATCAACCATTATCAAAAAGAGAATATGATGATCCTCAAACGATGCCATTAATATATAGTAATGAGTTTAAAGTATTTTTAAAACAATCTAGTATTGATCAGAAATTAGTTTCTCAAGCTGTAACACGTCGCTCAGGAATACCAATAAAAATAAATAAAATAATAAATTAATATTAAATAGAATATAGAAGTAAATTTATTACTACTAGTAGTAATAAATTTACTTCTATATTATAAATAATAATATAACACCAAAATTGGTGCTATATTATTATATCTCGTAATCAGTTATATATAATCTGGATTACTTTTTATATCTATGAACTTGATTATCCAAACGTTGATTAGCACGATCAGCTTCATCCTTAGTACTTTCAACATCATTACGCAATGATTGAACATCATTGGATAGTTTTTCTAGTTTACCATCTAACGTTTGAATATTAGAGGAAAGTTTATTGATTTTAGTACTGTTTGAACATCCTTCTGTTAGAAACGCAAAACTAATAAGGATGTATGATAGTATAGCTTTAGTATGATTCATTTATATTTACCCTCTAAATTTATTTTATCTCTAAGTAGCAAAGATAAGTATTGCACATTTATAATAAAAAAGAGAATATAATTTTTTAACTCTAATTATTAAATATCTTTAATTTATATAAAATACTTACTTATCTTTAATCTTAGTATTTAGTTAGTATATTTTTGTTTAAAATTTTATAAAATTTTTAAGAAAATTGTGAAAAAGAAAATAAATTCTATTATTTTTCCAGTTTAACTATTTTCTTCTATAATTTTATTTTTTTTGATTTATTTATTTATCAGTTATTTTAAAAATATAGATATGAAATAAAATAATAATAAAACAATTATATTTTATAATTGAATAATATTCATTATATTTTGATAGAAATATTTTTAGGTAGAAAATATTTTTAAATAAATCATCAATCCCAAAATAATTGGTTAATTGATTCTTTTAATTATAAATTAATAAAACTTAGATATTTAGGATTTAATTTTAAAAAAAGAAAGAAATACTAATATTTAGTATAAATAAAACTTATTTAATGCTGAAATGGATGTACGATTGAATTTTTGATTAATTATATTTGTTAAATAATATATGATAGGTATAAAATTATTAATTTTTAGTGCTAAAGATGTTTTTTAAATTCTTAAAAGAACTTTTTAGCACTATATAAGCTATTTAAAATGTTTACTTAACAAAAGGAATTTTTAAAATTAAAATTTTACTCCATAATAGAGGGGGTTTTCTATCATGAAATAAAAAATAAAATAACTATATTTATGCTTTAATTATTCAAAATTTTGATCACACCTAAATTTTAATAATCTATACTAATTAAAACAACGTTTGAAAATAAGGAAGGAAATTGGTTGAGAAACTAAAGTTATGGATTAAAATATAGTTTATTAATTAATATAGTAATAAATTTGCTAATTATGTAATTTTTTATTTATTATTTAATAATAATACTTTTACTACTCTCTTTTTTAGAGAGAAGCTACTATAAATAATCAAAAGAGACATATGAATAGGTTTAAATAAAAAATATTAAAATATATAAATACTTATATTATAAAGAGATAGATTCCTATATCTCTTTTAATTCAAAATGAAGATTTAATTTTCTATATGCAAGAATTAACTTTAGATAAGAATAACTTTCTTATCCATAACAAATCTAGAGATATCCGCATATAATGCCAAAAGTAATCAGAAAAATAAAATTACGTAACAGATAGTTATTTATATAAAAATATAGTTCCCATTTAATTATCAGATTAAGATTCTATCTTTTAGTTTTAGTAAAAACACCAATAATTATTAACAATATTTCAAAACATATAATGTTTAATAGTATAAAATGAATAAATACACAACCAAATAAATCGTTTATTATTTCAGATTAGTTTTATCAATAGTTAGTGATAAAAGATTATAGTGAAATGGATATAGATAAAAATACCAATATAAATAAAATATAATGAACTATCTCTTTAGTCTTAATAAGAGATGAAAAATCAAGTTATCTTAAAAAGAATAAGAGATAATGTTAAATTTTAATTATTTAAGAGTAAAAATACTTCATTAAGATTGTTAATTATATTTGTGGATATCTTTTTGTTTATATCAACTTGAAAGAGGATATAATCAGAGGAAGCAATTTGTGAAAACGATAAAGATACTAAGTTTTTCTGTAGATTACCTACATTCTTTTTTATAAAAATGGAAGGTAATCGGAAAGTGTATCTTCTATTTTATCAAGTTTATCATTACTATTAAATGATTATTAGAGTTTTTATGTCTCTCTTTATTAGAGAAAAAATTTAAATTTCCTAGTATTGATATTAAAAAACGACTAAATATATGTAAGATATTTATGATCTGATTCGAGATCAATGATTATTTTATCTATAAATAATTTTAATAAAATTAAAATTAAAGTTAATTAAAAATAAAAATAACAATATTTTATGTAACTGATGCTTTGTATAATAGATGAAATATTCATATTCATTTTATACTTAAGTTAATTGAATGCAATTTAAAAAAAAATTGGCATAATATATTTTATTCTCAAGTATAAAAAGTTTTAATTAAATGTCTAATAAAAAAAGTAGTGTTAACATGTTGGCAGAGCGTTTTCGAGGCTATTATCCTGTTGTTATTGATGTAGAAACTGGAGGGTTTAATGCGCAACAAGATGCGTTATTAGAAGTTGCAGCTATGACTTTAAAAATGAATGAAGAAGGTTGGTTAGAAATTGATGAAAAACTCCATTTTCATATTTTCCCTTTTGAGGGAGCAAATATAGAACCAACTTCATTAGCTTTTACTGGAATAGACCCAACTAATCCTTTTCGTAATGCTGTCGATGAATATACTGCTTTGCATTCAATTTTTAAGATGGTTAAAAAAGGAATTAAAAATAATGAATGTAATCGAGCAATTATAGTTGCTCACAATGCTAATTTTGACCATAATTTTATTATGGCCGCTATTCAACGAGGAAATTTAAAACATAATCCGTTCCACCATTTTGCCACTTTTGATACAGCAGCACTCAGCGGTCTAGTTTTTGGACAAACAATTTTAGCTAAAGCTTGTTATACTGCAGGAATCCCATTTGATGGAAGACAAGCGCATAGTGCACTTTACGATACAGATAGAACAGCATTACTTTTTTGTGAAATCGTTAACAAGTGGAAAAAATTAGGTGGTTGGCCAATTATAAAAAATTAAGTAATAAACATATTAGTAAGGGACAATGTTATTGTTTTCTAACTAATTAGTTATCTTATAAAGATTATTTAGCTATTTAATTTCAGATTTTTCTGAAGTATTATATTTAGCGGCAGTTTCAGTTATTATTTTTTGTAATTCCCCATTCTGATACATTTCAATGATTATATCACAACCACCAATTAACTCACCATCAATCCATAGTTGAGGAAATGTTGGCCAGTTTGTATATTTAGGTAACTCACTGCGAATATCAGGATTTTGTAAAATATCTATATAAGAAAAACGTTCACTACAAGCAGAAAGAGCTTGAACAGCTTTGTCAGAAAAACTACAGCTAGGAAATTTAGGGGATCCTTTCATATACAAAAGGATTGGATTTTCTTTTATTTGACGTTCAATTTTTTCTATTATCGTCATTATCAGTTCCTTAAAAATAAAATATTATTATATTTAGAATATGAATAAATATTTCATAGATTATAGCATTAATTATCAGTTCTTGATAACTTTTTTCTACTATTTTACTAGATTCTAATCTTATTTAATAAATTATTAATTAAATTAATAATTTAATTATATAAATATTAATATTTATATTATAAATATTTTTTATCTTTTATCAATTTTATATTATAAATATAAAAGACTTTACAATTTTTCAATTATTGAAAAATTCATTTATGTTAAAATACTTTAGAATTCCAATATTTTTTAAATAAAAATTAGGAATACGGTTCCCCTATAATAAATAAAATAATATTTATATTAATAATTTAAATACTTTAATTAAAAGATACATGCTTTGTGTCTAGTTTATTAGAAATAATAAAGATTCGTGAGATATATATTTAATAATTTAATTAAAGTTTAAAATTATATTTGATTATCTGTTATCTTAGTTTATAACATAAAATATGAACTTTTTACTAAAAAAATTGATTATAGTAATCAATAAATTGATTTTTAATATTTAATGAAAAGATTATACCGATGAAAAAATTAAGAATTTTTAGTTCAGATTAGTGATAGTTATTCAAAGAATAGATAACAAAAAAGTTTTTATTATTAATACTTTAAATTTCAAAAAAAGTAATTTTAACTAATTTTCAATTATCAATATATCGGGATTATGTTCACTATATTTTATTTAGTAGAATATAATTCTAACAAAATATTTATCAAAATTTGATAACTAGTTAAGTGGTAATTTAATAAAAAATTTTTATCAAATTTATACTTTTTGAGGTAAAAATAAAAAGTTAAAAGATAAATAGATATTTTAAATATATGAGATATGTTATTTTAAATATTTTATTGATAGTAATCCTATTAATGAATATTAAATTACAAAATAAAGTAGTATACATAACGATGTTAGTAAGTTAACTTAAAAGTTAACTTATGTAATAAGTTGTCAGTTTTATTATTTTTTAATTGTTTAGGTAAGTGATGAATCATCGTCTTTAATAGATTTTTCCTTGATTAAAAAATGTTTTCAACTTTATTTTTATTTTGCTTTTTAGGAAATTTAAACGTTAATATTTGGGAATATCTTCACGATATTTAAGTTAAAATTGATCAAAACTTTTGAATAAAAGAAAAATAATAAATTTCTATTTCTATTACTATATCATTAATGTTTTATTTTATTAAATTTTTATTATTAATTTCTAGAAAATTTTTTAAAAGATTTTTATCTTCTCTTAAGAAGAGAGAAAACATCTAAAAATTTACTCGTACTCAATTTAATGAAGTAAGTTCTCTACTTATAGATGATTTTGCTTAGCGGGTTTTATATTTTGTTTCATAAAATATTTGTTAATATTTATAAAACATAAAAATATTATTTTCAATAATTCAATTATTTCAAATTTTATAAAATTTGATTTATAAAAAAGATATTTTCTTAAAAAAATATCTAATGTTTTTAGATAGAAATAGGATATTAGTAAAATGTTAATAATATCTTCAATTGCTAGGAACTAGGGGGGAGTGATCATTTCTAGATAATATTATTCACAGGGATTTCCTTTTTTCTTTAACTTTTAATACTTATTATTCAACAATATAGTTATGCGAATTTTAGGATAATTATCCAATCAATAATTAATTAATAAATTATATATTATTAATTTTAAAATTATAGATTTTATTATAAATAAATAGTAGTTATTAATTTATTAGATAAATAAAAATATTTAATTTTAAACTGGTTTATTAGTTTGTTTTATTTTGTATTATTTACTTAATAGATAATATTTTTATTAATTTTTATATTTTAATTAAATAATTAAAATTGATATATAATTAATAGATAAATATGTAAAAAAATAAACTTTACTTATTAAAAGTAAAATACCTATTACTATAAATAAATAATTTATATATGTAAATAAAAAATATGAATATAAATTATATACTATTAGTATAATAATACTTCATTATTATAAATAAATATATAGTGTTTAATACTAGTTCATAATAAAATAGTTCTAGATATCTAATATATTTTTAATATAAAAAATATTACACGTGATGGATACAAATATTGCTTTATTAATAAATATTAATAATTTTATCAAAATATCATTTTCTTATATAATTATTTATTAAAAATAATTGAAAAATAAAAATAAATTGAATATTAGTTCAATTAACATTTAATTAATTACATTTAAATTTATCCACAATATATATATTAATTCAATTAATAAGGATGAACAGTAATCATATTTTCATTACTTCTGATAGATATATATGTCAGTCATCATGAACCTGTTATAAACTTTACACTAAAGAAATAAAATGAAAATTATCCATCTAAGCTCTAATTGAACGTTTTTATTTTTATTAATATATATTTAAAATTTTTTACTAATAATACTACTCGTATTTTTCATTCTATTTTCGTCAAAAGTTTCTTATTTTCTCCATGAAAAAGTCAAACTATTTTACCTAAATAATCAATAAAGATTAATTTCACCAAGTGAAATTAATGATATTTTATCATTATATCATATTTAATCTTATACTTCCATCGGATTACGTTTATTAAATATATATTAAACGAAAAGAGTTACGGTTTTTACTTTTTAATTTAAGAAAGCTATAAATATATCTAAAAAGAATATTTATATATCCTCCGGGAAATAAAGATTTAATTGTATTGAATATCAATAAAAATTTTCTTTAACCTGATTATTTTTTTAAGAATCTAATTTCCATTGTAATAATGATTATAAATAGAAAAATATCCATAATTTATTGTATATAAACGAAATGAATAATCAATTTAACAATAAAACTAATATAGTTTCTATAAAATATAATGATATAAAAAATCAATAACTTTTATTAAAAATATTTAAGTTAATGAATTTGTTTTATTTAAAAGTTGGAAATTATTATTTCAATAATCTTATTTTAATAAGTTAAATTTATATATTATAATAATAATTATAATATATATTTAAGAAATGTAAAAGAAAAGCAATCAAAGGAAAATATAAAAAAATATTTTATATAAGATATTTTATCAAGTAAAATTTATTGATGATTGATCAATTTTCTTTAATAAAAATTTCTAAACTTTTTATTTAGTTATAACTCTCTCTTATAAGAGAATTAAAAATCAAGTTTTATATGTCAAAGTCAAAAAGTTACCTGATTATTATCATATTTTATATATTAGTAAAATTAAATAACGTATTGAAAGAGAAATAAAATTACTGATTAGAAAAATTATTGAAAAATTCTGTCATTAGGTAATCTTTGGTATTAAGGATGATAAATAAAGAAATATTAATTTTTAATTAATAATAAAAAATCACTTTAAAAAGATTTTTGTAAATAAAAATTTTGTAGAGAAATGAAGTTTAATAGTTAAGATTAACCTTTAAATGCTTTCTTTAATTTCAAAACTTATTCATTTATGAAAATTACATTATTTAAAATAATACCAGAATTGACAATCTTACTTATTTTATTTTTAATTCAATAATTAAATAGTATGAGATTAGATCATAATATGATTTATTGAATATATTAACTAATCAATATTTGAATAAATATCTTGATAATAATTTTGATTTTTAGTGATCATAGAAAGATCAATGATTCGCTTTAACTAAATACTGTATATTTTATCTTAATGAATTATAAGAAAAGTACCTTCAAGAAATACGTTATTTTTGATTAATTAAAATATCTAATATAATCTTTAAATTTATCGGAAAAATCAATATATAGATACATAAGAAAAATCGACCTTCTTTAATAATTAATTATATTTTATCTTAATGTAAGGTAAATTTTTATTTTTTATAGTTTAAAAGTTTAAAATAGGTACTTTATCGTTAAGCTTTAAGTGAACTAGTAATCTAGCACTATATTGAGATTAATAAGTAAAATATTCTTTTTTGTAAAAATATAGAAAATTTTTGCTCGATTTCCCGCTGTAATTTATCTAATTTTTTCAGAGAAACTTAATATTTGCTAATAGCTTAGGAGAAAATATTAAATGCCAAATTATACCACATAGTTATGAATAATAACGCATATAATATAATATTAAATTATGAAAAGATAGAGGTAGAAAATGATAAAAAAAAATCAACTAGATATTTCTAAGATAAGAAGAGAATATACTCAAGGGAGATTAATGCGTAAAGATTTAACCGATGATCCATTAGTTTTATTTGATCGTTGGTTAAAACAGGCTTATGAAGCAAAATTAATCGATCCAACTACCATGTCTATTGCAACAGTAGATAGGAATGGACAACCCTATCAACGAATTGTACTACTTAAACATTATGACAAAAAAGGTCTCACATTTTATACTAATTTATCTAGTCGAAAAGCGCAACATATTTCCTACAATAATAAGGTTAGCTTGCTATTTTCCTGGTGTCAGTTGGAACGTCAGGTTTGCTTCTTAGGTGAAGCAGAAAAACTTTCTGAACTTGAAGTAACAAAATATTTTTATAGTAGACCAAAAGATAGTCAAATAGCAGCTTCTATTTCACAGCAATCAGAAAAAATTTCGGATAAAAATATTTTAGAAAAAAAATTTTCCGAATTAAAAAAAAATAAGAATTCTAAAATTTTTTTACCTACTTTTTGGGGCGGATATAACGTTAAATTTGACAGTGTTGAATTTTGGCAAGGTGGCACTAAACGGTTACATGATCGATTTTTATATCAATGGCAACATGATCATTGGCAAATTAATCGCTTGGCTCCTTAATCAGAAAATGATATTCCCATTGATATTGTTATTTACGTAGCTAGAATTTTATTCTATTTCATTTATTATATAAAATTTATTCATAAAATAAACGAAATAAAAAATTAATGGAGTCATTGATGTTTAGTGAGAACTTAATTGAACAATTGAAAAAAAGGGGTTTAATTTCCAAGATCACGGAGGAAAAGGCATTAATAGATAAACTATCTCAAAGATCAGTAACTCTTTATTGTGGATTTGATCCAACTGCTGATAGCCTTCATTTAGGACATTTGATACCATTACTATGCTTAAAGCGATTTCAGGAGAAAGGACATCAACCGATAGTTTTAGTTGGAGGGGTAACAGGATTAATTGGTGGTGATCCAAGTTTTAAATCCAATGAGAGAAAATTTAATCCTAGCGAAACGGTACAACAATGGGTAGAAAAAATCCGTCAACAGATTTCGTTATTTCTTGACTTTGATTCTGGTAAAAATAGTGCTAAGATAGTTAATAATTATGAATGGTTTGGACAAATGAATGTTTTGACCTTCTTGCGAAATATCGGCAAACACTTTTCTGTTAATAAAATGATCAATAAAGAAACCGTTAAACAACGTTTTAACTTCGATAATATTGGGATATCTTTTACTGAGTTCTCTTATAATTTACTTCAATCTTATGATTTTGCTAACCTTTATTATCAATATAACGTTGAATTGCAAATAGGAGGTTCTGATCAATGGGGAAATATTACATCAGGTATTGATCTGACACGTCGTCTATATCAAAAAAAAGTTTTTGGTCTAACCATGCCATTAATTACTAAATATGATGGAACTAAATTTGGAAAAACAGAAATTGGGACAATTTGGTTGGATCCGAAAAAAACTACTCCATATAAGTTTTATCAATTTTGGATTAATATTTCTGATGTAGATGTTTATCGTTTTCTTAAATTTTTTACCTTCATGTCAATTGATGAAATTGATGTCTTACAAAAAGAAGATCAAAATAGTATAAAAGTACCGAAAGCAAAATATATATTAGCGGAAAAAGTTACAAAGTTAGTGCATGGGGGTGAGGGTTTACAGGCTGCCAAACGGATCACAGAAAGTTTATTTTTTGATACTATTTCTGCATTAACAGAATCGGATTTTTCTCAGTTAGCTCAAGATGGTATGACAGTGATCAAATTAAATTCAGGAGCAAATTTACAGGAAGCGTTACTCAATGCAAAATTTGTTCTTTCTCGTGGACAGGCTAGAAGAATGATCAGCTCGAATGCAGTAGCGATTAATAGCGAGAAATGTCTTAATCCTGAATATATCTTTAGTGATAAAGATCGTCTATTTGGTCATTATTCTTTGATCAGGTGTGGTAAAAAACATTTTTTTTTAATTAATTGGTAATAATGAACTTTTATAGGTAGAGATTTAATTATAATAAGAAGTATCTAATATACCAATTAGTTTATTTCTATTAGTTATATCAACTATTAACATTTCAATTTTTTATTTAAAAATATTTTTAGAAAATAATTATTAGTATAAAATCAATGGTATAAAAAATAGTTTTTACCCATTTAATGAAATTTGATATTTATCTAATGAAACACTATTCAATTTTCTATTCATACACAGTTTTAACTGATTATTATTCTATATCTTTTTAAAACTTCACGGAAATTATTAATAAAGATATTAATCAAAAATCCACAAATTAAAAATTATAAAATAATAGATTCTAATGGGTTATATTCCTTCTTCTGAAATAAGAAGAAGGAATGCTTGATATTTTTAAATAAATAAAAGTAAACAATCTTTTTTGTTTAGTATTTCTATAATTCGATAATATGAAAATAGGTTAAATAATAAATGTATTATTTCTTTCTTCATATACTAAATTTTAGGTCACGAAGTAGTTACTTATCTAAAGATTTGGTATCTTAATTTATTAGAACCTAAAAATTAGATAATAATCAATTAATAATTATTAAAAAATTCTATTAACAGATGATAAAATTATGGAAAATATCTTAATAATTTTTTCTAACATATCTCAGTTATAAAGATTATTTTTATATTTAAATATTTTAAAATACTATTAATTAACAAAGCACATCTTCAATATATAAATTGATCACTAATTAATTATTCTAAATAGTAATAAAATAAAGGAGAAAACTATAAATCTAACTAGATTATTTTATTTTTAATTAACATATTAAATTATATATCTATATCTTTTTATATTGTAAATACTTAATATTGTACTTTATTAAGTATTATAAAAAACTGAAAGGAATATAATATTGAATTATAACTATTCTCTATAGTGGATAGAATCATAAATTCTAATTATCAATTTAAAATTATGCATATTAATTAATTATTTTTGTAAAATAATATCACTGTTTAAATAGTGAGTTAATTTAACTTTAAATATCAAAAGAAAAATGATATTTAAAATAAATATTCTATTTTAAATATTTCTATTCATGTTCTTAGGTTACTTAATTTTTTAATACGTTGTTTTATATTTTGATATTGGATAAAGGTTAAGATTCATTATTATAGCAAAATTCTTGATACTAAATAATAAGTATTACAAAGATTAAAGTACTTATCGATAATAAATTTACTCTTAATCAATAAATTTTCCTTATATTAAATTTAGTAATAAAAGATTTTTATTTTATTTCTCTTCACCTAGTAAATATTTAACATTAAGTATAAATATATACGAATAAAACTTGCATATAATTTTATTATAATATATTTAATCAGTTTTAACTAAATAATTATTGATATAAAGTTTTCATTAAAAAAATTAATATATGAAATATAATTCAAGTCCAATAGGTTAATTAGCAAACTATATTTAATAGTATAGATATTTTTAATCAACCTTCTCGCTACAAATTGTCAAAAAATAAATATAAAATTACTGATTTTAAGTTTTTCTCTTTAAATATTTAAAATGAGAACATTTCAAATTCAATTAAATTGTTCGTAAAAATTAAAAATATATTTAGGTATGAATAAATAAAATAAAATTTAAAGTAATAATCAGTTTTAAAGAATATTTAAAAATTTATTTAAAATAGGAGAAAAATAATATGTTTTCAAACTATAATTAGAAAGAATATCTATATTCTCTTTTTGAACCACAATACCTTTTCAACACTATTTTAAAAATATAATAGAAGTTGTTATAATTTTACACTTGTATCTTTAGCGAAGATATTTTATTTAAAAACAATAAGGATATAAATAAAAACTATTTTCTGATACCAATTCTTATTGGACTGTATAGTAAATCCGATTTAGAATAATTTATTTATTTTAGTATCCTGTTCTAAGGATATTTTATATAAATAATTTTTGTTTATTGTTTAATTTAAAGAGAAATTTTCTGGAGAAATATCTAATTACATATGTAAAAATTAATTGTACTTTAGTACTAAAATTAAGAATAGCATTTATATTAATATCCTTTTAGGTCTAAACACAAAACTTACATTTTATTGAAATATTTTATTATAAATCGATTTTTATTCATCTTAGTACTAAGAATAATTTTATAAATGTTCATTTTACCGTAAAAGTGCTATAAGCTGTTTTTTAATTTTAAAATAACTTATAATTTCTTCTATTGAAGAAGATACTAATTATTATTCAATAATATTGAACTTTTAATAAGCTTAACATAACATAGTGTTTTAATTTAAATATAATTGAATATTGAACTATTTTAAAATTTTTTAAAATTATAAACTATTATATAGTATATAATATAAATAGTTATATATAAAATACATAATTAAAATATAATTATTTTTAGATAAAATTAGTATTAGTTAATAGTGTTTAATATAATTTCGTATAAAATAATACTAGATATTAAAATATTTAAAATATTAAATAAAATAATAATAAAAAGTTTAATCCTTTAAAAGAGAAAATTCTCAATTTTGTTAAATTAATAATTATAAATTATAATTTATATATAAGTAAAATACTTATCAAAATAAGATAAATACTGAAAAATTTTTTTTAATTTTATAAAAAACAAGGATATTAATAAATTAAAATAATTTTCTAAAAAGTTTATTTAGATCAATTATATTATATAAATAATATTCTTTTAAATTATTAAATCAGAATTTTAATATTTATTTAAAATAATAAATATATACTATTAAATAAAAATAATTATTAATATTTAAATAAATTTAAAATAAAACCTTTATCAATATTTTGATATCTAATAAATAGTTTAAATTATAATATAATAACTTAAACTATTTAAAATATTTAATAGTAATGACTACTATTTTAATTTCTCGTATTAAGATAATAATAAATTATATATATGAAAATATGAATATATAAAATTATATATTTAATAATACCGAAAGTAAATTAATTTTAATTAAAAAGTTTTTGAATCAAATATGAATATCATTTAATTAAATATTTAAAATTAAAATTGATAAATAAAGTTAATTATTTAATTTCATAAAATTATTAAAAGTAGTTAGAAACTATATATTAATATTAGAATATTTTTCAATTTAATTTAAATTTTTAATTATTTCGTTATCGATAGGAATCGAATGTTAAAATATTTAATAATTTTTCAAAATTAATTCAAATTAAATAAACTAGATAATACCATATTAAATTAGATAAATTTATCTCAAATAGAAAAAATTTCTACAAGATTATTAATTAAATAAAAATTAAATTTTTTCTTCTTCTAGAAGAAACTTAAAATAAACTGAAATCTTATTTTAAGTTAGCAGTAGATTCCTTTCATTTAATTGAACTTAATCAAAAATATTCAATGGTTAATGAGATTGAGCATTTATAACTTAGATATTATTTAAAGATTGATATAACAAGGTTATCAGCAAAAAATTTACTGAATTATATAGAAAAATAATCATGAAAACCGATTTTATGGTGAATTTCATTTCATTAGTAAATTATTACTCTATTTAATTTAGAGTAGATCTTTATAAAATAATACTATTTTATAAATCAATAATTTATAAATTATTGATTATTCATATTATGCTTTTAATTCGAATTTATTCATAGCAGAGATACTAAAACCACCGTCAACATGTAAAATTTCACCTGTTACACCAGATGATAAATCAGAGCAGAGAAAAGCTGCACAATTACCAATATCTTTACTTGTTATCGTGCGGCGAATTGGTGTTACTGATTTAAAATATAATAACATTTTACGAAAGTCTTTAATCCCTGATGCTGCTAGAGTTCGGATTGGACCAGCTGAAATACCGTTAACTCGAATACCTTCAGGTCCCATTGTATTAGCCATATAACGGACATTTGCTTCAAGAGAGGCTTTTGCCAACCCCATAATATTATAGTTAGGAATAGCACGTTCAGCCCCTAAATAACTTAAAGTAATCAGGGAAGAATTAGGATTTAACATATTTCGACAAGCTTTTGCTAAAGCAACAAAGCTATATGAGCTAATATCATGGGAAATCCGAAATCCTTCTCGTGTAACTGTATCAACATAATCACCATTAAGTTGATCGGTTGGTGCGTAGGCAATTGAGTGTACAAAACCATCAAATTTAGACCATACTTTTTTCAACTCAGAAAATAATGTAGTAATACTCTCATCGGAAGCGACATTACATGGGAAAATAATGTTAGATCCAAAATTGCTCGCCATTTCTTTTACGCGAGATTTTATCTTATCACTTTGATAACTGAATGCTAATTCAGCACCTTGTTGATGCATTGCTTGTGCAATACCGTAAGCAATAGATATTTTACTGGCTAAACCAGTGATCAAAAGGCGTTTGCCGTTCATAAAATCCATAAAAACAGAATCCTTTTAAAATATTAAATAATAAAAAACATTAATGGATGTTATACAAAATTAACTATCTGCTATAGATAGCATCTAATGTATTTTGATAAATAACTGAGAATTCTTCATGATAGAAGAAAATATATTATATTATGTTTTTAATCAAAATGATATATTATCCATCGCCAATCACTTTATCTTTGATATTTAGTATCATACAAGATATTTAGCAACCTAAATATAAAAAATATCTTTTAATTTAAAATTAACTTGATAAGTTGAGAAATTATTACTATATATAATGAGGTAATTTTTTCATCTTAGAAATAATAATCTTTAATGATAAAATCAATACCTTCTTATTAAGAATATTCGATATTTTTGAATGGTTTAGTAATATTTACTATAAATAAATAACGTAATTAAGATAATAAACTTAACTTAACGAAGAGCTCTTATATGCCATATTCCATTTTGCGAAGAGAAAATAAAACATTTAAAAATTAAAAAGATCATAAAATTTTTCCGGATACTCTCCCTTCTTGATATTAAAAAGTAATTTCATATTCAAATATTATACACGTATCAATTTTACTCTAATAACTATAATCTTCAAAGGAAAGGTTTTTAATAATTAATTAATAAAGATTATTACCAGAAACTAAGTTTAATAAAAAATCCGGATAATATAAAGAAAAGAATTGATTTTAATCTTTCTATTAGTGCCAATATACTCAAATTTTGATTATATTGTAGATCAAAGGTAAATTTTAATATTTTAGGGATAGTAACAATTAAATTCTAAATAACTCTTCTTTAGGACAAAGAGGTAGTAAAATTTTATTGCAAAACGGATTTTATCATTTTTATGATTCTTATTAAAAGAATAAGCAATCGAATTCTTGAATTTATACTGAGTATTTTAGGTATTATCATACAAGTTTTATATATAAGAATATATTTATCTTTTTTATCTGGTTAGAAAAGAATCTCTGAACATGAAAACAAAGATAGAGAGGCTAAAGAAGCTTTAAAAAAGAAAGTTACTAAGGTAAAGTGTATTTGTTGTATTCATTCCACTTTAATGATGGAGTATAAAGAATTTTAAAATTAGAAATATTAAATATACATTAAGAGCTTAACCTATAAAGAATAATGAAAATAATAACTTTGAGATAGTCTACTTTTAACAAGTTTGATTAGATAACAGAATAAGATAACACGATCAACCAGTTTTGGTCATCATTCACAGATTTTTACTAATTAAGTAAAATTCTTTCTTATTATTTTAATTTAAATTATTAGAAACGAAAAATATTTATTCTTGAGAAATATATTTCTTCACATTGATTGATTCTTATGCAATAAGTGTAATCGTTCTTAATTTTCAGCGAAATAGTTTTATCATCAATTTTAATATTTTAATTTTGTAAGTTTGCAAAATAGATGAACAGAATATGATTCTGATCTTTATAACAAAGACTAGATAAAAAAGAATTAGATTTCTTTATCTCTTATAGTCCATAAATCGGTTTTCAATAATAGTCTTTAAAATAAATTAAATAATTAATTGAATCAGTTTTATCAAAATTTTAACTTGATCTAAGTTAAGATCAAATTTATTGAAAAATATTCAAATATTATTTTATCATTTTACCATTATATTTTTGTAACAATTAACATATTTATATAAAAATAAAACGATCGGGAATAATTTTAACTTATCCTTATAAACACCACAAATAACCTTATAAAGTAATGTTTTTCTTAAAAATAGTTTTTCTTATCAATCAGGAAGAATTTTTTCTTTATTTAACTGCTGAAAAACATTATCGAATACTTATAAGTGGCTCACTTTTAGTGAGTTATTAACTTTATTAATTAAAGTGCGTGGATATTTGAGTCATATGTATAATAGTAATGTTATCCTGCAAAATTAATGGTATTATCGAAATTTTCTTTCTAAAGAAAATTAATAAATTTAATATTCTTTAATTATAATTAAACAATATCACATAAAAAATGTCTATACTTTAAATATAAATCAAATTTAAACTTTTATCGAGAATTCTGTACTAATTATGCAGTAAGCAGAGTTTGGTAATATTTCAGTTAAATCAAAAATTTATTTAGTTATAACAAAAATCGTATAAATAAAAATGCAACTAAATTTTTTTTAATAAAAAATAATATAAGGATGTGATAATTGATTATACCATATAATAAAATATAAAGTTTTAGAAACTAAAAAGTTGATCAATAAGGAGAATATTTTTCTATTTAATTTTAAATAAATTATCCTTATAAATTATTTTAATAATTCTTATAATAAGAGGTTAAAAATTCTTTTATCTTCTTTCAAGAATTATAAGATACAGCAAAATTCACAATAATAATTTTTAGAAAGAAACCAATATAAAGTACTTATATACATTATTTACTCGTCTCTAATTTTCTGATAGAAAATCTAGATAATTCCTCCGACGAGATTTCGAATAAAAATTGAATAATCTTTAGTAGTCGCGATAAAATTTTCAAATAATGGAAAAATCTTACTTATCTTTGATTTTTATATATGGTGCTTCTTCTGCATCAATAAAATTTATTGATTTTCATCATTTTAAATCTCTTTTCATTTTTATAAAATACGATATAGATAAAATAATAATTTCTTATCAATTATCTTAATAAGAGATTAGATTTTTGTAAAAAAGATATAGAATATAATTCTACAGTTTCATTAATTTAAAGATAAAACTAATATTCCATCATTAAAATTACCAACCAATTAATTCAATGAAATATTATTTGATATCTGATATTGCTTAATTTATATCTACCTCTATAAATTTTTAATTTTTATCATTGAATTTTGATTCAAAAATACTCCCTTTCAATTCTTTAGTTTTTAGTTGGTTCTGGATTTATTTATTTTTCTATATCACTTAAAGGTTAGGTTTTTAACTAACTATGCAAAGTAAGTAAATCGTTATTAAGATTTCAACTTTACTCCAAAGATAGGATTTTCTTTTATAATTAACAAGAACCATTTTATACAAAACACTATTTCTTTTATAATTGAATTTTTCTTCTTAAATTATGTGTGGTTGATTCTAAAATCAATCGAATTTTACCTCAAAGTAAAAATTACATTCATATAAACTTAATTCTGGTCATATTGACAATTGAGTATGGGTTTTATGGATAATTGATATGTTTTATCCCCACCAACTTTTTCCAAAATTAAGCTCTTTAATATTTTAATACCTTTTCAGTTAATACATTCATTTTTCCCTTTTGAGAGTTCAATTTATTTTTAAAAGGAAATTCTATTTCCTTATCAGATAAGAAATTCAGAAACAGGTACATAATTGGTAAATCCTTTTGGTACCTCAATTAATAAACTATTTTGTAAATCCATAACTGAGTTTCTCTGTTATCTCATCTTTAAGATTTTTTACTTAGATGAGTAAAAATTATAGTATGACAAAATCGGGGGTATCTAAAAGATAAATATAACCCATTTATTTTATTTCATTGTTGTTAGCAAACTTCTATATTTATTATAAATTTCTTTATTTTGAAAATTCTTTATTAAAGATACTATCAAGTAGATTTTATGATATTAAAAATTTCTTTTAAATGGTTACAATATTTTAATCCTAAAAAATTAATTGAGATTGAAATCTATTGTATCTTGTTTTTTTAAAAATAATAGCTAATCGATGATTCACTTATTTATTAAACTAAATATTATGTATTGTATATACATAACAAAGATTATTTTTTTAAAAATATATAAATACTAATATAACTTTTAGGTTAATATCAATATATTCATTAATATTTAATAGATTAAAGTGAATATAACATTCAAAATAAAATAAATATTTTTACTTTATTCTTGTCTTTGAAACAAGATTTCTATCTGTATTTAGCATTATATGTAACACATGATGCTAAATATAATTTTTGCAAAACTGTTTTTCATTCTCAAAAAGGAAAGTAGAAAGTATCTAAGTATTTACTTAACTTAATAGAATTTAATATTTTTTTAAATTTTAGCTCTTATTAAAATAAACAAGAGAATTCAACAACAAAATTATATATTTTACTTTCATGTTTTATTTTTGTTTTATTTCTATTTTTTAAAGAACTTTACTTAATCTTAAATTATTTCATCAGGAAATAGTTGATCACTAAAAATTAATGATACATTATTAATATAATAAAAGTGTTCAAAGTTTTAAGGTAAAAGAAAAACAAATGATGTTAATATCCATTAACATCAATGATAAACTGCTTCAATCCCAATTCATAAAATTGGAAAAATCTAAATACGGTTAATAATTTGATCTTTAATAAATTCTAAAAATTTAATTAATAATTATTATAAATTAATAACAAATTTTATTTGGAATAAAAAATCTTTTTATAAAAATATAGAAATTAATAAATAACTTTCTTTGATTATGTAATAATTTATCTGGAAAAGAAAATTTATTTCAGCTTTAAGCTAGATTGATCTTTCATTTTATTACTTTATTTTTTAATTTATTTTTATTTCCTTTTATTATAAAAATCTTTCCTTAGTTTCTAGTAACTACAATTATATATTAGATGATAAGTAAAATTAATATGAAATTATTTAAATATTATAACTTAATAAAAGTATTTTTAATCATATTTACGATAAAATATTAAAAATATATTATCAATATTCACTTTAAATTTCTCAGTTCATATCGAACAATACTAAAATAAAATAATTTAAAAATCATTTTCTAAACATATAAATTCGTTTATATATTCCAATATTATTGGAATATATACGATTCTGCTTGACTAATGTTAAGGTTTTAGTAACGATAGAGAAAAATATTCAATTCTTTTAAATTAAATATAGATTCTGGAAATATTATGACTATCAAAGTAAGCATTAATGGTTTTGGTCGTATTGGCCGCATTGTATTTCGTGCCGCCCAAGATCGTAAAGATATCGAAATTGTAGCAATCAACGATTTATTAAATCCTAATTATATGGCCTATATGTTGAAATATGACTCAACTCATGGTCGTTTTAATGGTAGTATTGAAGTAAAAGATAATTGTCTAGTGGTTAATTCTAAAATCATTCGCTGTACAACAGAAAAAGATCCTTCTAATTTAAAATGGGATGAAGTTTGCGTTGATGTTGTTATTGAAGCAACAGGTATTTTTTTAACAGATGATACAGCACGAAAACATATTTCTGCAGGAGCAAAGAAAGTTGTTTTAACGGGACCCTCTAAAGATGATACCCCAATGTTTGTTATGGGCGTTAATCATAACACATATATTGGTCAAGATATTGTTTCTAATGCTTCTTGTACCACTAATTGTTTAGCTCCATTAGCTAAAGTCATCAATGATAAATTTGGTATTATTGAAGGTATGATGAGCACAGTTCATGCAACGACAGCAAGTCAGAAAACTGTTGACGGACCTTCAGATAAAGATTGGCGTGCTGGACGTAGTACTTTGCAAAACATCATTCCTTCATCCACAAGCGCTGCTAAAGCTATTGGTAAAGTTATTCCTGACCTGAATGGAAAATTAACTGGTATAGCTTTTCGTGTTCCAATTTCTAATGTTTCAGTTGTTGATTTAACTGTTCGTTTAAATAAACATGCCACTTATAAAGAAATTTGTAAAACGATCCAACACGCAGCAAATGGTGAATTAAAAGGAATTCTTGGTTATACTGAAGATGACGTTGTTTCCAGTGATTTTAATGATAGTAAATTAACATCAATTTTTGATGCTAAAGCGGGTATTACCTTAAACGATAGTTTTGTAAAATTAGTGTCCTGGTATGACAATGAAACCGGTTATTCTAATAAAGTTTTAGATTTAATTTCGTATATTACAAATTGATATAGATTAATTAATTTCTTTTCTCAATAGAGAATTAATGAATAGCAGATTTTTATTAAAAATTATAATCAAAGAAATCTTAAAAAATTCTTTAATTTTTAATCATAAAATATAAAGGTCAAAATTATAAATGACGCATTTTATTTATTTTTTTTAGTAGAAATTGAATCCTATATTCATTTCCTTCCTTACTCTTTAATACATTCATAAATTTCCGATCATTATTATTTCGTATCTTAGGTTTAGTAGCATAGTAATCATTTAAACAAATAGAATTTTTCTCTGAATATTTTAAGTATTATGAGAAAAATCTCATTCTATTTATAATTTAAAATACTTCAATTAAAAAATAAAACCATTCGCATTCAAAATTTTTATTTGATTAATCATAATTAAATTTAATAATGTTAAATAACAAGTTTTGTTTTATATATTTTAAAATAATAAATGAGAAAATATAATTAGTATATTAAAATCTTTTTTATAAACACTATTCTGATGATAAAATGACAAAATAATTTGAATAAATAAATTTATTTATTCAATAATTAGATTAAAATTAACAGAATCTTTTAAATAAAATATTATATATAGCAATAAATCTAATGACTTGGAAAGTATCGTATATCTACTTATATACTAATAATATAAATCATATTTTATAATAAAAAATTAAGAATTTATATTGATAAATTGGATAATCATAATTTTTTTATAAAAGACAAACTTCTATAAATCAAAACAAAATTTATTGTTTATACTTAATTCCAATAATTATAATTATATATTCAATAAAATTGAAAACATATTTTAAGAAAAATATTATTAATATTATAAGAATATAGTATGTTGGAAACATTATGATGAATTCTTCCAACGGAAGGTAATATTTCAATTGATATTTATAAATAACTGGTTGTTCTTTATATAAAAATTATATTGACAAATTTATAATATATAAAATATAGACTGAAAATCATGTAATGTATATTACATAGTTTTATGTTTGTAGTATTAGGTTTAATCAATTATCTCACTTTAACGAAGTGTTAAATAAAAAGGATAAAAGTATACTACTCCTTATACAGTAAGAAATTTAACGTAATTTAAAAAAAATTTATTTATTATGATAATCTTTCATTTCACGACAAATGTTACCATTCTCTTTACCATAATCACGAACAGTATCTAAGACTTTATTATAATTTTCTTGTTTACATATTTTAGTTAAATTATAGTAAAATGTATAAGCAAGGTTGACACGATTTAGGATCAGAAAATAGTAATTATCAATATATAATCTTTTTAAACCATTTAAGATTAATCCATAAATAGGATTACCAGAAACAAATGCTAGTCCACGAAAAATATTATAATCAACCATGGGCTAAGTTCTTCAGAAAAATTTTCTATGATTTCTCTTATTGAGAAGATCTCTAAAGATTTTATTTTTATTTTTATGAAATGCAGTTCCAATAAAAATATCTGAAATACCAGCTCTAACAGACAATAAATCTTCAATTAATTTTGATGCTCCACTCTCCTGATCTAACCGAACTACTATTTCTAAAATATTAAATCCTGAAGTTTCCAAAAAATTATTTACTTTAGTTGGTTTTTCATGATAATTTTTTAGTCAAACCATCTCTTTGCAATCCTTTATAAAAACTTCTCGTAATCTTATTCTTGTTACTCCAATCAATTTAGATAGTTTTCTTTCTTCTGGTAAAATTGAACTAGGAGAGGAAAGTGTTTATTCCAAATACTTTTAAAAATATACTATTCCGTAAAATTATCGGGACTTTTGTGCTCTGATAATCATTTTTTATATCTAAAAATTTTTAATAAAGTTATATAATATCAAAAAGAGATTTTTCGAAGTATTAAAGTTATCAAGAAACGATAAGGTCTGATCATAAAAACTTGATATAATTTTTTAATTAAAAATAAAAGAAATGATTCTTTAATTTCTATTATAAAAGATAATATCTGATACGTTAAGTCAACTTTATTCATAATACGATTATCTAGTATATGAATGAAATAATTATGAATATAAATACTCGATAAATTATGTTAAAAATTTCCTTAGTAATTTTTCATAAATAGTATGAATTTTTTTGTTTTCTTTTTGATAATTAATCCTAATCTCTTTTCTTTTTTCTTAAATTTTTTATTATTTCTTGATTACTCATTATAGAATTTATTTTTATTTTTCCATTTTATTAGGATGCTATCCTTTATATCCTAGTAAATTTTTTCTATTAATATAATAATAATTGATATTACTTTACATAAATAAGTAAATAATGAAATTCTCTAATAACATTGAAGTAATATTTCTGTTGATTTTTATTATTGAAGATATTTATCTTATGAAAGAATTCCTATTATTTTCTTTCACAAGATGTATCTATTAATTCATTTTAAATGAATACTTTCTTTATTAACTTTTATCTAGAAAGCCGTTTTTGAATTTTAGACACGATAATAGTAATTTCTTAATCTTATTGTAATATTAGTGTTATACTTTACTTTTTATTCTATTTATTATTAACTATACACATCCAATCAAAAAGAAGATTTTTCAGAAAGAAAATAATCTTAATTTCACGAAAAAAGATCAATACTATTAAATAATTTTTCTGGATTTTACGTACTCTACTAGTGATATATTCTAGAATTGAAAGAATATTTTTGGTAGGTATAGTTTTAAACGAACTATTATTTTGTGAACCACAAAATTTGATTATTATTTAAATCCATTATCTAAAATTTCATTGTTTTTATTACGACTCTTGGGTAATATTACAAGTATTTGCATATAATTTAAATATTTTCTTTTTATATTAAAAAATTTTTAAATATTTTAGTTATGGTTCTAAATTATCTAAGAAGTATCTTCGCTATATATTCTTTTCAAATCAATAATAAAATATCAATAGAAAATTAAAATCAACAGGAAAATTATAATTAATAAGTCAAACATTTTTAATAAGTATTTGTTAATTATTGTTTTAATTTTTTAGCCTTATAAAGTTTTATTTAAAAGGTTTATTCATGATGGTTATTTCCAATAATTATATTTTTCTATTTCATTTAAAATGAATACAATTCAAACAGATTTGAAGAAATTTCAAATATTGATTTTTTTTATTAACTTATATTTTCAAAATTTTTAATAATCATAAATAAAAATATTTTACGCAATTTATTTAAATTAGAATTATATTCTTCTGAATTATCTTAAACTTATTTATTTAATAGGTTTATATTTTACTTTTTCAAAAAATATTTTGTTGAAAGTAGCCTATATAAATAGAAAGTAATGAAGACGTTAAAAGAGGAATTCATCTCCATATTACTAAACATAATATGGAGTATCTTAAGCAGTTTTCATTAATACAGGAGGAGAATACAAAATTTTTGAATAAAAACATCTGAAACACGCTCAAGATTTTTTATCTTATTAATTTTTATCTCTTTCGCCACTCATTCACTACCTTTCATATTGGATAATGATTATTATAAGATATATCTTATACCACTATAATGATAATAAGTAGTTTATTGATAATAAAAATATCGTTGTTCTCGATAACTGAACGATTGAGTTCCAAGAGCTTTAATAATTTTAAGTAAATAATTTTATTAAAGTACTATTATTTTTATAATAGTTAAATTCTTAATTTAAAAAAGAAAAGAATTTAATTAAAAAATTCTTTAATAAAATTTAATCGAGTATCCCAATTTTATTATGTAATTTAAATTAAATTTTTAATCGTAAAAATTTTATATTTTTCTAATTATATTATTTATTTAATTAAATAATATAAAATATTTATTTTTACTTATACTCTAAAAATAGAAAACTTTATTGTTATTTACTCTGTTCGACCTCTTTCTATTTTATAGAGATTATTGAACGTTAATCTAACATAGTAATGGAATAAGATTGTTATATTTTGCGTATTATATATTGTTTATAGAAGAAATGACAATTTTTATCTTGTTTGCAAGCTTAATAGCTGCTATTACGACAGAAAGTATTTTCAGTTTGTAAAACTAATTTTTTAATTATATGGTAGTTTAAGAAGCGTTGAAGTTAACCTGAAAATATATCAGACGAAAATTTTATTTTTTAATTCCTATTACTTTATCTTTAAGTTTTTATCTATGCGATTTCCAATTAATCGCTGATTTCTAAATTTTTAAAATTTATAGTGATAAATTTTGTTTATAAATAATATTCTTTAAATAATTGAAATCATCAAATACTTTATTAAATATTTTTATTCTTATTTCTTAGTTTAAAAAATTCCATTGCGATTATTTTATAACTTAATATGATCATTATACAATTTGCTTGTAGAGCGTAAATAAATTACTAATCTAGATTTTCTATAATAGTTTTATGAAAAATTTTTTCTTTGAGTTGAACCCTATTAAAAGTTTTAAATATTATTAATTAGTAATATTTCTTATAATAATTATCCTAAATTAATTACTTTTACTAAAAAATCAAAATAATAAAATAAACAATTAAAAATAATTAATAAAATTCTAAAAGAAAATTTATTTAATTTTAAATGATGTAAAGTTATTTCACTATAATAATTCAGAACGATTTATTAATTATACAAAATAACAGAGAAAATAAAATAGCTAATGGAATTATTTTGATTTTATTTATGATAAAGAGAAAATTTCTTAACTAATTATAATAAAAATTGATACAATAAATGGATTAAACCATTAAAGATTTTAATGAAGTTCTTACGATTTTTCTCGATTATACAATCGATATTAATAAATAAAATAAGCTCCATCCCTCTTTATTTATATTCCTAAATATAAATAATTCTTACAATAAAAAGATAATCGAATTGATTCATTGTTATTTTTTAGTAAAAGTAAAATAATCAATAAAAATTTTCTTAAAACTAACTAGGCTTATCTAATTTTTTATTAGTATAAATATACTATTACTATATTTATAAAAGATCGATTATTTTTAATCTATTAATAATAAATATAGTAAAAATAAAAAGTATAAAGTTTAATAAAAAAATCAAATCGTGAACATTTTTAAAATGATTACTAATCTTGATACGAATTGAAGGAATGATTATATAGTAGTTTACTTTTATACAAAAAGAGTTATACATTATTATTATAATATAAAATATGTAAATTACATTAGTAATTTTACACTATATTGTTGTTAATCTTAATTAAAGTAATAGAATTTCTTAGAAAGATCTTTCTGTTTTGCTTTCAATAAACTTATTATTAACCCACTAAATAGTTGAAAAAACTATTATTATACTTAAAACAAATACTCCAATAGAAAAGATGAAGATCTCTATGCTCACAATTAGAGTTCGTGATTTTTTTATTTCTATATTTTACTACTAAATATTTATAGATGCTAAAATAAAATGATGAATATTAGATGGTAATATTTTACCTATTATATCTCTTAATTTTCTATAATAGAAAATTTAAAGTAATTAAAAAATTTAATGATCTAAAATGATCAATATCTTTGGTTATTCATTTCTTTAAATATTTTAGATAAAATATTTCTAAGTATGAAAATTAGAATATTTCTTATTTTTTATATTTATGCAATAAAACATATATTAAACTTTAAACAGATTCCCACAAAGTATATTAAAAATATTAAAGGTTAAAATTTAAGATTTATTAATGAAACATTTTTCATGATTAATACTAAATTTTGTAAAATACAATTCTCTTAATAAAAATCAGATTAATATTATTTCAATAAAAAGAGTTTAACGTGTTAAATTATCTACTGATAATAGAAAACTGTTCTCTATAAGAATATATATAAAAGCAAATTAAAACTATGATACAACAAAAGCTATCGATAAATATTATATTTACCTACAAAATTAATTCTATTTTAATGGAATTAAACTTCTTTATTTAGCTAAATGTATTTTATTGAAAAATTTAAATTATATTAAAATATAATTTTTATAATTATTCCTTCTTTTAAACTAAAAAATAAAAGTAAAATGAATAAATTTCTATTAATATAAAAATATTAAATATAAATATAAAATTGCTAACAGATTTTCATTAAAAACAGAAAAGTATTACTAATATCGTCAATAATTATTAAATAGACTTAAATTTATTGAGAAGAAGGATATACATAGGCATATAATTTTAGTTCGATGAATTTCTAGAAAAAAATTTATCACTATTAAATAGATTTATACCATAAAACTAAGCGCAGAGAAGTTGCTAAATTTGTTATTATAGAGATAATACTTAATAAAGTTTCAATCAGAAAGGATCATTAGTATATTGATTTTTATAAATTTTGGAAATAGAAATTATGGAATCTTAGTTCGTATCCAATAATTAAAACTTTTTATGAAGAGAAAAACTAAGTTCCTAAAAACACTATTTACTAGCTCATTACATACAACTCTTTAATACTCCCTCCTTGGTTTGTAGAAAAAAGATTTTAATGAAAAATAATAAAAACGTTTTAGAAACTCTATTTTTTGAGAATATTTAAAAGGTATTTCTGATTATCTATATTCATAAAATTATTTAACACTCTGAATTAGATAATAAAAAAGAAAATACAATGAATATTACTATTACAGGTAAATCTTATAATTTTTAGTTAAAAATATTATAAAAAATAATAATTTTTAAGTTAACAACTAATTACTACCTACATTCTTATCATATTATGCTAAATGTAGTATTTTAAATGCTTATAATTTTGAGCAAAATATTCTCAATAAATTATTTATTATTATAAAATATATCTTATGCTTTACCACTTCTCATAATCAAATTAGTTCAATTATTTTTAAATTAATATTACTGTTTTTAACAAAATATTACTTATAATTCTAAATTATTTATCTTTGGATAATATATTAAATACGATATTTATAAAATAAATATCTTCTTGCCATAAGGAACCCTATACATTTTAAAAATATTAATTTTTATATATTTTTGGATATATAAAATACTTAGTTTAATATATAAGTGAATCATCGATTAGCTATTGTGTTAAAAACACATGATAGGATATGACTTGATTGGTTTTTAATATTAAATATTACAAGCATTCAAAAGGAAATTTTTAACACCATAAAACTTACTTAATAGAATCCTTAATAAGGAATTGTTCTAAAATAAACAACCAATTAATAAATAAAGTTTTGTTAAAAATCATGAAATAAAATAAATTGGTTATATTTATCTTTTGGACTATCCGTGGTTTAGTCATACTGTATTTTTACTCATTTAAGTAAAAATTTTAAAAATGAGATATCAGGGGGGGACTCAGTTATGGATTTATAAAATGGTTTATTAATTGAGTGTGCCAAAAAGATTTACCGATTGTATACCGATTTCTCAATTTCTTATCTGATAAGGAAACTCTATTTCCTTTTAATAAATAAATTAAACTCTCAAAAGAAAAACATAAATGCATTAATTAAAAAAGGTATTAAAATATTAAAGAGCTTAATTTTGAAAAAAGTTTGGGAAAAAACATGTTAATTACTTATGAAATCTATATTCAATTGTCAATATGACAGAATTAAGTTTATGTGAATGTAATTTTTTATTCGAGGTAAAATTGGATAGATTTTGGAATTTACCATACATAATTTAAGAAGAAAAATAAAATTATAAAAGAAATAGTGTTTTGTATAAAATGGTTCTCGTTAATTATAAAAGAAAAGCTTATCTTCTGGAGTAAAGTGAAATGTCAATAACGCTTACTTACTTGCATGGTTAGTTGAAAACTTAATCTTAAGTGATATAGGAAAATAAATAAATCCAGAACCAACTAAAAACTAAAAAAATTGAAAGAGAGTACTCTTTCATCAAAATTCAATGATAAAAATGAAAAAATTTTATAGAGATAGATATAAATTAAGAAATATCAGATATCAAATAATATTGATTGAACTAAATTGGTTGGTAATTTTTAACGATTGAGTATTAATTTTATTTTCAAATTAATAAAATTATAGAATATAATTCTAAATCTTTTTTACAAAAATCTAATTCCTTATTAAGATGATTAATAAGAGATTATTATTTTATCTATATCGTTTTATAAAAAATGAAAAGAAATTTAAAATTATGAAATCTATAAATTTTGTAGGTTCTAGGAAGAAACTTACACAAAAGTCGAAAAAAAGTAATATTTTCCATTGTTTAGAAAATTATTGATCTACTAAAAATTATATAATTTTTTCTAAATTCTTCATCGGGAAAATTATCTAGATTTTCTGATAGAAAATATTTAGAAATGAATAAATATGCATATAAATGTTCACCATCTAATGATATTAACAAAAAATCAATAAGTTAGCTTATAAATTAGAAGATATTATTAATTTAGCGCCAACTAATACCATTTCTTGTAATGCATTGTAACTATCTTTTGGATGAAGATTAACACCTCTACATCCATCTTGAATAACTGTTACTTGATAACCTAATTTCATTGCATCAAGTACAGTAAATTTTACGCAATAATCTGTTGCTAAACCCATAATATATAAATGTTTTATTTTATTTTTTTTTAGCCAATAATCTAACTCAGTTGCATGTTGATTATCATCATCAAAAAAAGCACTATAACTATCAATTTTAGAATCAATACCTTTTTGAAAAATTGCTTGAATTGCTGTCTTATTAAGTGCTGGATGAAATTCGGCTCCTTTCTGATATTGTACACAATGAACTGGCCACCAAGTTTGACGTAAATTATTAAACTTATCTTCCCTATCTACCTGAATTCCTGAATTGATAGAAAAACTTAAATGATCAGGAGGATGCCAGTCCTGGCTTGCAATAATAGCAATGTTTTGTTGCTGACAGTAAGTAATAATATTATTAGCTGTGTTAATAACACTTTCACTATTTAGTACTTCTAGGGATCCTCCATTACAAAAATCATTTTGTAAATCGACTAGTAAGAGTGCAGTATTCATTATAATGTTATCCTTAATAATTAAGAATATAATTCAATTGAATATACAATTTTATCAATATTCAATTATTATTTAAAGATAATAATTCCCTAATTAGATAAAAACTAATAAGTATTACTTTAAAAGTATATTTACAAGCACTAATAATATTAGTATTTTTAATTCATTATTATTTTTATATAAATTATTTATGTTAACTTATTTATATAAGTTATTGTATTAAATAAATAATAAATCATTATCTTGAAAGATTTTTACAATATGTTCTAATAAATCACTCTCTCTGACGATATTAGTATTATATAACGAAATCGTAAGAAAGGAGAATAAGTTATTTATTTAATTAAACTTAAAGATTTTATTTTTTAAAAAAATTAGGATACGTTCTAATAACGAATATAGATTAAAGTTGTAATTTATAAGTCTTTAAATATTGTTTTTTTAGAAAAAATGTTTCATAAAAAATATACAGAGGGACTGGTGGGTGGTGTATTAATCAATAATAGAAAAATATGGGATATAAAAAACAAAAAAATTATAGAAAAATTCTTTAAAATACTCTTATTATATAAAATAACTTTTGAAAAAAATTTCATTTTAATTGTAAATTATTATTTACTGAAAGATAAAAAAGAAATATTAAAAATTGATTTAGGCATCTGATTTTATCGTATTTCTAGTAGTATTTTAAATCTATCTCTTGTAATAATTATTTTTACTTACCTTTACTAGCTGTTAAGCATAAATAAAAATCTAAAATGGTAAATTATTATAGTATTGAGATGCTCAATATTAGCATGATAAAAATAATCCTAATTTTGTAATTATTACTAATGATATTTAGTAATGCATTGATATTTTCATGGAAAATCATAGTAGTAAGAAATTAATTATATAATTATCTGTTTTTAGATAAAAAAGTAAGATAATATGATACTTTAGAATAATCAAATTTTGAGATATTAGTTAGTTTTATTGATAGTTAAAAACTGATACATTATATCGTATTTCTGAATACTAAATGATAATAGTAAGAACTGAACAAAATATAGATGGATCAAATTTCTGTAATTCTTATATTTAAGAAGAATATAAATAAGAGAAATTAGATCATTTAAATAATTAAATACTAATTATATAGTAAATTCTTTTGAATTTAAATGTTAATATAAAGTAAAATACTCATATTCGACTTCGCAAGATAATAGAGTTTAGTTAAAACAATATAATTAATAATTATTTTTTAATAAATTTCAGTACAATTTAAACAAAATACATAGCGATTTTGTGGATCATTCATATACCTGTAAATTTTGATTTGTTTTTGAATATTATTAACTTCTTTTTTAGAAAGTAACAATTTTAATCTATAAGGAATCATTGAATCAGTGCTTGAAATTAATTCAAGTATTAATTGATCAATAAAAGAATATTCAGGTTTCATCCAATTAAGTAAAGGTTCGTTAACTTTAGCTAATTCAGCTGCTTTATTTACTGCATCGTCAAAATCACCCAGTTTATCAACTAAACCATTTTGTAGCGCATCAGATCCTATCCATATCCTTCCTTGAGCTATTTTTTCTATTTCTTCTAAAGTTTTATGGCGCGCTTGAGAAACGTATTCTATAAAAGTATGATAGCCATTTTCAATACTCATTTGCATCATATCAGAAAATTGTTTATTAATTCCTTTTGTTATTGAGATATCCGATAATGGCGTAGTAGAGACACCATCAGTATAAACACCGATTGTATTTAAGTTTTTTTCAAAGGTATTTATTAAACCAAAAATACCAATTGATCCAGTTAAAGTTGTAGGACTGGCAATAATATAATTGCCAGCTGTTGAAATCCAATAACCACCTGATGCTGCTACCCCCCCCATCGAGACTACAATTGGTTTATTAGAATCACGAGCAGCAATCAGTTCATTACGTATCGATTCTGAAGCTGTAACACTACCTCCAGGACTATTAACCCGTAAAATAATTGCTTTGATATTTGGATTAAGTCTTGCGTTACGTATTTGTGCTACAGTTGTTTCGCTACCAACCATACCGGGTTCTTTTGGTCCATTAATAATAGCTCCTTGTACAATTATTACAGCAATATTACCAGATTGATCATCTGATTTTTTTTGTTGTATTAGTTTACTTTGTTGTGATTGCTTATCTTTATAATCATAAATACTAATGTAATTAAAATGCTGATCTTTATCGTTCCAGCCAAATTTTTTGCTTAACTCTTTTTCTATTACTGCACTAGTAAAAATATAATCAATTAATTTTTGTTTAACCGCATATTTCGCACCGTCACCATTGACGCTTTTCATATTTTTAATTAATTTATCGGTACCTGGGAAGATATTTTCTAATTTTGTTTGTCGATTTTTAGACACTGTTGATAAATAATGGTGCCATAGTAAATCGATCCAGACTTTATCTGCTTCACGTGCTTTTGATGACATATTGTTACGAATAAATGGTTCTACTGCTGATTTATAGGTACCAATACGGAAAATATGGGTATTAACTTTTAAATTATCCAGTAGAGTTTTGTAATAAAGTTTATTAGTTGAAAAACCATAAATTCCGACATAACCTTGTTGTGACATATAAATTTTATTGGCAAAGCTGGCTAAATAATATTGTAATTGATTATAACCATTACCCACTGCGTAAATAGGTTTTCCAAATTTTTTAAACTCTGTCAACGCTTTACCAATATATTCTAAAGATGATTGTTCAGAATTAATCAGATTATCCAATTGCAAAACTATACCGGTAATTTTATCGTCATATGTTGCCCGTCGAATAATATCTACAATGTCAAATAAGGAGTGTTCTTGCATTCTTTTAGTTGATGATCCTAATAATTCTCGACTAATTTTATTAAGAGGATTAGGGGTAGAAATTTGATCAACAATGATACCTTGTAATTCAATAAGTAATGCTCCATGGTATGGTTTACTAGAATTTTTTTCATTCATATAGAAAAAATAAATGTTTGCTAGAATAAAGACAAAAAAAATACAAACAAAACTCATGACAAATCGTCTAATAAAATTAAGTAATTTCCAACTAAATTTAAAAAATATTACGATTAAATTCCATGGATTTAGCATGCGATCTCCAATTATATGATCAACATATTTATATTAAAATAATAATAAAATAATTGTTAGACATAAGTCATAAAACAACAAAAATAATATTTTTATTGTTTTGAGGTGAATAAAATATTTTCGTAATTTACTTAAGAGTAAAAATATATTTTTATAAAAAAGTTTTTAATAATAGTTATTTTACATTGTTTGATACTATTCAATTGATTGTAATAAGATTTAATCTTAAAAAAGAGAATATCTAAGAATTTTTAAAACTATTATTAATTTCATTCTATGAGTCATCTAACAATACTATTACCTGAATGGCAAATAATAGATAATATTTTATCAGTTGAAATTCAAAAAGTTGATTATAGTATGTTTAAAAGGCCATTAAATTTTTATTTATTTAAAATAAAGGTTGTATGAATTTATTTAATTATTTGAAAAGAATTAATTAATGCTAATTTAGTAAAGCAGTTAAAAACTGAAATGTAATTATAATTATAATATTATTTTAAATTATTTCTATTATTAAAAAATTAATCCCCGATTTAAAAATTTTTATTAAAAATAAATTCTTAATAAGAATTGTTTGTCTTAATACTTTTAAGATAAAAATTTGTTAAGGACTTAATAAAACTATCATGTAACGAATTCTTATCTGATTTATCAATTTTATTTTACGATTTCTTGTTAATATTGTTATTTTTCTTTATTATTTACGAATTTAAAATTCAATTCAATAATAAATAGATCTTTTATAAGATTATGAAAAATTTTTCATCTTATTTTAAATAAGTAATTTTCTATCAAAAATCAAATTAATTCAAATTAAATCAAAGAGTAGAAATTATATTTATAAAATTTCTAAAAATAGATTTTTGATTATTTTCTATAGTAAATTTTTGGGGAGAATTAATATTCTTTCTTCTCATTTTTAATGAAAAGAACTATGAAAATTGCTGTTTCTGATTTTGGTTATACCTTAAAATTATCAATACAATAGATTTTACATAAATAATAGATAAAATTCACTTGATTTTTTCTTATTAATTTGGCACTACTCCTCTTCTGTGAAATCAGAGATATTATCTAATTATTTCTTAAATTCATTATGAATATTTCATCTAAGTTTTCTGGTTAATAAAATTGCAATTATTATTATTCCACAGAAAGTAATTGAATATTTGCGTATAGTTTTTATTTTAAGATTGTTTTCAATGACTAGTTAAGTAGGTTTATTTAATTTAAACTAAAAATAATCTATGTTATATCTTAAGAGTAAGAAGTACTTATTAATATATTTAAAGTTTAAAATAGCATTTCTTTTAGAAATCATTCAATTATCGTCTAACTAAATTATTAGGAGTTTCTATTCATACAATACCAGATAAAAAAATTTATTTTAATATTATTTGATTAATTATTTAATTTATATATCAATTAAATAAATTTAGTTTTAGAATTGGTAAATATTGAAGGTATTAACAAATAATGAAATATAATAAGTTTTAGTTTTTTAGATAATTTAACTAAAATCTGTAAGAAGATTAATTTACTGGAAATATTATTCTTTTAAAAAAGTAGCTGAAATTATATTTCATATTGAAAATTTATTGAGAAAAATGAGTGTGTGTATAAGTTTAAAATCAACGTAATTTAATATTCTATCTATTTTTAGAATAACTAAATAACATATATCTTTATAAGAAAATTTTATGTAATTTTGAAAATTAAGAGAGTTATTAATAGATAATTTAGTAAATATTTATTAAGAGAAAATTTCTTATAAAGAAATAAATTTATTTTTTATTTTATTTTCTTAATTAAATAATCCAAACTTAATAAAGTAATAATTCAACTTTTAAATTATAAAAATTTATTATCTTTTAATTCCATTTTTATGAAAAAAGGCAAGGTTAGTTACGCTCATATTTTTACAGTTTATCAAAATAAAATTATTAAAAACAATAAGATTTATTGTGTATGGTTTTGATTTGTAATATGAAAATTAGTATATTAGTCATCCTACTGTGACAAATTTAACCGAAGTCTTATAATTTTATTTCGCACATTTCTCATTAATTTGAATTTACCAATTATTTCTAAAAATAGAAATTTAAAGATCTGAGGGAAAGGGAAGATTATTAAGCAACTTAATAAGTAATTAATATATACTATTTTAGGATAATTGAATACTATATATTCGATCCTAATTAATAGAAAAATTATTTCTAGATGAAATAATATTTTCATATTTTTTATGAAAATAGTTTGTTTAGCGATTTTAGATTAGTAACTTTAAGATCTAAATCAATCCTTAAAACTATTGAAAGATTAATAATAATCTTAATTGAATTTTACTGCATGTATCTCTGTATTGGATCTTGAGATTAGATAGCAGATTATTTTATAATCTATATATATATGATGGAAGAGTTTATATATTACTTTTAGTATCTGAGATGGGGATTATATATAAAATTATATTTATCTGTTAAACGAGTTTAAACATGTGCTATTTAACAGTTGATAAATAAATATAAAATATTCATATCAGTATCTTACAACTAAGATAAGTGAATCTTCTGTTTATAATTTATCAGAATAAAAAAAATTTATCTGCTCTTATCTTCCTCATTATAGAGCTATTAGGAATAATCATTTAATCATCTTTGTCTATTGTATATTTAAAAAAGAATTAAGAATTATCTTCTTATCTTATTTATTATTATCTTTGTAAATTGCAAAGAAAAATATGGATTAAATCTTCAAAAGTTTTCATATATTAAAATTATATAAATAATATATAAAACTTGTTATTTATAATTGTTTCCGATTATTTTTATTTACCGAAAAATTATTTCGTAAATCATTATATAATATTATATCATTTCTATTTATGAGATTGGATTAATAAAGTTAAAAATAATCTAAACTAGATAAAATAATTTATTTGATGATAAAAGTTAATACATATTACATTATGTTTTCTAAATACAAAAAGAAAGAGAAAAACCATTCTTAAGAAGAAAATATAGATTTTCCCAGTTGATTTATTATTAAGATACTATCTATTTTATATTCATTGAAAATTTTATAAATAAATTATTAAAGAAGATTTCTAGTGAGAAAGTTTATCAACAATATTTATTTTATTAAATATTGTTGAAATTAAATTTAGGTAACAAGAAAAAAAAGGATGCTAATAAATCTTGAGATATTATTAAAAAATAAGTTTAAAAATAAATTTATTTTGAAAGAAAAGTGAAGTAGTTAGAGAAAAAAATTAAACATAAAGATCATTATATTATAGGAAAAATTTTTTCTTCCATAAAAAAGTATTTTCTAGGTTTTTAAGATAAATCGCTTTTAAAGTTATTAAGAAAAAGGTTGTTTTATAAGAGATAAAACAACTTTACAAAAGGTATTACTAATTTAATATTTAAAAAAAATTTTAGGTAAAACCATCTTTACTTTGGTATCTGAAAAGACCTATTTAAAATTTTATTAGTATCGATGATACCATTAATTACTATTAGTTCTTACTGAAAAGTAAAATTTATCAAGATAAATAAAATACTTTATCATTATTATGATAATATTGGCTAACTCAGGAAAAGTTAATCCAACAAGTAAAATAATAAGTTGATTTGGATCATATTACGATTTAATCCGATTACAGAATATAAAAATAGAAAGTTATCAATAAAGAAAAAAGATAGATAAAAAATAAGATTAAATAATAGGTTAAAATCAAGTTTATTTATCTTATACTAATTTAATTTTTGCAAGTTTTAAGTATGATTTAAAATCATTTTATATGATTGATATCATAATTAATTTTTTTAAAATTTGTTTTATGAAAAATTTCTATATAAAATTCATAAAAAATAAAATTAAAAAATTAAAATTTAAAATAAATCTTTCTATGTACGATATCTATCGAATAATATAGATTTTTTATATTTTGGAATTGGATAAGACTGACTATTTAATTCAAAAATTTTATTTTTATAATGCTTTTGAATAACTAAAATTAACATAATCCCGCATATAAAATAGATTAAAAAATCAACATTAGTAAATTATTTTATTTATGATGTACCAAATACAAGTTTTTCTAGTTTTGTTTCAATCTCTAAATAAAAAGTCTTAAATTTTAGGAAATAAAGATGAATTTTTTATATCAGAAAGAAAATTTCAATATTCATCGAAATTTTTAAAAATGGATGAATATCGTCTCCGATGATTTCTTAAAATTAATGTTTATTTTTCATGTTTATTTCTTAAATTTATTATAATTAAGTATATTAAGATATACCATTTGTTTATATTCTAATATTTTTTTTATTGGAAATCGATAAGAAGGTATCGATCTTATATTAATTAATTCTTTTACCATGCATATATTTTCTTATGTCAAAAAATATACTTTTTAGAGACTCTAAAAAGTATATCTCTAGAGAATAAGAATTGATACCATTTCCAGTAATAACGGATATAATCATAACTAATAGCGACTAAATATAAAATATTATGAATTTTATTCAAGTAATGATACTCTATTACTCAAATATTGATGATTATTTTTATATCGAGTATCTATTTATTATTTTTTTGATTAACCTTTCACAAATTATGGAGAGATAAATATAATAATTTTAATTTAAAACTTTTCCTGTAATGTATATACATACAGTAGGTGAGAACAAGTTCAATTTTTGATTTGATCTTTTATTTAGTATTAAAATATATTAATTTCAAAAGAAATAAAATACTAACTAATTATTAGTTTTGCTTAAAATATACCTAAAATTTAGGTGGAATTATGAAAATAATTTGTTGACAAATTAGAATTCTAAAAGAATTTCATCTGTTCTGTTTCCTTATTATTTAATATTTTTAATGCCAATAAATCGTTAAAATTTTTTTATTTATAATTTTGATTAAAGTATTTATGTGAAATGATCAAGCAATGAAAAAATATTTTTATGTATCTTTTCTGCTTTATTCAAGGTTAATATTCGATAAATGATTAGTTTTATCCATTCTGATACTTTTGATTTTAATTAAGTAAACCAATTACTCTACTTATCTTTTAAGATATAAATCAATAATTAGGAAAAAATATATATAACCAATATAATAAATTATATTTTTATGTTAAATGTAAGAATAATACTTATATTAATATATAAGTATTTTATATTTTTTCCGAAAGTAAGCTTTAATTAAAAAGATTGATTAGTAATTTCTAGATTTTATTAGGAACAAATATTAATTAATCTCAAAATTAAAATTTATCTTTATCTATTTATATCATACAAAATAGAAATAAAGTTTTTCTGAAATTAAGAAATTTTTTACTAATTTTTATAAATACTAAATTATATTCCATTAGAAAAATATTCTATAAAATGGATATTTCATTAAAAAATTCTTTTTTTAGAATTTTTTAATGATTAAAATTTTAAATTTTTAAAAAATGTTTATATATAATGATATTTTTATCTTAATATTTTTAACTAAAATTTTCTATTGCTGAACAATGATTAGTTTCTATATTTTAAAATAGAAATATACTGATATATAATAAATTTTTATTTATAAAATTTTATAACCTTAAAAAGGATATTCTTGCTTAAGGCAATTATTAAATAAAATGAATTTTATTAATAACTTTACATAATATGAATTTTAAAAAATATAAAATATTTTATTTATCAGTAAATATTTAAAATTCAAATTATTCAATTTAACATATAAACTTATATGAATTTAGTATTTAAGTTTAATAAAATAAAAACTATATGAAAATTAAATATTAATAGTATTATTTAATTCATTTAATTAATGAATTTAATTAAAAATCTTTAATTATTTATTTAATTTTAATTAAAGATTTTAGCTTTAAGAAATTATAAAAAGAAATTATTTTAAATTTTATCTCATCAATAGATTATTAGTTATATTTTAGGATTTAAAATATTTAATAATTAATATTCAATATTTAGATTAGAAGATCTCTATTTTTTAAAAAAATTTCTATATAAATCAGAAAATATTTATATTTATAATATTATTATTTTAATAAGATCCATTATATATAAAATTATATTATATAATATTTTGTTTAAAATATTAAATATTATCTTAACGATAGTAGGATAGGAAATTTTTAATAAATTTTATTTATAGAAAAAATAAATTACTATTATATATTAATAATGAATTTTTAATATTGTAATATTTATTATTATTATATAGTAATAACTTAATAAAGTTTTATTAAATAATATTTATTAATACGTAAAATAAAACGTGACTATAAGAGAGAATAAAATTTCTACTTTTAAAGTAGAACAGAAGATTTTTAATGTAAATTAATATAAATAATTATTAAATTAATTTAATCTATAAATATTTTAAAATTTATAAATTAACATTTTATATAATTTTACCAATAGATGATATTAAATAAAATAGTTTTTATTTTAAGAACCAATCATATCTCTAGTATTTAAATTGATTTATTGATTTTATAAAAATCAATTAATAGATAAGTAATCAATATTATAAAGAAAATTTCTATTAATTTAAATACTAAAAATAAAAATCTTTTTAAAATAACAATTTCTTGAATAAATAAGATTTTAAATCTTAAATAAAAATAAAATATCTATTAAAATTTAATAAATTAATTAAAAGGATGTTATTATATCCTAGTTAACTTTTATTAATAAAAGTTAACTATAAATAAGATTATTTATTGTAAATAATTAGTTAACGTAATTTAATTTGTAATTTTTATTTAATAAGAATTACAAAATCTTAAATATAGTATACTTACTCTATATACAAAATACTATTTGATAGTAATTAAATTTAACAATTGTTTATCTATTCCGATAAATCTATCGGTTATATCCCGAAAAATAAATAAGTTAAATGTGTTAAATTACTGATGTGAAACTACAAAATTTTTCATATACAATAATGTATTTTTAAAAAATAGGTTAATAACAAAGTTTACTTAAACTACTTTAATATTGGCATCAATTTTTTCAAATTTTCTCTAGGCATTTCTATTAATTATTATTTTGAAAGATCATAGGAACTAATGATTTATCTCTTATTAGTTCCAAACTGAAAGTGAATAATATAAAATTTAATTTTATAGAATTTACTGAATGGATAAAAAAAAAGAAATAACTTTATTTTTATCCATGAAAAACTTTGAGGTTCCCTTTTTTAACCAAAGAGAAAGAATTTTTATGATTTTCTACTTTTATGAAATATCTCTAGAAAAATTTGATAAAATTTTTAATATCTAGAACAATAGTCTCTTATGATAATAAAGTGATGAATTTTTAGAAAAATCTTTTGTTTATTCGTACTATATCAAAATGTGCTGTGATACATTTTAGATTTTATAGTCATACTTGCTACATAAATATCCACTTAATTACGATACTTATCTCTGAATATGATTTAGCGACTACATTTTTTCTCGTACCAAGAACAAAAAATCATAAATATTATTTATTAAATTGTTGGAAAGTTAAAATATATAAATATTGATAAGAAAATAAATAAATGATATTAATATTTTTAAAACTAAAAAACAAATTCAGTTCTATTAAAAGGATATAAAGATATAACCTTCTCTTTTCTAGAAAAGTTTCTTGAATTTGGAAAAGTTCTAAAAATCAATAGCACTCATTAATATAGCTTCATAAATCGATACTTTAGAACTATTGTATAGTGTCATGAAAGATTATGAATAGGAAATTTTTAAGAAAAAGTGCAAGATTGATTGGAGGGAGAGTACGAATAGTTCCTTTATAATATGGTATTCACTTTTATAAGAGTATCTTTTGAGTTTTTAATAAAATTATTCTATAGAGATACCTACTTAGAATATGAAAAATTAGAATGTCGCTATTTGTTTATATTGAAATTCTTAATTATTCTTAACTCTTTCTCAAAAAATAGAAATGATTTGTATCATTAATCTATTCCCGTAATTTTATTGTTCAAAAAATTCTTTTATAATAGTAAATAATGTAAAAATTTTTTATAAATATTAAAAATATTATTAGATTTTAATCTTTTTACAAAAATATAATTTCTATATTATACCTTTTATTCTAGTTAAGAAATGTGATTTTTAAAATCTATTAAAATTATTTAAAATTAAAATTCTTTTGTTACTGCGAATCACATTTCATTATTTGAATATTGATTTAATTAAATAATTTATCTGAAAACTTTAACAAAAATTTTATCTTTATATTTATTTTAATTATTTAAAGAACGTTACTAAATAATACCTCAATCATTATTAATACTTTTATAATTTATCTATTTTATTTATTGATTTTGAATAAAATATATAATTATTAAAATAATAAATAATTTTTCTAATTATTAGATTCAGTATAAAATCCTTAAAATAATTTTAAAAAAATAAAATAAGGAAATTTATTTCTTGTTAAAATAACAATATAAAAAATATTAAAATTAATTATATTTTTCACTTATAGTGAATTAGAGAATATTAATTTTAAAAGATAAACAGTTTTATTCTTATAATTAAAGAACCGATTAAGTAATTTAATTTAGTTCTTATAAAAGTTAAATTTTAAATGTTTATACTTTAATAATTCTATGAATTATCTTGATTTGTTTTATAATATTTAATTACGTTTCTGATATAATTAATAAATATTTTAATATAAAATTAGTAAAAATAAAGTATGGATTTCTCCTCTCTGTAAGAGAGGAAATTAGTGGGAATTATTTAAAAATTATTATTGAATCTAATAAGTTAATTTTTAATATATCAGAAAATCATCATATATAATTTTTTTAAACACTTTAAAACAACTACTCTTTTATCTGTTGATACTTTATATTTAATAAATAATAAAAATATTAAATAAAATATTTTAAAATTATAAAATTAATTATCGATAATTAAAAATATTAATAATATTAGATTAATATTTTATTTTATTAGTTATTATTTAATAAATATTAGAATATTTAAAAACAAATACTTTATTAATAAATTTAAGATGTTTAAATTTTAAATTTAATTAAAGTTATTTAATATTAAAATAAAAACGATTTCGTTATTTTATAGAAGACTTAATGTTAAAGTTTAAGATGAAAATAAATAATTTGAATTTTCATAATAAAATTAGTAGAACATTATCTATTACTTATTAATAAGTAATAGATAATGAATAAAGATATCATTAATATAAGATATAAAATCGATAAAATAGAACAACTTTTATTTTTAATTTATTAAATAGTGATATTTTACTTCTTTTAAAAAATTATTGATTTGAATCATTTTTCTAGTTTTCTATTTATTTTGTGTATTTTACTGTTATAGTTTATTAATCACTAAGAATTCTTAAAAAATTTATTTGATTTATTTTATTAACATGAGATATAGGTAATTTGAAAATGCAATTTAAAAAAGCAAAAAAAAAAGTTAACAAAGTAGTTATTCCTGTTGCTGGATTAGGGACTCGTATGTTGCCAGCAACAAAAGCGATTCCTAAAGAAATGTTGCCTTTAGTGGATAAACCTCTTATTCAGTATGTAGTAAATGAATGTATATCTGCTGGTATACATGAAATTATATTAGTTACTCACTCTTCAAAAAATTCAATAGAAAACCATTTTGATACCAGTTTTGAACTGGAAGCGATTTTAGAAAAACGTGTGAAACGGCAATTATTAAATGATGTAAAATCCATATGCCCAAGTCATGTTACAATTATGCAAACAAGACAGGGTATCGCAAAAGGACTTGGGCATGCTATTTTATCTGCAAAACCATTGATAGGCGAGGAGCCTTTTGCTGTGGTTTTACCTGATGTAATTATTGATCAATATTCATCTGATTTGAAAAAATATAATTTAACAGCTATGTTGAAACGTTATTATGAAACATCAGCCAGTCAAATTCTTGTTGAACCGGTACTAATGGAGTATGTATCCAATTATGGTGTTGTAGATTGTGATAATTATGAATTAAAATCAGGTGAGAGTAAAATTATAAAAGGTGTTATTGAGAAACCTAAAATTAACGAAGCACCTTCTAATTTATCTATTGTTGGTCGTTATATATTGTCAGAAACAATATGGGATTTAATAGAAAAAATACCAATTGGTGCAGGTGATGAAATTCAGTTAACTGATGCGATTGAAATGTTAATAGAACGAGAACTAGTTGAAGCTTACCATTTACAAGGTAAAAGTCATGATTGCGGTAATAAATTTGGTTACATGAAAGCATTTTTTGAATATAGCATACAACATGAATCTTTAGGTGATAAATTTTCATCCTGGGTAAAAAATACATTTGATTACTAATCATCATTTTAATTTATTAAAATTAATAGAAATCCTATATTAATTTTATAAGATACTATCTATTTCATTAAATATTTATCTAAAATAATAAATTATTATTTGATAAAATATGGATTTATTCACTTATCTATATAAGATAAGTATACAATATACATATTATAAAAAGTTTTCTATAGTAGATATATACCTCTTATATAGAGTAGTAATTTATTATTTATAGTAAATTATTCATAATAAATAAAAATTTAAAGTTAATGATCTAATAAAAAATAAGAATTACTATAAGTTAACAACAAATATTAAATAAATAAATTTATGACAATAAAAATAACTACTACTATTTTTAGTAGTAATACTTAAAATATTTAAATAATGAAATTTACATTAAATTTCATTTAAGATAATCCCTCCTTTAATAGATAAGGGATATGTTTATTATTTTGATTATCCTTTGATTTAAACAGGAATTTTTTATTTTTATATTTTAAATTAAAAAATCATCTAATTTTTTACCATTTTGTTCTATTGCATTTTTAATTATAGAAGGTGTACGACCTTGACCTGTCCAAGTTTTAATTTCACCATTGTTATTTTTATATTGATATTTAGCAGGTCTTATAGTACGTTTAGAACAGGTTGATATTTTTAATGGAGTTTTTGCAGTAATTAAATCCTCTAGACTAAGTCCTGCTTCTTCAAGTAATTTAATATACTGTGCAACTTTTTGACTGTGCACTTCTAGCTCTGCTCTTGCTTGATTTTCATCTTCTCGACGTTCATCTACAACTGTATTGAATTTATCATGAATTTCTTTTAATGATTCTAACGGCATTTCTCTTGCTATTGCACGTAAAGTACGAATATTATTTAATAATTTAAAATATTTTAATGAATCGCTCATTTTTTTAATCTCGAATTAAAATTAATTATGCCTGATACCTACTAATAATAAAATGCTATTTTATTTTCTGCAATAGTAAAATTATAAAATAAAGTTAAATTTATTTTTAAATATAATCTTTTATGTAATTTAATAAAGGATCTCTTATTAAGAGATTATATATCCTTATATTAAATATTAAAGAATACTTAAAATTTATAAAAAATAATAATCTTACTTTTATATTTGAATTTCATGAAAGTTATAGAGACGATCTTTTATTTTTTTTTATTAATTTTATTGTTTCTAACATTAATTAAATGTTAACTTAATATATCAAAAATTTGATTATTATTTTTTTTGTTAAATTATTTCTAATAGGTATTGTAGTTTTATGATGAAATTTAGTAATTAATATTTTTATGAATCACTTTATTAGTATAAAAAGGATATTCTTTTTTTAAAAATAGCATTGAAACATATAAATTATTATTATAAATATTACTAAAGTAAATGATGACAGTAATGAATGTTATAATAAAATAAAATAAAATAATTTTTTAAAAAATTTTGTAAACAAATGAAGTATTTGTAATTAATTTTTAAAAGGAAACCAACCTAATAATAATTAAATCATATTTTATATCTTTAAAATATAATGGAGATAAATTAACTTTACTTTTTAATTTTTATATAGTTATAATTTTAGATCTAGAATAAATAATTATTTATATTTATTTATTTAAAATATAAGTTGTTAATTAATATAGATATATTTAATAAAATAGATAAAATCTATTTTGCTCTTTTGATAAGTATTTTCAAAAAAGGAAGTTAATTTAGTTTTGTAAAATTATTGATTATCTTAATATAAGTATATTAAATACAATTAATGAAACTAAATTCACTAATATAAATGAATGTTTTTAGTTTTTTATTTAAATAATTTAATTTCCTTTATTATTTTTAATTTTTTTTAATTAGAATTACTTATGAAAAAGCATTTCTATTAGAAATTGTTTTGGATAATTCTAAAATAGATAGTTCAAATGAAATATTTATTAAGTGAATTTTCTAAAATCTATTCCTAATATCAGGAATAGATTTTTCTACAAGTTATTAAGATTATAAAATATAGAATAATTTTCCTTTTAATTCATGATTTAAAGAAAAAATAAAGTTTAATTCACATCGGTATTTAAAGAAATTAACATACTTTAAGTGTTATCTAAGCAATTAAATTTCCAATTATACTGGCAGTATTATTTATCACCTCTTCTAAGATTATTAACATTAGATCATTAGTATTTTACCATACTTAATGATAAGATTAATAAAAATTATATTGACTGAATTTCTTTTATATAGCTAGATATTATTAGCATTATAAAAAATAGTATTTAATATTTATTAATTGTATTTCCTAAAGATTAGGATGAATAAAAAATCATACTTTAATTTTACTTTTCTATTAAAAATATAAACATATAAAAAATATCAGTCAAGAGAATATTTAGAATCTTATCGTATTATGCATCTCTTTACTGGTACCCGTATTCTTTAATTCATTTAGATAACTAGCTACTGATTATTTTTTTAACAGAAAATTAAATTGTTCATTAGATATTTTTTTTAAAACTAAAAATAGCTGTATGATATATACATAGTAATATCAAAATTTATCAAATATAGTAAAAATTTTAGGTATTTATAATAAAAATTTACATCAATAAGTTTTATATATTAGTTAATTTATATTAATTAATTAAAAATTATTTCTTGTATCTACGTCTTATATAATAAGGAAATAATATGAATATTGAAATGATATTCTGGTGAATATAAATATCTTATATTTCTATTCTAATAAGATTAAATAATTCTTTAATACACCATATAGGTTTTTATCTAATACTTGTTTCGATATACGACTAAAATTTTTATTAGTTATTGTGTTTAAATAAAAAAATATAATAGATCCAACCTTGATTAATTTTTTAGGATTTGAAATATTGTAACCATTCAAAAGAAATTTTTAATATCATAAAATCTACTTAATAATATCTTTAATCAGAAATTTTTCAAAATAAAGCTAACTTCTATTATAGAAGTTTCTAACAAATCATGAAATAAAATAAATTGGTCATATTTATATTTTAAACTACATCCCACCAAATTTGCTCATATTTTAATATGATTACTTATTTAAGTGTAAAACAACTTTAAAAAATGAAATACCAGAAAGATACTTTAATTGTAAATTAATAAAATGGTATATTAATTGACTTACCAAAAAGGATTTACTGATTATATCAGTTTCTTAATATCTAATATGATAAAAAATGTTTCTTATTATATTCTTCTTTTAAGAAATAAATTGAAATCTCAAAAAAGATATATGAATTCTTTAACTGAAGATTTTATATAATAAATAGCTTAATTTTAGAAAGACATTTTTATGATACACACATATCGTTAATTATAAAACCCATTCAATTACTAAATTGAGAGAATTAAGTTTAACATTAATATAATTTTTCTTAATCTGAAGTAAAATTGGAGACATCCTTTTTTGGAATACTTATTCATATTAAAAAAAATTTAATCACTTAACAAATATTTTTTCTATAAAATATATCTCTCGTTAATATTATGATGATAAAGATCCTATCCTTCAGTTAATAAAAATATTAACAATAATTAATTATATTACTGAAACTTAAAGTTAAAGATACAGAAAATGAATAAATTTTCAGACTAAGATAAAATAACATCTTTATAAGGTTAGTTTTATCAAAATCAGTAACAAAATGAATAATTATGGAAAAGAATATTATTAAGTGATATCCAAATATTAAATAAATGTGATAAAATCACAACTTATTTCCAATTACTAGACATGAAATATCAAATTATTGTTTAAAACAATAAAATTATAAGATATAAAATTAAATTTTAATTTTAAAAGCGAAAATACTTTATTAAGATGATTGATATATAGTGAATATAACTTCTCATTATGATTATCTTGAAGTATGCTAACAAGATGAAGAAATTGAAAAGCTAAAATTTCGCAAGTTTCTCTTTAGATTATTTGTTTCCTAAAAAATCAAAGAGAAAGTATATTATCATTTTAAAAGATTTATTATACTATTAAATATTATCCAGTTTATATCCAATTTTATTATGAGAGAATTCTTCAAAATTTTTAACAAAATATTACAACGACTAAATACATAAAAATACTTATCGATCTCCCATATGAGATTTTATTTTAATCATTTATATTTAAAATCCAATTTAGGGAAATTACGAATAAGTTTACAACTATTCATAAAATTTAAAAATATTTTAAAAAGAATTTTAATATATTCATAATAGGATAGTTATATGGATTTTAGCTATATCTAATGAAAGAAGCATTAGATAAATCGATAATTATATTTTAATTTTAAATGGATTATATTAAAAGCAGATACCTTGATAAAATATTCAGGATTTTATATCTTGCTTTAACTTCAAAAAAACACTCTAGATTTTATATTGTAATATTTCAAAATATATTAACGATTTTATTAATAAAATTATTTATAAATAAATAATTGTTAATAAATAAGAAATTTCTATTATTTATTATCATTTGAATAGTTTCAATAAAATTGAAATTAAATATTTTAAATTAAATATAATTAAGTAGTTTATTATGAAAATATATTTTTGCCATTTTGTTAGAATTTTATTCTATATTAAATATTTAAGTTGTAGGTTTTCAGAAATAAAATTCCGATTCTAGAACAGGGAAATTTATCATTAATGACGGAATTAATTTTCCATTATAAAGATTATTAATTCACTTTAAAATATGAATCATTTGATTAAAATAAAGAATGGTTTTCATTTTTTTATTGAAATAATTAAATCGTTGAATTTATTTTTTGATCGGTATATAAAAGGTATAAAAGATAATCAAGAACCAATATTTAATCTGTTCATTTATTTACTATTGCAGTAATTTTACTAAAATCGTTATAATTAATACATTTCAAATAATATAAAGAAATTTCATAAAAATATATTCTTTTATCTATAACTTTTACTTTTATTGATTAATATTCTATGTTTAATAGCATTTTTAACTGGATAATTCAGAAAATTTATTATAGAAAAACTAATAAGTAAGTAAATTTAAATGTTTTATTTAAAAAATATTTTATTGATTTAAATTCTTTATTTCTTAAAAGTAATCTCTATATTTAGAGAGGATGTTCGCTTGTTTGATTATAAATTTATCCAAAATGGAATTAGATTTTTTTTAATATAAAAACAATTATTATTTAAAATAAATAATATTAAAATTGAAAAAATTCAATATATTTAATTTTCTTATAAAAAGCATTTCAATAAGATTGAATCCTATTTATACATATGATAACTACCTATAATGATAACCTATTTCTAAAGTTATAATTCTTATTTTAACAATAATTAAGTTCACTAAGAGTTTTGTTAAAAATTAAGATTAACATCAAGGTGATCCTATTAATATACTTAAAAATTTGACGAAAAATTCAATACTTTAACAATTATATTTTTATATCTGCTCCAAACAAAAAACTAGCTTACAAAATTTGTTTTATAGGTATTTATTTTCTTTAAGCGAGTAATAAAAATTATTTATATCTTTAGATTAATTTAAAAAATTTAAAAGGTACTTGAAAATAAGATTAGTTATTGCATTTACTTTAATAAATAAAGTAAATAAAAGTTTAGTAATTATTATAGTAAAAAGTAAGTTTTTAGAATAAATATCTTAAGTTTTTTCATTTTATAGAATTAAAATATACCCAAAACAATTTTAATCATTTTATTTTTATAAAATTTTATTCTTGATTCTTTAATCAATAATTTTGTTAAAAGAATACAATATTCAAAAATTGAGAGGTTATCAATACGAAAATTTTATTAACTTAATTTTGATAAATTTTGTGAATTCTTGCTTTTTAGCAAGTCACAATAATTTTATTAAATTCAAATAATATTTAGTTATAGTGATACCCTATTCTTAATAAGTTATTTAACTTTTAGTTAAGTAACTTAAATTAAGAAAATATAATTTAAATATGAAGTGATATTGTTATAATAAATGCTAATTTATTTTTAATAATCTAATTGATTTTAGAATTTAATTTTATAAAATTAAATATAATTTTCATTATGTACATAAATATTTAATAAATATAATAGATTATTACAGATTATTTTTTATAAAAAATTAATTTTAGATAATTTTTAGTACTTAATTGTGAGAAAGTTAATTTCTATTAGTATTTTGTTTGAACTTACCTAAATAAATTATACTCTGGTCTTTAGTTAAAAACAAAATTTATGTATTTATTAATATAAATAATTTTATAATCTATAGAAAAATTTTAAATTTAATTTAATTTTAAAATTAACTCTGGAAGTTATTTTATATATTTACTTGTTTTGGGGTTAAATTTTTAACATTATTTTATATTCCTATTGATTTTCCATATCGCTATATGTATGAGAGAATAACTCATTTGTAGTTATTACAGTCCTTTTATGATTAGAGATTGAGTATCTGAAGTGAGGAAGAATAAATAACTTTTTAGAACAATTATTTAAAATAATATCTTGTTTATAGTTAAGAGAGATAAATGAACCTTAATCATTTTATCATGAATAAATATTTTATTTTTTATTGTTTTTATTTAACAATAATTCTAGTTAAATTTTTAGGATGAATTGATGTTAATGTTTATTTCTTATATTATTTAGCTACTGTTAATATTAATTTGAATTTAACTTGTCAATCACATGGACTAAATCTCTTTTTTTGAATAGTTCAAAACTAATAATTATAATATAATTTATTCATATTTACAAATTATTTATTAAACTTATATTTATATATATTTGATAACTATATTACTAAGTTTATTTATCTAATAGTTATTATTTTAATAAATTAAAAATTTTTAATTTAAAACTATTATTGTTTAATATAGTAATATTCTATTATTATGTTACGTCTATGTAGTAATTGAAAAAATCACAATATCTTCTTTCTAAGAAATTAATTTAGTTTTATTCCTCTTATAGATATAATTAAAGGGTATGTGGAATTTAATTAATAAATTAATTAAGTAATTTATTATATAAGAGCTATATTTTTAAAAAAAATACCTTATCTTTATATTTAAAGTATATATAAATTATTATTTGTTTTTATGAAAATTTATTAGATCATTTAATGATATTAAATCTAAAAAATACTGTTATTGTATTTTAAATGTAAAATTATAATAATGGGCTAAAAAAATAGCAAATACGTTCAATAATACGGTTCCATAATGGTCGTTTATTCCAATTCTTTTGAATCAAAGGAGTAGAGTGAGCAATATAATCATATTGAGTTAATATTAAATCACTACCAAAATTAATATCATCAATAACAACAGTAATTTCAAAATTAAGACAAAGGCTTCTTATATCTAGATTAACTGAACCGATTAAACTTAATTCACCATCAATAGAAAGGCTTTTAGTGTGCAAAAGACCATTATTGAACTGATAGATCTTAACACCTGCTTTTAATAACTCAGAATAAAAAGCTCGGCTTGCCCAGCGAACTAAAAAAGAATTATTTTGATTAGGAATAATCATTAATACTTCTACGCCTCGCATTGCTGCAGTACAAATAGCATAGATTAAATCATCACTAGGAACAAAGTAGGGAGTCGTAAGAATCAACTGCTTACGAGCAGAAAAAATAGCTGTCATTAAAGATTGTTGAATTAACTCTTCCGGAAACCCGGGTCCTGAACCAATGACTTGAGTTATATGACCACTAGTTTGTTCAAATGGAATAATGTTGATATCATGGGGAGGAAGGATTCGTTGACCTGTTTCCATTTCCCAATCAAAGGCGTAAACAATGCCAAGTGTTATTGAAACAGGTCCTTCCATCCGAACAACAATATCTATCCATTGCCCAACTCCGGCTTTTTGGTTAAAAAAACGAGGATCAACCATATTCATACTTCCAACATAGGAAGTATGATTGTCAATAATAATTATTTTTTGATGTTGTCGGAGATCCATTCTCCGTAAAAAAAAGCGAAATAAATTTACTTTTAGTGATTCTATTAATTCTATTCCAGCTTCACGCATTTTTTTCGGTTGATTACTGTGAAAAAAAGACCAACTACCAGCAGAATCAATCATAATGCGACATTTTATACCACGTTTTGACGCATGAATTAAAGCTTTCGTGACTTCATCCACCAACCCTCCTGGTTGCCAAATATAAAATACCATTTCTATATTGCAATAAGCTGAATTAATATCGAGTATAATTCTATTTAATACATTTTGATAATTGGTTAATAGTTGAATTTTATTGCCTTTAACACCTCCAATTCCTTGTCTTTTTTCGCATAATTTAAATAAAGGTTCAGCTACTTGGCTATTACTTTTACAAAAAATATGTTTAGATTGTTTAAGTTTTTCAACCCAAACTTCAACTGAAAGCCATATATTCTTTGCTTTTATTATTCGTTTTTTACTGAAATATAATTCACCAAAAGCTAAATAAGAAATAATACCAACAAGTGGAATTATATAAATAATTAATAGCCAGGTTAAAGTAGCAGTAACCGAACGTCGTTTTAATAAAATGCGTATAGTAACTGTGGCGATCATTATCCAATATAAAAAAAGTAAAGCCCATTTCAATGATATATAAATGGTTTCCATAGACAAAATTCTTCCTATCTTAGAATCGCTTTCAGTACTATTGGTTATCTGATTATTCAGAATAACAAAACAAAATTTGTTATGAATATTAAAGGTATGATTTTAGCTGAATTGAAAGTAAAATCATGAATTTTTATTTATTTTTTTTATATTTTATTTCCGTATATAAATTAATTATAATTTGGTAGTTCAAATATTTAGTTATTATTTTATATTACAAATATTAAGTCGGTTTAGAAGAAAATGAATGAGATAGATTTGATAATTAATTAATATTTGTAATTTCTGATATTATAATTGTTAATTAAGATAGAGTTTCCTATAATTTTATAGGAAGAGCAAGATACTTCTGATTTTAGAAATTTTTCTCATTGAAAAATGTTCTTATTATATTTAAAGTACAACGTATATTTAAGTCGCTTAACTTAAGAAAAAACTCTTAATCCATTTGAGAGGATTCATTTTATATCATCTATTATTTTATCATCAATTTATACTTTAATTAAAAATATTTTCTGTTTAGAAAAATAGAATCTATCAGATATATATATTCATTGAAAGTAATATAATTACGTACTTTAAATTTATCTCGTTTTAACGTTATAAAAATTCTTTTGTATTAAAGTAACATGGTAACATAAAGAAAAAATTAAAATTTAGATAAATTTTTTATCTGTTTTGTTGAAAATCATATTTTCTTTAAAATTGATGATATCGTTTAATCAGTAACTTTATTGATCTTAATCATACTTTTGTATTGCTA